>NZ_CP011524.1:0-644901 GCF_004154955.1 Intestinimonas butyriciproducens | reverse complement strand
TCGTCCCCCACGAACCGCTTGGCCCGCCAGATGGCATGTCCCAGTCCCTTGGTCTCCTTCTGCCGGACATAGAAAATGTTGGCCAGATCGGCCGCCCGCCGGACCTCCTCCAGCTCCCGCTCCTTGCCGGCGCGGGAGAGCCGCTCCTCCAGTTCGGGATAATAGTCAAAGTAATCGTCCATGGCGGATTTGGCCCGGTTGGTCACCACCAGGATGTCCTCGATCCCGGCGGCCACCGCCTCCTCGATGATATACTGGATCACCGGCTTGTCCACCAGGGGGAGCATCTCCTTGGGGACGGTCTTGGTGGCGGGCAGCATCCGGGTCCCCAGCCCGGCTGCGGGAATGACGGCTTTCCTGACCTTCATTGGTTCTCATGCCTCCTGACAACAGAATAGTTACCGGATCACGACAGGCGCTCCGGTGACATGCGCCCCTGAAAATACGGGATCTTGGGCAGTGCGATGAGGATGGGCAGGCCCAACCCGTAGCAGGCCACCAGCTCGCCCAGGCCCACGGTGAGCGCGTTCATGGCGAAAATGCCCCAGAAGCCGGGGCCGAAGCCCACCTCATACCACGCCAGCATGGCCCCGATGATGGCTCCGTTGCACAGCACGGGGGGCAAGGGCGCCAGCGCCCTATGCCGGATCCGGGATGTCCACAGGGCGGCCAGCAGGGTGGCGGCGGTGCCGCACACCACGTCGATGAGCCCGTAAGGGCTGAGCAGATTGGCCACCAGACACCCCACGGCCACGCCGGGCACCGCCGCCGGGAACAGAAAGGGCAGGACGGTGAACGCCTCGGACAGCCGGACCTGAATGGCCCCATAGGCGGGTAGGCACAGGGTGAGGGCGGCGTAGGCCGCCGCGATGACGGCGGCCAGGGTGAGCTGTTTGGTATCAAATTTGCGCATGAAAAAAAGACCTCCATTTTTTGTTTAGAGTACGCGCGCCACGCACAGCGGCACAGGTCCCTTACCCCGGGGGCATGGCGCAAGCGCCCCCGGACGGCTCACTCTGTGCCGGTTGGACTGGGTGGGGAACCAGTCACAGCCATTATACCACGATTTTTTGTCCCTGTATACCCTGTATCCGCCCTTTACAGAACTTCTCCGGGCTCGTATAATAGGGCTTGATTCACACGCCCAATCGCCGGGCCTGCTCTCCGGGCGGCGGCGCCTCCGCCCTGCGCCCGGCCGGTGCGCATCGTCGCCCCGCGCCCCTCCGGAGGGGCGCGGAACGGCAGGACGCGGGCGGGAAACGGATCGGAAAGGATTTGATCGTATGCGTATTCTCCTCATCGACGGACAGGGGGGCGGCATCGGGAGCCGCCTGGCCACCCTCCTGAGACCCCGGCTGCCCGAGGACTGCGAGCTCCTCTGCGCAGGCACCAACGTGCTGGCCACCAACGCCATGCTCAAGGCCGGCTGCACCCGGGGGGCCACGGGGGAGAACGCCATTCTCTATAACGCCGGACGGGCCGACCTGATCCTGGGCCCCATCGGTGTTATCCTGGCCAACGGCATCATGGGCGAGGTCTCCCCGGCGGCCGCCGCCGCCGTCTCCGGCGCCCAGGCGGTCAAGATCCTCATTCCCTCCGCCACCTGCGGCACCCGGATCGCCGGCGTGGAGGAGTGCCGCCTGGAGGATTATCTGAAGCGGGCCGTGGACCTGGCCCTGCGGGAGGTGGGGCTTTGAACCGCTCCTTTCCGGCCCTCGCCCGGCTCCACGCCCGCCGCTATCCGCTGATGGCCCCCCAGGACTTTGGGAAGCTGGCCTACCAGAGCGAGTTCGGCCCCGGGCACATGGTCTCCGACCCGGCCCTGGCCCTGGAGCGGCTGCTGACCGAGTGCCGCGGTCTGCCCCCGGACTGCCTCCACCGCCCGCCGGAGCCCATCGGCGGCGGTCTGTGCCGCTTCCATTTGGAACCCGCCCACCTCTCGCAGGAGGGGCTCCTGCCCCTGGTGTCCCTTCTCTTCACCGCCACCGCCTGCCGGCACACCGGCACCCGGGCGGGTCTGGAGGAGAGGCTGGAGTCCCTCCTCGCCCTGGACATCCCCGGATATCCCGCCTGGCTGCGGGACTACCGGGCCGAAGACTGCCCGGCCCTCCACCACAGCGAGGCATTCCGCAGCGCCTACCACCCCCACTATCGGGTGCTGGAGCGGGATTATGTGAACTTTCTCTTTGTGCTGCTGGCCATCTGGCCCCTGGCTCGGGGGGGCCGTCCCGCCGTGGTTGCCATCGACGGCCGGTGCGGCAGCGGAAAGACCAGCCTTGCCGCCCTCATCGCCGCGCTCTTCCCCTGCAACGTCTTTCATATGGACGACTTCTTTCTCCCCCCTGCCCTCCGCACACCGGAGCGGCTCTCCCAGCCCGGCGGCAATGTGGACCGGGAGCGGATGCTTGCGGAGGTCCTCCTCCCCCTGAGCCGGGGAGAGGACGTGACCTTCCGCCCCTTCGACTGCCATGCCGGACGGCTCCGGCCACCGGTGTCCGTCCCCTTCCGCCCCCTCACCGTCGTGGAGGGCAGCTATGCCCTGCATCCGGATCTGGCCCCGCAGTACGACCTGAAGCTCTTCCTCACCTGCTCCCGGGAGGAGCAGCGGCGGCGCCTGCTGGAACGGGAGGGGCCGGAGGGCCTGATCCCCTTCCTGGAGAAATGGATCCCCCTGGAGGAGCGCTATTTCGACGCCCTCCGCCCGGAGGAGGAGAGCGATCTCACCGTGGACACCACCGGCTTTTTTCAGGACCCGGAATCCCTCTGAACCCCGCCGGTCCCAACGCAAAAACGGCCGCCTGGTCTTTGAGACCAGGCGGCCGTTTTCCGCTTATTTTATTGCGGGCCATCCAGCATTCTGCGGGCTGTCTCCCGCACTGCCTCCAGAGCCCCGTCGCAGAGCACAGGCAAGAAGGCAGCCAGACGCTCCGGCTCGAAATCCCACCAGCGCAGGCCCAGCAGCAGCCCAATCAATTCCTCGTCAAAGCGTTTTCTGATTGGTCGGGCTGGGTTTCCGCCCGCCAGCGTATAGGGCTTCACATCCCGCGTCACCACAGAATACGCGGCGATGATCGCCCCATCGCCGATCGTTATCCCGAGGAGGATCACGCTCTCCCGCCCAATCCACACGTCGTTGCCCGCTACTGTGTCTCCCTTGAAGGTGAGCTGGGAGAGGTGGGGCGGCGTCTGTTCCGCCCAGGCGCCTCCAAAGACGTGGAATGGATATGTGCTGACGCTGCTCATGCGGTGGTTCGCGCTGCCCATCATGAACCGCACACCGCTGGCAATGGCGCAGAACTTTCCGATGATCAGCCGGTCCCCAAACTCCGGCCAGTGAAACAGCACGTTCTTCCGCTCAAACGCGGTGGGGTCGTCGGGATCGTCATAATATGTATAATCCCCCACTATGATATTGAGGGCCGTGATCACGTTTTTTAAAAAACAGGATGTCCCATATTCGTTGGGGAACACCGCATTGGGGTCAGGAATTTGATTCATGGCAATCTCCTCTTTTCGTTTGATGCATCACCTCCTAACGTTTTGGTCTTCCGTGGCGATCGCCCTTCTTTTCCGCATTTCCCGCATGTTGCGCTCCTCATTCTCCTCAGTCGCAGTCCCATTATACCTCTTTGCATCCAAAAATCAATGCCGCCAAGGCGGGCCCGCTCTTTTCCCCTTGACAGGTAGTTCCAATTTGCGGTAGAATGAATCGACAGAAAGCCGCCAGGAAGGCGGCATGACCGTTCTCTCCCCCGCATATCAGAATGGAAAGCCACGAAGGCAGGGTCCCGCAGGAAGTGGGGCCGCTGTTTTCGTGGCTTTTTCAGGAAATGAAGGAGGAATCTTCCCCATGAAACAAAGCGCCACCAGAAAACTGGTCATGGCGGCCATGTGCGCGGCCTTGGGCGTGGTATTACCCCAGGCCTTCCACATGGTGCCCAATGCAGGCAGCGTACTGCTGCCCATGCACATCCCCGTCCTGCTGTGCGGCCTGGCCTGCGGCTGGCCCTACGGCTTGGCCTGCGGCATTCTGGCACCGCTGCTCTCCAGCCTGCTCACCGGTATGCCCCCTGCGGCCTACCTGCCCTCCATGCTCTGCGAGCTGGCGGCTTACGGCCTGGTGTCCGGCCTCATGAGCCAGTTCATCCGCCTCAGGAGCCGCACCGCCTCGGTGTACGTCCAGTTGGTCTCCGCTATGCTGGCGGGCCGCGTGGTGTACGGCGTGGTGAATGCGCTCATCTTCCGCGCCGGGTCCTACTCCTTCCAGATCTTCTTCACGGCGGCCTTCGTCACCGCTCTGCCCGGCATCATCCTCCAGCTTCTGGTCATCCCCCCCATTCTGGTCCTGCTCCAGAAGGCCCGGGTGCTGGAGCCTCAGCCCACCGCCGCGTAAGGGCGCCGGCACTCCGCATCCTTTTTCAAGCAGAAACAGGGCGTCCCGCAGGCGGGACGCCCTGTTTTGATCTCATCGCCCGTCCGGCGCAAGCTCCACGGTATAGCCCAGCGCCTGCAGGCCCCGCACTACGCCGGTCTCTCCTATCATATGGGCCGCGCCCACCACCAGGATGCCGGTGCGGGGACCTTCCGCGCTCAGATAGCGGTCGGCGTATTCGATCATGCCGGGGTCCCGGCGGAGCAGCAGGCGCTCGTCGAGCTCGTCGGCGGCGCGCAGTACCTCGTCTTTGCCATAGGCGGCGGCAAAGGAGGCCGCGTCCCCGCTCTTCCACCACTCCACCCAGCGGGAGATATCCTCTACGCCGGAGGAGACGGTATCGCCGCGCTGCGCGGCCCGGAAGCCGGACAGAGCCCCCGAGAGATATCCGGCCTGGTAGGGACCGGACAGGCTGTCAAACAGCTCACCCTGGTAAACATAGCTCTCCACCGCGTCCACAGTCACGCCGCTGCTGGCCGCTTTATTATATATGTAGATATCCACCGCCAGAGGGTCCTCCAGGCTGTCCTCTCCCATGAGAAGGGTGACGCTGTTCACAAGATTGGCATAGGCCCAGGGCTTATATCGGTCCACCGCCGCCTCGTCCATGGTGTAGGGCTGCGGAAGCGCCGCCCCCACGGACACCGCCTCCTGGAAGAGCGCACCGCTCACATGGTCCCGCAGGGCTTCCCCCTCGGGGTAATCCTGCATGGCCAGGAATGCCTGCGTGTCCTCCTTGTCTCCAAAGTCCACCTCGAAGATGGCGTCGTCCGCACCGGCGATGATCTCCCGCAGCCGCCCGGAGAGGGGATAGATATTGTCCCGGTCCACGTGGATGGTGCCCAGAAGATAGAGGGTGTTCCCATTGCCCTCGGCCCTCCAGAGAAAGCCCTGGGCGCCCGCGCCGCGGCGGTCGTAAAGATGCAGCACCAGCCGCTGCGCCATGACCAGCGCCTCCTGAAGCGTGCAGGGGCTCTCCAGCGCCAGGTCCCGTGCCTCTCCCCTGCCCAGCAGCACCCCCATCTCCACCAGGCAGTCCACCGCGTCCGCATCCGCTTCCACCTCCGGGAAATCCCAGACCGCCGCCTGCCGGTAGAGGGCGTTGACGACTCCGCCCCTGGTGGTGTTGATCGCCGGCGGAGGCGCCGGCGCACGGGCTGGGGCCTTCAGCAGCGCCAGACGGTCGGACACTATGGACCTGATCCGCTCCAGCTGTTCGTCCGTGATCTCCTCCAGAACACTTTCGGTCCCGTCCGCCTCCCACAGCCCCAGTGCCAACGCCTCATACATGGCGTCGCACGCCCAAGGGGAGACGGGAGGCGTCTCCGGCTGCGCCGCCCTTGCGGGCAGCGGGGTAAGCATGCTCAAAGCCAGCAGCAGCGCCGGCAGTCTTTTCTTCATGGGGCCCTCCTTGACGCCCTTCCTCCCTGGGTCGGGACGGCCCGCTCTCCGCGGGAGGCGCCGTTATCCCCCATTGTAACGGCGGGTCCGGCTGCTGTCAAAGGAAATGAAAAAGAGTGGAGGAAACATTCGGTATTTGCCTTACGGTCGGCGGCGAAAGTGCGAAGCTTTCCGAGCTTGAAAAGGTTTGACTTTTCTATGGGCGGAGCGTATACTTTTGATACAGAATGAAGAGCTAGGAGGAGGTTTTTTGGAAAATTATACGACTTACAAGCCGGAATGGGCCCCCAGCGACGCCGGCAAGGAGTTTGCCTGTCAGGTCATGAGCGGAATCGATGAGGTCGGGCATCCCTCCGAGCCCGGTCCGGCCCGGTTCGTCCGCAAGCAATATACGGTGGACGACTATGTGGAGGGAGTCCTCCGCGGAGACCGCATGATGCTCGCCAAGGCCATTACCCTCATTGAATCCAACGCTCCCAAGCACTTCGCTCTGGGCCAGGAGATTCTCCAGCGCCTTCTTCCCCACACGGGGAATTCCGTCCGGGTGGGCATTACTGGCGTACCTGGCGCGGGGAAGAGCACCTTCATTGAGGCGCTGGGCAACTACCTGTGCAATCTGGGCAAAAAGGTGGCCGTGCTGGCGGTGGACCCCTCCAGCTCTGTCAGCAAGGGCAGCATCCTCGGTGACAAGACCCGAATGGAGACCCTCTCCAAGCGTTCGGACGCTTTCATCCGCCCCTCCCCCTCCGGCGGGACCCTGGGCGGAGTGAACCGCAAGAGCCGGGAGACCATGCTCCTGTGTGAGGCGGCCGGTTTCGACACCATCCTGGTGGAGACGGTGGGTGTGGGACAGAGCGAGACCGCCGTGCGCTCCATGGTGGACTTTTTCCTGGTGGTGGTACTGACCGGGGCCGGCGACGACCTCCAGGGCATCAAAAAGGGCGTCATCGAGACCGCCGACGCCATTCTGGTCAACAAGGCCGACGGCGCCAACAAGCAGAAGGCCCTGGTGACCCGCTCGGAATATGAGCAGGTGCTCCACTATCTGCGCCCCGTGGTGGAGGGCTGGGCCCCGAAGGCGTACACCTGCTCCGCCCTGAACGGCGAGGGCATCGCGGAGATCTGGGACGTGGTGATGACCTTCATGGACATCATGGAAAAGCGCGGCAGCCTCCAGAGCCGCCGCCAGCAGCAGACGCTGGACTGGGTCTGGCAGATGACCGAGGAGCAGCTTCGCAGCGAGATCCTCAACAACCCCGCCGTGATCGCGCGCACGGCGGAGGTCCGGGAGGAGATCGTCCACAATCGTCTTTCCGCCACCCAGGCGGCCCAGGCGCTTCTGGACACCATTCGGGTGGAGGTGCGCAAATCGTGAGCCGGGCCCTGCCCGCAGACAGCAACAGGAGGATAAGACAACATGAGCACGCTCTATCCTTATAAGGGGTATTTCCCCCTGGTCGATCCGAACACCTTTCTCGCCCCCGGCGCCAGAGTCATCGGCGACGTCACCCTGGCCGAGGGCGTGAGCATCTGGTACAACGTGGTGGTACGGGGCGACGTCAACCACATCGCCATCGGCAAGTGGAGCAACATCCAGGACAACACCACCGTACATGCCGACAGCGGGCGCAGCGGCCTGAACGCCCGAAGCGGCATCCCCACCATCATCGGCGACAACGTAACCGTGGGCCACAACTGCATCCTTCACGCCTGCACCATCGAGGACTGCTGCCTCATCGGGATGGGCGCCGTCATCCTGGACGGGGCCTATATCGGGCGGGGCTCTGTGATCGGGGCCGGGGCCCTGGTGCTCAAGGGCACGGTGATCCCCCCCTTCTCCGTGGTGGTGGGCTCTCCCGCCAAGGTCATCAAGACGCTGGACGAGGGCAGTCTGGCCGAGCGTCTGGACCACACCCAGCATTACTACCATCTGGCCATGGAAAACAAGGCGTCTCTGGGGCTGTGACGCGCCCGCGCTTTCTGCGTAGGGAAGACGGCTCCCGCCGGGGGCGCTGCGCCCCACCCGGCGACGACCATAACCCGTAAGGCCGGAGGATCACCGATATGAAGCATGTGATGAAGATCTCCACCGTGGCCTTTCACGCCATCTGGGGAAAGAAAGAGCTCAACCTCCAGCGCATGCTGGACTATATCGAGCTGGCCGCCGGCGAGGGCTCCAACCTGGTGGTCTTTCCGGAGATGGCGTTGACCGGTTACGACGACAAGAAAGAGCAGCCCAAGGCGGAAAAAATGCAGGTTCTGCAGGCGGAGACTGTACCGGGGCCTTCCTCCCAGCGCATTGCCGAAGCGGCACGGAAATTCGGTCTCTATGTGGCCTTCGGTCTGCCGGAGCGGGATCGCTGGGCCCCCGGAGCGGTCTATAATTCCGCCTGTGTCTGCGGTCCGGAGGGAATTCTGGGCGTATACCGCAAGATCCATCTGGCCTACCCCGAGCCCCACTGGGCCATCCGCGGCAGGGACCCCTTCCTGTTCCAGACGCCCTGGGGCCCCATAGGGGTGGGGATCTGTTATGATTCCTACTGTTTTCCGGAGCTGATGCGCTACTACGCCGCCAAGGGCTGCCGGGCCTATCTGAACCTCTCCGCCCACGCCAAATGCCACGGCACAGCACTGGGGAATGCCTCGCTGGTCTCAGCCAGCATCGTAGACCGCATCTATGTGGTCACCTCGAATCTGGCGGGGAAGGATCTTTTCAATGTCTTCTGGGGCGGCGCCAGCATCATCGGCCCCAGTATGAATTTCTGGGAGGCCGAGTACTACGCGGGATATCCCTTCACCGATCCCAGAGCCATCCAGAACCGGATGTATACGGCCACGGTGGACCTGTCCCTGGCCAATCTGCAGATTTTCGGGAAAAATCCCACACTGGGCGGCGCTTCCGACTTCAGGCCCGCCCTGTACAAGGCCTGGATGGAGGAGCTGCTGGAGGACCCGCGCTACCAGGAGGAGCGGAAGTAGTTCTTACCCCGAAAATCTTCACGTTCATCCGCAGAGCGGGGCGCTCCCTTCCCTTGGGGAGCGCCGCAAAAGCAAGCGCAGAGACGGCGGACCGGAAGTTTCCGGTCCGGGCAAAAAAACAGACAGCGCCTCCGCAGTCCCGGGACTGCGGAGGCGCTGTCTGTTTCTATTCTTATGAGACGTTGATTTTTACTTTTTGGAGTAGTCGTAGAAGCCCTTGCCGGTCTTGCGGCCCCACTCGTGGGCCTCGTACTTGGCCTTGGCGATCTCATACCCGTGGGGCTTGGGCTCACCCGCCTTCATGCGGTCCTCCATGGACAGGTAGTTCAGATCGATGCCGGTGAGGTCCAGCAGCTCGAAGGGGCCCATGGGGTGGTTCAAGCCGCCCTTCACGCCGATGTCACAGTCCTCGGGAGAGCACACCCCCTCCTCCACCAGGAAATAGGCCTCGTCCCGGATGGCCGTCAGAACGCGGTTGACCACAAAGCCCCGGATCTCCTTGTTCACCCGAATGGGACTTTTGCCGTTGGCCACGGCGAAGTCATAGAGGAAATCTGCGGTCTCCTGCGCCGTATGCTCCCCCTTCACCACCTCCACCAGCTTCATGGCCAGGGCGGGATTGAAATAGTGCATGTTGGCCAGGCGGCTGGGGTCGTCGATCAGATCCTTGAACAGGGAGGAGACCATGTAGCTGGAATTGGAGGCAATGATGCAGTCCTTGGGCGCCGCCTCGTTCAGGTTCCGGTAAAATTCCGTTTTTACCTCCCGGTCCTCCAGGATGGCCTCGATGACGATCTGAGCGCCCTCCGCGGCCTCCTGCAGGGTGGATGCCAGATGGAACTTCGCCTTGGCGTCGGCCGCCTGCTCCGCGGTCAGCTTGCCCTTAGCCACGCGGCCTTCCAGATACTCCGCGCTCCACTTGTCCACCGCGGTCAGCACATCGGCAATGGCGTCCGTCAGATAGGTGTCAAAGCCGTGGATCGCCGCGTTCAGCGCGATCTGACGCCCCATCTGGCCGCCCCCAGCCACACATACTTTCTTCACATCAGAAACCTTCATCACATTTGCCTCCCTATTATTATAAAATTTGATCTTCGCTTTCCCTTTTACGGGTGCTGCTGGACCGCACCGCTCTCCAGCAGCGCCTTGATCTTCTCCCCACTGTAACCAAGTCTCTCCGACAGCACTTCCGGCGTGTCCGCCCCCAGCAGCGGCCCACGCTCCAGCTCCGGCACCCCCATCTCACGGGACTGCACCGCCGGACGGGGCATCACGCACTCCCCGCCATCCGGGAACTCCACCTTCGTCAAGTAGTGGTTCACCCACGCCTGCTCGCTGTCCACGATGTCCTTGAAGTGCCGCAGGCGGTCGTTTACGATGTCGCTCTCGTTCAAGGCCTTGTTCCAGTACGCGAAGTCCTCCCTGATGAACCGCTCCTCCAGCGCCCGGATCAGCTCGCCGCGGTGCTGGTCCGCCGCCTTCTTGTCCGCAAACCGGGGGTCCTCCGCCAGCTCCGGCACCCCAAGCACCTTGCACAGCGCCGGGAAGTACCGCTCATACTCCAATATCGACAGCATCAGCCACTCCCCGTCCTTGCACCGGTACGGCGCCGTGAGTGGAGGCGTCTCCTCCCGGTGCTTCGGAAACGGATCCCCATATCGCTGCTGCGCCCGCAGGTACATGAAGCTCATGATCCAGATCGCTCCCCCGAACAGGGATATCGTCACATAGTCCCCCTTCCCCGTCCGCTCACGCCCCAGCAGCGCCGCACAGATCCCCCCGAACAGCGCCGTTCCGCACGTCACGTCTCCGATCCCCGTCGGCGCCAGGATCGGGTAGCTCGTCCCCGTGTCGATCGACAGGTCGTTCAAGAATCCGCTGTTCCCCCAGTACGCCACCAGATCGAATCCCGGCTTGTCCGTCTCCGGGCCCTCTTCTCCGAAGCCTGTCACCGACGCATAGATCAGCTTGGGAAACCGCTCCTTCAGGCTCTCGTAGTCCAGCCCCAGCTTCCGGAGTGACTTCGCCCGCGTGTTCGTCAGGAAGATGTCCGCGTCCGACAGCAGATCATACAGCACCGCTTTCCCTTCCGCGCTCTTCAGATCCACCACCACGCTCTTCTTCCCCGCGTTCACCAGGTCGAACATCGGGTTTTCCTCCTCCGTCGACGTCACACGGTGCGTTGAGCCGTGGTACCGCCACGCATCGCCCTTCCCCGACTCCACCTTGATCACGTCCGCACCCCAGTCCCGCAGCAGACGCCCGCAGGACGGCGCCGCCACGAACGTCGACAGCTCAATTACCTTATACCCCAACAGGGGCTTTGTCCGCTGGTCCGCCATAGGAATCTCGCTCCTTTTATCCGATTTCAGCATTTAAAATTATAGTGCCTTCTGCCCAAAAAATCATTTCTTTTTCGAATGAAAATGTTCTATTTTTCGTTTTCCAGGGCCAGCATGGTCTCCACCGCCGCCGTCAGGGTCCGCTGGATTCCGCTGGCCCCCTCTTTTTGCCGGATGACGACGCATCGGATGCCCCGCTCTCTCAGCCGGCCCTCCATGGTCGCCGCTTCCCGGAGGCCGACTGCGGATACCATGGTATCAAACGGCCCGTAGCTCCGTTCCGCCTCGTTTTCCATGCACACGATGGACCTTTTTCGCACAGCGGTCGCCGCGGCGCCTGTGACGGCCCGCACCTCGTACTTTTTCATTCTCTGGAGCAATTGGTCCCGGATATTCCAGTAGGCATCCTGCGCCAGCCCTTCCTTCATCTCGAACAGAGTCACCTTTTTCCCGTATTCCGAAAGGAATTCGGCGCATTCGCAGCCCACCATTCCCCCGCCGATCAGCGCGACCCGCTCGCCGCACCAGCTCTCCCCATTCAGGAGCGCGACCGCTGTCGTCTCCCGCAGGGAACCGTCATTTTCCCACAGGCAGGGGAAAAACGGCTCCTGCCCCGTGGCCAGCACCACAAGGTCATACGCTCCAGGGGCGATCCTATCCGGCTCCACCCTGCAATTGGTCCGGATCTTCACTCCCAGCGCCTCCGCCTCGGCGGCCAGCGCCGGGATCAGACTGAGGATATCCCACTTCATCGGAGGCACGCCGGCCGCCCGGACCATGCCGCCCAGTTGTCTCTCCTGTTCCACCAGGCTGACCCGGTGCCCCTGCCGCGCCGCGACGACAGCGGCCTGGAGCCCGGCCGGACCGCCGCCGACCACCAGGATTCTCTTCTCTGCATCGGCGCGGCGTATGGCCAACTCCCGTTCCCGCCCCACAAACGGGTTTACAGTACAGACGATCCCTTTCCGGCGCTCCTTCTCATTGATGCAGCAGGTACAGCCGACGCACCGCCGGATCTGCTCCTCCCGGCCGCTCCGGACCTTGGCGGGCCATGCCGGGTCCGCGATCAGTCCGCGATTGATGGAGACCAGGTCCAGCCTGCCGTCCAAGAGGGCGCATTCCGCCATTTGGGGCTCCGTAATACGCCCGCCGCCGATCACGGGAATGGACACCGACCGCCGAATCCGCTCAATATCCTCCAGCAGAAAGCCCTGCGGCTGGAAATAGGAGGGAAACTCCCAATCGTACTCGCTGGGGGATCCGGCGTTGATATCCAGGCAGTTGACGCCCGCCTCCTCCAGCAGCTTTGCAAACACCCGGCTCTCCTCGATCCCCCGCCCTCCGTTTACCTCCCGGGAGGCAAACCGGGCCAGCAGCGGATAATCCGGTCCCACCTCTTCCCGCACCAGCTCCGTCAGCTCCAGGGCAAAGCGGACCCGATTGTCAAAGGTGCCTCCGTAGCGGTCGGTCCGCTTGTTGCTGCGTCCGGAGATCCACTCCGCCAGAAAATATCCGTTTGCGAAATGGAGTTCCACTGCGTCGAATCCGGCTGCGCGGGCCAGCCGCACCGCGTTCAGGTAGTCGCTTTTGTACGCCTCGATCTCCTCTGTCCCGACGGCGCGGGTGGGCACCTGTGCTACCGGACATCGCACGGCGGAAGGCGCCATGGCCTTCTCTCCGATCGAGCTGGGATAGTCCGTGCAACGGCCCAGGTGGCCGATCTCGATCGCCGCCTGTGCGCCGTGGCGATGGATCGCCTCCACCGTCGCCTTCCAGGCGGGCAGCGTGTCCCAATCCCAGAGCCCCGCCGAGCGCTCGGACTTGATGCCCAGCTTCTGCGGATAGGCGTGTTCCACAATCACCAGGCCGGCCCCGCCCTTTGCCCGCTCCTCATAGTAGTCGATGAACCGCTGTGTGGGGGTGGACCTCTCGTCGCAGAGGCTCGTCCCCATGGGCCCCATCACGATGCGGTTCTTCAGGCGCATCCTGCCGATGGAAAAGGGCTCGAACAGCTTTTGATATTTCATCTCCACGTCCCTTATAGTCCGTTGTTAAAGTCCACCTGGCAATAGACGATCTTGCCGTCGGCAATGGTCATCTGCGGGACCAGCAGCCGGTCCGTCTCCCGATAGGTGGACTTGGCGTCCTCGAAGTAGGCTTTTGCCTCCTTCCACTTGAAAATCGCCACATCGGCAAAGGCGCCCGGCGCCAGCGTGCCGATCTCCCCCTCCATCCCCATCAGCCGGGCGGGCGTCTGGGTCACCATACGGACGACGGACGGCAGATCCATGCCCACGTTTCTGTATTTGGACATCAGGAAGGGGAGGCTGCGCACCTTATGCCCCATATTGGCCGCATAGATCACGATGTCAGAGCCCAGGACGTCCGGGGGGAACCCCTGGGCGATGGCGGCCTCGGCCACCTCATGGTCGTAATGGAAGGTGCCGTTGGCGGCGTCAAAGATCACGCCCCGGCGGCGCGCGTCCAGCACCTCCGGCCGGACCCTTCCCGCCTCATCCAGAATACTCCTGCCGTCCGTGCAGGTGAAGCAGTGGCAGTAGATGTCGCCGGGCCGGAGCCTGCCGGCCACGTCAGCCGCCGTTATGGACATGTCGGTGGTATGTACGCAGACCCGGCAGCCGATCTCGTCCGCCAGGCGCAGCGTCGCCTCCAGAATCTCGATCCCCTGGTCTCCCACATTGGCCGTGCTGAGCATCAGCTTCAGCCCCAGAAGCTGCTCCGGGTACTTCTCAAAGATCGCCTTTATGTTTTGGTAGCTCATCCGCCCCGGAGAGAGCAGGGACGCGTCATAGTGGGTATGGTACTCCCGTCCGTACAGCCCGCCGGGGTTCACGCTGATATAGGCGCGGATGCGGGGGATGCTGCCCACGATGATATTCTGATAAAAGGAGTCGAAGTTGGCGCTTCCCGCCGTGCCGGGGTCGACCATCGCCGTCACGCCGAAGGGAAGGCAGGTCTCCGGTTTGACACAGAATTCGCTGGCGCCGTAAAACAGATGGGCGTGGTGGTCCACAAGACCAGGGAACACGTAGCACCCCGCAGCATCCACTTCACTCACCGAGGCTTTGCCCGCCTCCGCCCCCTCCACGATCTGGTTCCCCAGGATCCCGATCGTCTTGACCCCATCTGTCCCCGTCGCGGGGTCGACCACATGGCCGTTGCGGATAACAATGTCACAAGTCATATCAAATGCCTCCATCTCAATCAAAATTTATGGAAAAAGCCGCCGCGCCGGCTTGTAAAACGGCGCAGCAGCTTTTTCCTAGTGTCATCCGAATAGAAGATGCCGCCCGCTCACGCCACGCAGCAGGTGGAGAGGTAGAGCACAAAGGCGAAGAAGATGGCTCCGAAAACCAGGAGCCCCACCGCTATTTTGATCATATGGCTGTCGCTGAGGTTGGGATCGATGGGTTCCTGCACCGCCATCGCGTGGTCAAAGGCGGCGATTTCCTGTTTGGTGGGTTTGGTGAGCGCAGTGACGACAAACAGGGCGATATACGCCGCAGCAGTGGACCAGATGACGGGGTGGATGCCATAGGGCAGATAGGATACGGTGCCCCAGGCCATGCCCATCGTCATGGGAATGACGTGGAGGACAAAGTCACAGGCAATGCCCACTATCATGGAGACCATTGCGGCCGCCTTGGTCACCCGTTTGTTGAATAGGGCCGTGGTCAGAATGGGGAAGAACGCCGCTGCGAACACGGACGAGCCGAAATTGCCGAAAGCGACGACAAAAGTCGAGTTGCCCAGGGAAAGGATCGCGCCGGCCACGGCAAAGATCGCTACCATGATCCGGGTGCGCTTCTGGGCCACCTTGGCATCCAGGTCGGGCTTGATGTGTCCCCAGATATCCAGAGCGGAGGACTGGGCGATGACCAGCAGCTGTGTATCCGCGGTGGAGACACAGGCAGCCACCAGGCCCAGGACGCCCGCCAGGCCAATGGCCTTGGGCACGGCGTTGAGGGCCAGCCAGGGCATCACCTGGGAGCCGGAGGTCAGGTCGGGATTGATGAGGCGGCCGTAGGCCGCAGCGGAGTGGACGGACCAGATCATAAATACTGTGACACAGAACGCCACCATCATGCCCTTGAGCCACTCGCGGTTGGACTTGGCCAGGAAGGCGCGTGAGAGATTGACGGGGGCCGCGCCGATCCCCAAGGCCCAGAGCATGATGAAGCCGACCATGGTGCCGAAGGGCGCGTTGGCAAGGCCGCCCAGCTTCAGGAACTCGGGCGTGGTGCCGGCCAGTATTTTCATAGCGGGTAGTCCACCGGCTACTCCAATTACCGTCGGTGCAAACACCACTCCGAGGGCCACGGCGATCACGCAGAACAGGATCGTATCGGTGACCGTGACCGTTTTGGCGCCGCCGACCAGGGCCAGATAGGCGACGATCACCACAACGATAATGACCGTGGTGTTGAAGGGGATGCCCACGATGGTCTCCAGGATGACGGCGGCGCCGATGGTCTGGCTGACAAAGTAGGCGCCGGTGCCCAGGACGGTGATGATGGCCACGATCAGCCGGAACGCCTTGCTGTCAAACCGGAACTGGAAAAACTCGGCCACCGTAGTCTTGCCGAATTTCCGGATCTGGGGGCCGAAAAACAGGGCGGAGAGCATCAGGCCGATGGTGGAGCCCCAGTTGGCCAGGCCATACATATAGCCGGTGGTATAGGACTGGCCGGGGAGGCCGACCATGCCGACCGCACTGACCAGCGTCGCAGTATAAGTACCCGCCAGATAGAGCCAGGTCGCGCTCCGGTCCATGTTGTTGTAGTCTCCCGCGTTGTCGTCCTTGTCCCTGGTTATCCAGGTGTATACACACAGACCTACCAGCAGTACAATCGTAAAAACAGGAATAATCGAAAATGTCACTATGATTCCCCCTTCTCTATTTTTGCAGGGAACAGGCCTTTCCTCCGGTCAGATTTTATGGTTCCTGATCATATAGATGGCCACGATGCCAAAAAATAAAAACTGTGCCAGATAAAGAAGCCCCATACCGATGACTGTCGTATTCATTGCTCCACCTCCCCCCCTCTGTGTGATCCGCATACTGATCCGCCGAAAGCGCTGTCTCCTGCTTTATTCTCTACCGGGGTGCGCGGGTCCTGGCCCTCTTATTGCTTCTCCTCCCTGGCCTTGATCGCCCGTTCGGTCACTTCCTGCGCAATTTTTACGCTCTCTGCGACCAGCATGATAATTTCCTGATTTTTTTCGGAAAGCGCATTAAAAACAGCATTCATATCCGCACTTCTGTCCGCCATATTTAAAGCCCTCCATATATCATTAGTTGATGCTTTATTTGACATATTACATCATTTATTGATATTTGTCAATCTCAAAGACTCTCTTCTTGACTTTTTTATCAATAATTGATATTATTAAAATGTGGAGGTACCGTTATGAACAATCGCATCCGCGAACTTAGGAAATCCCTTCATCTGAGTCAAACGGAATTTGCCAGAGAGATCGGATTGAAGCAAAACGCTATCAGTTACATGGAGAAAAACGGTTCCACGGTAACGGAGCAGAATATCAAGGCAATCTGTGCGCGGTTTCATGTCAATGAGGACTGGTTGCGTTCCGGTTCCGGAAACATGTTTTTGGAATACAACAGGCGTCAAGAGGAATTTTTCGCTGTCTTTGGCGCCCTTTCTCCCATTTTGCAGGATTATTTGATCAAAACCGCGCGCGATCTCTTGGACGCTCAGCTAAAGCTGCAGTCCTTCCCCGGTGAGGCTTCCCAGTAGGGACACGCCCACGGCGCCTCGCCTTTGGTCTCCGGCCCCAACAAGAAACAGACAGCGCCTCCGCAGTCCCGGGACTGCGGAGGCGCTGTCTATTTCTATTCTTATGAGACGTTGATTTTTACTTTTTGGAGTAGTCGTAGAAGCCCTTGCCGGTCTTCCGGCCCCACTCGTGGGCCTCGTACTTGGCCTTTACGATGTCATAGCCGTGGGGCTTGACGCCGGTCTCCTTCCAGCGGCGGTCGCTGGCCATGTAGTTCAGGTCGATGCCGGTGAGGTCCAGCAGGCGGAAGGGGCCCATGGGGTGGTTCAGCCCCAGCTCCACGCCGGTGTCCAGATCCTCAGCCGTGCAGACGCCGTCTTCCACCAGGAAGAACGCCTCGTCCCGGATGGCGCGCAGGACGCGGTTGACCACAAAGCCCTCAATCTCCTTGTTGACCCTGATGGGCGTTTTGCCGTTGGCCACGGCGAAGTCCACAATAAAGTCCACGGTCTCGTCGGCAGTGTGCTCGCCGCGCACCACCTCCACCAGCTTCAGCACCAGGGCGGGGTTGAAATAGTGCATGTTGGCCAGGCGGCTGGGATTGGGCACATAGTCCTTGAAGAGGGAAGAGGGCATATAGCTGGAGTTAGAGGCCAGGACGGCATTCTCATCGACGATCGCGCCCACTTCTTTATAGAAGTTGGTCTTGATGTCCTTGTCCTCCAGGATGGCCTCGATGACGATCTGAGCGCCCTCCGCGGCCTCCTGCAGGGTGGGCACCAGATGGAACTTCGCCTTGGCGTCGGCCGCCTGCTCCGCGGTCAGCTTGCCCTTAGCCACGCGGCCTTCCAGATACTCCGCGCTCCACTTGTCCACCGCGGTCAGCACATCGGCAATGGCGTCCGTCAGATAGGTGTCAAAGCCGTGGATCGCCGCGTTCAGCGCGATCTGACGCCCCATCTGGCCGCCCCCAGCCACACATACTTTCTTCACATCAGAAACCTTCATCACATTTGCCTCCCTATTATTATAAAATTTGATCTTCGCTTTCCCTTTTACGGGTGCTGCTGGACCGCACCGCTCTTCAGCAGCGCCTTGATCTTCTCCCCACTGTAACCAAGTCTCTCCGACAGCACTTCCGGCGTGTCCGCCCCCAGCAGCGGCCCACGCTCCAGCTCCGGCACCCCCATCTCACGGGACTGCACCGCCGGACGGGGCATCACGCACTCCCCGCCATCCGGGAACTCCACCTTCGTCAAGTAGTGGTTCACCCACGCCTGCTCGCTGTCCACGATGTCCTTGAAGTGCCGCAGGCGGTCGTTTACGATGTCGCTCTCGTTCAAGGCCTTGTTCCAGTACGCGAAGTCCTCCCTGATGAACCGCTCCTCCAGCGCCCGGATCAGCTCGCCGCGGTGCTGGTCCGCCGCCTTCTTGTCCGCAAACCGGGGGTCCTCCGCCAGCTCCGGCACCCCAAGCACCTTGCACAGCGCCGGGAAGTACCGCTCATACTCCAATATCGACAGCATCAGCCACTCCCCGTCCTTGCACCGGTACGGCGCCGTGAGTGGAGGCGTCTCCTCCCGGTGCTTCGGAAACGGATCCCCATATCGCTGCTGCGCCCGCAGGTACATGAAGCTCATGATCCAGATCGCTCCCCCGAACAGGGATATCGTCACATAGTCCCCCTTCCCCGTCCGCTCACGCCCCAGCAGCGCCGCACAGATCCCCCCGAACAGCGCCGTTCCGCACGTCACGTCTCCGATCCCCGTCGGCGCCAGGATCGGGTAGCTCGTCCCCGTGTCGATCGACAGGTCGTTCAAGAATCCGCTGTTTCCCCAGTACGCCACCAGATCGAATCCCGGCTTGTCCGTCTCCGGGCCCTCTTCTCCGAAGCCTGTCACCGACGCATAGATCAGCTTGGGAAACCGCTCCTTCAGGCTCTCGTAGTCCAGCCCCAGCTTCCGGAGTGACTTCGCCCGCGTGTTCGTCAGGAAGATGTCCGCGTCCGACAGCAGATCATACAGCACCGCTTTCCCTTCCGCGCTCTTCAGATCCACCACCACGCTCTTCTTCCCCGCGTTCACCAGGTCGAACATCGGGTTTTCCTCCTCCGTCGACGTCACACGGTGCGTTGAGCCGTGGTACCGCCACGCATCGCCCTTCCCCGACTCCACCTTGATCACGTCCGCACCCCAGTCCCGCAGCAGACGCCCGCAGGACGGCGCCGCCACGAACGTCGACAGCTCAATTACCTTATACCCCGACAGGGGCTTTGTCCGCTGGCCCGCCATAAGAATCTCGCTCCTTTTATCCGATTTCAGCATTTAAAATTATAGTGCCTTCTGCCCAAAAAATCATTTCTTTTTCGAATGAAAATGTTCTATTTTTTTGTTTTTCAGGGCCAGCATGGTCTCCGCCGCCGTCAGAGTCCGCTGGATCAGACGGCCTCGAAGATGCCTGCGGCACCCATGCCGCCGCCGATGCACATGGTCACCATGCAGTACTTTCCGCCGATCCGATTCATTTCGCTGACGGCCTTGATGGTGAGGATCGCGCCGGTAGCGCCCAGGGGATGGCCCATGGCCATGGCGCCGCCGTTGGGGTTGACCTTCTTGGGGTCCATGCCCAGATCGCGGATGCAGGGGATGGCCTGAGCGGCAAATGCCTCATTGATCTCAATGACGTCCATCTGGTCGATGGTGAGACCCGCGCGCGCCAGCGCAATGGGCACGGCCATCTTGGGGCCAAGACCCATAACACAGGGATCCAGGCCGCGCACACCAAAGGAGACGAATTTGGCCAGAGGCTTGATGCCCAGCGCTTCCGCCTTCCGGGCGGTCATCAGGACCACCATGGCGGCGGCATCGCTCATCTGGGAGGACGTAGCGGCGGTCACGGTCCCGCCCTCTTTAAACACGGTCTTCAGCTTGGCCAGGTCCTCCATGGTGAGGCCCCGGCGGATGCCCTCGTCCTTGTCGAACACAAAGGGATTTCCGTCATCGTCCAGTGCCTCCACAGGGACGATCTGCTCCACAAACTTCCCGCTGTCCTGGGCCGCAGCGGCCTTCTGATGGCTCTCCAGCGCCATCCGGTCCTGCTCCTCCCGGGTGATGTGGCAGGCCTCCGCCACGTTCTCGGCGGTGATGCCCATGGGCATATAGGCGCCGGGCTCATTCTCCTTGATCCAGCGGCAGCGGACCTCGTCCTTGGTGCCCATGGGCAGCAGGGACATTGTCTCCACACCGCCGGCCACCATCACCTCGGCGTCGCCGCAGCGGATCATGTTGATGGCGGTATAGATGGTCTGCAGTCCGGAGGAACAGAAACGATTCACCGTCTGGGCGGGCACATCATAGGGTACGCCAGCGCGCAGGCAGATCAGGCGGCCGATGTTGTAGCCCTGGACCTCCTCGCATTTGGAGCAGCCAATGATGATATCGGAGATATCCTTGGGGTCCAACTGGGGGACCTTGTCGAGGACCTGGCGGAGGACCTGGCCGCCGAAATCCACGGGATGGGTGTTGCGCAGAGACCCCTTTTTCGCGCGGCCCACGGCACTGCGCCCAAAGGCGGCGATGACAACGTCCTGAGGCTGAAGATGGCTCATGAATCACTTACCCCTTTCTCTCATTCACACAAACACATAATTTATCTTGGTATTTACTTCTTTTTGATCAGGCTCGCGGTACCTACCATCACATTTCCACCGGCTTGATTGAGGACGGTAAGCGCACACTCCACATAGAGGCCGTCCTCCCGCTCCTCTACTTTCGTAACCCTCCCCTCTGTGAGTACGGTGTCCCCCGGATGGGCCTGCCCGATGAACTTGACCTCGATCTCCCCTCTGGTGGACCAGTCCATACCGAAGTTGAGCTCCATCATTTCGGAGGCATACGCCATGGTCAAGAAGCCGTGGGCCAGCGTGGTCTTGAAGGGGGAGTTGGCGCAGTAGACCGGGTCCACATGGACGGATCCGGTCGCGCCGCTCAGGACGCCGAACATATCGATCTTGTCCTGATTCAAGTGCTTGACCACGGGGATCAGAGAGGCCCCCGCCTCCACTGTCTGCAGCAGTGCGTATTTCATATCGCCCTCTCCCTCCTCACTTCCTGGCCCCGGGAACCAGGTTGGTCATCACACCGGAGCACACCACCTCGCCATTCTGATTGGTAAAAGTGGTGGTGTAGGTGATCTGAAGCCTGCCCTTGGCGTCGGTCCCCTCGGCCACTTCCGTCCTGGCGGTGAGGGCATCTCCCGCCTGGATCGGCTTGAAGAAAGACATCTTCTGCTTGGTATGGACCCCGCCCTTGGGCACCTTGACCTGGGGGTCCTGGAACATCTGATATTGGGCGCAGAGGCTGGTGGGGGCGATGGTCGTCTCAAACCCGGCCTGCTGCGCATCCTTCTCGTTGAGATACATGGGCTCCAGGTTTTCCACGGCCTGGGCATACTGTGCGATGGCGTATTTGGTGATATTCCAAACCTTCTCGCTCATAGTTTCCTCCGTTCCCGTTTCTGATCAGACGCCCTTGAACTGTGCGGGACGCTTCTCAATGAAGGCCAGCGTACCCTCCGCCTTGTCCGCCGTGGAGAAGGCGATGGCCTGGGAGTAGCGCTCAAAGCACAGCCCGGAATACAGGTCGGTGTTGGCTCCCACGTTGATGGCCTGCTTGGCAAGCGTAACGGCCACGGGGCCCTTCGCCTTGATCTTTTTGGCCATCTCGATGGCGGCCTCCAGCACGGCGCCGTCCTCCACCACCTTTTCGATCAGACCGATGCGCTCAGCCTCCTCGGCGGAGATGATATCGCCGGTAAAGATGAGCTCCTTGGCCTTGCCGATACCCACCAGGCGCTGCAGGCGCTGGGTGCCGCCGCCGCCGGGGATGATGCCCAGATTGACCTCCGGCTGGCCGAACTTGGACTTCTTTGTGGCGATGCGGATATCGCAGGCCATGGCCAGCTCGCAGCCGCCGCCCAGGGCGTAGCCGTCCACCGCGGCGATGACGGGCTTTTTGTGCATGGTAATCTCATAGAGGATGTCGTTGACTTCGCTGTTCATCTGCTCGCTGACCGTCCGGGCGTTGAGCGCCTTGATATCAGCGCCGGAGGCAAATGCCTTTCCGCCTGCGCCGGTGAGAATGATCACATGCGCGTCGTCGTTGAAGCGGAGCTCCCGCATTCCAGCCCGGATCTCATCCCAGGTCACATAATCCAGCGCATTGCGGACCTCCGGGCGGTTCAGGGTCAGGACGGCAATCCCATCGTTGATCTCGATCTTGATATTCTGGTAAGCCATGATCGTTTCTCCCCTTAATTTTTATTCAGATGATCTTGTGTTCCTTCAGCTGCGTGATCTGCACCTCATCGCGTCCCAGGAGCTCCTCCAGGATCTCCTTGCTATCGTAACCGGCTGCACAGGCGCCGCGCCGGTACTCCGCCGGTGTCTCGCTCATTTTAATGGGGTTGCCGATGACGGGGATATCGTCTAATACGGTTTCTCGAGGACAGATGAGCATCTCACGGGCCGCCACCTGGGGATCGTTGAACACCTCTTCCGCCGTCTGTACAATGGCATTGGGGATCCCGCACTCGTCCAGCAGGGCGGCGGCTTCCTTGACCGTATACTGAGAGAGCCACTTGTTGATATCCGCGTCGAGCTGTTTGTCATGGTACTTCTTGCGCGCTGCCGCGCCGACCATGCCCTCCTGGCCGATATACTCCGGATGGCCGATGAGCACGGTGAGCTTTTCGAAATGGGCTTCCGCGGTGCCGGATATCTGGAGCCACTTGCCGTCCTTGGCCTGATAGGTGCCCACGGGCGCGGAGAAGGGCCGCCCGTTGCCGGAGCGCACGGGCACCTCACCGGACATCCGGTAGATGGCGGGATAGTTCTCCATGAGGACGAACATGGTGTCAAAGAGTGCGATATCGATGTACTGCCCCATCCCTGTGCGCTGGCGGTAGGCATAGGCGGCAAGGATACCAACAGCCAGATAGAGCCCGGCGATAAAATCGCTGAGCACCGGACCGCCCTTGGTGGGGGGGCCGTCCTGGAAGCCGGTCACATCCATGAACCCGGACAGCGCCTGGATGGACATATCCAGGGCCTGGCGGTGCACATTGGGACCGGTTTGGCCAAACCCGGACAGGCTGGCCATGATAATGCCGGGATTGACCTCCTTGAGCTGCTCATAGCCCAGGTTCATCTTCTCCATGACGCCGGGCCGGAAATTATCCAGCACCACGTCGGACCGGCGCACCAGATCCCGAAAGATCTCCTGCCCTTCGGGCGTCTTCAGGTTGAGGGTCAGGAAACGCTTGTTGCGGTTATAGGAGGCAAAGTACAGACTCATCTCTTTGTACATGGGGTCGTATTTACGGGCGATATCCCCCTTCCCCTCCCCGGGGAGTTCCACCTTGATCACATCCGCCCCCAGGTCGGCCAGCATCTGGCCGGCATAGGGCGCGGAGATGAACTGCGAGAGTTCGAGGACGCGAAGTCCCTCCAAACATTTTTTCACCAAAGGTTCACCTCTAACATTTGTTGCATGGCGGCTCAGCGCCCCGTATATTGGGGCTCTCTCTTCTCAAAGAAGGCCTGCATGCCCTCCTTCTGGTCGTGGCCGGAATAGAGCAGCGACATCAGCGGAAGCTGCATCTCAGAGGCCGCGCCGGGCTCATACTGGTTGCCCACTGTCAGCGCGCGCTTCGCCATGCGAACAGCCAGGGGAGACTTGGCCTTGATGCTCTCTGCCAGAGCGGCGGCGGTGGAGACGACCTCTTCCGGCGCGACGACTTTGTTGACGATCCCCAGCTCATACCCTCTCTGTGCGGTATACGCCTCGCCAAAGAGCACCATCTCCGCCGCCTGGTAGCGGCCCACGATCCGGGGCAGGACGGACGCTCCGCCAAAGATGCCCAAGTTGATCTCCGGTACGGCGAACTTTGCCCGCTCGGACGCCACGATGATATCGCAGGACAGTACGAGGACATTTCCGCCGCCCAGAGCATGCCCGTTGACAGCCCCGATGACTGGCTTGCTGTTTTCCCGGATCAGGCGGTTGAGTACGTTGTACAGGTTGCCGTAATCCAGATAATCCAGCGCGGACATGACCGAGAGCTCCTTCAGATCCGCCCCACCCACGAATACCTTACCTGCTCCGGTAAGGATGGCCACGCGGACGGAGTCGTCCTTGTCGATCGCCTGAAACACATCGATGAGCTCCAGCAGCGTCTCCCGATTCAAGGCGTTGCGCTGCTCGGGGCGATTGATGGTCACCCAGGCGGTCCCCTGGTCGTTCTTATACTCCAGATACTGATAGCTCATAGCTCTTCTCTCCCTCATGTGTCAGCAAGTTTTTCCCCAATCTGATTCTCAGGCCAGGGCGGCCTTTTTCTTCTTCCGGGTGGCCACCTGCAGCAGCACGGCTACAATAAAAATTGCCAGACCGATGATATCGGTGATGGTCTCCGGAATGATCAGCGTGATGGCCGCCACGCCGAAGATGACCCGCTGCCAAATTGGTGTTTTTTCCAGGAAAAAGCCCTGCAGTGTAATGCTCATGCTGAGGATACCAATGATGGCGGTGAAGATACACTGCAGGACCTCCAGCACATTGCCCTGCAGGATCAGCGCCGGGTTCATGACGAACATGAACGGCAGGATAAATGCCGCGAGACCCAGCTTAAGAGCATTCAAGCTTGTTTTTACGAAATCCGCCTTTGCAATACCGGCGCCCACCATGGAGGCCAGGGCCACAGGCGGGGTGATGGCGGAGATGATCCCAAAGTAGAAGATGAACAGGTGGGCGGCGATGGGAACCACGTCCATCTTGATGAGGGCGGGGGCGACCATACTGGCCAGCACCACGTAGCAGGCCACGGTGGGCAGGCCCATGCCCATGATGACGCAGGCGATCATCGTCAGCACCATCAGGATCACCAGGTTGCCGCCGGATGCGGTGATGAGTAGGGAGGAGAGCTTGAGGGCCAGGCCGGTGAGGGTAATGGACCCCACAACGATGCCCACGGCGGCGCAGGCCACGGTGGTCTCCAGCGCGCCAACGGCGCCCTCGCGTAAAGTGTCGATAATCTGATGAAGGTTCATGCGGGTATCCTTGTGGATCATACAGATCACAAAGGCTACCGCAATGGACCATACAGCGGCCTTGGCGGGGGACCACTGGAGGCCAGCCAGCAGGACGATGAGGACCACAGGGGAGACCAGAGAGGGCCAGCCCTTTTTCAGCACGTCCCGGGTCCGGGGCAGCTCGGCCTTATTCATTCCAGTGAGCCCGGTCTTGCCCGCCTCAAAATCCACCACAAAGAAGACAGCCAGATAATAGAGGATCGCAGGAACAGCGGCGCAGGCGGCGACCGTCCAGTAGGGAATGCCCACGATCTCGGCGATCAGGAAAGCTGAGGCGCCCATGATGGGGGGCATGAACTGTCCGCCTGACGAGGCCACAGCCTCGACCGCCCCGGCAAATTCTGCTTTGTATCCGATCTTTTTCATCAGGGGAATGGTGAAGGTGCCTGTGCCCACAACGTTTGCCACGGCGCTGCCGGAGATGGAGCCGAACAGTCCGCTGGCCACGACGGCCACCTTGGCCGGACCGCCGCGCACATGGCCCACCAGGGAGCAGGCCACATCGATGAAGACCTGTCCGCCCCCTGTCTTCTCCAGCAGCTTGGCGTAGAGCACAAAGAGGAAGATAAAGGTCACGCAGCAGTCGATGCAGGTGCCGAAGATGGATTCTGTGGTGAGGGCGGAGAAGGTAAATATCTTGGTGAGGCTGGCCCCGGGGTGGCGGATGGCGTTGGGCATATAGGGGCCCACATAGGCATAGATCAGGAAGACAATGCCGATGGCGATCAGTCCCACGCCGGTGAGACGGCGGCAGGCTTCGATGACCAGGATCAGCACGATGGCGGCCAGAATGACCTCAAACTGGGTGTACATGCCGATGTTCAGGCTCAACTCCATGGCGTGGGTATACATATACACCGCAAAGACGACGGAGAGGAGCACGGCAACGATCTGGTCGATGTACAGCTTTTCTGGGTCCAGCTTTTTGCTGATGGGCTTGGTCAGATATGTGAGGATCAGCGCGAAGGCCACGTGAACCGGGCGCTGCTCCATCGGTGCCAGCACGCCGAAAAATCCGATATATAATTGGAAGATACACCAAATAACAGCAACCACAGTTATGACGGGCTTCTTGTTACATTTAATTCCCATGTAGGAAACAACCCTCCTTCTAAAAAGATCCACAAGAAAACCGGGGGAGCGGCGGGCGGAGGCGTCCAGCTCCGCGCCGCCCCCCTTGTTTTCATGGAGTCTTACTCCACTCCGTTTTCTGCAAAATACTTCACGGCGCCGGGATGCATCCGGTCAAGCTTCATGATGCCGCCGTCCAGATAGCGCTGGGTGGTCTCCAGGGTAATACCCGCGCCGGAGGGGTGGGTCAGAGCGATCTCGTCCACATTTTCGATCAGGGTCTTGGTCATCTCGTACACGATATCCTCAGACAGGTTCTTGTTGGCGTAGAGGACTGTATAGATGGTGGGCGCCCAGCGCTCCTCAGTCTGTCCCTTGTAGGTATCGGCGGGCACCGCCATCATGGTGTTGGCGGGATAGAGCTCGTCGTGCTTGGCACGGGTCTCATCGCTGACGGTCAGGAACCGCACGCCCTTGGTGGAGGCCACGGAGTCCAACGTACCGTTGTAGGGATATGCGGTCAGAATGATCACGTCGGCGTTGCCGTCGCCCAGCGCCTCAGCGGCCTGCGCGTAGGACATAACACGGTAGTCCACCTTCTCCGGATCAAAGGTGCCGGCGGCTGTGATCAGCTGCTTGATGGTGGTGAGGTTGGTGGCGGTGGAGGCGACTACCGTCTTCTCGGTGATATCCTCGACCGCGTAGTAGGGAGAGGAGTCCAGCGTCAGAATGCCGTAGATGTTGTCGTACATGCCCAGCACCTGCATAATATCGCTCTGGGCATTGCCCGCATACTCGGCAGTACCGGCCCAGGCCCGCTCAAACATGCAGGCCATGCCGATGCCCACAGCGGCCTCGCCGCTCTGCAGCATGGCGGGAAGCTGCTGAAGCTGTGCAGGGGAGACGGCGACCATTTCCACATCGGTGAGGTTCTGGTTGAGAATATTCACCATGCCGGTGCCCAGAATCTCATAGACGCCGCCTGGGGTACCGGTGCCAAACAGGACCTGCTCACGCTGTCCGTTGTTCGCAGGCGCGGGGGTAGTCGCCGAAGCGTCATTCGTGTTGGCAGGAGCCGGAGTATTGGAGCCGCTCCCTCCACCACAAGCGCTCAAAAAGATGGCCATCGTTGCAAACAGGCAAACAAGTTTCGTCCATTTTTTCATTGCGAGCCCTCCTACTTTCATAACTTCTTTGTTACGGTTTGTTGCGCCTTTTTACAGTCTCTGCGGTATTTGCCGGGTCTGCGCCTACTGCCTCCTGCTCTCACCTCCCTCGGCACCGAGCCCATTCCGGAAGTGCGGCTCAGTGCTCTTCCTGATTGCAAATGATTCGGATGGGAAAACTGACTTTGGCCGCAGGACGTAAAATGGATCTCATCCTGCTTCGTTTTTTATATAAGCAATTTTTATACCAACTTTTTTCTTTTGTATAAAATACGTTTTTTGTGTAATTTGTTGTCATTTTTTGCATATTTACAGCACAAAATTGTATATGTTTTATTTTGAGACTCTCTTTTCGACAAAAAAAGCCGCCAAAATTCTAATACACAAGAATTTTGGCGGCGCTACCCCTACTGGCGAGCAACTTTTTTTGTTTTCTAATTTCTAATAACCTGGATTTTATGCCCCGGAGATGTTTAATTTCTTCATTTTGTTATAGAGCGTGGCGACGGATATCCCCAGCGCCCTGGCAATATTTTTCTTTGCGACCGTGCTGGTCCCATAGTGTTCCAGCATCTCGCAGATGGTCTCCTGCTCCACCCTTCGCATGGTCTCCTCCAGCGTCTCGTTGGGCCGTGCCGAAAACCGCTCCTCCCGCTCCTTTGCCACGTGCATCTCCTGACGCATGTAGTAGGGCAGGCAGGCCGGTGTGATCTGGTCCGAGGTAGCCACCATGCAGCAGTACTCCAACACATTCTGAAGCTCCCGGATATTGCCCGGCCACTTATAGCTGTGCATCAGCTGGTCCGCCTCCTTGGAGAAGCGGAAACGCTTTTTGTACTGCCGTTCCAGGGGCTGGAGAAAATAGCTCACATAGTGGTCAAAATCCTTCTTTCTCTCCCGGAGCGGGGGCAGTTGGATCGCAATGACCGCAAGCCGATAAAACAGATCCTGCCGGAACCGGTTCTCCGCGAGGGCCTTCTCCATATCCTGGTTCGTGGCGGCGATCACCCGGACGTCCACTTTGATATTTTTCGTATCCCCCAAGCGCCGGATCTGCCGCTCCTGCAGGACGCGCAGCAGCTTGCTCTGGAGGGGGAGGGGCATTTCCGTGATCTCGTCCAGAAACAGCGTCCCACCGTTGGCCAGTTCGAAAAGCCCGATCTTTCCGTTCTTGCTGGCCCCTGTAAATGCTCCCGGCACATAGCCGAACAGCTCACTGTCCAGGAGCGTCTCAGGGAGAGAGGCGCAGTTGATGTCCACAAAAGACTGGCCGCCCCGATAACTGTCCCGATGGATGGATTGGGCGACGACCTCTTTCCCCGTGCCGCTCTCTCCGATCAAGAATACGGAGTTGTCCGTCTGCGCCGCCTTTTTCGCCAGCTTGATATAGGGATAATCCTGTCCGATGATATCTTCAAAGGTATACCGCGTCTTGTAGAAGCCCTTGACGCGTTCGTTCAGTTGCGAGATGTACTTCTCCTTCTCCTGTACCGTCTGGATCAGATCCCGCAGGGACAGGATGTCGCGGACCACGATGATGGCCCCCACAATCTCTCCCCTGTCCCAATAGGGCACCACATCCGAATAGGACTCCGTGCCGTCGTTCAGCCGCTGGTGGTAATTATAGATCGGCCTGCCCGTGCTGAACACTTTGTTGGAAATGGAGTCCGACTGCGCCCGTATTGCGCGCCGGACCGCGATCCAATCCTTGCCCTGATACTTCGCGTATGTCTCGTCATCCATGTGGACGTGGTTGCGGTAAGCCTGATTGGCGTAGACAAATCGCTGCTTCTCATCCAGGATCACAATGCCTTCAATGAGCAGGTCAAACCAGCGCGCGGTATCCGCGTTAAAAAACTTTGAAATCGTGCTGCTTGCTTCCATCGTCGCCTTCCTCCATTACGAAAACCGCCGACTTACCACCACTTTTGCGGGTTTTACCGGCCATTTTCTGAGGGTATTGCTTCCTTTTTTGCAAAAAACGCCTCTCCTGGCCCCATCCGGATCTGACTGTTAACTTTTTTATTTTACCCCGCCCTGTGCTCGTTGTAAAGTCCAATTCCTGGTATGGTTATCTAAAATACATAAATTTAGGTCATTCTTCCCTCCGTCCCTTGACATGTAGACGGAGAGGAGTGTAGTATTTTAGGCACCCGGAGTCCCATCCCAACTTTGAGAGGAGTGCGATTTTATGAAGCTGCTTCAGCTCTACTATTTCAAGGCGCTGGCAGAGCGTGAGCATCTCACGGCCACCGCGGCAGAGCTCTACATCTCCCCTCCCTCTCTCAGCGCCGCCATCAGCCGCCTGGAGACGGATCTGGGCGTCCCTCTCTTTGACCGGGTGGGACGGAACATCCGTCTCAACGACAAGGGGCGGCAGTTCTACGACCATGTCAAACTGGCCCTGGATGAGCTGGACAAGGGATTTGACGAGCTGCAGAGCACCGCCGCCTGGAACCGCAACCTGTCCCTTCGGGTGGCCACCTCCACCCATATCATCTGGGAGAAACCCTTCGCCGATTACATCTGCAAGCACCCCCATGTGGCGTTCAGCCACCGCTCCCTCTCCCTGGATCAGCTGCTCGACAGCGCGGAGACCAGCCCCTATGATTTTATCATCACCCACTTTACCGACCTGCCCTCTGCGGAGTATGACTCCCGCGTGCTGATCCCGGACGACTGCCCCGGCCTGATCGTCTGGCAGCATCACCCCTTCGCCTCGCTGGACAGGATCTCTCTCGCTCAGGCCAAGGACGAGCCCTTTGTCGCCCTCTCCAAAGGTTTTTCCATGCGAAAATACTTCGATCTTCTGTGCAAAAAGGCCGGATTCCAGCCCAAAATCGTGGCCGAGGCCGACTATTCCCTCCGGGCCAGGTTGGTGAAGAATGAATACGGAATTGCCCTGTCCACCCGCACCGGAGCCGAGTCCATCTACCTGTCGGGCCTGAAATTCATCCCCCTGTCCGAGCCAGTGGACACCCGCGTACAGACCCTTTTCTGGCGCAAGGACCGAAAGCTTTCCCCCCAGGCGGAGGTGTTCCGGGACTTCCTCACCGAGTATTTCGCCTCCCCCGCCGCCGAGGCGCTCAACCCATCCATCTGAACTAAAGGAGCTCCCTGTCGGGGGAGCTCCTTTTCTGTCCGCCGCCGCCATGTTCCCCCCGCTATGGGAGCGGGTGTTTCCCCTGCAATCCGGAGGTTTTGTGTTGAGCTAAGGATTCCAGTCCGCCGATCTCCCGCGCCCCATTTTTTGTTCGATATAAGTATATAATTTTGATATAGTTATATTGCTATATTGATAATTGTAATATAGAAATGCCGGAGATATAATCAAAAATACTCCCTTCAGCAAATATCGTCCTGTTTTTTCTCAAAAGAATTTCTGCCCTCGTTCCCTTTGCATTAAAAAATACCATTAGTTGTACGGCTAATATTCTGCTTTTTAACAAGTAATTTACAAAGGTCCCCTCCACCACTATAATTTTTTTAAGAAGAGCCCTTTCTCCATCCCTGCCCCGTGAATTTCTGACCTGTGAGCACGGGGAAGGGGCGCAAACTGTTCCCGAGCATGTGGTCTGTCGGTATTCCAGCGCAGACGTAATCCCCTCGGTCCTTCTCAAAGACAGGGACTCCCGGCACAGCGCAGTGGCCTCACAAGCGCTGATCATGGGAGCGGGCGGGCGGAATTCTGAATTATTGGAATTTAGAACTGTGTGGGACCCGCCTGCTGCAGCGCCTTTCCGCATCTGAATTTTTAAATGGTTGGAATTTTGGCCGTTTTTTCCCGCCTGCGGCTGCCGTGGGCGCGGGTTTCCCGCCTTCGGCGGGGACAATTTTCCAAAAACATTCAAAAATTCCGGGGATTTGTGCTTTATCAAAAACTTTTTCCTCAAATGTGCGGTTTGGTATGCCGCTTGCTGACAGACAACAGCGCAGCACGGAACAGGTCGAACAGTGCGGTATCAATATTATTTATATGGAGGGACGCAAAACCATGAAAGAAGTAGTCATCGTATCCGCAGTCCGTACTCCCATCGGCTCCATCGGCGGCACGCTGAAGAACACCCTGCCGGAGAAGCTGCTGGCCACTGCCTATGAGGGCGCCATCGAGAAGGCCGGCATCAGCAAGGACATGTTCGATGAGGTCATTGCCGGTCAGGCCAAGCAGACCACCGATGCCCCCAACATCGCCCGTGTCTCCTCCCTGATGCTCCAGATCCCCGAGGCCACTCCCGCCTACACCGTCCATCGTCAGTGCGCCTCCGGCATGCAGGCCATGCTCTCCAGCATGCAGCAGATTCAGTGCGATTACTCCGACATCATGCTCTGCGGCGGCGTCGAGAGCATGAGCACCGCCCCCTTCTATGTCCGCAACGTGCGCTTCGGCGTGGGCAACGGCAATCAGGCCCTGGTGGACCCCAACACCGAAAGCCAGCCCAAGAGCCAGCCCGCCGATATCTACGGCACCTTCACCATGATCCAGACCGCCGACAACGTCGCCAAGCAGTTCGGCGTCACTCGTGAGGACTGCGATCAGTTCGCTCTGGAGAGCCAGCACCGCGCCGTGGCCGCCATTGACTCCGGCCGTTTCAAGGATGAGATCGTCCCCGTGGTGATCCCCCAGCGCAAGAAAGACCCCATCGTGTTCGACACCGACGAGTATCCCAAGCGGGACACCAATCTGGAGAAGATGGCGAAGCTCAAACCCATCTTCGCCGACGGCGTGACCACTGCCGGCAACGCTTCCGGCCGCAACGACGGCGCCTCCGCCCTGGTGCTGATGTCCGCCGACAAGGCCAAGGAGCTGGGCCTCAAGCCCATCGCCCGCATCATCGCCGGCGCAGCCGCCGGTGTGGACCCCCGCATCATGGGCATGGGCCCCGTGGCCGCGACCCGCAAGCTGATGAAGGCTCTGGAGCCCAAGGGGCTGAAACTGGAGGACTTCGGCCTGGTGGAGATCAACGAGGCCTTTGCCGCCCAGTCTGTGGCCTGCGTCCGCGAGCTGGGCCTCAACCCCGAGATCGTCAACGTCAACGGCGGCGCCATCGCCTTGGGCCATCCCCTCGGCTGCTCCGGCGCCCGCATTTCCACCACCCTGGTCCACGAGATGCAGAAGCGGGACGTCCAGTTCGGCCTCGCCTCCATCTGCATCGCCGGCGGCCTGGGCATGGCCATGGCCTTCGAGAAACTCTAAATCCAAAGAATACGACCGTTCCCCAGCCCCCGGCGGCGCAGCCGGGCGGCTGGGGCCCCGTCGTTTTCGATTCCCGGCGCCTCTCCCGCGGCGCGATCCAGGCGGAGACGGGGAGCGCCACCGCCCCAGTGCCGGTTCGGCATGAAAGCGGCGGCCACGTGGGCCCCATTTCCCACCATCTTTAACATACGGCGGAACCAGACCGCCCGCCCTCGCTGCCGAGGGGACGCACTCACGGCAGGCGTTGTTCCGGACGGGTTTGAGGCCCAGATGGGTACGGCTTTCTTTCGGCGAGGGAGCCTCCCGTTTGCCGTTTTGGTCCTGCGGCGTCCTGCCGCGCGCCCGCAAGAGGGGAGTTCAACACCCGCATATGCGCAGGAAAGGAGTTTTACCATGAATCCCACAAGAGTAGATCACATTGGAATCGGCGTACCCAATCTGGAGGAGGCCTGCAAGTTCTACGAGGCGCTGGGCCTTGTCTCCGGCGGCACCGAAATCGTAGCGGATCAGAAGGTGAAGGTGGCCTTCTTCCCCTGCGGCGACAGCGAGCTGGAGCTGCTGGAGAGCACCGCCCCCGACGGCCCCATCGCCAAGTTTCTGGAGAAAAACGGCGGTCACGCCGGCATCCAGCATGTGGCCATCCGGGTGCCAGACATCCGCGCAGCCATTGCCGAGATGAAGGAAAAGGGCTACCGCATGATCGACGAGGAGCCCCGCTACGGCGCGGGCGGCGCCTCCATCGCCTTTGTACATCCCAAGAGCACCGGCGGCGTCCTCATCGAGCTGACCCAGCGGACCTGAGTAAAGGGAGAAGGAGGCAGGCAATATGGATAGAATCGAAGATCTCCGCAAGAGACGCGAAAAGATCGAAGCTGGCGGCGGCCCCAAGCGGGTGGAGAAGCAGCACGCTTCCGGTAAGATGACCGCCCGGGAGCGCATCACTGCGCTGCTGGACCCCAACAGCTTTGTGGAGTTGGATGCTTTCGTGGAGCACCGCTGCACCAACTTCGGCATGGAGAGCATGGAGGCCCCCGGCGAGGGCGTGGTCACCGGCTACGGTACCATTGACAACCGCCTTGTGTATGTCTATGCCCAGGACTTCACTGTTGTGGGCGGCTCTCTGGGCGAGATGCATGCCAAGAAGATCTGGAAGGTGCTGGACCTGGCCATGGAGATGGGCGCACCCGTCATCGGCCTCAACGACTCCGGCGGCGCCCGCATCCAGGAGGCTGTGGACGCGCTGGCCGGCTACGGCGGCATCTTCTACCGCAATACCAGGGCCTCCGGCGTGGTGCCCCAGATCTCCGCCATCATGGGCCCCTGCGCCGGCGGCGCGGTCTACTCCCCCGCCCTCACCGACTTCATCTTCATGGTGGATAAGACCTCCAACATGTTCATCACCGGTCCCCAGGTCATCAAAACCGTCACCGGCGAGAACGTCACCGCAGAGAAGCTGGGCGGCGCCATGACCCACAACACCACCTCCGGTGTGGCCCACTTTGTCTACCCCACCGAGGCCGAGACCCTGGCCGCCATCCGCAAGCTGGTGGGCTATCTGCCCCTGAACAATATGGAGACCGCTCCCGTGGTGGAGACCTCCGACTCCGTCAACCGTATCTGCGACGCGCTCAACAGCGTGATGCCGGAGAGCTCCAACACTCCCTATGATATGAAACAGGTCATCCTCAGCGTGGTGGACGACGCCGATTTCTTCGAGGTCCAGCCCTACTACGCGCAGAACATGATCACCGGCTTTGCCCGAATCGGCGGCCGCAGCGTGGGCGTGCTGGCCAACCAGCCCAAGGCCATGGCCGGATGCCTGGACATCAACGCCTCCGATAAGGCAGGCCGCTTCATCTCCATCTGCGACAGCTTCAACATCCCCCTGTTGACCTTTGTGGATGTGCCCGGCTTCCTGCCCGGCACCAGCCAGGAGTACGGCGGCATCATCCGCCACGGCGCCAAGATGCTCTATGCCTACTCCGAAGCCACCGTGCCCAAGATCACCGTGGTCACCCGGAAGGCCTACGGAGGGTCCTATCTGGCCATGTGCTCCAAGGATCTGGGCGCCGATATGGTCTTTGCCTGGCCCACCGCCGAGATCGCGGTCATGGGCCCCGACGGCGCCGCCAACATCATCTTCAAAAAGGAGATCGACTCCGCCGCCGATCCCGCCGCCGCCCGCAAGGAGAAGCTGGACGCCTACCGCGCCGAGTTCGCCACCCCATATCAGGCAGCCAAACGCGGCTATGTGGACGACGTGATCGAGCCCTGCGAGACCCGCCAGAAGGTGGCCGCCGCCCTCAATATGCTCGCGTCCAAGCGTGTTTCCAACCCGCACAAAAAGCACGGGAACTTCCCCGTCTGACGTTAGGAGGAACCGGATATGCGTGACGCCGTCATCCTGGCCGTTCTCGGCATGGGCACTGTTCTGATTCTGCTGTTCGTCATCAATTTGATGATTGTGGCGATTGGCAAGCTCTTTGGCCCGAAGGAGACTAAAAAAATTGAAAACCCTAAGCAGGGCGGCGCGGTTTCTTCCCCCGCTGCCGCCGCGCCGGTCACTCCCGCGGCCTCTTCCAAGGATGAGGCTATCGTAGCCGTGCTGGCCGCGGCGGTGGCCGCCTACCTGAACACCTCCCCCGACCGGGTCCGCCTGGTGGTCCGCCCCATCCAAACTTCCGCGGCTTGGGCCCAGGCCGGACGGCTGGAACAGAATTGATTTTGGAGAAAGAGAGGAAACGTCTGCTATGAAACATTTCCGTATCGCCGTAAACGGCACTTCCTATGATGTCGAGGTCACCGAGCTGGACGGCGCCGTCAGCGCCGCCGCGGCCCCTGTCTCTACCCCCGCCGCTCCTGCCCCTGCGCCCGCTGCGGCTCCCGCCGCTCCTGCCCCTGCGCCCAAGGCTGCCGCCCCCGCTGGTGACGGCACCCAGGTCACCGCCCCCATGAACGGCACCATCGCCCGCGTCAACTGCAAGGTGGGCGACACGGTGAAGGCCGATGCCGCCGTTATTATTTTGGAGGCTATGAAGATGGAGAATGAGATCTACGCCGGCGTAGACGGCACCGTGAAGGCGGTCCAGGTCAACACCGGCGACGCCGTGCAGCCTGGCGATGTGCTCGTCGTGATCGGCTAAGGCCGGTCCCACAGATTTGAGGTGAGATAATGGGAGAAGCAATTCTCAATTTTCTGGCGACCAGCGGCCTGGCCTCCATCACCTGGCAGCAGGCTGTCATGCTGTTGGTCTCCTTCGTCCTGATGTACCTAGCTATTGTAAAGCAATACGAGCCTCTGCTGCTGCTGCCCATCGCCTTTGGCATGTTCCTGGCCAATATGCCTCTGGGCGGCATCGCGGACGACCCCAGCGAGACCGTCCGCCTTCTCTCTCCTGAATTCCTGGCCCCCTATCTCCAGCAGTTGGGCCTGGACCTGAGCGACAAGCTCAGCTCCTCAGAGATGCTGTCGCTGACCAACATTCTGCTCAACACCTCCGACTCCACCGGCGCGGCTCTGCTGGCTGCCGGTGAGCATCTGGTACAGAACATCGCCGAGGACGGCTCCGTCGTCATGGAAGCCGTGAAGAGCAACTACGGCGGCGTGGTCTACTACCTCCGTCTGGGCGTGAAGCTGGGCATCTATCCGCCCCTCATCTTCCTGGGCGTGGGCGCCATGACCGACTTCGGCCCCCTGTTGGCCAATCCCAAGAGCATCCTGCTGGGCGGCGCGGCCCAGTTGGGCATCTTCGGCGCCTTCTTCCTGGCCATTCTGCTGGGCTTCACCCCCCAGGAGGCCGGCTCCATCGGTATCATCGGCGGCGCCGACGGTCCTACCGCCCTCTTCACCACGGCCCGCCTGGCCGAGCACCTGCTGGGCCCCATCGCCGTGGCCGCCTACTCCTACATGGCGCTGGTCCCCGTCATCCAGCCGCCCATCATGAAGGCCCTCACCACGAAGAAAGAGCGCCAGATCGTGATGAAGCAGCTCCGCCCGGTCTCCAAGACCGAGAAAATCATCTTCCCCATCGCCGTCACCACGCTGGTGGGCCTTGTGGTTCCCTCCACCGTGCCCCTGCTGGGTATGCTCATGCTGGGCAACCTGATGAAGGAATGCGGCGTGGTGGACCGCATCAGCAAGACTGCCCAGAATGAGCTGATGAATATCGTCACCATTTTCCTGGGCGTCTCCGTGGGCTCCACCGCCACGGCCGAGGCCTTCCTCAACATCAAGACCATCGGTATCCTGGTGCTGGGCGTACTGGCCTTCAGCCTGGGTACCGCAGGCGGCGTGCTCATGGCCAAGCTGATGAACAAGCTCATGGGCGGCAATGCCATCAACCCCCTCATCGGCTCCGCCGGCGTGTCCGCCGTCCCCATGGCGGCCCGTGTGTCCCAGGTGGTGGGCCAGAAGGAGAACCCCTCCAACTTCCTGCTCATGCACGCCATGGGCCCCAACGTGGCCGGTGTCATCGGCTCCGCCATTGCGGCCGGCATCCTCCTCTCTTACCTCTAATGGTATGACTTGGCCGCCCGGGCCCACGCGGGATGCGGACCCGGGCGGCACTCCATCCCCCCACAGGATCTTTGGAAATTCACTTGAAAAGGGAGCGACATTATGGCAGATAAGGTCTATCCCCCCGTTACGTTCGAGGAATTTCAGCCCACCTCCTATGAAGTGTGGAAGGAAGAGGCTGTTACTTCTCTGAAGGGCGGGGACTTCCAGAAAAAACTGTTTACCAAGACGTACGAGGGCATTACCCTCCAGCCCATCTATACCAAGGCCGACATGGAGTATATCCAGGAGACCAGCACCTTCCCGGGCCGCGAGGACTATCTCCGCGGGGCCGCAGCCGCCGGCTACATCGCCGACCGCTGGGACGTGGCCCAGGCTGTGGAGGGCGCTGCTCCCACCCAGGCCAACGCCGACATCCTCCACGAGCTGGAAAAGGGCGCCACCGCCGTGAACCTCACCATCGGCCGCAAGGGCGTGGTGCTGGAGTGCTCGGACGATGTGCGCGCGCTGTTCGCCGGTGTGGATCTCACCAAGGCCCCGGTCTACCTGGACTGCGGCGCGGCCGCTCAGCGGACCCTGAGCCTGCTGTCCCTGGCCGATGTCGACCTCAAGACCCTCAAGGGCTGCGTGGGCGGCGACCCCTATGGCACCCTCCTGGCCGACGGGCGGCTGCCCGTCACCATGGAGAAGCTCTTTGACGAGATGGCGGAGACCGTCAAGCTGGGCGCTGGCGTGCGCACTGTGCTGGTGGACGGCCTCGTCTACGCCAACGGCGGCGCCACCGCCGTCCAGGAGGTGGGCGCCTGCATGGCCACCGCCTCCGCTTATCTCAGCGCCATGTTGGAGCGCGGGATTGATCCCGACACCGCCGCCCAGTCCATCCAGTTCCGCTTCGCGCTGGGCGCCAACTTCTTTATGGAGATCGCCAAGCTGCGCGCCGCGCGGATGGTGTACGCCCAGATCGCCGAGGCCTACGGTGCCTCTGAGGAGGCCCGGAAGCTCCATGTCTTCGCCCGCACCTCTGCCTTTACCAAGACCGCCTACGACCCCTATGTCAACATTCTCCGCACCACCACCGAGGCCTTCTCCGGCGTGGTGGGCGGCGTAGACGCCATGGAAGTGGCGCCGCTGGACGAGCCCTTCGGCTCCAGCGAGGAGCTCACCCGCCGCATCGCCCGGAACATTCAGGTGATGATGCAGGAGGAGTTCCATCTCACCCAACCCGTGGACCCCGCTGGCGGCTCCTGGTATGTGGAGACCCTTACCGCCCAGCTCGCCGAGAGCATCTGGGCCTATTTCCAGAACATCGAGAGCAAGGGCGGCATCGAATCCGTCATTCTCTCCGGCGCCCTTCAGGATGACGTGGCCGCCACGCTGGCCCAGCGCTTCAAGAACCTGGACACCCGGGCCGACCGTGCTGTGGGCGTGAACATGTACGCCAACGTGCTGGAGCAGAAGCTGGACCGCCCCGCGCCCAAGGCCGTCCCCGCGCCCGCCGGCCCTGCGGTGGTCACCGCCAAACCCATCGAGGCCCACCGCTGGACCGAGCGCTATGAGGCGCTCCGGGCCAAGACCGAAGCCTGGATGGAAAAGACCGGTAAGACCCTGGATGTGTTCCTTGCCAATATGGGCCCCATCCCCCAGCACAAGGCCCGCGCCGACTTCGCCGCCGGCTTCTTCGAGGTCGCACACTTCAACATGCTGCGCAACGACGGCTTCCCCACCGTGGACGCCTGCGCCGACGCCGCCGTGAAGTCCGGCGCCCCTGTTGTGGTCATCTGCTCCACCGACGCCACCTATCCCGAGATCGTGCCGGAGCTGGCCCGCAAGATCAAGACCGCCAAGCCGGACACCACCGTACTCCTGGCCGGCGCTCCCGCCCCCGAGTACAAGGATGCCTATCTGGAAGCCGGCGTGGAGGACTTTATCCACGTCAAGGCCAACTGCTATGATATCCTGAGCAAGATCCAGAGCACGAAGGGGGTAGAATGATGAACAAGAAGCCTGATTTTGCCTCCATGGCATTCCGTGACCGCAGCGAGGACCGTGCCGCCGGAAAGGCCGCCTGGAAGGCGCAGATCGAAAAAGAGACCGGCAAGAGTTTGGAAGAGCTCATCTCCCATACCGTGGAGCAGATCGACGTCGCTCCCATCTATACCGCCGAAGACCTGAAGGGCATGAACCACCTGGACTTCATGGCCGGCGTGCCCCCCTTCCTCCGCGGGCCCTACCCCACCATGTACGTCACCCGGCCCTGGACCGTCCGTCAGTACGCCGGCTTCTCCACCGCCGAGGAGTCCAATGCCTTCTACCGCCGCAATCTGGCCGCCGGTCAGAAGGGTCTGTCCATCGCCTTCGACCTGGCCACCCACCGCGGCTATGACTCCGATCACCCCCGTGTGGTGGGCGACGTGGGCAAGGCCGGCGTGGCCGTTGACTCCATCCTGGATATGGAGATCCTCTTCTCCGGCATCCCGCTGGACCAGATGTCCGTGTCCATGACCATGAACGGCGCCGTGCTGCCCATCATGGCCTTCTATATCCTGGCCGCCGAGGAACAGGGTGTGGACAAAAAGCTCCTCTCCGGCACCATTCAGAACGACATCCTCAAGGAGTTCATGGTCCGCAACACCTATATCTATCCCCCTGAGGCCTCCATGCGGATCATCGGCGACATCTTCCGCTATACCTCCGCCAACATGCCCAAGTTCAACCCCATCTCCATCTCCGGCTACCACATGCAGGAGGCCGGCGCCACCGCCGACATCGAGCTGGGCTACACCCTGGCCGACGGTCTGGAGTATATCCGCACCGGCATCAAGTCCGGCCTGACCGTGGACCAGTTCGCCCCCCGCCTCTCCTTCTTCTGGGGCATCGGCAAGAACTACTTCATGGAAGTGGCCAAGATGCGGGCCGCCCGCCTGCTGTGGGCCAAGATCGTCCACCAGTTCGACCCCAAGAACCCCAAGTCCATGGCGCTGCGGACCCACAGCCAGACCTCCGGCTGGTCCCTCACCGCCCAGGACCCCTTCAACAACGTGGCTCGGACCTGCATGGAGGCCATGGGCGCCGCCCTCGGCCACACCCAGTCCCTCCACACCAACGCGCTGGACGAGGCCATCGCCCTGCCCACCGACTTCTCCGCCCGCATCGCCCGCAACACCCAGCTCTACATTCAGGATGAGACCAAGGTCTGCAAGGTCATCGATCCCTGGGGCGGCTCCTACTATGTGGAGGCCCTTACCGACGAGCTGGTCCGCCGCGCCTGGGGCCACATCCAGGAGGTGGAGGAGCTGGGCGGCATGGCCAAGGCCATCGACAACGGCCTGCCCAAGATGCGCATCGAGGAGGCCGCCGCCCGCCGTCAGGCCCACATCGACTCCGGCAAGGAGAAGATCGTCGGTCTGAACTATCTGACGCTGGACCACGAGGATGCCATCGACATTCTGGAGGTGGACAACTCCGCCGTCCGTCAGGCGCAGATCGCCCGCCTGGAAAAGCTGCGCTCCATGCGCAGCCAGGAGAAGGTGGATCAGTGCCTCAACGCCATCACCAAATCCATGGAGACCGGCGAGGGGAACCTGCTGGAGCTGGCCGTGGAGGCCGCCCGCGCCCGCGCCAGTCTGGGAGAGATTTCTATGGCCATTGAAAAGGTCTCCGGCCGCCACAAGGCCGTCATCCACTCCATCTCCGGCGTATATTCCGGCGAGTTCTCCGACAGCGCCGAGATCGAGGAAGTCCGCAAGATGACCGACGAGTTCGAGAAGCGCGAGGGCCGCCGGCCCCGCATCATGGTCGCCAAGATGGGCCAGGACGGCCACGACCGCGGCGCCAAGGTGGTCTCCACCGCTTACGCCGATATGGGCTTCGACGTGGACATCGGTCCCCTTTTCCAGACCCCGGAGGAGGCAGCGCAGGAGGCTGTGGACAACGACGTGCACATCGTGGGCATGTCCTCCCTGGCCGCCGGCCACAAGACTCTGCTGCCCGCCTTGGTGGAGGAGCTCAAAAAGCGCGGCCGCGAGGATATCATGGTCATCGCCGGCGGCGTCATCCCGCCGCAGGACTACGCCTTCCTCTATGAGCATGGCGCCACCTGTATCTTTGGGCCCGGCTCCATCATCCCCGAGTGCGCCAAAGAGATGCTCATTGCCCTCAACAAGCGCCTGGGCTATACGGACTGATCCGCTTTTTCTCCTGCCGGCCGGAATTCCGGCCGGCAGGGTACTTTTTCACGCTTTGGCGAGCTGTATTTCAGACAGGGCCAAACCTATATCAGAACGGAGTTGTTGCACTATGCAGAAAATCGTTGTCATCGGCGGCGGCACCATGGGGCTGGACATCGCCCAGGTCTTTGCCAAGAAGAGCTTTGACGTGGTCGTCCGCGACATCAAGGATGAACTCATCCAGGCCTCCCGGGCCCGCCTGGTGAAGGGCCTGGACAAGCTGGTGGCCAAGGGCAAGATGGACGAGGCCAAGAAGGCCGACATCCTGGCCCACATCACCTTCACCACCGACCTGAACCAGGCCGCCGACGCCGACCTGGTCATCGAGGCCGCCACTGAGAACCCCACCATCAAGAAGGGCATCTTCACCGACCTGGACGGCATCTGCAAGCCCGAGACCATCCTGGCCTCCAACACCTCCTCCATCTCCATCACCGAGATCGGCGCCGTCACCAAGCGCCCCGAGCAGGTCATCGGCATGCACTTCTTTAACCCCGCCACCGTCATGAAGCTGGTGGAGGTCATCCGCGGCGCCAAGACCTCCGACGAGACTTACTCCACCATCGCCGCCCTCGCCTCCGAGCTCGGCAAGGAGCCCGTCGAGGTCAACGAGGCCCCGGGCTTCGTCGTCAACAAGATCCTCATCCCCCTGGTCAACGAGGGCATCGACCTCGTCTACACCGGCGTCGCCTCCGTCGAGGGCGTGGACAAAGCCATGAAGCTGGGCGCCAACCACCCCATGGGCCCCCTCGAGCTGGGCGACCTCATCGGCCTGGACGTCTGCCTCGCCATCATGGACGTGCTCTACCAGGAGACCGGCGACTCCAAGTATCGCGCCTCTCTCCTCCTCCGCAAGATGGTCCGCGCCGGCTACCTCGGCCGCAAGACCGGCAAGGGCTTCTACGACTACTCCAAGAAATAACCTGCGCCCTTCCGGATGCGCGCCGCACATCATGAGAAAAAAGGAAGTCTCCGCCGCGCCGAAGCGCGGTGGAGACTTCCTTTTCTTACTTGCCTTTGAACGCAGGAGGCCGCTTCTCCAGGAATGCCTGCGTCCCCTCCGCCTTGTCGTCGGTGGAATAGGCCAGGGCCTGTGCATATCGCTCAAAGCACAGCCCGGAGTAAAGATCGGTGTCGGCGCCCACCTGGATGGCCTTTTTGGCCAGAGTGATGGCCACCGGCCCCTTGGCCCGGATCTTTTTCGCCATCTCCATGGCTGCGTCCATCACCGTGCCGTCCTCCACCACCTTTTCCACCAGTCCGATCCGCTCCGCCTCCTCGGCAGAGATGATATCCCCGGTAAAAATGAGCTCTTTGGCCTTGCCGATGCCTACCAGACGCTGGAGCCGCTGCGTCCCGCCAGCGCCAGGAATGATGCCCAGCCCCACCTCTGGCTGCCCGAACCTGGACTTCTTGGTTGCAATGCGGATGTCGCAGGCCATGGCCAGCTCACAGCCGCCGCCCAGCGCATAGCCGTCTATGGCGGCGATGACGGGCCTTTTGTGGGTGGATATCTCATAGAGCGTATCGCTGACCTCGCTGTTCATCTGCTCGGCCACTGTCCTGTCATGGATGGCGCGGATATCGGTCCCCGAGGCAAATGCCTTGCCGCCGGCTCCGGTAAAGATGATCACCTGCACGCCTTCCCTTCGGCCCAGTTCCCGCATTCCGCTCCGGATCTCTTCCCAGGTCTCAAAATCCAGGGCGTTGCGGACCTCAGGCCGGTTCAGCGTCAGGACCGCAATGCCGCCTGTGATCTCGATTTTGATGTTTTTGTAGCTCATTGTGTCCCTCCTGTCCCTTTTTCCCGCCGTTCCACCCGGCTGTCTGCTCTCGAAATCGGCAGCGCCCGCCCCGGAAATTCCGGGGCGGGCGCCCAACCTCTCTTCTCTCTTGTGCACGGACCGATGCGGCCTCCTGCCTCTCTTGGCCGCCTCAATGGCCTTCTCCTGCGCCGCGGGAGGGGCCCTTCTGGGAAACGCTGTGCCTACTCGGCCTCCTGCATCGCCTTGGCCGCCTCAATGGCCTTCTCCTGCGCCGCGGGAGGGGCCTCCTCATAGCGGACAAAGTGATAGGTAAAGCTGCCCCTGGACTGGGTGATGGAGCGCAGGTCGATGGCGTAAGTGGTCATCTCGCCCATGGGCACCTCGGCCTCTACGATCTGGTTGCCCTCGCCGTCGGGGTTCATTCCCATAATGCGGCCCCGGCGCTTGTTGAGATCGCCGATGACGTCGCCCATGTAGCTGTCGGGGATGGTGACCTTCAGCTCGCCGATGGGCTCCAGCAGGACGGGGTTGGCCTGGGCCAGCGCCGCCTTATACGCCAGCTGGGCGGCGGTCTTGAAGGCCATTTCGGAGGAGTCCACCGGATGGTAGGAGCCGTCGTACAGGGTGGCCTTCAGGTACACCACCGGGTAGCCGGCCAGCACACCGTGGACCACGGCCTCCCGGAGGCCCTTTTCCACCGCGGGGAAGTAGTTCTTGGGCACCGCTCCGCCCACGACCTCCTCGCAGAACTCCATCTCCTCCTGCTCACCGGGCTCAAAGCGGATCCACACGTCGCCGAACTGGCCGTGGCCGCCGGTCTGCTTCTTGTGCCGGCCCTGGACCTCCACCTTCTTGCGGATCTTCTCCCGGTAGGGCACGCGGGTGGGGACCAGCTCGGCCTCCACGCCGAAGCGGGATTTCAGTCTGGACACCAGCACGTCGAGCTGGATGTCGCCGGTGCCGGAGAGCACCACCTGACGGGTCTCGGCGTTGTTGACCACGGTAAAGGTCTGGTCCTCCTCGCCCAGGCGGCTGAGGCCGGCGGCGATCTTGTCGTCTTGGCCCTTGGTCTTGGGCTGGATGGCCATGGAATAGACGGGCTCGGGGAATCCGATGGGCTCCAGCTTCACCACGTTGCGGGGGTCGCACAGGGTGTCGCCGGTCTTTACCTTGTCCATCTTTCCCACGGCACCGATGTCGCCGCAGGAGAGCTTCTTCACTTCCTCGGTCTTTTTGCCCCGGATGGCGTACAGCCTGCCCAGCTTCTCCGTGAGGCCGGTGCGGGCGTTGACGATGGGCATATCCGACTCGATGGTGCCGGAGAGCACCTTGACGTAGGAGTATTTGCCGTACTGGTCGGAGACTGTTTTCCACACAAAGGCGGCGGGCACCGCGCCGGGTGAGACGGCGAACTCCACCATCTCGCCGTGGTCGTTCTCGCCCATCTCCGGACGCCCCTCCAGCGGGGAGGGCAGGAGGTTGACGATGTTGTCCAGCAGCATCTGGGTCCCCAGGCCGGAGAGGGCGGAGCCGCAGACCACCGGGAACAGGGAGAGGTCCTTCACGCCGGCGTGGAGGCCCTGGATCATCTCGGCATAGGTAAACTCCTCGCCGTTGAAGAACCGCTCCATGAACTCCTCGCTGGTCTCCGCCACGGACTCCACCAAGGCGTTGTACAGCTCGTCGAGAACGTCCTTCTTGTTGTCGGGCACGGGGATCTCGTGCCGCTTGCCGTTTTCAATGTCATAGGCCCGCTTGTTAAGCACGTCGATGATGCCGATGACCTTCTTGCCCTCGTCCCAGATGGGGGCCACCACGGGGGCGATATTCTTGCCGAAGCGGTCCCGCAGGGTGTCAAAGGCGGCGTTATAGTCGGAGTTGTCCTCGTCGGTCTTGGAGATGTAGAGGATGCGGGGCATCTTGCGCTCCTCACAGTACTTCCAGGCCTTCTCCGCCCCCACGCTCATGCCGCTCTTGGCCGAGCAGACGATCACGGCGGCGTCGGCCACCCGGAGGGCCTCCATGACCTCGCCGGAGAAGTCGAAATAGCCCGGCGTATCCAGCACATTGATCTTGCAGCCCTTATACTCCACAGGCACCACGGCGGTGGAGATGGAAAACTGGCGCTTGATCTCCTCTGGATCGAAGTCGCAAACGGTATTTCCGTCGGACACCTTGCCCATGCGGTCGATCACGCCGGTCTGAAGCAGCATGCTCTCGGCCAAGGACGTCTTTCCGTTTCCACCGTGGCCCAGCAGACAGACATTGCGGATGTTTTGCGCGGAATAACTCATAGTCGTTTCCTCTCCTTACTTTTGGAATCCAGTCGAAAGCGCCGCTCATACCTATGCGTCACTGTCTTAGTCATTATATCTCAATCTCTTTATCTTGACAACTCATTTTTTATAAAAAACGTAAATCCCCTTTGGAGCCTCTTTCTTACGCCCCATTTGACATCGGCGCGCATTTTCTCTATTATAAAAAGCGGCCCTCCGAGGCGGGGGCGGAAAGGATGTTTTTTATGAGAAATCGTCAGCAATGGAGGAGCTTTTTTTCCGGCGTCGCCGTAACGGCGCTGGTCTTTTCGCTGGGCGTCCCCGCCCTAGCCGCCACGGTGCGGACCCTGGAGGCCACCTACTCCGGCATCCGCATCACGCTGGACGGCCGGGAGGTGGACCCGAAGGATGCCAACGGGGCGGCAGTGGAGCCCTTCGCCGTGGACGGCACCACCTATCTCCCCGTCCGGGCGGTGGCGGACGCCCTGGGCCTGGAGGTGACCTGGGACCAGGAGCGCCAGACCGTGGCCCTCTCCACGCCCGGCGGACAGGCCCCCGTGCCCGAAGAGAGCGCGTCCCCCTACAGCCGCACGGACCCGGTGCCCTTGGGCACGGCCCATACCTTCCGGTACGCCAAGGGAGACGATGACTGGACCATCACCATGCAGATCTCCGAGTCCCTGCGGGGGGACGAAGCCTGGCAGGCGCTCAAGGCGGCCAACCAGTTCAACGATCCCGCCCCTACTGGTAAGGAGTATGTGCTGGTGCGGCTGAGCGCCAAGGTGGACGAGACCTCCGACCCGGACCAGGCCGTGGCCTTCCACCTGGCGGGCTTTGACCTCTACAGCGCCGACAGTGTACAGTACACCGCCTTCTGGACGGTGGTGACGCCCTCTCCCAAATTTGACGGGCGGGTCTACCAGGGCGGTACGCTGGACGGCTATCTGGCCTTCCTGGTCAACCAGAGCGACCCCGCCCCCAAGGTGGTCTTCGGGGCGGATTACACCGGCGCCGGCGGCGCCTGGTTCTCCCTTACCTGATGCGCTCATCTATGGCAATGGGCCCGCAGCTTTTGAAAAGCTGCGGGCCCAGGCTGTCAAAAAGCCCTCCGGCCTTTTTGACAGCCTGAAAAATGCCGTTACTTTTTCGCCGCACAGCGGCGCAAAAGTCCGCGCTTTGCGCGCCGAAAGCCTTGCTCCGCAAGGTGTTCCGGGGCATTCCATTCCACTCGAGGCGGGCTCTGCCCCCTCGAGCTCCCCCTTCCAGATCCAGCCGTCTTCGCGTATCCCGCACGGTTTTCCACAGGCAATGGGCCCGCAGCTTTTGAAAAGCTGCGGGCCCATTGCCTGGCTTATTTTGTTTCGTTTCCCTTCACGGCGCGGCCGGGAGCCACCCCAGGACGGCCCCGGCCGCCGGGTCCCACAAAAGGACGGCGCAGGCCTCGCTCCCGCCCAGTGTGACCTTCCAGCAGCCGTTTTCGGGCACACGGACCTCAGGAAGCCACACCGCCGCCACCAGATCCGCCTCCGCGGCGGGTACGGCGGACATACGGGAGGTGTCGATCTCCTCCGCCTGCTCCAAGCCGGAGGTGGAGAGCCAGGCGGCGCACGTCTCGGTGAGGGTCCGCCGCTCCTCCTCGGTCAGCGGGATCTGCTCTGCGCCAGTGTTCTCCTCGGTCTCCGCCGGGGCAGCCTCCTGTATGGGTTCCACGCTGCGGTCCTGGACCTCCGGGGCCCTGATGCCGTTCTTCTGTACCGCGGCATCCGATTGGGGCGCCTGCGCTGAAAAGCTCTGTATCGCCGGCGCGCCTCCGGCGGCCGCGCCTTCCTCCGTTGGGGCGGCATCGGCGGGTGCGGCCATATCCGCAGCGGCAGGGGCGGAAGAGGCGCCGCTGCTCCCGCCGCCCAGGACGCTGGGCAGCGCCCGCGCCCCCAGCAGCACCACAGCAAAGACCGCCGCCAGGGAGGCCCACCGCTTCCAGGGCCGTGTCCGCCGCCCGGCAGGCGTGTGTTGGGGGAAGGGGACGGTCTTTTCCGCCCGCACACGGTCCATCACCGCGGCCCGAAAGCCCTCCGGTACCTCCTCTTCCTCCAGCTCGGAGAGCAGGGCGTGGGCCTCCTCCAACTCCCGGGCCAGCGCCCGACAGTCCCCGCAGTGTGCCAGATGCTCCTCCAGCTCTTGGCGCTCCTCCTCCTTCCATTCCCCGTCCAGTCCCAGACTGATGAGCTCCAGCGCTCTTTCACAGGTGCACATCCGGCTCCCCCCTCTCTCCACAACATTTGGGACCGCCCTGCCCGCCGCGGTTTTCTCATTTCCTTGCGCTATGTTTACGAAGCGGTACGCTCCGGTTCTCACTTTGTAGACGACGTCCCGTCAAAAAAGTTCCCCTGGGAAATCATTTCCTTGCGCAGGGCCAACCGGGCCCGGGAGATGCGGGACTTGACGGTCCCCTCCTCCAGCCCCAGGGCCCGGCCGATCTCGGCATAGCTGAGGCCCTGGAGCTCCCGCAGGACCAGGGCCTGCCTGTGCTCGGGGGAGAGCCGGTCCAACCCACGGGCCACAGCCCGCCGCAGCTCGGCCCGCTCCAGGTGCCGCTCCGGCGTGTCCCGCTCGTCGGGCAGCTCCGCCTGCCGCTCCCCCTCCTCCCCGTCCAGGGAGACGGTCATGGAGAGGCTCCGCCTTCGTTTCTCCTTTCTAAGAAAGTCGATGCAGACATTGGAGGCCAGCCGGTAGATCCAGGTGGCAAAGGAGCTCTCCCCCTGGAACCGGGGCAGACCCCGCCAGGCGTTGAGGAATGCCTCCTGGGCCAGCTCAGCCCCGTCCTCCGGGTTCCCCGCCAGGCACCGGCACAGGTTGTAGACCCGCTTTTCATTGTCGGCCACCAGCTGCTCAAAGGCCCGCTCGTCGCCCTCCCTGGCCCGCGCCACCAGCTCCTGTTCGGTTGGCATCCCCTTCACCTGCCTTTCCCCGGGACCCGCCGATCTGCATACAGGTCCTCTGCCTTTCCGCCTTTAATTTAAATCCCGCTTGATGCCCCGGGTGATCTCCTCCAGCTCCGCCATGGTCTCCACATGGCAGATCCGCTCTTTCCAGTACCCGGCATAGGGCACGCCCTTGAGATACCAGCAGTACTGCTTCCGGGCCTCCAGGCAGGCGATCTTCTCCCCCTTGTGGAGGGCGTTGATGCGGAACTGCTCCATGGCCGTATCGCACCGCTCCGTAAGCGGCGGCAGGGGCGGGATCTCCTCCCCCTCCAGGGCGGCCCGCGCCTGCCGGAAGAGCCAGGGGTTGCCGAACGCGCCCCGCCCGATCATGGCGGCATCCGCCCCCGTGTACTGCAAAATGCGCACCGCATCCCTGGGCGAGAACACATCGCCGTTTGCCAGAACGGGGATGGAGAGGGCCTCCTTTACCGCCCGGATCTGGTCCCAGTTGGCGGTGCCCGCGTACTGCTGGGCGCGGGTCCGGCCGTGGACGGCCACGGCGGAGACGCCTGCCTCCTCCATAGCCCTGGCAAACTCCACACAGTTGATGGAGCCCTTGTCCCAACCCAGGCGCATTTTTACCGTGACGGGCCGGTCGCCTGCGCCGCGGATCACCGCCTCGGCCACCCGGACGGCCAGCTCCGGCGTCCGCATGAGGCCGGAGCCGTCCCCGGAATTGGCCACCTTGGGCACTGGGCAGCCCATATTGATATCGATGATCTCCGCGCCGGAGACCTCCCCCGCGATGGCGGCGGCCTCCTCCATACACTTGGGGTCGGAGCCGAAGATCTGCGCGGCGGCGGGATGCTCTCCCTCCCCCAGCTTCAGCAGCGGAACCGATTTCCTGTCCTGATAGCACAGCGCCTTGGCGCTCACCATCTCGGTGACGGTATAGCCGCAGCCCAGCGCCCGGCAGACGGTGCGGAAACCCAGGTCGGTCACACCTGCCATGGGGGCCAGCGCCAGCCGGGACGCCACCTTTACAGTTCCTATCTCCACGGTGTCCCTCCGATTGTTGCGATTGCTGTTATCATACCATACTCCACTCCATCCGGCAAGTCTCCGGCTTTCCTCAGTTCTCCTCCATGTTCCGACCAGTTATTTCCATATTATGGGTTATACTGTCTCCACAACCAGATACATAGGAGGAGATCGTCCATGGCGGCGAAGACAGCATTGAAGGTAAAAGCGGCCCGGCTGCGGGAGGAGATGACGCGGACGGGCCGGGTGGTGCTCCGGGCGCCCGCGCTGGTGCGGGGGGCGGAGTGCGCCATCCGGTTTTCCCTGGGGGCAGTGCTCGCGGGAGCGGAGATCTTTGGGGGGTACGCCCCCTTCGGACTGAGCATGGTGGGCTGCTCGGGCTCAGGCCTGGACGGCTTTGCCGCCCTGATAGGCGCCTGCCTGGGCTATCTGTCCTTCCGGGGGCTGACCGAGGGTCTGCGGTACGTGGCGGCGGCCATGCTCATTTTTTCGGTATCCTTTGCCTTTTTCGACATCAGGCTCTACCGGAAAAGCTGGTTCATGCCCCTGGTGAGCGCCCTCCTCAGCGGGGCCACCGGCTTTGTCTATCTGGGCAAGGGGGGATGGGCGCCCCCCACCGTTATTTTCTTCGCCACCGAGCTGCTGCTGACGGCGGCGGGCGTCTACTTTTACCGCATCGCCTTCTCCCCCTGGACCAATCCCCGGGAGGACGGGGGCCTCACCCCCCGACAGCTCACCAGCCTGCTGATCCTGGGGGGGACGGTGCTCATCTCCCTGGCGCAGCTCCAGCTTCTGGGCGAGTCCCTCTCCGCCGGGCGGGTGCTCGCCGCCCTGGCGGTGATGGTGTGCGCCTCCCAGGGGGGACTAGGCGTGGGGGCGGCGGTGGGTGTGGCCGCGGGCATCTGCATGGACCTGGCCGCCGGAGAGAGCGTCTTTTCCTGCACGGTGGCCTATGGCTTCGCCGGGCTCATGACCGGCGTGTTCAAAGGCCAGAGCAAGACGGCCTGCGCCGTGGCCTACGTCCTCTCCAACGCCGTCACCGTCCTGTGGGCCTGGGACGGCGGGCTGCGCCTCTCCCTCCTCTATGAGGTCTTTTCCGCCTCGGTCCTCTTCCTGCTGCTGCCGGACCGGCTGCTGCGGAAGGCCGCCGCCCGCCTCTCCCAGGAGCGGGGGGACGACACCGGGGACCGGGCCGCCGCCTATGTGCGGGAGCGCCTGCGGGAGACGGCCGGCGCTTTCCGGGAGCTCTACGAGACCATGAAGGGCGCCTTCCGCCGCCCCGGCCCCAACGACGGGGACATGTCCGCCATTTTCGACCGGGCGGCGGACAAGGTGTGCCGCCGCTGCGCCCTGCGGGACGCCTGCTGGCAGCGGGACTACACCTCCACCTTCAACGCCCTCAACGACGCCCTGCCCGCCATGACGGACCGGGGCCGCGGGGAGCCGGGGGACTTCCCCCAGCATTTTTCCACCCGGTGCCTCCACTTCCCCGCCTTCCTGGCGGCCGCCAACGAGGAGCTCACCGCCGTCCTGTGCCGGAGGCAGTATAAGAGCCGCCTGCAGGAAAACCGCTCGGCGGTGTGCCGCCAGTACGGGGAGCTCTCCGCCCTGCTGGGCGCCGCTGCGGCGGAGCTCTCCGCCGAGCTCACCCCCGACCCGACGCGGGAGAAGCGGCTGCGCCAGCACCTCACCGCCCTGGCCCTGGAGGCCGAAGCCTGGGTCTACTACGACGAGGCCGGCCATCTCCGGGCCGAGATCGAGGGCCCGGACCTCTCGGCCCTGCGGACGGACCGGGAGCGCGCCGCCCTCTCCGACCTGCTGGGCCTTGCCCTGCGGGAGCCGGAGGAGGGGGAGGCTGGCGAGCTGGAGCGGCTGGTCTTTACCCAGGCCGAACCCCTCCAGGCCGTCATGGGCGTGGCCGCCCGGCAAAAGGACGGCGAGACCGTGAGCGGGGACGCGGGCGCGCTCTTCAAGACCGACAGCGGCATGCTCTACATTCTCCTGTGCGACGGCATGGGCAGCGGTGTGGCGGCCAGCCGGGAGAGCAAGCTGGCCATCCGCCTACTGGAGCGTTTTCTGAAAGCGGGCGTGGACCCGGAGTCCGCCCTCAAGACCCTCAACTCCGCCCTGGCCCTCCGCAACGAGGAGGAGGGCGGCTTCACCACCGTGGACCTGCTGCGGCTGGACCTCTTCACCGGCGAGGGCGCCCTCTACAAGTTCGGGGCGGCGCCCACCTATATCCGCCGTGGCGGCTCGGTGAGCCGGGTGACGGGCTGTGCCCTCCCCGCGGGCCTCTCCACCGGGGAGCGGGCGGCCCCCGACGTGAGCCGCCTGCAGTTGGAGCCCGGAGACGTGGTGGTGCTGGTGAGCGACGGCGTGACCGACCGCAGGGACGACCAGTGGTTGCGCGCCGCCCTCTCCGCCTTCAACGGGGAGAGCCCCAAGGACCTGGCCCGGACCCTGGTCTCCCCCGGCGAGGGGGAGACCGCCGACGACGACCGCACCGCCCTGGTGGTGCGGGTGGACCGCCGCCAAGCGTGACCGGGGACGCGCCGGCGCCAAAACGGCCGCCGAAAAGTCCAAAAGACTTTTCGGCGGCCGTCTCTTTTATCGCTCGGAGGGGCCGCGATTTTCGTAGGCCTCCTCCTCCCGCAGAGCGGGGAAGGGCTCCCCCTCCGGCTCCCGTTCCTCCGGGGTGAGGTCCCGCTCCATGGGGGCCGGTTTGTCCTCCTGGAACACTTCGAAGAGGTCCCGGGGGGTGAGCTCCGGCTTCCTGTGGCGGAAGATGGCCATGACGGTGGGGAACAGCACGATAGCGATGAGCCCGCCGGAATAGCCGTTGTTATAGAGGTTGACCCCCGCCAGCACCGACCCGGCCTGGAGGACCACCGCCGAGTGGAGAAACCCGGCCACAACGCCGGCCGGCCAGCCGAACACCCCGGCAAAGGGGGCCAGCGTGGTGCCGAAGAGGGCGGCCAACTGCACCGAGGGGTCGTTGAGATTGAAGTGCATGAACGCACCGCCCAGCATCACGCCCCCGATGATGGGCAGGATGTTCCGAACGTGTTTGCCGTAGGCCGAAAAGCCGATCACGGTGAGGATACCGCCCAGAGTGGGGCCATTCAGGTCCCCGCCCACCAAGAGGATGTAGCCGGTGCACACCAGGCCGTTCACCCCCATGTTCACCAGAACGGGACCGGCGCCCAGCATACGCAGGTAGTCGCTGGGGGCGCGTCCGGTGCTGGTGAGAAGGCGGCGGTAGCCCGCCCAGACCGCCCAGGCCGGCTTGCCTGTGAGGAAAAAGCCGCACAGAAGAAACGCCAAGCAGAGGACCACCATCAGGGGCGCGAAGCGCCCGTTGTTGCCGGTGGCCCAGAAAAAGGCGCTGTCCGGCGCGTCCCCCACCGCCTCCAGCACGGGCACCAGCATCATGGCCAGCAGGCCGCAGGCAAAGCCCATATTATAGAGGTTCATGCCGTTCTGTACTTTATATGTATAGGCCGACAGCGGCGGCAGGACCATCCCGATGCCGATGCCGATCAGCAGGCCCAGTAGGGGGTGGGCATGGCGGCTGCCGAAGGTCATATAGCTCACCAGCGGCGAGAGGGCCGTGGCCAAGAGGGCCACCGCCGCGTATTTGGAAAAGGGCTCCTTTTGAAGCTTGGCATAGAGCCATGTCCCCAGGATGATGGGCCAGATATTGAAAATATTTTTCCCGAAGAGGGCGAAGCCGGACATCAGCCCGATCTCGGTGATGGTGAAGCCGTTGAGCGGGTCCTTTGCGACGTAGAGGAGCAGTACGCTGGCTGCCGTGACCAGCCCGGCGTTGACAAAGGCCGCGCCTGGCCCGGCGATCTGCACGTAGTCGGTGATGAGCACGTCCTGCATGGTGACGATCTTCCACAGCCCGGGCAGGATATTCGCCGGGTCGTCAAAGATCAGCGCCGCCGCCATCAGCGCCGCCGCATACAAGAGGATCAGTCGGTACATCGATTTGTATCGGATCATCTTATGCCCCCCTATCGGTCCATCAAGGCCCAAAATATTTCCTCGTCTCCTCCGCGTTTTTCATGACTTCGGCCCGCAGGGCCTCCAGGCTGGGGAATTTCCGCTCTCCCCGCAGCTTTTTGTAAAACTCCATCCGGATGGTCTGTCCGTAGAGGTCGCCCGAGAAGTCCAGGATATAGCCCTCCACGTTGACCCTGTTCCCGTCGTCCACCGTGGGGCGCACCCCGATATTGGTGACCGCCGGGCGGCTGGAGCCGTCCCCGAACCACACACGGGTGACGTACACCCCGTGGGCGGGCACCAGCACCCCCTCCGGAAAGCGGAGGTTCACGGTGGGGAAGCCCAGCGTGGTGCCCAGCTTCTTTCCGTGGGTCACCCGGTCGGTGAGCACATGGGGGTGTCCCAGAAACTCCATGGCCCGCTCCATCTCCCCCTGGGCGATGAGAGTGCGGATATAGGTGGAGGAGACGGTGATCCCCTCCCGCTCCACCTTGGGGATGATGTCGCAGCCCACACCCAGCTCCCGGCACAGCCCTTCCAGGCGCTGGGGATTGCCCTCCCCCTTGTAGCCGAAGTGGAAGTCGTGCCCAGCCACCACATGGACGGCTCCGTGCTCCTGCACCAGATACTCGGCGACGAAGGCCCGCCAATCCATGCGCATCATGCTGTCAAAGTGGGCCACGATGACGTCCTGTATCCCGTACAGCCGCCGCATCAGGTCGGCCCGGTCCGCGGCGGAATTGATGAGCGGCGTGACCGCCCCGGTGATCCGGCTGGAGGGGTGGGCGTCGAAGGTGAAGGCGGTGGGCGCCGCCCCCAGCTCCTCCGCCCGGTCCCGAACCCTGCTCAACAGGGCTCCGTGGCCCTTGTGCACGCCGTCAAAAAAGCCCAGGGCAATGACTCGTTTTCTCTCGTTCAAGCTGATTCCTCGCTTTATCTTCACTGTGGCGCCGCTCACACCTCGTAAAAGCTCTTCACGGTACGCATCCGCCCCCGCTCCAGTTCTCCCAGGAGCAGAAAATCGCCCGCCGGGCCGTAGACCCGATAGGTCCCGTCCGCCCCCCGCCAGGGAAAGGCGGCGCCGTTCCGGGCGGCCCTCTCCTCCCGGAGCCCCACCGTCAGGGCGGGGTGGTCCCGGAAGTAGGCGTCCACCGGCAGGAGGAGGCGCTCCGCCTCCCCCCGGTCCGCCGCCGCCTGCACGTCCTCCAGCCGCACCGCTCGGTCCAGACCGAAGCCGGCGGCCTCGGTGCGCCGGAGCGCGCTGAGGGTCCCGCCGCAGCCCAGCGCCGCCCCCACGTCGTGGCAGAGGGTGCGGACATAGGTCCCCTTGGAGCAGCGCACCCGCAGAAGGTAGTCCCCCGCTCCGGTCCGCTCCAGCAACTCCAGGGCATGGATGGTGACGGGGCGGGGCTTCCGCTCCACCTCCCGGCCCTTCCGGGCCAGCTCATAGAGCTTTTTCCCGCCGATCTTCACCGCGGAGTACATGGGGGGCACCTGGAGGATCTCCCCCCGGAAGGCGGCCAGGGCGGCCTCCACCTCCGCCGGAGCGCATGTCACGGGGCGCTCCTCCAGCACCCGGCCGGTGACGTCCTGGGTGTCGGTGACAAGGCCCAGCCGCAGGCCGGCCAGGTACTCCTTGCCGGTCTGTTCGGCAAACTCCACCGCCCGGGTGGCCCGGCCGAGAAAGACGGGCAGCACCCCTGTGGCCATGGGGTCCAGCGTTCCGGCGTGCCCCACCCGCTTCTCGTGAAAGATCCCCCGCAGCTTGGCGCACACGTCCATGCTGGTCCAGCCGGCGGGCTTATCGATGATGATGATCCCGTTGGGCATCCGCTCACCCTTTCCCTTCAGGTCCCGGCGGAAGCGCCGTCCCGGTCCTCCACCCACACTTGGCGGATAGCCGCAAGTATGGCCGCCTTGGCCTCTGCCACGGTGCCCATGACGGTGCAGCCCGCGGCGGAGGCGTGCCCGCCGCCGCCCAGCAGAGCGCAGACCCGGGTGGCGTTCAGCCCCTGATCGGTGCGCACCGAGAGCTTGCACTCCCCGGGGGCCAGCTCCCGGATGGTGACGGAGGTCCGCACCCCCTCGATCTGCCCCAGGAAGGCGGCGATGTCCTCGGCGTCTCGCTCGGTGGCCTCCAGCCGGGCCATATCCGCCAGGGAGATGGCCGCGATCACGGTGGCCCCCCCGTCGTGGACGTCCATGCCGTCCACCAGCAGGCTCTCCAGCCGCAGGCGCTTGAGGCTCTTGGTGCGGAAATGGCGCTTATTGACCCCCTGGAAATCGATGCCCACCGCCATGAGATCGGCGCACACCCGATGGGTGGCCGGCGTGGTGTTGCTGTACATGAAGCAGCCCGTGTCTGTGGCCACGGCCACGTAGAGGGGCAGGGCCGCAGCGGGGCTCACCGGCCCCCACTGGCGGATCAGATCGTAGATGAGCTCTCCACAGGCCGCCCGTCCGGGGTCCACACAGCTCTCCCGGGCAAAGCCCTCGTAGGAGGGGTGGTGGTCGATCCCCAGGTCGATGCCCCGGGCCAGGTATCGCTCCCCCCGGGGCGTGAACAGGCTCCGCCCCGCGATATCCACCGACACCACGAAATCCGGTTCCCAGTCCTCCTCTGCCAGATAGCCCCCCAGGTAGGGGGTAAAGAGGCTGGTGGCGTCCTCGTTGGGAAGGATGCAGGCCGTCTTTCCCTGCTCCCGCAGGGCGGCGCACAGCCCAGCCGCACAGCCGATGGTGTCCCCATCGGGACGGCGGTGGGTCAGAATGAGAATCCGATCCTGTTTCTTCAGCAGCTCGGCTGCCGCTTTGTAGTCCATTGCTCTCTCCTCCAGGGTAATTGATGCGCGCCGCCGGCGCGGCCATGGGCCGCAGCGCGGCCCGTTCCGGATCACTGGTCCAGCTTTTCGATGAGCTCCAGGATGTGCGCGCCCTCGGCGATGGAGTCGTCCGCCACAAAGGTGAGCTCCGGGGTGTACCGGAGCTGCAGGCTGCGCCCCAGCTCCCGCCGCAGGTAGCCCCCGGCGGATCTGAGGCCCTTGACCACCTCTTTCACGTCGCTCTTGTCCAGTACGCTGACAAAGATCTTGGCGTACCGCAGGTCGGGCGTGGTGTCCACCGCGGTGATGGAGACCAGGCCGTGGACCCGGGGATCCTTGACGGTACGGATGAGGGAGGAGAGCTCCCGCTGGATCTCCTCGTTGATGCGTCCAATTCGGTTGCTTGCCATATTTGTTCTCCTAATTATAGCCGCAAAGAGCCCGCCCGCTCCTCAATGGGGACGGAAACGGGCCCTTTGGGCAGTCAAATTTGAAATTGCGCGGCGGCTCGTCCTCGCAAAGTCCGCTTTGTTTGCTTCCCCCTGCCGGGAAAAGCTCACTCCGCTCATCTCTGCGCCAAACGCCGCCCCTGCGGGGCGGCTGCGCGACGCGCGGGTTACCGCTCGATCTCTTCCATATTGAAGCACTCGATGACGTCGCCCACCTTGATGTCGCTGTATTTCTCAATGCCGATGCCGCACTCGTAACCCTGGGCGACCTCCTTCTGGTCGTCCTTGAAGCGCTTGAGCGAGGCCAGCACGCCCTCGTGGATGACGATATTGTCCCGCAGCAGGCGGATCTGGGCATTGCGGGCCACCCTGCCGTCGGTGACATAGCAGCCGGCGATCATACCTGCGCCGGTGATCTTGTACACCTCGCGGACTTCCGCATGGCCCAGCAGGACCTCCTTGTACTTGGGGGCCAGCATGCCCTTCATGGCGGACTCGATCTCCTCAATGCAGTCGTAGATGACGCGGTACATGCGCATATCCACATTCATGCGAGCGGCCGAATCCCGGGCGTTGTTGTCGGGGCGGACGTTGAAGCCCACGATGATGGCCCCGGAAGTGCCGGCCAGCATGACGTCGGACTCGTTGATGGCGCCCACGGCGCAGTGGATGACCCGGACCCGCACCTCCTCGTTGGAGAGCTTTTCCAGGGAGGACTTCACCGCCTCCGCAGAGCCCTGCACGTCGGCCTTCACGATGATGTTCAGGTCCTTGATCTCGCCCTGCTGAATCTGGCTGAACAGGTCCTCCAGCGTGACCTTCTGGCCCACGGGGCCGTTGAGTCTGTCCTTGTTCTCCTGCTTGCGCTGCTCCACCAGCTCCCGGGCCATGCGCTCATCGGCCACGGCGTGGAAGTCGTCGCCGGCGCCGGGCACCTCGCCCATGCCGATGATCTCCACGGGGACGGAGGGTCCGGCCTCCGTGAGCTTCTGGCCCCGGGCGTTGGTCATGGCGCGGACACGGCCCACGGCGGTGCCGGCGATGATGACGTCGCCCTGATGCAGAGTACCGTTCTGGACCAGCAGGGTAGCCACAGGGCCGCGGCCCTTGTCCAGCCGGGCCTCGATGACTGCGCCGTGGGCGGAGCGGTCGGGATTGGCCCTGAGCTCCTGCATCTCGGCGGTGAGGAGCACCATCTCCAGCAGGCTGTCCACCCCCATGCCGGTCTTGGCGGAGATGGGACAGATGATGGTCTCGCCGCCCCACTCCTCGGGCACCAGCTCGTATTCGGTGAGCTGCTGCTTGATGCGCTCGGGGTTGGCCTCGGGCTTATCCATCTTGTTGATGGCCACGATGATGGGGATGCCGGCGGCCTTGGCGTGGTTGATGGACTCCACGGTCTGGGGCATGATGCCGTCGTCGGCGGCCACCACCAGAATGGCCACGTCGGTGATCATGGCGCCGCGGGCGCGCATGGCGGTGAACGCCTCATGGCCCGGGGTGTCCAGGAAGGTGATGGGCTGGCCCTTCACCGACACCTGGTAGGCGCCGATGTGCTGGGTGATGCCGCCGGCCTCGCCGGAGGCCACGTCGGAGCTGCGGATATAGTCCAGCAGCGAGGTCTTGCCGTGGTCCACGTGGCCCATGACCACCACCACGGGGGCCCGGGGGCGCAGGTCCTCCTCCTTGTCCTCGGAGACGTCGATGAGCCGCTCCTCAATGGTGACGATGATCTCCTTCTCCACCTTGCAGCCCAGCTCTTCGGCGATGATGGCGGCGGTGTCGAAGTCGATGACGTCGGAGAGGGAGGCCATGACGCCGTTCTTGATGAGGCACTTGACCACCTCTGCGCCGGTCTTTTTCATGCGGGAGGCCAGCTCGCCCACCCCGATCTCGTCGGGGATCTTCACCACCAGAGGGTGCTTTTTGGCGATCTCGGCCTGGAGGCGGCGCATCTTCTCCTGCTCCTCCTGGCGGCGCTTGCTGCCCTGGAAGCCGCCGCCCCGGCGCTGGTTGTTGCGGCCCTGGAACTTCTGCTTCCCGGCCTGCATCTGGGTGGTCTTGCCCGCGGCCAGCTTCTCCAGCTTTTCGTCGTATTTGTCCAGATTCACGCTGCCGCTCTTCCGGGTATCCACGATCTTCTTTTCAGGCACCCGGGTGCCGGGACGGCTGAGATTCTGCTGCCCGGCGGACTGCTGGCCCTGGGGCCGCTGCTGAGCCGGCTGCTGCCCGGCGGAACGGGGCGCCTGGGCACGCTGCTGGCCCTGCTGGCCGGAGGGCCGGGGCGCGCCGCCGTGCCCGGGCCGGTTCTGCGCGGCAGGGGCACCTGCCTGGGCGGCGGGGGCCGGTTTGGCCCCCTGGGGGGCGGGCTTGGGCTCGTGATAGGTGTCGGCATAGATGCTCTCGATGCTCTGGACCTGATTGTGCTGGGTCAGATAGTCAAAAAGGATGGACAACTCCCGGTCCTCCAGCACCTGCATGTGGTTCTTGGGCGCCGTGGCGTATTTGGTGAGGATGTCGGCGATCTCCTTGGTGGGGCGACCGAAGTCCTTGGCCACCTCATGCACTCTGTACTTTACGATCAAATAAATTCCCTCCATACTGCGGGGATCACTCCAATACGGAAACGCAAACCGTGCGTTTTGCGCTCTCGTATTGAAGCGATCCGCTCAAATTTTCTCATTGCCGTACCGCCTTGGCGGTCTCATCTGCGCTCTTTCACGTCACTTGACGCCCTCCTTCGCGGGGGCGGGAACCGGCCGCGCCGCTTCCCCGCCTCTCCTCTCCCCGCAAAGCCGCGGCTCTGCGGAGGCTCTATGGCAAATATCTTCCACTGCGCCGGCCATGGCCGGGCGGCGGCCCAAAGGGATCTCAGCTCTGCTTCCCGGGCTTCGGGTACGTCTTCCCGCCCTTGCCCGGTGCGCCCCGGCCCCGCTGGGCCAGACGGCGCTCCGCGCCGCAGGAGGCGGGAGCAACCCAGGGCTTTGCCCCGGCCTTTTGCAGCTTCTGCTCGTGGCGGCGCTGCTCCCGCTGGCGCTGGAGCATTCTGGCCGCCTTGGCGGACACCGCCTCGGCCGTCTCGCCGTACCGCTCCGCGTCCCGGGCGGAGAGCTTTCCCATAAAGGAAGCGGCCAGCCCCGCGTCGGTAAAAGCCAGCATGGCGCAGGACGTGCGCCCCACGGCCCCGCCCAGTTCCTCCTTGGAGTAAGGGCACTGGACCACGGGACATGCGCCGGCCTCGGCAAAATGGGCGGCCCGGCGGCAGGTATTGTCGGCGGCGTCGCGGGCCAGGACGATGAGACGGGCCTGCCGGGCCCGGGCGGCGGCGCCCACGGGCTCCTCCCCCACCTCGACCCGGCGGGCCTTTTTTGCGATGCCCACAAGGTGGAGCGTATTATCCATTCTGCTCCTCCCCCGCCTTCATCTGGCCCTCCAGGGCCTCGTACACCTCTCCGGGGAGGGCCGTGGAAAAGGCCCTCTCCAGCGCCTTGGACTTTCTCGCCCGGGCAAGGCACGCCGGGTCCGGGCACAGGTAGGCGCCCCGGCCCGGCTTTTTGCCCCTGAAGTCCAGCGAGATCTCCCCCTCCGGGGATTTGACCACCCGGATGAGGGCCCGCTTCTCCTTCATCTCCCGGCAGCCCACACACTGGCGCATGGGGATCTTTTTCGGCATGGGAACGTCACCTCTTTCTCGGCGGCTTACTCCTCGAGGGCGGCGTCCTCGGTCTCGTCATCCACCACCACAAGTCCGTCGTCCTCGGCCTCCGGCAGTTCGCCGGGGTCGGACGCGGGCTTGATATCAATTTTATAATTGGTCAGCTTGGCGGCCAGCCGGGCGTTCTGCCCCTCCTTGCCGATGGCCAGGGAGAGCTGATCGTCGGGCACCACCACCCGGCAGGCCTTGCCGTCGGGCAGCAGGTCCACGCTGAGCACGTCGGCCGGGGACAGCGCCGCGGCGATGTACTGGGCGGGGTCCTCGCTGTACTTGATGATGTCCACCTTTTCCCCGTGGAGCTCCTCCACGATGTTGTTGACCCGGGCGCCGCCGGGACCCACACAGGCGCCGATGGGGTCCACGTTCTCGTCACCGGACCATACGGCGATCTTGGTGCGGCTGCCCGCCTCCCGGGCGATGGACTTGACCTCCACGGTGCCGTCGTAGATCTCGGGGATCTCCAGCTCGAAGAGCCGCTTCACCAGGCCCGGGTGGGTCCGGGAGATGAGCACCTGGGGCCCCCGGGTGGAGCGGCGGACCTCCACCACATAGACCCGCAGGCGGTCCCCCTCACGGATCGCCTCGCCCCGGACCTGCTCGCCGGGGGCCAGGAAGGCCTCGGTATACTCACTGCTGGAGTTGATGCGCAGGTTGGCCGCGCCGCTCTTGGGATCGACGCGGGTGACCACGCCGGTGAGGATCTCGTGCTCCTTGGAACTGAACTTGTCATAGACCATGTCCCGCTCGGCCTCCCGGATGCCCTGGATGATGACCTGACGGGCGGTCTGGGCGGCGATACGGCCAAAGTTCTTGGTCTTGACCTCGATGCGGACCACATCTCCCAGCTGGGCGTGGGGCAGTGCGCGGCGGGCCTCCTCCAGTGACATCTCGACGGCGGGATTGTCCACCGTCTCCACGATGTCCTTGAGCACGAACATGCGCACCTCGCCGGTCTCGGGGTTGGCCTTGATCTCGATGTTGTCCCCCGCGCCCTCGTGGTCCCGCTTGTAGGCGGAGGCCAGGGCCTGGGTGATCTTCTCCATCATATAGCCGGCGGGAATGCCCTTCTCCTTCTCGATCTGGGCGATGGCGGCGAAGAACTCCTTCCCGTCGCTTTCATTGCTGTTGGTCTTGGTATTTTTTCTCGGCATCTTCCATACTCTCCCTTAAAACGCCACGTGCAGCCGCACCTGCGCCACGTCCTTTTTCTCCAGCGTCACGTCGCCGCCGGGCAGCTCCACCGTCACGTCCCCGTTTTCGTAGGCCTTCAGCGCGCCGGTGAGCTCCTTCCGGCCCTCCCGGGCCCGGTAGAGCTTCACATCCACCTGCTCGCCCAGAAACTGCCGGAAATGCTCCGGCTTTTTCAGCGCCCGGTCGGCCCCGGCGGAGGAGACCTCCAGGGTGTAGCTCCCCTCGATGGGATCGGCCTCGTCCAGCGCGTCGCTGAGGGGGCGGGCCACCGCCTCGCAGTCGTCGATGGACACCCCGCCCGCCTTGTCGATGTAGACCCGGAGATACCAGGCGCCCGCCTCCTTTACATACTCCACGTCCCAGAGTGTACAGCCGTTCCCGGCCGCGATGGGCCCGGCCAGTTCCGCCGTGAGCTCGGTCACCTTTGCCACAGTGTCTCCCCCTTCGATCTGGTTTACCATTTTTTTACACGTTTGTTTTTTTCAATAAGAAAGAGCGGGGCGAACCCCACTCTTGACGGATACGTACACGGATAGTATATGCAGTATATCATAGATATGCTGTGATTGCAAGATTTTTATACCTGATTTCTCCCCTCTTTATACCCGTTTCAGGGGCGGTCCCTGGAAAAAAAAGATCTGGTCGGCCAGGGCCAGGGTATCCCCCTCGTGGGCGGAGAGGAGGACGGGCGCCTCCAGGGCCCGGACCGCCTCCATAAGCCGGACGGCGCGGGGGCCGTCCACCCCGGTGAAGGGCTCGTCCAGCAGCAGGGCGGAGCACCCCAGGGAGGCCAGTGCCAGGGCCCGGACCAGGGCCAGCCGCCGGGCCATGCCGCCGGAGAGGGCGGCGGGGCGGGCGGACGCCTCGCCGGAGAGCTCCGCCAAGGCCAGCCACCGCCCGGCCTCCCCCCGCCTCTCCCGGGGCAGGACGTCGGCGATGTTCTCCTCCGCCGTCCGCCAGGGCAGCAGGCGGTTTTCCTGGAAGAGCAGCACGGTGCGGGCGGGGTCCAGCCCCGTGAGGCGCCCGGCGTCCGGCCTCTGGAGCCCGGCGAGCACCCGCAGCAGGGTGGTCTTGCCGCAGCCGGAGGGGCCGGAGAGCGCGGTGACCCCCCGGTCCGGAAGGGACAGGGAGAAGTCCTCCAGCACCCGCTTGTCCCCGTAGGCCAGGGAGAGTCCTTCGATTTGGATCACAGGCGCATTCCTCCTCCCTCCAGCCGCCGGAGCAGCAGTCCCACCGCCCACTCCAGCAGGAAGCTCAGGGCGATGACCGCCAGGGTCCAGGCAAACAGGCTGGGGGTCTCCAGATAGATCTTCGCATAATAGACCTGAGCACCGATGGCGTTTTTTGGCAGGCAAAGCACTTCGGCGGCCACCCCGGCCTTCCAGGCAAGGCCCAGGGCGGTGCGGCAGCCGCTGGCAAAGTAGGGCAGGACCGAGGGGACGTAGACCCGCCGAAGGGTCCGCCACCGCCCGAACCGATAGGCCCGGGCCAGCTCCAGGAGCTGGGGATCGGTCTCGGCCCAGCCCCGGGAGACGTTGCCCCACACCACAGGCAGCACCATAAGGGCGGAGATGACGCCGGGGACCCGTCCGGTCTCCACCCACAGCAGCACCAGGATGATGAAAGAGGCCACGGGGGTGGCCCGGATCACCTTCACCGCCGGAGAGAGGAGGCAGTCCGCCCAGGGGAGGGCAGAGGTGAGCCCTGCCAGCAGGGTTCCCAGGACCACCCCGGCCAGGAGCCCCAGGAGGATGCGCCCCAGGGAGGCCCCGGCGGTAAGCCAGAAGGCCCCTGTGCCGCACAGCTCCAGGAGACGCCGCCCCACCGCAAGGGGGGCCGGGAGGAGGAGCTCCTTCCCCGCCGCCGCCGCGGCGAGCTGCCACACCCCCGTCCAGAAGAGGAGCGGGAGGAGCAAACGGTATGCTTTTTTCATGCCGCAGCCTCCTCCGGGCCGTACCGTTCGGTCAGCCGCCGTAGTAGAATCCATCGTCGGGGATGCCGCCGCCGATGGACTGGGGGTTGGCCTGCCAGAGCACCTCGTAGTACCCCTGGATGACCCCCTTGATCTGGTCCGCGCCGGTGATGCACACCAGGGCGCACTTGGGGATGGCCAGCTCGGCGATCTTAGCGCTGGGGGTGATCTCATACCGGGCCACCAGCTCGGAGGCGGAGGCGGGGTCGCCGTTTACATAGTCCACGGAGGCCTCGTAGTCTGCCAGGAAGGCCTCCACCGCCTGGGGATTCTCCTGAATGAACTCGGTCCGGGCTACAATGGTGGTCATGGTGAGGCGGCTGCCGTTCTGGAGAGCGTCCCACTCCGCGGAGAGATCCAGCGCCTCCCGCACGTTCTCGTTCTTCATCAGCACGCCGGTGGCGGCGGGCACGGGCAGCATGCACACCTCCGCCTCGCCGCTGGCCATGAGGGCGGCGACCTCGTCGGCGGTCTTCCACCGGATGTCCACCTCCGCCGGGTCCACCCCGTCCTCGGTGAGCAGGTAGTTGAGGACGTACTCGGGGTTGGCGCCCTGGCCGGTGGCGTAGAGGGTGCGGCCCTTCAGGTCGGCCATGGAGCCGATGGAGTCGCCGTTCTCCAGGATATACAGCACGCCCAGGCCGCTGACGGCCAGGACCTGCACGCCGCCGTCGGTCTTGTTGTAGAGGTTGGCGGCCACGTTGGAGGCCACGGCTGCGATGTCGATGGGGTCGTCGGGCCGGGAGAGCCCGGCCACCACCTCGTCGTTGGCGGCGGCGATGGTGACTTGGTAGTGGTTGGCGGTTTCCCCCGCCTCGCTGCCGGCGATGAGCCCGGCGGCCCCCACGCCGCTGGGTCCCTTCAGCACGGCCAGACGCACGTCGGCCTTCTCTCCGGCGGGCGTGGGCGCGGGCGTGGCGGTGGCCTCCGGCGTCTGCGTTGGGGCGGGCGTGGGGGTGGTCTGGGCCTGGGGCCGGGTACACCCCGCCAGCGCCCCGGCCAGCAGGGACACAGCGAGGGTCAGGGCAAGCAGTTTTTTCTTCATTTCCGGTTCCTCCTCATGATGGTTCCGTCTCAATGGCGGCTTCCAGCTCTGCGGTGCTGAGCACCTCGATCCGCTTTCCCGTCCGCCGGATGGCCCCCGCCCTCTCCAGGGTGTCGAAGGCCCGGTACAGGGAGGCCCGGCTCACATCCAGCCGCCGGGCCAGCTCCGTGGCCGTGCAGGAGAGAACGCCGCCCTCCGCCAGGAGGCAGCGGGCCAGCTTCCCCGCCGCGCCGGGGGCGGTGAGCCCCTCGATCTTCCGGCTGAGGAAATGGATGCGTCCGGAGAGGTAGCGGATGTAGTTGGCCGCCGCGCCGGGGGTGTCCCGCAGCAGCTCCGCCACCTGCTCCTGGGGGAAGAAGGCGGCGGAGCAGGGGGAGAGGGCGGTGAGGGTGGTCTCGTAGTCCGGCCTGTCGTGGAAGAGGGCCGCCGCGCCGAAGAGCTCGCCGGGTCCCAGGGTGCTCACCACCAGTTCCCCCTTCGTCACCCGGACCCGCCCGGCCAGGATCACCCCCAGGCTCCGCCGGAACCGCCTGGGGCTGTATATCTGCGCCCCCCGGGTAAAGCTCTCCCGGCTGCACCGGGGATCGGACGCCGCCCGGAGGACCACCGCCCGTTCCACGCCCCGGAAGAGGAAGGTGTTCCCCAGCAGTTCCAGCTCGCCGGAGCTCCACACCGGCTCCACGATGGCACTCCCTCCATTTTGTATCATTTGAGACAGTTTGGAATTATAAGCTTTTTGTGCGCAAAAGTCAACCGCCCACATAGAATGGGTTTGAAAGGGAGGTGATTCCCGATGGCCAGACAAAAGACCGGCTGCCGGAACCGAGGAACCCTGGGCGCGTCGCCCGCGCCCCTCTATGACCGGGTGGAGGGCCTGCGCCCGGCGGTGGAGCGCCCCGCCCCGGCGGCGCCCTGCGCCACAGGGTGGGGCGCCGTGCGGCGGTCGCTGGAGGACACCGAGATGCGCATACGGCGGTATCCCGCCCCCGTCTCCATCCAGGCCACCGCGGCGGACCAGGAGGTGGTGTGCTTGCTGCGCAGGCAGAACGAGCTGCTCACCGAGGTCCTGGGCGTGCTCAACGCCCAGCTCTCCGTGGGACTGGAACAGTTTCGCAGCGGTACATAGGCCAGGCGCCCCGGCCTTCGGGGCGCCTGGTTTTCTTCGCCGGGGACGGGCCCATCCCGCCGCCCCAGCAGATAGTCGGTGGAGACGCCGAAATAGTCGGCCAGGGCGCACAGCGTGGTGGCCGGCACATTCACTTGGCCATACTCGATTTTTTGATAATGTCGGCCCGGGCGGCTCACCCCCGGCGGTAGGTGTCGTACCGGTAGGACAGGCCCTGGTGGTCGAAGGGGCCCTCGGACCCCGCCGGCATCCAGGCCGGGTCGGCGTCCAGGTCGGGGAACCAGGCGTCCGCCGGAAAGGCCCGGTCCAGCCGGGTCACATAGACGGTATCACACCGGTCCAGGAGCTGGCGGTAGACCTGTCCCCCGCCGATGACGAAGGCGTCCGCCGGCGCGGCGGCCAGCAGGGACTCCAGGTCCCGGAACACCTCCGCCCCTTCGGGCCGGAAGGCCGGGTCCCGGGAGAGGATCAGGTTCCGGCGGCCCTTCAGGGGCCGTCCTCCAGGAAAGGTGGACAAGGTCCTGCGGCCCAGAACGACGGCGTGGCCGGTGGTCAGGGCCTGGAAGCGCTTGAGGTCGGCGGGGATATAGCAGAGCTGGTCCCCGTCCCTGCCGATGGCCCAGTTCCGGTCCGCGGCGACGATGGCGTACATGGCGCTCCCTCCCCTCTCACACGGCCACCGGGATCTTCCGCTCCAGCGGCCAGGCCCGGTAGCCCTCCAGCCGGAAGCTGTCCGGTGTGAAGGCATAAAAATCCTCCGCCGCCGGGTCCATCCACAGCGTGGGCGCGGGGTAGGGCTCCCGGGAGATGATTTCCTCCACGATGGGCACGTGCCTGTCGTAGATGTGGGCGTCGGCGATGACGTGGACCAGCTCCCCCGGCACCAGGTCCGAGACCGCTGCGAACATATGCAGCAACACGGCGTACTGCATTACATTCCAGCCGTTGGCGGTGAGCATGTCCTGGCTGCGCTGGTTCAGCACGGCGTTGAGCACATTGCCCGTGACGTTGAAGGTGACCGACCAGGCGCAGGGGTAGAGGTGCATCTCGTGGAGATCGTGGTGGTTGTAGAGGCTTGTGAGGATGCGCCGGGAGGCGGGGTCGTGCCTGAGATCATAGAGCACCCGGTCCACCTGATCGAACCAGCCCTCCCGATACCGGTGCTTCACCCCCAGCTGGTAGCCGTAGGCCTTGCCGATGGAGCCGGTCTCGTCGGCCCACGCGTCCCAGATGTGAGAGTGCAGGTCCCCGATGTTGCTGGACTTCTTCTGCCAGATCCACAGAAGCTCGTCCACCGCGCTCCTGAAGGCCATTTTGCGGATGGTCTGGACGGGGAACTCCCGCCGGAGATCGTAGCGGTTGACGAGGCCGAAGCGCTTTACGGTGTGGGCGCTCTCCCCATCCTCCCAGCGGGGGCGGACGGGCAGAGCCGTGTCCCAGGTGCCGTGGGCGAGGATCTCCTTGCAGTTCTGGATGAATACCTGGTCGGCGTAACTCATGGGCGGTCTCCTTCTCTCGTTTTTGGACTATGATATCACATCCGCGCCCCGCTGGCAAAGCCTTTCCGCGCATCCCTCTTTCCGACATCCGGGCATATGCCGGCGTGATCGAGCACAGGCCCGATGATTCCGACTGCACCCTGGAATCTGTACGCGCGGAAAACGCAGAAATGCTGCGCATGTGCCGGACCTACGGCAGCGACTATATTTTGATCGACGACGACTATCGGGTGGATATCGACCTGACGAGGTGACCGGAACCCGTCCCGGCCCGCCATATGGAAAATTTGTTTAAAAAATAGGTGCATTTGCGCTAAGATTATGTTAAGATGTAGGATGAGAGGAATTTTGAATATCCGGAGCTTTTCGGATCAGACCGACGATTGAGAGGAAACCGCCATGGAGGATGCTCACAGTCACCTGCCCCACATCGGCCTGCGGAACCTGAAGTCCGCTTTTTCCGCCGCCCTGTGCGCCGGGATCTACTACCTCATCGACCGCAACCCCACCTTTGCCTGCATCGGCGCCGTCTACGGCATGGGCAACGACATGGGCCACTCCTGGCAGCAGGGCGGCAACCGGCTGATCGGCACCATCATCGGCGGCTTTCTGGGGATGGGCCTGTTCTGGTGCTATCTCCTCCTGGCCCCCGCCGGGGAGAGCCGCGCACTGCTCATCCCCCTGACCTTTGTGGGCGTGGTGGTGCTCATCTGTCTGTCCCAGATGTTCCGCTGGCCCACGGCGGTGCAGCCGGGCAGCGTGGTGCTGTGCATCATCCTCTTCAACACCCCCACGGACACCTACGTGAGCTATGCGCTCAACCGCATGGTGGACACCGGCGTGGGCGTGCTGATGTCCATGCTCATCAACTACCTCTTCCCCCGGGAACGGCTGGTGCGGTGGATCGCGTGGTGGAAAAAGCGGTCAAACGCCATGGTCCCCGGCTTTACCCCCACCCACGACAGGCCCGACTGAGGCGCCGCACGCATATAATTCTGGATCTTTCACGGCTTCGGCAGACCAACGCCAGCGGACGCTCCATCCGCCGGCGTGTTTTTTGCCGCTTTGCGCGGCTGCTTCTTTTTACGGTTTCTGCTTCCGGGCGGAGAGCCGCAGCATCATAGGCCGGCGCAGCCCGTCCAAACAGGCGGTCAGCGCCCCGAGGGCCTCCCACTCCCCCGCCCTCTCCAGGCCCGGCGTGGAGAGGCTCGTCCGGCTGTATTTTTCAAAAAAGACCGGGCCGTCGTATTTTGCTCTCCCTCATGACTCTCCCCTCTCTTCGACGCGCTCTCCCACTAGGGCGGTCCCCTCCACGCCGGTGATCCTCACCCGCTGTTCCACGTTGTGGAGAGCCGTCCCCGGGGCCAGCACCTCGGTATAATTGGGGGCGTGGCCCCGCCAGAGTCCCCCCTTCTCCTCCTCAAAGAGGACGGGCAGGGTCTCCCCCACCCAGGACGCCAGCCAGGCCCCCTCCAGCTCCGCCGCCACCGCGGCGGCCCGGCGGGCCCGGGCCTCCTTCTCCCCCTTGGGCACTTGGTCCGGCATCCCGGCCGCCGGGGTCCCGGTCCGGCGGGAATAGGGGAAAATATGCATGGCCGTAAAGCCGCACCGGCGGAGGAACGACAGGCTCTGGGCAAACTCCTCCTCCGTCTCTCCGGGAAAGCCCACGATCATATCCGTGGTGATCCCGGGGCGGTGGAAGAACGCCCGGAGGAGCTTCACGCTCTCTTCATACCGCGCGGCATCGTATTTCCGGTTCATCCGGCGGAGCGTGGCGTCGCAGCCGGACTGCATGGACAGGTGGAAGTGGGGGCACAGGTTGGGGAGGGCGGCGCACCGGCGGCAGAAGTCCTCCGTGACGGTGCGGGGCTCCAGGGAACCCAGGCGCACCCGGCAGCCGGGGGCGGCGGCACAGACCGCCTCCACCAGATCGATAAAGCCCGTGCCGTCCCGGAAGTCCTGGCCCCAGGAGGAGATCTCGATGCCGGTGAGGACGATCTCCCGGTAGCCCTCCCCGGCCAGACGCCCGGCCTCGGCGGCGGCGGCGGCCAGAGGCAGGGACCGCACCGGGCCCCTGGCGTAAGGGATGACGCAGTAGGTGCAGAAGTTGACGCAGCCGTCCTCCACCTTCAGCATGGCCCGGGTGCGGCCCTCCAGGCCGCCGCCGGTCAGGGGCTCGAAGGTCCGGCGGGCCATGATGTCGCCCACCGTGACCAGGGGGGGCTCTCCCCGCTCTGCGCACTGCCTTTCCAGATCGTCCAGAAAGCCCATCCGGTCCGCCGTCCCGGCCACCAGATCCACCCCCAGGGCCTCCACCGCCTCCGGCGCGGTCTGGGCGTAGCAGCCGCACACGGCCACCACCGCGCCGGGGGCGCGCTTCCGGGCCTGGCGGATCATCTGGCGGGATTTTTTATCGCTGACCGCCGTGACGGTACAGGTGTTGACGATATAGGCGTCCGCCGCGTCCTCAAAGGGGACCAGTTCATGCCCGCGGCGGCGCAGCTCGGTCTCCAGGGCGGCGGTCTCGTACTGGTTGACCTTGCAGCCCAAGGTATGGATGGCAACTTTCATAGGTGATACCTCACAAAAGGGGCCCCTTCCACTCAGCGTTCTGGTGAAAATGGCCGAATTTCCGAAAGCTGGCGGGTTTGTCAATTGTTTTTTCTCCTCCGCCTGCTTATAATGATACTATCTGATTCTATCACATGCAGGGGTGAAAAGACAATGAGCAGCTTTCCCGTTCAGCTCACATCGGTCAGCGATATCAAGGCCTTTGTCGACGCCGCCAGCCGCCTGGACTGCGATGTGGACGTCATCTGCGGGCGCTATCTGGTCAACGGCAAATCCATCATGGGGCTCTTCTCCATCGACCTCTCCGAGCCCATCCGTGTAGAGGTCCACGGCTCCCAAGCCCAGTGCGAGCTCTTCCAGCAGGCCGTGGAAAGATTCCTGGTGCACTGAGGATGGCCCATCATTTCTTTGCACTCATCTCCCGGATGCGCTACATTGGCCGCTGGGGCCTCATGCGCAACACCTTTGAGGAGAACATCCAGGAGCACTCCCATATGGTGGCGGTGCTGGCCCACGCCCTGGCCGTCATCCGCCGGGATGTGTTCGGCGGGGACATAGACCCCGGACAGGCGGCGGTGCTGGCCCTCTATCACGACGCGCCGGAGATCCTCACAGGGGATCTGCCCACGCCGGTCAAATACTATAATCCGGAGATCCGGGACGCCTACCGCGAGGTGGAGACCGTCTCCGCCCGCCGGCTCCTCTCCATGCTGCCCGACGCCCTCCGCCCCGCCTACGAGCCGCTGTTGCTGGAGGACCCGGAGAGCGGCTATCACGCCGTCGTCAAGGCCGCCGACAAACTCTCGGCCTATATCAAATGTGTGGAGGAGCTCAAGGCGGGAAACAGCGAGTTCCGCCAGGCCGCAGAGCAGACCCGGCAGGCCCTGGAGGCGTCCCCGCTCCCGGAGGTGGGCTACTTTCTGGAGCATTTCATGCCGGGCTTCGAGCTGACGCTGGACGAGCTGCGGTAGCCCCGGGCCTTCCCCCACCAAGAGAGAAATGAGGTTTGACCCTATGAAAGCCATTGTCACCGTCATCGGCAAGGACCAGGTGGGCATCATCGCCGCCGTGTGCACCCTGCTGGCCGAGAACAACGTCAATGTCCTGGACATCAGCCAGACCATCCTGCGGGAGTTTTTCACCATGACCATGCTGGTGGACGTCTCCGCCTGCAAGCTCCCCTTCACCGTCTTTTCCACCCTGCTGGAGAACGAGGGCGCCCAGCGCGGCCTCTCCATCAAGGTCCAGCGGGAGGATATCTTCGACGCCATGCATAAGATCTGACGAAGCGCGGAGGCGCGCGGAGCAGCGCGGATGGACCGGATCGAGGGCGAGCGAAGGGCCGCAAGGCGGCCCGAAGACCAGCCCAAATTGAGAACCCAAGCGGCCACGCCAAAGCGGGGCCGCTTGGGAAAGGACGAGCAAGGGAGCGCCGCGAGGCCTGCCGAAGGGCGGGGCGAGCAAAGCGGACTTTGCGAGGGCGAGCCGCAGCGTGACAGCCCCCGGCCCCCAGGGACCGGCTGCGCCCTTGGCACAGCCCAACGGCGCTTCCCCAATCCCCGTCCATCAAAAATTTCACTCCAAGTCTCGGGGCTGTCCGCATATCGTTGCCGCGCCCGGCGCCGGGCGGCTCGCCGGTACGCAGGCGTGCCCTTACCCGCAGCGTCCGACTTGGCAGAGGACCAGGAGGTTCTTCTTATGCTCAACAGCACGGAAATCATGGACACCATCCACATGATCGACCAGCAGCACCTGGACATCCGCACCATTACCATGGGCATCTCCCTGCTGGACTGCTGCGACCCCGACGCCGGGGCCGCCTGCCGGAAGATCTACGACAAAATCTGCCGCCGGGCCGAAAAGCTGGTGTCCACCGGCGAGGCCATTGAGCGGGAGTTCGGCATCCCCATCGTCAACAAGCGCATTTCCGTCACCCCCGTCTCTCTGGTGGCGGGCGCATCGGTGACGGGGGACTACGTGCCCTTTGCCGCCGCCCTGGACCGGGCCGCCCACACCACCGGCGTCAACTTCATCGGCGGCTTCTCTGCCTTGGTGCAGAAAGGCTTCACCGCCGGGGACCGGAAGCTCATCGACGCCATCCCCGAGGCCCTGGCCTCCACCGAGCTGGTGTGTTCCTCGGTGAACGTGGGCTCCACCAAGGCGGGCATCAATATGGACGCGGTGGCCCTCATGGGACGGACCATCAAGGCGGCTGCGGAGCGCACCGCGGACCGTGGCGGCTTCGGCTGCGCCAAGCTGGTGGTATTCTGCAACGCGGTGGAGGACAACCCCTTCATGGCCGGCGCCTTCCACGGCGTGGGCGAGGGCGACTGCGTCATCAATGTGGGCGTCTCCGGCCCCGGTGTGGTGTACCACGCCCTCCAGGACGTGAAGGGCGCCCCCTTCGACGTGGTGGCGGAGACCATCAAAAAGACCGCCTTCCGCATCACCCGCATGGGCCAGCTGGTGGCCCAGGAGGCCAGCCGCCGCCTGGACGTGCCCTTCGGCATTGTGGACCTCTCCCTGGCCCCCACCCCCGCTGTGGGCGACTCGGTGGCCCGCATCCTGGAGGAGATGGGCCTGGAGGTCTGCGGCACCCACGGCACCACCGCCGCCCTGGCCCTCCTCAACGACGCCGTGAAAAAGGGCGGTGTCATGGCCTCCTCCCATGTGGGCGGCCTCTCCGGTGCCTTCATCCCGGTGAGCGAGGACGAGGGCATGATCGCAGCCGCCGCCTCCGGCGCGCTGCACCTGGACAAACTGGAGGCCATGACATGCGTGTGTTCCGTGGGCCTTGATATGATCGCCGTCCCCGGCGACACCACCGCCGAGACCCTCTCCGCCATCATCGCCGACGAGGCCGCCATCGGCATGGTCAACTCCAAGACCACCGCCGTGCGCCTCATCCCGGCCCCCGGCAAGACCGTGGGGGACACCGTGGAGTTCGGCGGCCTGCTGGGCTCCGCCCCCGTTATGCCCGTCCACCCCTTCGGCTCGGCCCCCTTCGTCTCCCGCGGCGGGCGCATCCCGGCCCCCATGCAGAGCCTGAAGAACTGATGCGCGGGGATCTTTTCGCCCTCCGCCGCCCAATGCGGGAAATTTCCCTTTGATTTTTTCGAAAAGTATGCTAGGATAATATTCACAATGAGTGGCTGAAACAGCGTAAATCCAGTTGTTTCGGCCACTCATTGTTTTTATTTTTTCTTTTAGGAGGACGCCATGGAAGGCATGAAATCAAACGCATTTTTGGAAACAGAGCGGGTCGGGACGCTGATGCGGAAGTACTCCATCCCCTGTATTCTCTCCCTTGTCGTCGCCGCGCTCTACAACATCGTCGATCAGATCTTTATCGCAAACGCCGACTATCTCGGCTCCTACGGCAACGCCGCCAACACGGTGGTGTTCCCCCTGACGGTGGTCGCCCTGGCCGTCGCCGTGATGATCGGCGACGGCTGCTGCGCCTTCGTCAGCATCTCCCTGGGCGCCGGTCGGAATGAGGACGCCCACAGGAGCATCGGCAGCGCCATCCTGCTCTGCCTTGGGAGCAGCGCCGTTCTGACGGCGGTCTACCTGCTGTGCATGGACATGCTCCTCACGGCGGCCCTCTCCGTCTGGTACCTGTGCCACATGCGGGCGGTGCGGCTCGGGAGGGGGAGCTTCGGGCTTCAGGGCAGGCTGGTGAAAAAATTCCTCAGCCTGGGCGTCACAAGCTTCCTGGCCCAGATCTCTCTGGTGGCGTCCATGGCGGCAGTCCAGAATATGTGCATGAAATACGGCGCGCTGGACCCTGTCTTTGGCCGGGTGGAATACGCCCAGATCCCGCTGGCGGTTCTGGGCATCGTCATGAAGTTCTTCCAGATCGCCATCTCCATCGCCGTGGGCATGGCGGCCGGCTGCATCCCGATCGTCGGCTACAACGTCGGCGCAGGCCGCCGGGACCGGGCGAAGGCGCTCTTCACCAAGCTGCTGGCCGCAGAAGCCGCGGTCGGAGCGGCGGCCCTGCTGGTCGTGGAGCTCTTCCCCCGGCAGTTGATCGGCATTTTCGGCGCCGCGAATGAGAACGTCTATTATACGGCGTTTGCGGTCAAAAGCTTTCGGATTTATCTGTGCATGATGGTCCTGGCCACCGTCAACAAGGGAACGTTCATCTTCCTCCAGTCTCTGGGCAAGGCGGTGGCATCCACCGTGATCTCCCTCACCCGGGAGATCGTCTTCGGCGTGGCGCTGCCGATTCTCTTCCCCCTCTTCTGGGGCCTGGACGGGCTGCTGTACTCCTTCCCCGCCGCCGACATCCTCACCTTCCTCATCGCGGCCGTCGTCATCCGGCGGACTTACCGGGAATTGAGGGCCGGAGGGCCGGAAAAGGCCGCGGCGCTCTGCGCCGCGGCCTCAGCCCGACGGCGGGGACCGGCCGGCGGGGCATGCTGACTACGTCCCCAGCAGGTATCCGTCCTTCGTCGTCCTTTTCACGGTATAGAGGACTGCGTCCGCCCGGGCGACGGCGCACTCCAGGGGCTCTCCCCCGGAGATGGGGACGCCCCCTACGGACAGGCTGACGGGGTGCCGGAGCTCTCCGGCCTCCTGTTTCACCTCGCTGATGATCCGTTCCGCCAAATGCCCGGCCTCGGCCCGCCCGCCCACCGCTCCGCAGAGCAGGACAAACTCGTCTCCCCCCATGCGGCACACCACATCTCCGCTCCGCATGGTCTTCCGCAGCCTGCCGGAGATCCTCTTGAGCACATGGTTGCCGGCCAGATGTCCATATGTGTCGTTGATGCTTTTAAAATCGTCCAGGTCCGCCACAAAGATCCAGCTCTCCGCCTCGTCCCAGGTGCTCCACATTTTCTCCAGACCCCGGTAGTTGTAGAGCTGTGTCAGGCCGTCCCGCAGCGCCAGGTCCTCCATGCGGAGCGCCAGCCGCCGGGCGCTCTCCACCTGGTCGGAGAGCCTTTTGGGATAATACTCGCCGGGCGCCTGTTCCACATTCGGCACGGACTGATAGATATGGACCACCTTCCATATCCCCCCGATCCTATGATACAGGATGGAATACCGGCTGCTCATATCGATATAGACCGTCTTGTCTTCCTTTTCCCACCAGATGTCCAGGCCGCCGTACACCAGGCAGACGTCCAGCGAGAGCCGGCGCTGCCGGCACCACAGGTCCTTGAACTGGAACGCCACCGCCTCCCGCTGCTCCGCCTCCTGCATCAGTGCCTGATGAAAGGACGCGCGGTCGAGATAGAATTCGTGCTTTCCGGTGCCGATGATGGAGCAGTTCTCATCCAGCCACTCGAATATGGACTCAAATTCTCCTCTGTCCAGGGAAAAGTAGCTTTTCCAGAGCGCTTGTGTGATCCCGCAAAAATCCATCGTCTGGTCTTCTTCCATTTCCGATCCCCTTTCGGAAAAATCATAGCAGAAACCGCGCCGCCATGCAAGAGGAGATGGGATGCCCCGGCCCGCCCTTGTCTGTAAAAACCGCCTCCCCGGCGCGTCGAACGCCGGGGAGGCGGTTTTTTGGTCTTGCTCAGGGTTCGACCGGACCCGTCACTCCTGGACGGTGAGGCCGCAGGCGCCCCCGTCCTGGTTGGACAGCGCGCCGATGAAGTAGACGACCTCCACGGTGGCCGCGGGGTCCCGGACAAACTGATAGCGGTCATAGCTGGCCGGGGTCCGGTCGGACCAGTCCAGGCCCAACTCCACATACTCGATCCCGTTGTCATAGTCGGTGATGTCGTCCAGCTCGCCCAACTGCAGCGTACCGGACCCGGTCATGGAGCCGGTGTTCACCACCACGGTGCCCGCCGCGTTCAGCACGGCCCCTCCGGAGACGGAGATCTCGCCCATGTTGTACACGGAGTACCCTGTGTTCTGCAGGTACAGGGTGCCGCTGGCGACCTTGATAGTACCGTAGTTGTAGCTCTTGCCGCTGATGACGGTCCTGGTGGCGGAGCTCTCCACCAGGCCGCCCGCCTCCACGGTCAGGCCGCCGTTGACCTCCACCCGGCCCCGCTGACCGCTGATGGTGACCGTGCCGGCGAAGACGTTCTCGCCCGCGGCCTCCGGGTCCCGATCAAAGTAGAGGACGCACTGGTTGCGGATGGCGCCGCCCTGGGCCAGGGTGACGCCGCCGCTGCCGATGGTGAGGGAGGCACTCTGGATATTCAGATACTTCTCCGGGCGCAGGGTGAGGGCGCTCTTACCGTCCTCCAGCGCCGCGGTGACGGTTTGCTCCGCCTCCTCGCCGGTCTGGGCGTCATAGGTCCATGCAGACTTTGAAAACCATTTTAGCATTCTGAACCCTTCTGTCAACCTCTTCCTGAAAAACAACCGTTATTTTTTACCCTTTTCCGGCAAGATTTCCTCTGGGCAAGGGCGGCACGTTCGTGTATACTGGGTGCGAAGCAGATATCGCCATGTATGAGGAGGTTTTATTATGCTCAAAATAGACCTGACAAGCGCCGCCGGCTTTCTGCCCGACGACTGGTTCTCCAGCCGGGAGGCGGGCCTGGCGCAGGCCCGGACCATGCTCCGGGACCACAGCGGCCCCGGCGGCGACTTCACCGGCTGGGTGAGGCTGCCGGAGGAGTACAACCGGGAGGAGTTTGCCCGCATCCAGACCGCTGCGGAGAAGATCCGCTCCGACTCCCAGGTGCTGGTGGTAGTGGGGATCGGCGGGTCCTATCTGGGGGCCCGGGCCGTCATCGAGCTCATGGGCTCCGCCGATCACAGGCTGGCCCGGAACGCGCCGGAGATCTTCTTCGCCGGGAACGGCCTGTCCACCGACGCGCTGTGCGAGCTCATCGACTATTTAAAGGACAAGGACTTCTCCGTCAACGTCATCTCCAAGTCCGGCACCACCACCGAACCCGCCGTGGCCTTCCGCATCTTCAAGGCCCTGTTGGAGGAGCGGTACGGCCGGGAGGGCGCCCGCGGGCGCATCTATGCCACCACCGACGCCCGCAAGGGCGCGCTCAAGGGGCTCGCCGACAGCGAGGGGTACGAGACCTTCGTGGTGCCCGACGCCGTGGGCGGGCGCTACTCCGTCCTCACCGCCGTGGGGCTGCTGCCCATCGCTGCAGCGGGCATTGACGCCGCCGCCCTGATGGAGGGGGCCCGGGAGGCCATGGAGGCGCTGGACGTCCCCGGCGCGGACAACCCCGCCTGGCAGTATGCCGCCGCCCGCAACGCCCTCTACGGCGCTGGAAAGGCCATCGAGCTGCTGGTGGGCTACGAGCCCTCCTTCCGCTTCTTCGCCGAGTGGTGGAAGCAGCTCTACGGCGAGAGCGAGGGCAAGGAGGGCCGGGGCCTCTTCCCCGCCAGCGTGGAGTTCACCGCCGACCTTCACTCCATGGGCCAGTATATCCAGCAGGGCGCCCGCATCCTGATGGAGACGGTGGTGCGCTTCCGCACCAGCCGCCGGGAGCTCCTGGTCCCCCATGACCCGGACAACGTGGACGGGCTCAACTTCCTCTCGGGCAAGAGCCTCCAGTTCGTAGCCGAGCAGGCCATGCGGGGCACCCTGCTGGCCCATGTGGACGGGGGCGTGCCCAACCTGGTGGTGGAGGCCGAGGCCCGGGACGAGCGGACCATCGGGCAGCTCATCTATTTCTTTGAATACGCCTGCGGGCTCTCCGGCTATCTCCTGGGGGTGAACCCCTTCGATCAGCCCGGCGTGGAAGCCTATAAGCAGAATATGTTCGCCCTCCTGGGCAAGCCCGGGTTTGAGGCCCGGCGGGCCGAACTGGAGCTGCGCCTGTAAGAGCCGGCCGTCCACCGGACTTCCCTCTTGCCCAGGAGACTCGGCGCGCAGCGCCGTCCAAGCGTTTTGGCCCCTCCAAAACCTTGCCGCAGGCGGAATTCATTTCCGCCGAGGAAGTCGGATCCAAAGGGGTCCCCGCGGGATGGAACATCCCGCGGGGATGCAAGCCCGGGTTTGAGGCCCGGCGGGCCGAACTGGAACAGCGCCTGTAAGAGCCGGCCGTCCACCGGACTTCCCCCTTGCCCAGGAGACTCGGCGCGCAGCGCCGTCCAAGCGTTTTGGCCCCTCCAAAACCTTGCCGCAGGCGGAATTCATTTCCGCCGAGGAAGTCGGATCCAAAGGGGTCCCCGCGGGATGTTCCATCCCGCGGGGATGCGAGCCCGGGTTTGAGGCCCGGCGGGCCGAGCTGGAACAGCGCCTGTAGGAAACTCCGTCCACCGGACAAAGGGCCAGGCGGCCGGGCGGTCTTCAGATAAGTCCAAACGTCCGCATCCCTCCCCATGAATTTTTCGTGAACTTGTGTAAATCAGTTGAAATTTTTATGGGGAAATGGTAACATAGTGACACAAGCCGGAGACCGCTCCGGCGGACATTGTAAGGAGTGATCAAGATGGTTAGAGTGATCATGGGGGTCAAAGGCACCGGCAAGACCAAGCAGATGATCGATCTTATCAATACCGCAGTGCAGAACGAGCACGGCAACGTGGTCTGCATCGAGCGGGGGCCCAAGCTGACCTACGACATCAACTATAAAATCCGTCTGGTCGAGGCCAGCCACTACGACATGAAGGGCTATGAGTTCCTCAAGGGCTTTATCAGCGGCCTGTACGCCGGGAACTACGACATCACCCATGTCTTTATCGACAGCCTCACCAAGATCGTCCCCAGCGAGGCCACCAGCCTGGAGGTGGAGAACTTCCTGGACTGGCTGAACAATTTTGGCGAGGACAACAACATCAAGTTCACTGTCACCATCAGCGCCGACGAGAGTTTAGCCTCCGACGGTGTGAAGAAATACTTCTGAGCCAAGCTCTCCGGCCCGTCAGGCGGGCGGAGGACCCTGCGTGGCCAAAAAAGAGCTCCCGCACCCCATCTGGGATGCGGGAGCTCTCCTTGTCCACGGGAAAGCCCCTCCCTGGCCTCCCCTGAGGGAGCTGGGGAGGGGCTCTTTCGGTGCGGCTTCCCAGCATCCGCCAAGGGGGAGCGGGGGTTGGCCTCAGAATTTATAGGGAGACTCCTGCTCGATATGGATGTGATGTCCACTGTAGTTGCCGGGGATGTGAATGGCCTGGAACTTGGCTGCCTCCAGCACCTTGGAGAAGGAGACTCCGGTCTTGAAGCCCATCTCGTTCAGCATCCAGACCATATCCTCGGTGGACAGATTTTTGTACTCTTTTCCCACCCGGGCCGTCAGCCCTCCTGTCCGGCCCGCCGTCCGGCGGCGCTTCTCCCTCGGCGCTCCACGCCCTCGCCGGGCAGGGTCAGCCCGTCCACCGCCGTGGAGATGAGATAGCGGTAGACCTTTGCCTTCTGTTCGTCGTAGAGGTCCAGGTCCTGGTAGAGGTCCTTGTAGTAGTCGAAGGTGGTCCGCTTCATCTCGATGGTGCGCCGGAGGGTGGCCTGGGTGCTCACCAGGCTGCCCGGGCGCTTGATGTAATAGTAGAGGGGTCGGGGCACCGCCGCCACCAGCCGGACGGAGCGGATATACTCCAGGTTGAAGAGGAAGTCCTCCCCCCAGGCCACCTCCCGCTCGAACCGCAGGCCCCGGCTCTCCACGATGGAGCGGCGGTAGAGCTTGTTCCACAGCACGCCGTAGTAGTAATTGGCCGGCGCCTTCACCATCTCCCGGGCGAACTCCTGCCGGGTGAGGAGCCGCTCCCCCTTGATATGGCCCCGGACGGCCTGCCGCTCCCCGTCCACCCGGTAAAAATGGGAGAGGACCAGGTCCGCCCCCATGGCCTCGGCGGCGTGGACCAGGGTCTCCGTGGCCTGGGGGTGGATGCGGTCGTCCCCGTCCACGAACTGGAGATACTTCCCCCCTGCCAGGGTCAGGGCGGCGTTCCGGGCGGCGGAGACCCCGGCGTTCTCCTGCCGGAGGAGGCGGAAGCGGGGATCGGCCACCGCCATATCCGCGCAGACGGCGGAGGAGCCGTCGGTGCTGCCATCGTCCACCATCAGCACCTCCAGGTTCCGCCAGCTCTGGCGCTGGATGCTCTCCAGGCACGGGGAGAGATAGGATTCCACATTATAGACCGGGACGATGATACTCACCAGAGGTTCGTTCAAGGAGGGCACCTCGCTACTTCATAGATTCAGAGAGACCGCGCTTGTCTTGTCTGGACATTATACCATACGCCGGCGCAAGAAACAATCGCGGCCTGCGGCGGAGTCCATGCTCCGTTCCAAGCACAAGGGGGCTCCCGGCGATCCGCCGGGAGCCCCCTTGCTCCGTTTCAGGCCCGTTCCTCCAGCAGGCAGACCCGCAGGCCCCGGGCGGACAGCGCCGTCAGGATCGCCTCCTTCCGGGGACAGGCCCGCTTTTCTCCCGTGACGCAGGCGGCCACGTGGACCTCTTCCACACCTGCGCCGGACAGCTTGTCCAGCTTTTTCTGAAAGGCCTCGTCGGAGGCGGGGTCGCACTCGCACCCGTTGCACGTGGCAAAGGCGGCCAGGCGCATCTCCCGGTCCCCGCGGCCGGAAAAGGACCGCTCCCGCCGGTGGAAGAATCCCAGGCAGTCCACGCCGCCGCAGGTCTCCGCCGCCTTCCGGCAGGAGAGGATTGCAACCGCATCCATCCCCGCTCACCCCCTCTCCAGCCGCCGGGGGACGATGTACCGGGCGCCGTCCAGGGGTGCGAAGCCCACCTCCACGCCGAAGATGTCCCGGATGTTGGCCCCGTCCAGCGCCTCCTGGGGGGACTGGGCCCGATAGACGGTCCCATCCCGCAGGAGCACGGCCTGGTCGGCGTACACAATGGCCAGATTCAGGTCGTGAAGGATGGTGATCACCGTGATGCCCCGGCCGGCGCTGAGCGCCTTGACGATCTCCATGGTCTCCTGCTGGAAGCGCATATCCAGGTTGCTGGTGGGCTCGTCCAGCAGCATGACCCTGGGGCGCTGGGCCACCGCCCGGGCGATAAACACCCGCTGGCGCTCCCCGCCGGAGAGCTGGTTGAGCTGACGCATGGCGTACCGGGACAGGTCCATGGACTCCAGCACCTGCCCGGCGATGTCGTAGTCCTCGCTCTTCAGCCGTCCCTTTCGGTGCGGCACCCGCCCGGAGAGCACGGTTTCCAGCACGTTGAGGCAGCTTCCGCCCGCCTGGGCGTTCTGGGGCACATAGCCGATGAGTCTGGCCCGTTCTCTGGCGGTGAGGCCCCCCAGGTCGGTGTCGTCGGCGAACACCCGGCCCGACTGGGGCCGGAGGATGCCGTTGATGCACTTGAGCAGGGTGGTCTTTCCCGCGCCGTTGGCGCCCAGCAGGGCGCAGAGGGAGCCGGAGGGCACCTCCAGGTCCACCCCCCGGAGCACCTGCCGCTGTTTGTAGCCGAAACACAGGCCCTGTATGGAGATCTTCACAGCACCCGCTCCTTCCGGTCCCGCAGGATGAGGTAGACGAACACCGGCACGCCGATGAAGGAGACCACGATCCCCACGGGGATGACCACCGGGGAGGCCACGGTCCGTCCCACCAGGTCGGCCAGGATGAGCAGACATCCGCCCAGCAGGGCGCTGACCGGGAAGAGGACCCGATGGTCCCCGCCCACCAGCAGACGGGCGATATGGGGGGCCACCAGACCCACGAAGCCGATGACCCCGGTGAAGCTGACCACGGTGGCGGCGATGAGGGTGATGAGCAGCCCGGAGACACAGCGCAGCCGCCCCACATTGACCCCCAGGGCCACGGCGCTCTCATCCCCGGTGGTGAGCAGATTATAGTGCCATGCCCGGGAGAAGAGGATGGGCAGGGAGACGCCCAGCACCGCCGCGGTGAACAGGATCTGGGGCCAGGTGGACTGGGACAGGCTCCCGAAGGTCCAGTTGACAATGGCGGTGAGCTGCTGCTCGTTGGCGATGTACTGCATCCCGGCGTTGAGCGCGGAGAAAAAGTAGTTCAGCGCGATACCCACCAGTACGATGGTGGTGCTCCCCAGCCCCTTGGCGGAGGAGATGCCGTACACCAGCGCGGCGCACAGGAAGGCCAGAACAAAGGCCCCGAACACGGTGGTGAGCTGGGTGGTGCCCATGAAATTGAGGCCGAAGACGATCACCACCGCCGCGCCCATAGCGGCGGCGTTGGAAAGGCCGGTGGTGAAGGGGCTGGCCATAGTGTTGCCCGTGATGGCCTGCATTACCAGTCCGCTCACTGCCAGCCCGATCCCCGCCAGCAGCGCCATCACGATCCGGGGCAGCCGCAGGTGGAGCAGGACGGTGAGCTCCGTCCCGCTCAGGGGCCGGGCCTGGAGGGCGAGGGAGGGGAAGGCCGTGGCCAGCAGCCGGGCCGGGGTGACCTCCGCCACCCCGGCAAAGCAGCTCACCACGAAGGCCGCCAGCGTGGCCGCCGCCACCGCCGCGGCAAAGAGCGCCTTGAGCCGCCGGTAGCTCCTGATCTCCTCCCCCAGCGCGGGGCCGGGCGTTTCCACATACAGGGACATATCAGGGCAGGCGGTAGACGTGGCCCTCGATGGGGCCGACTTCCTGCATGGACATCCACTCGTCGAACACGGCGTCGGGGTCGATGTCCGCGCACTCGTCCGGATAGAGCCAGGTGGCGGTGTACAGGGCGCCGATGAGCTTGCCCAGGCCGCCGGCACAGAAGCCGGTGGTGCAGTAGAGGTTCTTGTTCTGGACGGCCTTCAGGTCGGACCAGCCGGGGCGGCTGACCATCTCGGCGGTTATCTCCTCATACATCTCCTGGGTGGGGGGCGTATACACGCCGGTATTCTTCAGGGCCGGGCCCGAGCTGGTCTTGATGATGAGGTCGGGGTCGGCCAGCAGGATGGCCTCGGGGTCGATGTCCTTGCCCGCCAGGCTCTCGTCGCCGAAAATGTTGATGGCCCCGGCGGAGACCAGCATGTTGTGCCAGCCGTCGTTGGAGGTGCCGGGGATGCAGGTGGTGTAGGGATCGCCGTACTCCCAGTAGACGGTCTTTTTCTCGGCCACGTTGGCCAGGCATGCGTCCAGCTTCTGCTGGTTCTCCTCATAGAACGCCCTGAGCTCGGCCGCCTTCTCCTCTACATCGAAGATCCGTCCCACGGCCTCGATCTGGTTGACCAGGTCCGCGTTGTCCCAGCCGGTGACCACCAGCACCTTGATGCCGAAGGGCTCCAGCATCTCCTGGTCCTGCTCATAGGTGCCGTTCTTAGGGGTGATGAGGACCTGAGCTCCCAGATCCACGATCTTCTCGTAGTTCAGCTCGCTCTGGCCCTTGCCGATCACGTTGTCAGGGTCGAACTGGCTCCAATAGACCCGGTCCTGGGCGGTATTGGTGTCCACGGCGATGACGCGGTCAATGGCGCCGCAGGCGCGGATCAGCTCGCTGTTGTAGCGGTTGGCCACCACGGCCCGCTCCACAGGCCAGGGGATCTCCACTTCACGGCCCAGGCCGTCCACCACCACCTTCGTGGTGGGCTCTTCGGCGTCGGGCGTGGCGGTGGGCGCTGTGGTCCCGGTGGGTGCGGGGGTGCTCTGGGCCTCCTGGCCGCCGCAGCCGGCCAGGAGGGAAAGGCTGAGGGTCAGCGCCAGGAACAGGGCGAGGGTTCGTTTCATGTCGGTTCTCCTTCTCTGTTTTAAAATATGTAAGGCCACAGGGCGCGTTCCCGCGTCCCGCAGCGGCTTACAGGCAAAAAAAGATTTCCTGTCGGCACAGCAGCGACAGGAAATCTCGGGCATAAAAAATTCCGTCCTCTGATGGTCCGTCAGATTACGACGCAAGGCATTCTGTCCAAGTATCCTGGCTCGGGTTCCCCGCCGCCGTGCGACTTCCCAGACCCCTCGGGTCCAGTGTCCTGACTGCACAGCGGCTCCCCCTTACAGTGGCGGCACCGCACCGGAATTACACCGGTTTCCATAAAACAGAAGCGTATATTTAATTCTATATTTTAGTATAAGCCTCCTTCCGTGGTCTGTCAAGAAAAATTCCCGGCCCGGCCCCTTTCCGCGCGTCTTTTTCCACCCCACTTCCTCCTTGTGCGCCCCCTTCAATAGTGATATAATATTTCGACTGAAATCGAAACAAACTGGAAAGGGGCCAATGCTCATGTCTCACTCTTATAAGGAAGCGTTCATCACGTTCATGGTGCGCTCCGGCGTGCTCACCTTCGGCGACTTCACCACCAAATCCGGACGCAGGACCCCCTACTTCATCAACACCGGCAACTACAAGACCGGCGCCCAGGCCAGCCAGCTGGGGGACTACTACGCCGCCTGCATCCAGGAGCACTTCCCCGACGGGGTGGACTGCCTCTTCGGCCCCGCCTACAAGGGCATCCCCCTGGCGGTGGCGGCGGCCTCCTCCCTCTACCGGAACTACGGTCGGGACCTCCCCTACTGCTTCAACCGCAAGGAGGCCAAGGACCACGGCGAAGGCGGGGTCATGGTGGGCTACAAGCCCCAGGACGGCGACCGGGTGGCCATTGTGGAGGACGTGGTCACCGCCGGCACCGCCGTGCGGGAGTCCATCGCCCTTTTCCAGCAGGTGGCCGACGTGTCCATCCGGGCCCTCTTCGTCTCCGTGGACCGCATGGAGCGGGGCACCCGGGACTGCTCCACCCTGGACGAGCTCCGGGAGGATTACGGCATCACCGTCTGCCCCATCGTCACCGTCCGGGAGATCATCGCCTTCCTCCACAACCGGGAGGTGGACGGCAAGGTCTATATCGACGACGCCGTAAAGGCCCGCATGGAGGCCTACCTGGCGGAGTACGGGGCCCGTTGAGCGCCGGCGGCGGGCGGGGCCTTTCAGAAAGGGGGCGGCGGCGTGGGACTCCATGACGGACACCGCAAACGGCTCAAGGCCCAGTTTCTCTCCCACGGGGAGGATTTTCACGACCACCAGCTCCTGGAGCTTCTGCTGTGCTACGCCATCCCTCAGGGGGACGTGAACGAGCTCTCCCACGCCCTGCTGGAGCGGTTCGGCTCCCTGGCCGGCGTCATGGACGCCCTGCCCGAATCCCTCCGGCAGGTCCCCGGGGTGGGGGAGCACACCGCCGTCCTTCTCAAGCTGGTGCCCAAGCTGGCGGGGCGGTACGACCGGGACCGGGCCAGCCTGGGCACCGTCCTCAACTCCACCCGGGCCGCCGGGGAATTCCTGGCCCCCTATTTTCGCCAGGGCGCCCGGAACGAGATGGTCTATCTGGTGTGTATGGACGCCAAGCGCAAGGTGCTGGGCGTCCACAAGCTGGGCGAGGGCTCGGTGAACGCCGCCGACATCACCTCCCGCAAGGTGGTGGAGACCGCCCTGGCTCAAAATGCCACCACCGCCATCCTGGCCCATAACCACATCTCCGGCCTGGCCCTCCCATCCCAGGCCGACCTGAGCACCACCCGCAGACTCCGGGCCGTTCTCCGGGAGGTGGGGGTGGAGCTCTCCGACCACCTCATCTTCGCCGACGACGACATGGTCTCCCTCCGGGACAGCGGCCTGTTTGAGTGGTACGGGGCGGAGCCGCCGGATTTTTAATGGAAGGCCCTTGGGCTTCTTTTCCCCTTGCAATAGAACATTTGTTTTGATATAATATCGGACGGATGTACGATTTCCACCCCCTATGGAGGCGGCGGCAGGCCGCCCCTTTGGAATTTTACGCCTGTAAGGAGGTCTCTGCCCGTGCCTGATTTCAAAGTCGTCTCCCCCTATGAGCCCGCCGGGGACCAGCCCGAGGCCATCGCGGCCCTGGCCGCGGGCATCGAGAACGGGCTGAGCGAGCAGGCCCTGCTGGGCGTCACCGGCTCCGGCAAGACCTTCACCATGGCCAAGGTCATCGAGAAGGTCCAGAAGCCCACCCTGGTGCTGGCCCACAACAAGACGCTGGCCGCCCAGCTCTGCGCCGAGTTCAAGGAATTCTTCCCGGACAACGCCGTGGAATATTTCGTCAGCTACTACGACTACTATCAGCCCGAGGCCTATATCCCCCACACCGACACCTTCATCGAGAAGGACTCCGCCACCAACGATGAGATCGACCGGCTGCGTCTCTCCGCTACCGCCTCCCTCATCGAGCGGCGGGACGTCATCGTGGTCTCCTCCGTCTCCTGCATCTACGGCCTGGGCGAGCCGGACGACTATGCCAAGATGATGGTCCCCCTGCGGGTGGGCGCCGAGTTCCCCCGGGATGAGCTCCTCAGGCGCCTGGTGGAGATCCGCTACGAGCGCAACGACATCGCCTTTGAGAGGAACATGTTCCGGGTGCGGGGGGACACGGTAGAGGTCTGGCCCGCCTATTTCAAGGATACCGCCATCCGCATCGAGTACTTCGGCGACGAGATCGACCGCCTCAGCGAGATCAATGTGGTCACCGGCACCCCGGTCCGGCGGCTGGAGCACCTGCCCATCTTCCCCGCCAGCCACTACATCACCCCCAAGGAGAAGATGGACAAGGCCATCGGGGAGATCTACCGGGAGCTGGAGGAGCGGGTGGCCTTCTTTGAGTCCCGGAACATGCTGGTGGAGGCCCAGCGCATCAAGCAGCGCACCCTCTACGACATTGAGATGATGCAGGAGCTGGGCTATTGCTCCGGCATCGAGAACTACTCCCGCGTCATCGCCGGGCGGCCCGTGGGTTCCGCCCCCATGACCCTGATGGACTACTTCCCCAAAGATTTTCTCCTGTTCATCGACGAGTCCCATGTCACCCTGCCCCAGGTCCGGGCCATGTACAACGGGGACCGGGCCCGCAAGACCACCCTGGTGGACTACGGCTTCCGCCTCCCCTGCGCGTTTGACAACCGGCCGCTGAAATTTGAGGAATTCGAGCAGCGGGTCAACCAGGTGGTGTACGTCTCGGCCACGCCGGGGGAGTATGAGCGCACCCGGGCGGGGCAGATCGTGGAGCAGGTCATCCGCCCCACCGGACTGCTGGACCCCCGCATTGACGTGCGGCCCGTGGAGGGCCAGATCGACGATCTGATCGGCGAGATCAACGACCGGACGGCCCGGAAGGAGCGGGTGCTGGTCACCACCCTCACCAAAAAGATGGCGGAGGACCTGACCGCCTATCTGAAAAACGCCGGCATCAAGGTGCAGTATATGCACCACGATATCGACACCATCGAGCGGCAGGAGATCATCCGGGACCTGCGGCTGGGGACCTACGACGTGCTGGTGGGCATCAACCTCCTGCGGGAGGGCCTGGACCTGCCGGAGGTGAGCCTGGTGGCCATTCTGGACGCGGACAAGGAGGGCTTCCTCCGCAGCGAGACCTCCCTCATCCAGACCATCGGGCGGGCCGCCCGGAACGCCGACGGCCTTGTGGTCATGTACGCCGACAAGATGACTCCCTCCATGATGGCGGCCATCGGCGAGACCGAGCGGCGGCGGAAGAAGCAGGACGCCTATAACAGGGCCCGCGGCATCGTGCCCAGGACCATCATCAAATCCGTTCGGGACGTCATCGAGCTCTCCGCCGAAGAGGAGGAGACCGAGCAGCTCATGCGCCGCAAGACCAAGCTCTCCAAAAAGGAGCGGGACGCCGCCGTGGAAAAGCTGGAAAAGGAGATGCGGGAGGCCAGCAAGCGGCTGGAGTTCGAGTACGCCGCCGTCCTCCGCGACCGCATCATTGAGCTGAGGGGTCAGTAGCCTCCCGCAGCTCTTGGGGCCCCATCGCAGATGGGGCGGCGCGATAAGCGCCGCGCAAGCGTTTTCCCCGCAGGGGAAAACCTTGCCGCAGGGGCAATTTATTTGCCCCGAGGATGTGAGATCATTCGGGGTCCCCATGCGGCTTTGCCGCATGGGGCGATGCGGGAGGCCAGCAAGCGGCTGGAGTTCAAGTACGCCGCCGTCCTCCGCGACCGCATCATTGAGCTGAGGGGTCAGTAGCCTCCCGCAGCTCTTGGGGCCCCATCGCAGATGGGGCGGCGCGATAAGCGCCGCGCAAGCGTTTTCCCCGCAGGGGAAAACCTTGCCGCAGGGGCAATTTATTTGCCCCGAGGATGTGAGATCATTCGGGGTCCCCATGCGGCAAAGCCGCATGGGGCGATGCGGGAGGCCAGCAAGCGGCTGGAGTTCGAGTACGCCGCCGTCCTCCGCGACCGCATCATCGAGCTGAGATGGAAGTAATTTTATTTTGTGATTGGGACCACCGCATATAAAGAGGTGATAAAATGGGCCGGCTTCACAGGCTGCCAAACTATGACTATGGGCAGGAAGGCTGCTATTTTATCACTTTCTGTACCAAGAGAAGGGCCCCTATATTGTCCCGGATCGTGGGGCGCGACGACCCCGGCGCGCCATACCGCCCGGAACTTCTGCCGGCCGGCCGAATTTTGGACCGCTATCTCCAAATGATCCCCACTGCCTATCCGAATATCACCATGCACCATTCTGTGATCATGCCAAACCATGTCCATCTGCTCCTGTCCGTCGATGCGGGGGAACATACGGCCGAAGGCGCGCCGAGGTCGTCGCGCCCCACACAATTGGTGCCGCGCATGATCACCGCCCTCAAGCGCTTTACAAATCAGGACATGCAAAACGACCTCTGGCAGGGCGGCTTCCACGACCACATCATCCGCAGTGAGGCCGATTATCTGCGGATATGGGCATATATGGACCAAAACCCGGCCAAGTGGCGGGAGGACCGCTATCACGAGGAGGCGTATCCATGAAAAGGCCGAGAATCCGGATCACGCTGATCGACAGGAAGGGTCCCTGCGGCTGCCACAGGGGGCACAAGGTGGGGGACAGCTTCGACTTTGACACGGAACGGGGACAACTGTGCCCCATGGCCATGCACGTGGCCTTCCCCTATGTGGACATCCTGCGCTACGGCGGCGCGCTCCCCGGCCAGGAACCGGGTACCGCCGTATTCGCCTGCCCGGATGTGGACACCCTGAATATATTCCGGATCGAACGTACGGACCCCCTGGACGCCCCCGCCGACGGAGGCGTATCCTCGAGCTGAAAGGAGCGTGTGTGATGTCCAGATGGAGGGCCATCCCCCTGTTTCAGAGGGTCCTGCTGGTGATGCTGGCCGCGATGCCGGTTTTCTTTGCGGCGCTCTACTTCATCCTCAACGGCCGGCTCGGCGTGGAATACGGCGGCTCCCTGCTGCTCCGGTCTGTTCAGGGGGAAACCACGCTCTATGCCGGCCGGGTGGATGGGAAGGAGGCCGTCTTTGCGGTCTCTCCCGACGGCAGGGTGACATACCGTTTCGACGGCGGCGACTATGGCCCTTATATCGTCGTCGAGGACCCCGGCGCCGTCCCCCGGGACCACGATATGGCCGATGTGCTCACCGGTGTGGAGGTGCGCCGCGGGGATGAGATCCTGTTCCGGGGCGGCTGGCTGGACGGCGGCATTTCCGTGCTGATCGATGAGAGCGGAGCGCCTGTGTCCACTTTTTCCTTCTCCTGGCACGCCGGCGGCAAAGCCTATGGTCCCGACGGGCAGGAGATGGATTCCTCCCACGAGCCTTCGGTCTCCTTTCTTCTCACTCTGGTGCTGTCGCCCGTCCTCAGGCACCGGGGGGACATATCCCTGTATTGGCTGGCCACCTGTCTGGCCACCGTCGGCATCATTTCCATTCTGTTTGCCGACCGGCTCTTCCGCCGGAATCTCGGATTCCTCATCCGGGACCCGGAACTGGCCGAGCCCTCCGACTGGGAGCTGTTCGGCCGCCACCTGGGCTGGATCGTCTGCACCGGCGGCGCGCTGATCGGCTATTTGGTCGGCGTTTTTTCCATCGTTTGACCTCGACTTTCTCCCCTGTGGAAAGATATAAAGGAGCAACAGAGCTATGCTAGACCACATCTCCGTCAAAGGCGCCCGGGCCAACAACCTGAAAAACATCGACGTCACCATCCCCCGGGACAAGCTGGTGGTGCTCACGGGCCTCTCCGGCTCCGGCAAGTCCTCCCTGGCCTTCGACACCATCTACGCAGAGGGCCAGCGCCGGTACGTGGAGTCTCTCTCCTCTTACGCCCGGATGTTCCTGGGCCAGATGGAAAAGCCCGACGTGGACTATATCGACGGCCTCTCCCCCGCCATCTCCATCGACCAGAAGACCACCTCCAAAAACCCCCGCTCCACCGTGGGCACCGTCACCGAGATCTATGACTATCTCCGCCTGCTGTGGGCCCGGGTGGGCACCCCCCACTGCCCCAAGTGCGGCAAGGAGATCCGGCAGCAGACCGTGGACCAGATCATCGATCAGGTGATGACCCTGCCGGAGGCCACCCGCATCCAGGTCATGGCCCCCGTCATCCGGGGCAAGAAGGGCGAGCATCAGAAGATCTTCGAGGACGCCCGGAAGTCCGGCTACGTCCGGGTCCGGTGCGACGGGTCCATCTACGACCTCACCGAGGAGATCAAGCTGGACAAGAACCGGAAGCACAGCATCGAGGTGGTGGTGGACCGGCTGGTCATCAAAGAGGACGTCGCCCGCCGCCTCACCGACTCGGTGGAGACCGCCGCCGGCCTCTCCGGCGGCCTGGTGGTCATCAACATCGTAAACGAGGACCGGGACCTTCTCTTCTCCCAGAACTACGCCTGCGAGGACTGCGGCATCTCCATCGAAGAGCTGGCCCCCCGCATGTTCTCCTTCAACAACCCCTTCGGCGCCTGTCCCACCTGCACCGGTCTGGGCAGCCAGCTCAAGGTGGACCCCGCCCTCATCATCCCCAACCCCGGTCTCTCCATTCTGGAGGGCGCCATCTCCGCCTCGGGCTGGAACAACGTGAAGGGGGACTCCATCTCCCGCATGTATTTTGAGGCGCTGGCCAAGCAGTACGGCTTCAAGCTCACCACCCCGGTGAAGGATCTGCCCCCCGAGGTGCTGGACGTCATCCTCCACGGCACCAGGGGGGAAAAGCTGAAGCTCACCTACGACCGCGCCCAGGGCCAGGGCACCCTGTACCAGGCCTTTGAGGGCGTGGTCAACAATCTGGAGCGCCGCTACCGGGAGACCCAGTCCGACGCCATGCGCCGGGAGCTGGAGGACTGCATGTCCGAGCGCCCCTGCCCCGACTGCGGCGGCAAGCGACTGCGGAAAGAGGCCCTGGCCGTCACCGTGGGCGGCATCAGCATCCACGACTTCTGTCAGATGTCGGTGACCCAGGCCCTGGACTTCGTAGGCGGGCTCGAGCTCTCTCCCCAGAAGCTGCTCATCGCCGAGCGCATCCTCAAGGAGATCAAGAGCCGCCTGGGCTTTCTCCAGTCGGTGGGGCTCCAGTACCTCACCCTCAGCCGGGCCGCCGGGACCCTCTCCGGCGGCGAGAGCCAGCGCATCCGCCTGGCCACCCAGATCGGCTCCTCCCTCATGGGGGTCCTCTATATCCTGGACGAGCCCTCCATCGGCCTCCACCAGCGGGACAACGACAAGCTCCTGGCCACTCTCAAGCGGCTGCGGGACCTGGGCAACACCCTGCTGGTGGTGGAACACGACGAGGACACCATGCGCGCAGCGGACTATATCGTGGATATTGGCCCCGGAGCCGGGGTCCACGGCGGCGAGGTGGTGGCCTGCGGCACGGCCGAGGAGGTCATGAACACCCCCGGCTCCATCACCGGCGACTACCTCTCCGGGCGGCGGAAGATCCCCGTCCCGGCGGAGCGCCGGAAGGGCAGCGGAAAATTTCTCACCGTCCGGGGGGCGGCGGAGAACAACCTGCGGCACGTGGACGTGTCCATCCCCCTGGGGACCTTTACCTGCGTCACCGGCGTGTCCGGCTCCGGCAAGTCCTCCCTGGTCAATGAGATCCTCTACAAAAAGCTGGGGGCCGATCTCAACCGGGTGAAGGTCCGCGCCGGCAGGCACGACGCCATCGAGGGGGAGGAGTATCTGGACAAGGTCATCGACATCGACCAGTCCCCTATCGGCCGTACGCCCCGCTCCAACCCCGCCACCTACACCGGCCTCTTTAACGACATCCGGGACCTCTTCGCCTCTACCCCCGACGCCAAGGCCCGGGGCTACGGGCCGGGCCGCTTTTCCTTCAACGTGCGGGGCGGGCGGTGCGAGGCCTGCTCCGGAGACGGCCTCATCAAGATCGAGATGCACTTCCTCCCGGACATCTACGTCCCCTGCGAGGTCTGCAAGGGTAAGCGCTACAACCGGGAGACCCTGGAAGTCAAGTATAAGGGCAAGAACATCTACGAGGTGCTGGATATGACCGTGGACGAAGCCCTGCCCTTCTTTGAAAATCTGCCCCGCATCTACAACAAGCTCCAGACTCTTTACGACGTGGGCCTCTCCTATGTGAAGCTGGGCCAGCCCTCCACCGAGCTCTCCGGCGGCGAGGCCCAGCGCGTGAAGCTGGCCACGGAGCTGGCCAAGCGAGCCACGGGCCGGACCATCTATATCCTGGATGAGCCCACCACGGGCCTGCACACCTACGACGTCCACAAGCTCATCGAGGTGCTCCAGCGCCTGGTGGACGCAGGGAATTCCGTCGTGGTCATCGAGCACAACCTGGACGTCATCAAGACGGCGGACTATGTCATCGACCTGGGCCCCGAGGGCGGCGACGGCGGCGGCACCATCGTCTGCACCGGCACGCCGGAGGAGGTGGCCCGGTGTGAGGCCAGCTACACCGGCCAGTACCTGAAGACCGTGCTCAAGTAGAGGCCGGGGCAGACGATGCCCCATCGCAAGATGGCGCGCGCCGCTAGGCGCGTACAAGCGTTTTGGCCCTGGGCCAAAACCTTGAGCCGCCCGAATTCACTTCGGGCGGCTGAGATTCCATCGTGGCCCCCGGCGGGCCTGCGGCCCGCCGGGGAACTGCACCGGCACGCCGGAGGAGGTGGCCCGGTGTGAGGCCGGCTACACCGGCCAGTACCTGAAGACCGTCCTCAAATAGGCGGGCCGAGGTCCTGACCGAAAGACCAAAATTTCACAAAATTTTTATGGTTCCCTCTCTCACCCATGTGGTACAATATCTCCCATGAGGTGATCGTCGTTTTGGATCTGTTAGAGTGGCTGCAAAACAATCAGTTGGGCGAGATGGTCTTTACCACCTTGGTGTCCATGGTGCCGGTGGTGGAGCTGCGGGGCGGGCTCCCCTTCGGCGTGGCCTTGGGGCTGCCCTATTGGGCCGCCTATCTGTCCGCCGTGGTGGGGAACATCCTGCCCGCCCCCTTCATCGTCGTCTATATCCGGCGCATTTTTCAATGGATGCGCCGCCGCCTGCCCAGGCTGGACCATCTGGTGGACCGGCTGGAGGCCAAGGCCCACCTGAAGGGCCGGAAGGTGACGAAATACAAATATCTGGGGCTCATGCTTTTTGTAGCGGTGCCCCTGCCCGGCACCGGAGCCTGGACCGGCGCGCTGGCCGCCGCCTTTTTGGACATGCCGCTGCGGAAGGCCCTGCCCTCCATCTTCGCGGGCGTGCTCATCGCCGGGTTCCTCATCCTGGGCCTCACCTACGGCTTCACGTCCCTTTTTTAACGAAAACCCGCCCCCGCGCATAGAATGGCGCGGAGGTGGGTCATTTTGCTACACGCTGTTTTGGAGATCTTCCTGTCCCTGCTGGCCGTGTTCGGCCTCTTTTCCCTGGGGTGGCTGGCCTTTGGACGCATCCTGGCCCCCAAGGACTTTTACGCCCCCGCCTATGCCGTAGTCCCCGCCCGGGGGGACGGCGCCGCTCTGGAGCAGACCGTCCGGGCCCTGCTGTGGCTCCGGGCCGGGGAGCTCAGGCGCTACACGGTGGTCATCGCCGACGACGGACTGGACCCTCTGGGCCGGGCCGTCGCCAACGCCCTGGTGAGCCGGGAGCCCAGGGTGATCCTGTGCCCTATGGGCGCCCTGACGGAGTATTTGGTATGAAAAGGAGTTTTCCGCCTTGGAGGAGAACAAGGAATTGACGGTCCTGGAGGGCACGGTGGACTCGGTGGTTTTCCGCAATGAAGAAAACGGCTACACCGTGCTGCGCCTCACCGTGGGGGAGGGCGAACCGGTGACGGTGGTGGGCTGCATGCCCGGCGCCGCCCCCGGCGAGGGGCTCTCCGTCCAGGGAAGCTGGGGCCGCCACGCCTCCTATGGAGAGCAGTTCAAGGCTGAAATCGTGGAGCGCCGGGTCCCCGTGGGGGAAAAGGCCATCCTGGAATACCTGTCCTCCGGCGCGGTGAAGGGGGTGGGCTCCTCCACCGCACGGCGGCTGGTGGAGGAGTTCGGCGCGGATACCTTCACCGTGCTGGAGGAGCACCCGGAGTACCTCACCCGCATCAAGGGCATCACCCGGAAGCGGGCCCTCCAGATCGGGGACGCCTTCCGGCTCCAGATGGGCATGCGCCTGCTGCTGGCCTTTCTGGGGGAGCACGGCCTCCCCCTCCAGTTGGGCATGCCCCTCTACCGCCGGTACGGAAACCAGGCCCTGGACGTGCTGCAGGACAACCCCTACCTGCTGGTGGACGAGGAGCTGGGCGTATCCTTTTCCACAGCGGATCAGCTGGCCCTGGACCTGGGCACGGCGGGAGAGGACCCCCAGCGGGTGGAGGCCGGGCTCCTCTTCGAGCTCCGGCACAACCTGATGAACGGGCACACCTTCCTCCCCGCCCGCAAGCTGGCGTGGGCCACCGGCCAGCTTCTGGGGCTGGAGGACGGTCTGCCCCTCACCGAGGCCCTGGACGCCCTGACGGAGCGGGGAGAGATCGTGCGGGAGACCGTGGCGGGTGAGGACGCCTGCTATCTGGCCCAGATGCAGGAGGCGGAGGCCTATGTGGCCTTCCGACTCACCGAGTTCTGCCAACGGGAGCTGCTGCCTCCGGAGGGGCTCACGGGCATCATCGACCGCATCGAGGCCGCCCAGGGCATCCAGTACGCCCCCCAGCAGCGGGAGGCAGTGGGCATGGCGGCCTGGCGGCAGGTGATGCTGCTCACCGGCGGGCCGGGCACCGGCAAGACCACCTGCCTGCGGGGGGTGCTCGCCCTCTTCGACCACCTGGGACTGGAGACCGCCCTGTGCGCCCCCACGGGCCGGGCGGCCAAGCGGCTCAGCGAAGCCTGCGGCACCGAGGCGGCCACCATCCACCGCCTGCTGGAGACCCAGTTCGACCAGCACACGGGGGAGCTGGTCTTTGCCCACGGCGAGGACGAGCCCCTGGCCGTGGACGCCGTCATCGTGGACGAGACCTCCATGGTGGACATCCCCCTCATGCGGGCCCTGCTGGCCGCCCTGCGGGGGGACTGCCGCCTCATCCTGGTGGGGGACCCGGATCAGCTTCCCTCCGTGGGGCCGGGGAATCTGCTCTCCGATCTGCTGCGCAGCGGCCAGGTGCCCACGGTGCGCCTCACCGAGATCTTCCGCCAGGCCGCCCAAAGCGCCATCGTCATGAACGCTCACCTGGTGGACCGGGGAGAGGTGCCCGACCTGCGGAACCAGTACAGGGACTTTTTCTTCCTCCGCCGGCGGGACCCCCTGCGGACGGCGGAGACCGTGGTCGAGCTGGTCAGGACCCGGCTGCCCGAAAAAATGGGCATCCCGGAGGATCAGATCCAGGTGCTCTCCCCCACCCGCCGGCACCAGAGCGGCACCTTTTCCCTCAACCAGATGCTCCAGGCCGCCCTCAACCCCCCGGAAGAGGGCAAGGGGGAGCGGCGGTTCGGCTCTTATCTCTTCCGCACCGGGGACCGGGTGATGCAGGTGCGGAACAACTACGACCTCATGTGGAAGGAGTCTGGGGGGCTGGGCGCCGGTATGGGGGTTTTCAACGGGGACATCGGCCGCATCACGGAGATCGACCCCAGGGGGGATCGGATCACTGTGGACTTCGACGGGCGGGTGGTGGAGTACGCCCCCGATATGCTGGGGGAGCTGGAGCCCGCCTACGCCATGACCGTACATAAGGCCCAGGGCAGCGAGTACCGGGCGGTGGTGCTGGCGGTGTGCGACGGCGCCCCCCTACTCCTTACCCGAGGCGTGCTCTATACCGCCATCACCCGTGCCAAAGAACTCTTCATCCTGGTAGGGGATGAGGAAAAGGTGGTCCAGATGGTCCGCAACGACCGGCAGCAGCGGCGGTATTCCGGCCTGCGGGCCAGACTGGCCGCCGCGGAGGCCGGTCCACCTGTTCAGTCCCCCTAGGAGGGGGGACGGAGGGTTCCCCCCTCCGGGGGTGGAGGGGACCGCCCTCCGCGCAGCGGCCAATTGGTATCCAAAACCGTTTCTTTTTCAAAGGGAAAAAGAAATGGGTTTGGCCCCCGGAGGGCGTGCCCCTCCCCACCGGAGGATTGCCCAAATTTCAAGCCGTAAGAATGCACTAAAAATAATCTAATTTTTACTGCAAAAGATATGCTTTGCTTACCTGATGAACGGAGGCAAGGCATATGGAAAACCGAACGCATCTGAGCATCCGTATGGACGGAGAGCTCCACGACAAGCTGCAATATATCGCGGCCTATGAGGGGCGGTCGATGAGCCGTCAGGTCCTGCACCTCATTGCCGCCTGCATCCGCGCCTTTGAAAAGGAGCACGGCCCCATCGATCTGGAGGACAAGCCGTGAGCGGCGGGGCGTCGGTCCTGCTGGACCTGCTGTTCCCGCCCCGGTGCGCCTTCTGCCGCGCCCTGCTGCGCCGTGGGGAGTCCGGCCTGTGCCAGCGCTGTCAACGGGAACTGCCCTGGATCTCCGGCCCCGCCGCCGAGCAGAAGCCGGAGTTCGTCTCCCTGTGCGCTTCCCCGCTGTGGTACGAGGGCGCGGTGCGCGCGTCCTTTCACCGCTTCAAATTCAAAGGCCGCAGCGGCTATGCCCAGGTCTACGGGCGGCTGACGGCCCAGTGTGTCCGGGATCACTTGTCCGGGCGGTACGATCTCATCACCTGGGTCCCGCTGTCTCCGGAGCGGCTGAAAAAGCGGGGTTACGACCAGGCCATGCTCCTGGCCTGCGCCACCGCTCTGGAGCTGGGGGACGTGGCAGTGGAGACTCTGCGGAAGGTCCGGGATGCCGAGGCCCAGTCCGGCCTCGCCGGAGGAGCCGGAGCCCGCCGGGCCAACGTACTGGGGGCCTATCAGGCCGCGGACCCGGAGCTGGTGGCCGGACGGCGGGTCCTCCTCATCGACGACGTGATCACCACCGGCGCCACCATCTCCGAGTGCGCCCGTACCCTGCGCACCGCGGGCGCCGCCGACGTGCTCTGCGCCACCCTGGCCCGGACCCCCGGACCGCAAAAAGAGCGGCCTTCCGCCCCCTTTCCCCCTTCTTTTTGAAATTGAGGTTGAAATGCGTCGGAACACCCGATATAATAAATAGGATCAACCGTACATATGCTGATAGCAAAGGGGATACATTATGGGTCTCTGGGCTAAAATAAAGGAAAAGCTTCACAGATTTCGAGGTGCTGGTATGTTCGCAAAAGACATCGGTATCGATTTGGGTACCGCTTCCATTCTCGTATACGTCAAGGGCAAGGGCGTGGTGCTGCGGGAGCCCTCCGTGGTGGCCATGGACAAGGACAAGGGCACCCTGCTGAAGGTGGGCACCGACGCCCAGCAGATGCTGGGCCGTACCCCCGGCAACATCGTGGCCATCCGCCCCCTGCGGGAGGGCGTCATCTCCGACTTCGACATGACCGAGCGGATGCTCAAGGAGTTTATCCGAAAGGCCGCCTCCTTCCGTCTCTTCAAGCCCCGGGTGGTCATCTGCGTGCCCTCCGGCATCACCGAGGTGGAGGAGCGCGCCGTGGTGGACGCGGGCATTCAGGCCGGCGCCCGGCGGGTCTTTCTCATTGAGGAGCCCCTGGCCGCCGCCATCGGCGCGGGCATCGACATCACCAAACCCGACGGCCACATGATCGTGGACATCGGCGGCGGCACCACCGATATCGCCGTCATCTCCCTGGGCGGCATCGTGGAATCCACCTCCATCAAGATCGCGGGCGACCAGTTCGACGAGGCCATTATCAAGTACATACGCCGGAAGCACAACGTGCTCATCGGCGAACGTACTGCGGAAGAGATCAAGATGCAGATCGGCTGCGTCTTCCCCCGGCCCGAGGAGCAGACCTTCGAGGTCAAGGGCCGCTGCCTCATGACCGGCCTGCCCCGGGTGTTCACCGTCACCTCCTCCGAGATGATCGAGGCCTTCGAGGAGGTCTCCACCCGCATCCTGGAGGCCATCCACGGAGTGCTGGAGCGCACGCCCCCTGAGCTGGTGGCCGACATCTCCACCAACGGCATCGTCATGACCGGCGGCGGCAGCCTAGTCTGGGGCTTCGACAAGCTCATCGAGTCCCACACCGGCATCGAGACCCATGTGGCCGACGACGCCATCTCCTGCGTGGCCTACGGCACCGGCAAGAGCCTGGAGTGGGTGGGCGATATGCAGGACGGCACCATGAACATCTCCCGCCGCAAGCAGATGAACAACTGAAAACGCCGCTGCTCTCTTGGGGCGAATGTACTGTATGGAAAGAGGCCGGACGCATCTGCGTCCGGCCTCTTGGCTTTTGAGCTGTCAAACTCGGGCAGCGCGGCGGCCCTCCTCCAGTCCAGTATAGGGGCCGCCCTGGAGGCGGGACGTCTACGGGCGGGCGTTGCTGGAGATGTCCTGCAAAAACGGCGCGTACTCCGCCCACTCCCGGCAGATATCGTACATCCGGTCATAGGGAGTGCTCTGGTAGTCGTAGGCCGGGCGAACCCACAGCGCCTCCCCGTCCAGGTCCACCTGGACCAGCCCGTCCTCGGCCAGAAAGAGGACGCCGTCCCCGCTCCCGGCGGTATAGCGGACCGCCGCTCCGGTCAGGGCCGCCGGGGGCTGGGCCTCCACCCAGGCGTAGAGATACAGCCAGGTCCCCGCCACGCGCCATAAGGACAACTGCTGTCCCTCATCCCGGTAGTAGTCGGGCTCCGAATAGGTCCGCAGTCCGGTCTCGGCTCCCCCGGCCCAGGTGAAGCTCTCCAGCGTCCCCTCCTGCGCCAGCACCCGGGAGAGCCGCCCCCACACGTCGCCGGCGGGCGCGCCCTCCAGCAGCCGGATGCTGTCGGCGGAGATGTCCTCTCCCGCATACTCCTGCCGTAGCCAGTCCAGGGCCGCCCCCTCCGGGGTCAGGAGGTCCGCCTGTCCTCCCTGGATGGGGTGGACCCTGCCGGTCTGCTCCTGGAGGTCGGCGTAGTACTCCGCCACGGGTACGTCGGCGGAGGGCAGGACCGTATAGCGGCTGCCGTAGTTGTTGTCCTGCCACCGCTCCACACACCAGATGCCCCCCTCCCCCTGCACGGCGGGCTGGGAGAGGGTGAGGGTCATGGATCGGGTGTAGTCGGCGTTGTGGTAGCTCACATAGCGGTGCTCCCCCGGCCAGAAGAAGTCCCGCCCCAGCGCCGTCCCGCCGTCGCAGGCCGTCAGGCCGTTGCGGGCGATGAAGTCGGCCTGGATGGCCGGGAATGCCTCGAACAGTGCCTCCCAGTCCTTCCACCCCTGGCCGTCGGCGTCGGTCTCCCCTTCGTCGGAGCGGTAGTACTGCACATCGGTGGCGGTGCCCCAGCCGTAATAGTACGCCCCGTCCCGGGCGAAGAAGTCCAGGCCGCCGGCGCCGCCGTTCACGGCCAGGTAGTTCTGCTCGTACTCCACCTGGTCGTACCGCAGGATGCAGAAGAGAAAGCCCGCGGGTGAGCCGTAGTCCGTCATGCCGTCCTCATAGCTCTTCTTCTCGTAGACCCACACCAGGCACGGCGCCTCCCCCAGCTCCGCCTCCCCGGCGGGGAAGACCAGCAGCTCCTCCGACACAGCACCGGGGACGGCCAGCGTCATGCCGTTGGGGAGGTCATATTCAGTTCCGTCCTCCAGCAGGGCTGAGGTGGCCTCCGGCGGCGTCTCCCGGGGCGGGGCGGTCTCCGGCGGAACGGTCTCGGCGCCGCCCACCAGGGCGCAGCCCCCCACCGCCAGGGCCAGGATCGCCGCCAGGACGGCGGCGGCGGGCCCCCCCTTCCGGTAGCCCGCGATGGACACCAGCCGCTCTCTCAGATGTGCCTTCTCCTCGCACAGGGTGACGGCCAGCACCCCCATCCCCGGCGGGGGCGGCGTGGCCAGGGCTAGGAGGGTCTCCCCGTAGCGCCGCCGTCCCCTCCGGTCCAGGGTGCGGAGCACCGCCTCGTCACAGGAGAGCTCACAGCGGCGGGCCACCTCCCGCCGCACCAGGTACATCAGGGGATTGAACCAGTGGAGGCTGGTCACTGCCGCGGTCAGCCATTTGTAGAGGAGATCGTGCCGCCGGGCGTGGACCAGCTCGTGGCGGAGGATGTCCTCCAGCCGCGCGGGGTCCTCCACCCCCGCCGGGAGCACGATGAGGGGCCGCAGCACCCCCAGCAGCATGGGCGCGTGGACGTGAGGGCTCTCGGCCAGCGCCGCACGGCCCGCCGGGTCCAGCCGCCGGAGCAGGGCGCGCGCGGCGGGACATGGCGGCTCCGCCGTCCGGCGGACCGCCCGGGAGAAGCGGAGGTATCCCCGGACACAGCGCCCTAGGCACACCGCCGCCCCCAGCCCCCACACCGCCGTCCACAGGGCGGGGGCCGTCAGCAGGGTCCGGAGGGAGGCGCCCCTGTCTGTCCCGCCGGGGGAGGGGGAGGCCCCGTCCGTTCCGTCTGCCGCCTCCCCCACTGGGGGCCGTGGGGCCGCCGGAACCAGCTCCGCCCCACCGGGGAGAGGGGCCGTCTGGACCGGAGCGCCGCCGGTCTGGGCGGCGGGAGTGGGAAATTCCTCCGCCGTCGGCACCCGGAGGGTCACCCCGAAGGGCAGGCACAGCCGCAGCAGCACCAGCAGCCAGAGGTAGTAACCCGCTGCCCGGCTCAGCCGCCGGCGGAAGACCCGCTCCAGCAGCAGCACCACGCCGGTGAGCAGGGACCCCAGCACTGTCAGGCGCAGCAGCGTCTCCAGCAGCGTGCTCACGTCTCCCCGCCCCCCTTCTCCTCCCACAGGGCGTCGAACATGGCCCGGAGCTCGCCCACATCCTCCCGCTTCAGGGCCTGCCGCTCCACCAGGGCGGCCACCATCGCCTTGGCGCTGCCCGCGTAGAGCTTGTCGATGAGGCGCTGGGTCTTGTAGCGGCCGAAGTTCTCCCGGCTCACCAGGGGCCGGTAGTAATAGACCTCCCGCTTCTCCTGCTCCACCGCCCCTTTCCGGCACAGGCGGCGCAGCAGGGTCTTGGTGGTGTCCCCGTTCCAGCCCCGGGCCTGAGCCATGGCCTCCTTCACCTGGGACAGCGTCATTGGGCCCTCTCCCCGCCACAGGGCCCCCATCACCTCCAGCTCCGCGTCGGTGATCCGCTCCTCCGCCTCCGACATTTCACAGCGCCCCTTTCTGTTCTCAAAGATTCGGAAACCCTCTCCGCCAGGCAGAGACTCTCTGACAGGCGAAGAGGTTACAGTTGTACCCTATATCAATAGGGTACAACTGTAACCTCTCTTTGTCAAGGACAATTTGGTAACAGTTCGGTGTCAGAACAGGGGGGCCAGTGTCCGCGCCGCCTCCGGAAGGCCGGGGATGGTCCCGGCGTTTTTGGCCTCCAGGGCCCGGATCCCCTGGAGCATGACGGCGCTGACCGGGGTGGGGAGGCCGTGCTTCTCCCCCAGGCGCACCACGGTGCCGGCGAAGAGCTCCACCTCCGTCTGCCTGCCCCGGTCCAGGTCCTGCAGGGTGGAGGGCCGGCTGGCGGGGTCCTGGTTGTAGACGATCCTGTTCCGGAGGGCCATGTCCTCCTCCGTCAGCTCCACCCCGGCCTCCGCCCGGGCCACCGCCGCCACCTCGGCCATCAGGGCCCTGCGGATCCCGTCGGCGGGCCAGCCCTCCCGATAGGCCCCGTAGGGCACGCCCAGCAGGGCGCAGGGCAGGTTCTCGCTGACGTTGCCCATAAATTTCAGCCAGATGCAGTGGATCATATCCGGCTCCACCCGGCAGCGGACCCCCGCCCGGCGGAAGAGGCCCTCCAGGGCCAGCACCCGCGGGCCGGGCGGGTCGTTCCGGGCCTCCCCGATGCGCACCATGCCCCGGGGGTTATAGACCGCCGTCCCGTTTTCCATGCTGGCGTCCACCCACATGCTGGCGTAGAGCACCTTTTCCGGGCCGTAGACCTCCCCGGCCTGCCGGGCGCAGTCCAGCCCGTTGAGCACAGGCAGGAGGATGGTGTCCTCCCCCACGAAGCGGCCCACCTGCTCCAGCGCCTCCCGGTAGGCGTAATCCTTCACGGCCAGGATCACCAGATCCACCGGCTCCGCCGGGCCCTCCGGCTCTGTCAGACGGAACGTCACAGGAGCGCCGTTCACCGTGACGCCCCGGGCCAGCCGGGCCTTCCGCGCGCCGCCGGCCACCACCCGGAAGCCGTCCCCCAGCGTAGCGGACAGCCCCGGCGCGAACACCGCCCCCATGGCCCCCATGCCGATGAGGGCGGCGGTCCTGATCTCTCTCATTTCCATAACCTCCCGCTGCTTGTTTGGGTATTTGGATATTATTTTAGTGCACAAGGCGGCCCCCGTCAATCCCGGAACGACCGGAGCCCTCGCCCATTGTCACCCCGTCCACCGCGTGCTATAATGGCCCCAAAGCGGCTCCCCCGCCTTCCGCCCGCCCCGGTTACGGGCGCGGCGCGCCGAAACACGCCGCCCTTGCCCGCGGAGGAAAAGCATGGTATAATCCTGTTGCAGCCGCATTTAAACAAAAAAGGTCGGATCCATATGAAAAAGTACTTCAGCGGCCCCGCGCTTTTGTGCGCCCTGCTGGCCTTTCTCCTCTTCGTGGTGGCGGCCTGCGCCGCCTACTACTGGACCGCCGGGGTCTTTGTGACCGCCCGGCTGGCCCTTTTATATGTCGTCCTGGGCGCGGCAGGCGCCCTGGCCCTGCTCCTCCGCCGGGTGTGGTTTGCCTTCTTTTTCTACATAGGCTGCGCCTTGGGCTGGGCCGCCGGCCAGTTCGTGGGCGCTCTGGAGGGGGACTTTGCCCCCACGGCGGGGCTCATCTGCACCTTCTTCCTCATGGCCGTCTTTGCCTTCATCGGGGCGTGGCTGGAGTGGAAGCGTTTCCGGCACCGCCGCCGAAAGGAAAAGGACCGCCGGGAGCGGCAGCAGCAGGAGGACGAGGCGCGGGAGCGCACCCTTCTGGCCCAGCAGCAGGCCAAGGCCGCTGCGGCCCAGCCTCCGGCCCCCGGGGATGCCGGGGCGGAGCCCGGCGCCGGGACACAGGAGCCGCCCCGGACCTGAATCAATGTACTGTAAGGAGGACCCGCCATGGAGTCGAACCAGCTCTTTTCCATCCGCAAGGCCGTCGCGGACGATGTGCCCCTCATCCTGCAATTCATTCTGGACCTGGCCGAGTACGAACAGCTCCGGCACGAGGTGGTGACCGACGAGGACACCCTCCGGACCTGGATCTTTGAACGCCACGGTGCAGAGGTCCTCATCGCCCAGGAGGGGGACGAGCCGGTGGGCTTCGCCCTCTATTTCCACAACTTCTCCACCTTCCTGGGTCGCTGCGGCATATACCTGGAGGATCTGTTCGTCCGCCCGGAGCACCGGGGCAAGGGCTACGGCCTGGCCCTGCTCAAGCGGCTGGCCGCCATCGCCGTGGAGGAGGGCTGCGGACGGCTGGAGTGGTGGTGCCTGGACTGGAACAAGCCCTCCATCGACTTCTATCTCTCCCTCCCCGCCCAGCCCATGGACGAGTGGACGGTCTACCGCGTGGCGGGGGAGGACCTCACCAATCTGGCCAGGAGCGGCTGAACCGGGGCATTTGATCCCACGCGGGGCGGGCGCTCCCCCGCCACAGACCACTAGCGATCCCTAGCATACAGGTGTTTCAGCAGACGGAGGGGGCGCGGCTTTTGAAAAAGCCGCGCCCCCTCTTGTTTTCCACCATTCTCACAGCGCCATGCGGTAGATGGCGGCCAGATCGGCCTCCTCCAGGCGGCGGACGGCACCGCCGCCCCCGCGGCAGGCCGCCGCGCACTTGCGGGCCAGCAGGGCCAGCTCCGCCTCGGTGGGCGCCACCCCCAGCTCCCGGAGGCTGGTGGGCATGCCCAGTTCCCGGTAGAAGTCCTCCATGGCCCCAATGCCCCGGAGGGCGGTCTCCTCCGCATCCGCCCCGGCGGGGAGGCCCAGCACATGGACGGCGAACCGGGCGAACCGCTCCGGGCAGAAGCGGTATACATACCGGGCCCAGCTGCCCCACACCGCCGCCAGACCCGCGCCGTGGGCCACGTCGTAAAGCCCGCCCAGCTCGTGCTCCAGCTTGTGGGTCATCCAGTCCCCGCCCGCGCCGCAGCCTGTGAGGCCGTTGTGGGAGAGGCTCCCCGCCCACATCACCTCCGCACGGGCCTCGTAGTTCTCCGGCTCCTTTGTCAGGACCCTGGCACTCTCCATCACCGTGCGCATCAGGGCCTCGGCCAGGCTGTCGGTGAGGGCCATGCCCGCCTCCGGGTGGAAGTAGCGCTCCATGGTGTGCATGAGGATGTCCGTGCAGCCGCAGGCGGTCTGGTAGACGGGCAGGGTCATGGTGAGCTCCGGATTCATGACGGCAAACACCGGGCGGCACAGATCGCTGCTGTACCCCCGCTTGATCCAGCCGTCCTCGTTGGTGATCACCGACGAGTCGCTCATCTCGCTGCCCGCCGCTGCGATGGTGAGCACCGCGCCCACCGGCAGGGCCGCCCGGGCCTGCCGCTTTCCGCAGTAGAGGTCCCACACGTCGCCCTCCTCCGCCGCGCCGTAGGCCATGGCCTTGGCCGAGTCGATGACGCTGCCGCCCCCTACGGCCAGAAGGAAGTCCACCCCCTCCCGCCGGCACAGGTCCACGCCCTCCCGCACCAGGGAGAGCCGCGGGTTGGGGAGCGCACCCCCCAGCTCCGTCCACTCCAGGCCCGCCTCCCGCAGGGAGTCCTTCACCCGGTCCAGCAGGCCCGAGCGCACCGCGCTGCCCCCGCCGTAGTGGAGGAGGACCTTTTTGCAGCCCCGCTCCCGCACCAAGGCGCCGGTCTGCCCCTCGCTCCCCCGGCCAAAGACCACCTTGGTGGGCGTATAGTAGGTAAAGTTGTTCATCTGATCCGCTCCTTCCGGCCATATTTCACGCTCTCTTCTATTTAACCTCTCAGAGCGGCCCGCCGTCAAGTACAAATCCCGTTGCCCCCTTGACATACCTCGCTCATCGATGTATTATATACCTAGATAATCGATGTATCTGATCCACAAGGGGGACGACGCAATGGCGGACAAGACTCTGCTCTCCGGCAGCACCACCCTGCTGGTGCTCTCGCTTTTGTCGGAGGGGGACAAGTACGGCTATGAGATGATCGCCGAGCTGGACCGGCGCAGTGACCACACCTTTGCGCTGAAGGAGGGGACCCTCTACCCCATCCTCCACGCGCTGGAGCGGGATGGGGCGGTGCGCGGCTACCAGGCGGAGGCGCCCACGGGCCGGGTCCGGAAGTACTACCGCATCACCGGGAGAGGGCTGCGGGCGCTGGAGGCGCAGAAGAAGGAGTGGCGGACCTTCACGGCGGCCGTCAACGCCGTCCTCTCCGGCGCGGCCCCGGCCATGGCCTGATGGAGCGGGCTGATTTCGCCGCCTGGTGCGCGGCGGTGTGCCGGCACATCCGCTACCGCCCGGCCCGCGCCCAGGCGGCGGCGGAGCTGATGGACCACCTGACCGACCACGCCGCCGCCCTGGAGGACGCCGGCGCCGCGCCGGAGGAGGCGGCCCGGACGGCCCTGGCCGCCATGGGGGACGCCGGGGAGGTGGGCCGGGCCCTGGACCGGGCCCATCCGCCCCTGCTGTGCGCCTCCGTGGCCCTCACCAGGGCCTGCGCCGTCCTGCTGTCCGTGGCAGCCTGCCTGTTCCTGCTTCCGCTCCTGTTCCTGAGCGCCTGGGACCTGCTGATCTACCGGCCGGTGAGGAGCATCCCCCGGGAGGAGATCGTCCGCGCCGCCGCGGGGGACACGGCGGCGCGCATCGGCAACAAGGTGGTGGTGGTCACCGATGTGGTGCAGACCCGGGATGGGACCCTCTCCGTGTGCCTGCTGGAGTTCAATGTCCCCCCCATCCTCAACAGCTTCGGCTTTTACGGCTTCCAGGTCCGGGACGAGTCCGGGCGGATCTACCGGGGCGGCGGACAGAGCTCCGGGAGCTATTTCCGCCGCAGCATCGACTCCTACCAGGACTTTCCGCCCACGGACAGCGTGACCCTCCTCTACGATGAGCCCGGCCGCGCCTGCCAACTCACCATCCCGCTGGAGGAGGTGACTCCATGAGCCTGCGCGCCAAGCTGCTGCGAAACCTGGCCCTCATCCTGGTCCTGAGCTGGGCCCTCCGCTCCTTTACTTCCAGCTATTTCACCCCGGAGGGGGCCTTCCGGGCCTCCGAGGCCGCCGCCAACCACGGCCCCTCCACCGTGGCCTATGTGGCGGAGGACGGCGGAACGCGCTGGTTTCTGGCCCGATACCTGGACTCCTGGTCCTTTGTCCCCATCTCCCGCCGAGGGCCCTTCTGGACCTTCGGCAGCCGGGCCACCCTGAGCATGGACGATAGCCGGCCCGTCCAGGCCTACTTTGGGGACGACATCTCTGACGGCGTGCTCTACGGCTACCGCGCCGACCCGGCGGTGGAGGCCCTGGAGTTCCGCTTTCAGACCGAAGGGGGGCCCGTCTCCCTCTGGTGCCGGACCTTCCGGGAGGACCTCTTCCTCTGCTCCGCCCAGGGCTTCGTGCGGGATCAGGCCCTGGACTGCCGGGCCTACGGCCCCGGCGGGGCCCTCCTGTGGGAGGGCGGGATCATCTGACCGTTTTCCCGTGGTTTTTCTCCCATTTTATGGTATCCTCCCGGTAGACCATGCCGGGAGGATGCTTTTTATGCAGGAATTTGCCGCGCTGCTGCTCTTACTTTTGCTGCTGTGCCCCACCGCCCGCGGGGAGGAGGGTCCTGTCACCCGGGGCGGCTTCGTCTCCGCCCTGTGGGAGAGCGCCGGGGCCGTGCCCTACGATGCCCAGGCCCCCTTTTCCGACGTGTCCCCCCGGGCGGACTACGCCCCGGCGGTGAGCTGGGCCGCCCACCAGGGACTGGTACTGGGGACCGGGGAGGGCCGCTTCCAGCCGGAGCGGCCCATTACCCGGGAGGAGGCCGCCGTCCTGCTGCGCCGCTGGGCGGCGCTGCTGGAATGGGATACCTTTCTCCCTGACGGGGTGGCGGCCTGCAACGACTACCAGGACATCTCCCCCTGGGCCGACGACTCCCTCTACTGGGCCTGCGACGCCGGCGTGCTGCCCTGGTCCCCCGGCGGACGGCTGGACCCCTCCGGCACCCTCACCCAGGCCCAGACTGCGGATATCTTCTCCGCCTTCGCCCGTCAGGGCAGGCCGGGATAGGGCCCTGTTTTAACGCACTTCCAGCAGATCAGGCCCCCGGGGACCCTGTGAGGGTCCCCGGGGGCCTTTGCGCTGCCCGCGTTACTTCGGCCGGTCGCTGCGCCGGGACTTGGACCGGGCCCGCTCCGCCGGCGGCGCTCACGTCTGCGCCCTGTAGTCCTCGCCGGTGATGTCCCGGTACTGCTCCCTGGTGATGACGCCCTTGCGCACCGCCATCTTCACCATCGGCTTGCTCCACAGGCCCGCCTCGTAATAATACTGGATCCGTTCAAAGCTCATGTTATACCACCTCCGCGTCGTCCAGGGTGAGCATGTTCTGATATTCCAGGCTGGCGGCGATGGACGCCAGGCTCGTGGCCGTCAGCTCCTCGTTGGAGACCGCCTCGCCGGGGGCGTTCTGCGCGTCCTCGAAGGCTTCGATGGCATCCAGCGCCTCCTGGTCGGTCCCGCAGGCGGAGAAGTCGCACCCCTGCTGGGCGCAGATCTGCTTCATCTGGGCAAGGGGCGTGCAGAACGCCCCGTTCACCTCCCCGGCAGCCAGCACATAGGGGATCGCCGCCGCCGCGGGATACCGCTCCATCCACTGCCCCGCCGTCAGCACCTCCCCAATGGGCGTGATGACCTGACTGGCCTTGTCCCAAAGCTGATACCTTGTGCTCATGTTTCTATTCCTCCTTAAATAAATGATTTAAATTGTGTAGGCGTCTACGACGTTGGTCGCTGCGGAATTTCCGGTGCTGATCATGCCGCCGCCAAACAGGAGAAAATCTCCGGCTCTGGCGGACTCTGCGCTTTCTCGCGCCTTACTCAGATCAGTTGTCACCGTTTTGGTAAGCGATGCGTCATAAACGTCTACGGCACCCAGATATCCGGACTCGTAACCTCCGGCGAAAAGGGCATAGTCCCCCACCGAGCCGCCTGCTGGATTCCTTCTTCCTCGGCTTAGGTCCGCAATATCAGCAGTCGTGAGCGATGTATTGACGGATTGAACTTTAGCTCCAGGCGCATACGCAAATAATGCGTAGCTGCCTACGGATGCCGATGAACCGCGGCTGGTAATCATGCCAAGGCTTTTGCTGGTTTTTGTCAGCGAGGCATTATAGGCGTCCAAATAACTGCTGCTGTATGAACCGTCGTCATATGCCACACCCCCGGCGAACAGGGCGTAGTTCCCGACCGACGCCGCTGCGAGATTGTATCTGGCCTCGCCCAGAGCGCTTGGAAGGCTTCTCGTAAGCGATGCATTATAAGCGTCCACATCGTTCGAGTAGCCGGAATTGGAATAAAGTCCACCGCCAAACAACGCATAGTTCCCAACCGATGCCGCGTTCAACTGCCCTCTTGCCTGACTCAGGGCCGTCGGCACACTGTGGGTCAGAGAGGTGCTGTATGCGTCGACCGCGGAGCTGTCAGGCCGGCCGCCTCCAAACAGGGCATAATTTCCGACCGATGCCGCTGCGAGATAGCGTCTCGCTGTACTTAGCGCAGTTGGCGTGCTTCTCGTCAAAGCATTGCTGTAGGCATTCACTGTAGAATAGGTTGCAGCGGACGGGGCGTAATAACCGCCTCCAAATAAAGCGTAGTTCCCAACTGATGTTCCGGCATGATACGCTATGGAATTTGTCAAGGTCGCAGCCGTCCCGTAGTAGGACAACTCTCCCCCGCTCCAGCAGGGCCGGGCCACGCCGCCCACGCCGATGTACGCCTTTTTGAGCCTGCGGGCCACGCCGCCCACGCCCACATATCCCTTTTTGAGCTTCCTGGCCACGCCGCCCACACCGACATATCCTTTTTTCGCCATCCGGTCTCACCTCACTCATAGACAAAGTAGAGGCTTCCGGTGACGAGAGCGGAGGTCCCCGGGGTGAGCTCCGCCGTCCCCACACTGATGTCCCGGACCTGGGCGGCGGTCAGGGTGCCCGCGGCGGAGGCGTTGGCGTTCACCTTTCCGGCCAGGGTCCCCGCCGTGACGCCGGAGGCGGCGTGGCTGTGGCCGGCGGCCGCCGCCCCCACGTCGGCCGCTGCCAGGGTGACGTCCGCACTGAGCGCCTTGCCGTTCACCTTCCGGGTCGTGGGCACCGCCCCCACTTGGGCCGCCGTGTGGGTGTGATCCCCGGCGGCCTTGGCGTTCCAGGCCGTCCGCTCCGCCGCGGTGAGGTGGCGGACGTTGTCCCCGGTGTGGCCGGAGAGGGCCGTCTGCACCGCCGCGGCGCTGCCCGCCGGGTCAAAATCCATGGCCGGGAGCTGCGCGGCGGGCACTCTCCCGTCCTCCCCCAGCTCCGCCCGCTTCGCCAGCTCAGCGTCGATGACGTCGGCGTTCCAGTTGAAGTCCTCAATGTTGTAAAAATCCTCTGCGCTGGGCTTTTTCAGCCCGTAATTGGCTGTTTCAGCCGCCATTTGCAAGCACCTCATTTCTCAGTTGATCGTGGGTATACGCCGCCAGAGCGGCGTGGGTACGGCCCAGCAGCGTCTGATGCTGGTTGTACCGCAGGGACAGGTCCACCGTCAGGTTCACCGGGACCACCCGGTCCAGCAGGGCGGCCGTGTCGGAGAGCATCTGCCGGGCGGTGAGGGCCAGGCGCACCGTCAGCAGGAAGTCCGCCCCGTCCAGCGCCAGAGTGAATCCCTCCTCGCCGCACAGGCCCCGCAGCATCTCCCCCAGCCGCGCCATGGTGAAGGGCCGCTGCTCGTTCATCCGGGTCATGATGCGGAAGCGGCGCTGGGCCAGGTCTCCGCCGTGGACCACCGGGAGCCCCAGCAGGCGCTCCCACCGGGCGCAGCCGGCGTCGGTGAGGGTGGCGGTGTAGAAGTCGTCCGGCGCGCGGCGCAGCGCGGCCCCCGCCGCGGTGAGCTCAGGCTCCTCCGCCCCGGCCAGCGCCTGGAACTCCCGGAGCTCCCGCAGGTACTCCGGCCAATAGGACTCAAGCGCCATGGCTCATCACCCCCAGCACCGGGATCTCCTCCTCCTCCAGTGTCACATTGGCCAACCCGCCGTTGAGCCGGGTCCCCTGCACATCCAGCACGCCGGGGATGTCCAGCATCCGGGTCTCCACCTGGCTCAGGCGCACGGTGAGGCCGGAGGCGTCCGCCCAGCCCTGGACCAGCTCGGCGAAGTAGGCCCGGAGGGCGGCCTCGGCGTCGGGGCGCACGGCCTCCCAGGTCAGGCTCCCCTCCAGGGTCAGGGTGAGGGCGACGTCGATGGTCTTTCCCACGGCGGGGCGCACCGTCACCGTGTGGCCGATGGGGGCCAGGCCCGCCCCGTCCCCCTGGCCGGACACGGGGTCGATGGCGGCCTGTACCGCCGCCACCAGGTCGTCGGAGGGCACCCCCCACAGGCTGTCCACCAGTGTGAGGCCCACCGTGCCGCCCCCCTCCGGCGTGCGGAAGATCTTTACCCCTCCCACGCCGGGCAGGGAGAGGACCTTCTCCCGGTAGTCGGCCCGGTTGCCGCCGAAGGCCTGGCTCTCAAAGGAGCCGAAGTAGCGTGCCCGGAGACTCTCGTCGTCCTCGGCGTCGTCGCCGGGGACCAGCACCTCCCCCAGCTCCGCCCCCGCCAGGCCCTCCACATAGTCGATGGGGAACAGGGTCCCGAACCAGGTGTTCCCGACGCTGCCCGGGGTCTCCGCGGTGAGGCGGAAGACGCCGGCCTCCCGCCGCTCCGTCACGGTGAAGTTCACCGCTCCGCCGGAGAAGCGCGTGCCTATGGGCACGTCGAAGGCCCCCCCGTCCGCGCCGGTGAAGCGGCCCTCCCGCACGGCGGGGGAGGCCGGGGCCCGGATGAGGCTGCGCTCGGCGGCCTTCTTGTCCAGGTCCGCCCCGGCGGCCGTGTCGGGCCAGGCCCGGTCCAGCATGGTCTCCAGCTCGGTGTACAACACCGCCAGCTCGGCACAGGCCGGGGCCAGCGCGTCGTAAAGGATGGAGCCCTCCCGCTTGTCCACCTCTGCGGACACCCGCCCCAGGCACCGGGCCATCAGCGCTTCATAGCTGTGCTCGTCCGTCATACTTGTTCTTTTCTCCTTTCCTGTCTGTTTTTAGATATGAAAAAAGCAGCCCCCCTGCGGGATGCCGCTTCCTTCCCAATGGAAATGCTCACAGGTGCTCCCCCTCCGCGCAGGCGCAGATCTCCTCCTCCAGCACCTGCTCGATCATGTTCTTGAGCTGATAGAGGTCCGGCTCGCTGCGCACATAGGCGGTGAGGTGCACGGTGGGGGAGAGGTTGAGGACCCTGGACACCGGGCGCTGTGTGATGGCGCCCAGCAGCGCCTCCCTGTCCTCCTCCGACAGGCTCACCTCGCTCTCCAGCAGCTCCACCGCCTGGACCCGCTCCACGGTCTCCACCAGCTTCAGCGAGTCCGCCAGGGTCTGGTACCCGTTGGAAAAGGCCCCGGTCGCGGCGTCCTCTCCCCACCTCGCTGTGACGTAGTTGTCCATGCCGTACGAGAGGGGGGATTGCTCCGCCAGCATCGCGCCGTAGTCCAGGGGGGCGTTCTTGTTCGCCAGGTCCGGCGGAATGACAGCGGCATAGGGGTCCTCCGGTGTCGGGAACACCGGGCTCTCCGCCGCCCCCAAAGCCGCCGTCGTGGTCGCTTCCGCCTCCGCCTGGGCCGCCGGTCCCTTTTCGATCTCTAGGCTGGCGATCATGGGGATATTCACCCCCGGTATCTTGTTCAGCAGCTCCAGCACCCAGTTGATGCCGCCGATAATGCCTTTGAACAAAATACCGATGGCGTTCTTCAGTCCTCCCACCCGCATGGTCCACGCCGCGAATATTCCCACCGCGACGCCCGCCAGCCGGGCAATCAGCCCCAGAGGGGATGTGCTGAGCACCATGTCGAGGGCCGCCTGGGCCAGTTTCAACCCATTGGTGGCCACCGTATGGGCCTTGGTAACCACCGTGTGCAGAACCGTGCCCGCCGCATGGATTTTTGTTGCCATCGCGCTGGCAATGGTCGCCTTGTGGAAAATGGCCATGGCCGTCGCCAGACCCAGAATAATGGGCATCAGCGTATTCATTTTTGCCGCCATCCAGTCGATGCCCTGGGCCAGCAGCTCCACTGCCCACACCACCGGCGTGAAGAAGGGGGCCAGCGCCCCCAGGGTGCTGTGTACCATCCCCGCGAAGGACTCCAGCACCGTCATGGCCGGATTGAGAACGCTCATGATGTCGTCGCCGAAGAGCTTCCAGCCCAGGTTGACGGCCAGGGAGAGGACCAGGCCCTGGGGGGTTAGGTTGTTTTCAAATTGGTCCAATCCCTTTACCATGGCCCCTGCTATGGACTGCGCCGCGCCGTCAAAGGGCGCCTTCAGGTTCACCGACTGCGCCGCCGTCTTCTGGGTGGAGGCCAGCAGCTCCCCCATCCGGTCCGCCGCCCTCTGGACGGCCCCGGCCATCTGGTCCGCCGCCGCCGTCATTCGCCCCAGGATCCGCTCCATCCGGTCCAGCACCGCAAGCTGCCGCTCATACTGCGTCAGTGTTTCCGCTGCGTTCATATTCTCTTTCACCTCATTTTTTCCAGTAAAAAAGCAACCGCCTCGGAAGGCGGTTGCTTTTTAATTGTTCAGTCTTTTTTACGTCTATACTCCTCGTTAATGGGGGGCTTCCCGTCCTCATCCGCAAGTATCGTGAGACCACCTGCTTCTAAGGCATATACAAATAAGTATTGTATTCCTGTTTCCGTATCTACCATAACTCGGGCTATCCCACCCCCCTTTGCCGACTCGCTTAGTATTGTTACAAACCTTGACTCCTTTTTTCTCCAAACATGGTCCGCTCTCCTTTCTCCGGCTTACTCCTTTTTGCGCCGATACTCCTCACAGATCAGGGGCTTCCCATCCTCATCCAAAAGTGCCGTCAGGCCGCCCGCATTTCCAAATGACTCTGCAAACAGATATTGAATACCAGTCCATGTATCCACCACTACTTGCATGCACGCCACATCTTTTACCCCTTCTATTGAGAGTTTCACAAACCTGTTTTCCTTCTTTTCTCCAAACATGGTATCGTCTCCTTTCCATATTTCCCTTGGGTCCCCTCCATGATACCAAACCCGACCCGTCCTGTCCATTCCCCACATTCCCCGGGCGTGATCTCCGCGGCGCTCCCTCAGACCGTTCCCAGCCGGAGGGGGACCGCGTTCATTTTTTCACCTCATGCTTTCTTTCCTGCAAAAAGGCAGCCTCCTTCCGGCGGCTGCCTTTTTGCTCTTGTCCTCTGTTATGGTTCGGATGGCTTCTTGATCAGGTCCTCCCGCAGCAGGGGCTTGCCCTCCCGGTCCACCAGCACCGTCAGGCCCCCTCTGCCATCTCCCACGATATGTATGTACTGCACTCCGGTCTCGGTGTCCGCATACACGAAGATCCCTCCGACAGACCCCTTATCTGCTATCTCATGCACCGTCCTTACAAACCTTTTTTCCTTCTTTTCTCCAAACATGGTATCCTCTCCTTTCCATATTTCCCTCGGGTCCCCTCCATGATACCAGACCCGGCCCGTCCTGTCCATTCCCCACATTCCCCGGGCGTGATCTCCGCGGCGCTCCCTCAGACCGTTCCCAGCCGGAGGGGGGCCGCCGCATCCACGTCGCCGAACACGGTCTCGGCGGTAAAGTGCACCAGCGCCTCCCGTTTCCCGGACTGGGTCACGGTAACGTCCCGGACGCCGGTGATGCGGGCGTCCTGGGTGAGGGCCTCCCGCAGGAGGCGGGGCAGCTCGCCCTGGGCCACCCGGACGCTGCGGCCGGTGAGCCGGCCCAGCTCCGCGCCGTAATTCCAGGAGTAGATGGGCCAGGCGAAGCGCTCGGTGTGCAGGATCTGATAGATGGCCTGCTCCATGGCCTCCCGCCCGTCGGTAAAGCCGTCGATGCGCCCGGCGGCGAAGTCCGCCCGGTAGGTCCGGCTGGGCCGCTGCGCGGCGGGCACCAGGGGTGTGCCCCCCTGCAAGAGGATTCCTCCCTGTGTCGGCAGCACGCTCACAGCCTCCCCAGTACCAGGAATTCCTGTCCGCCCCGGTTGCGGAGGAGGGCCAGGCCGTCCCCCGCTTCCAGGCTCTCACGGGTCCCCCGCAGCAGGGTGAGGGCCCGCTCCCCCAGCTCGAAGCGGTTGTCCACCCGCACCCGCAGGGGGTCCAGCCCGGTCACCGTGCCGTAGAGCACCATGGCCGGCGCGGCGCACTCGTCGCTCTGCCGCGCGATTTTTTTGATCTGTTCCAGCATTCAAATCACCTTCACTTTCAAATTCATGGTCTCCGCCATCAGGTCGTGGCGGGCCTCCTCCACCAGGAAGGGCTGCTCCAGCCCCTCCCGGCCGATGCGGATGTATACCGTCTTTCCCGCCCGCACCTCCGGCAGCGCCAGGGCCCGGAGCTCCAGGGTCCTGGCAGGCCGGTTGTACAGCTCCAGCCTCCGTTCGGCCTCCTGGCGCATCTGGGCCTCGTTCATCTCCCCGTCCACCTGCTGATAGTCCTGCAGGATGCCCCACAGCGCCTGGGTCTCCGGGTCGTGCCGCATCACGCTCTTGCGGTTTCCCTCCTCCCCGTCCCCCTGGACCAGCTTGATCTGGTTGTAGGTCTCACCGTCGATATCCACATCGTAGGTGTAGCCGGTGGCTAGGCTCCCGTCCCCGATCACGGGCAGGTCCCCCTCGCCCGTCACCTCCCCCAGGCGCAGCGCGCCGCAGTCATCCCACAGATAGAACATCTGCCCGCCGTGGACCAGGGTCAGGTCCAGGGCCCTCAGGATGATGTCCAGGAGGCTGGTCCCGTCCTCCACCAGCCGGGGAATAACGTAGCCGGTGTTGGGCAGGTCCCCGGTCTTCAGCTTGAAGTCGGCGGCGATCTGGGCCAGGATCTGGTCCGCCCGCTGGCCCTCAAAGACGTAGCTCTCCTTGTATTTCAGGTAGCGGAGCTGGTCATAGACGGTGAGGTTCAGCTCCTCCCCCTCGCCGGAGCTGACCTTGAACACATAGCCCTGGAAAAAGGTCTCCCCGTCCCGCCGGGCCGCCACCATGCCGCCGCAGACCCACGCCGTCTCGCTGCGCAGCACCGTCAGCTCCAGGGCGGCGGGGGAACCCGTGCGCTTGGTGGTCCAGGTACAGGCCGTGACCAGGGTCGTCACGTCCCAGGCCTCCTCCTCCCCCGGCGCCCGGTAAAGCACTGATAAACTCATGGTATCGTCAACACCTGCCCCGGATAGATGAGATTGGGGTTGGCCCCCACCACGGCCCGGTTGGCTTCGTAGAGCTTCCGCCACTGGGTCCCGTCTCCGTAAAACCGCCGGGCGATGGCCCACAGGCTGTCCCCCGGGACCACCGTATAGCTGCCGCTCCCGGCGTCCTCTGGCGCGCCGGCCCGGTCCGCCTCCCGGACCTCCCCCTCGGGCAGGGTGACGCGGCTGGGGGCGTAGCTCCGCCATTCGGTGAGCTGGATGGAGTAATAGAGGTCGCCGGGCTCCCCGCCCCGCTCCTCATAGCTGAAATCCTCGATGCCGAAGGGCACGTCCAGGTCCAGGTCCGTCCCCTCCAGCCGGAGGTACACCGGCTCTTTTTTGTCCCGGTAGCGCTGGATATACCGCACCGCCAGAATGGGCGTCAGCGGCTGTCCGTCCATGCAGGGGAGCTTCCACGCGGGGAGGAGCCCCTCCCACTCCACCTTGCGCAGTCCCCTGCCCCGCAGGAGCAGGACCTCACCCAGCTCCAGCACCTCCGCCGTCTCGTTCCGGCCCGCGGCGCGCACCGCGAGCTTTTCCGGCAGCACCTGCAAGGGCAGCTCCAGGCTGCCCATAATGAGATACATTCTGTATCGGTTCATCGGCGCGCCCCCTTCGCCGCCGCATTCGCCGCTCTGTCCCATTGGCGGGTCCTGTGGACCCGCCGGTCATATCTCTGCAGCGCCTCTTCCATTTCCATTCTCTCACCTCATTTTTTGATAGAAAAAGCAACCGCCTCCCGGCAGTTGCTTTTTCGCTTGGGCTTCTTTTCTCCATGACGCTGAAAAGGTTCTCTTTTGTCCACCGGCCCGGCGTCTTACAGATAGGCTCCCTCCGCCGACATCAGGATCTCCTCCTCCAACTTGCGCTCTATGGTCCGCAGCATCGCGTCCACGTCCACCTGTCGGTCCACCCTGGCGTTCAGCGTCACCGTGGGCGTCAGGCTGACGAAATTCTGCAAGAAGCGCATCTCCGCCACGTCCCGCATCAGGTCCAGGTCCTCCTTTGCCACGCTCACCTCGTTTTCCACGCGCCCCAGGCTCTCCACATGGTTTACATTCAGACCGCCGCCCACGCCGTATGTGTCCGGATCCATTCCTCCATATATGACCTCCATCTCGTTGGGCTGTTCTGCGGCAGCGCCCGGGTCGGTTCCCGCAGACAATGCGCTTTCTCCGGCCTCTTCTGCGCTTTTACTTTTCATTTCATTGATCCTCATCTGTCGCAGGCGGTGGTTTTCCTCTGCCTCTGTCTCCCATTTTGCCATTGTCTCGGCTCGCGCCCGCTTTGCCTCCTCATTCTTTAAAGCGGCCTCTGCGCCAAAGGTAACCTGTTCAATCAGGGGAATCGCGATTCCCGGCAGTTTGTTGACGTTTTCGATCAGCTTGTTGAGGAGGTCGATGCCGCCGTTTACCACATCCTGTAATCCAGTCAAAAATCCGACCTTAAAATCCCCCATATAATCGAGGATACCATAAAAAGTGCGCATAAAGCCCAGATCCATCTTATCCAGGAAATAGCTCACCTCATCCACCACGATCGCCCATGCAGTGCGGATCCCTCCCACAGACTGGATCCAACGGTAGAGCAGTCCAATGACCACACCGATAGCCAGCGCGATCCAGGTGAGCGGGCAGGCCAGCAGCGATGTGTTAAATACCTTTTGCGTCACGCTCGAAATTGCCGTGGCCGCCGTATGGGCCCAGGACGCGATTGTTCCGGCAATCAGTTTTGCGTTAAAGACCATCAGTGCTGCCGCCGCGCCCCCAATCACGGGGGCCAGCGCGTCCATATTGGCCGCCACCCAGTCCAGGGCGGCGGCCATCCGCTCCAGCACCCCCACAACGGGGGCAAAAAGAGGGGCCACCGTCCCCAGCACGCCCCGTACCACCCCGGCAAAGGACTCCAGCACCGTCAATGCCGGAGTGAGAATGTTGATAATGTCGTTGCCGAAAAGCTGCCAGCCGATGTCAATGGCGAGGGGCCAAAGAAGGCTTTTGCCGCTTAACAAAGTTTTGGGATTTAAGAGTGTTTTTAACTTAGAGATGCCTTCTTGCGCTTTTGAACTCATTGTCTTGACCATGGAGTCAAAAGGCGATTTTAAATTGGTCGCCTTCTGTGTTGTTTTTTCTGTCGATGTCTGGAGCAGTCCCATCCGGTCTGCCGCCGCTTGGATTGCGGCTCCCACCCGCTCCACGGCGTTTGTCATCTGTTCCATCGCACGGTTCATGCTGTCCGCCGCCGCAAGCTGTTGATCATAAAATTTCAGTGTCTGTTCCGCTGTCAATGCTTTCACCTCCATAAAAAAGCAACCGCCTTCCGGCAGTTGCTTTTCGCACCACTTATTCTTATTCTTTTTCCTTTTTGCGTCTGTACGCCTCGTTGATCAGGGGTTTTCCGTCCTGGTCCACAAGCACGCCGCATCCACTTGCCTCCTCCGTACTCCATGTAATTAAATATTGTACTCCCGTTTCCGTATCCACCAGTATTTTTACATTACCAAAATCCTTTGCAACTCCAGAATAACACTGAACAAACCTGGGCTCTTCCTTTTTCTTCTTTTCTCCAAACATGCCCATCATCCTTTCCAGTTTTCCCCTTTGGATTCTTCCCCATTATACCGGAACATCCCCTCCTTGTCCACCAGCCCATCAAAAAAGCAACTGCCTCCCGGCAGTTGCTTTCCGCACCACTTATTCTTATTCTTTTTCCTTTTTGCGTCTGTACGCCTCGTTGATCAGGGGCTTTCCGTCCTCGTCCACCATCACCGTGAGTCCCCCCCCCTCCGATGAGTCTACAAATAAATATTGAATTCCATTTTCCGTATCTACCAATATGCGCGTAAAACAACCGCCTTTACTGGGAACCATTGTTTCAACAAACCTGGGCTCTTCCTTTTTCTTCTTTTCTCCAAACATACCTATCATCCTTTCCAGTTTTCTCCTTTGGGTTCCTTTTTATTATACTGGAAAACCTTTGCCCTGTCCACCGGTCTGTCGGCCTGGCGGCCTTGCCGCCGGGCCGGGACTTCCGCCTATTTCTTCCTGTGCCGCAGGGCTTTTTTCTCCCGCTCCAGCTGGAGGTCGATGGAGGCGTACACAAAAGCCCGCTCCCGGGGCGGCAGCGCCATGAGGGCCCCCGGCAGCAGGTGGAACCGCTGGAGGGCGTAGTGGGCGTATCCCGCCTCGCTGTCGCCCTCCCGGATCAGTTTTTTGCCTCGTCCCTCAGCTCGTCCATATCGCTGGAGAAGCCGTTGATCTCCTGCACCGCCAGCAGCAGGTCGATAAACTGTCCCGGCTTGAGCATTGCGTCGATCAGGGCCTCGGCCCCCACCACGCCGTACTTGGCCTGGAGCTGGGCGTCCTTGAAGTTGGGGGACACGCAGCAGGCGGCCACCAGGCGGCTATTGTAGAGGTCGCTGTCTGTCTCCGCACTCTTTTGACGGCTCTTTTTGTCAAAGGTCACTTTCTGGCAGGTCTTTCGAATGGATTTACTTTCGGCCTCGGTGGTGGCGCGCACCACAAAGGGGTAGGGGAACCCGGCGATGTCCACCTCCATGGTCTCGTTTTCCCGCACCTCCTGCTCCATCAGGAATTCCATCAGCTTATCCATAAAAAATACCGCTCCTTTATCTTTTCATATTGTTTCATTTTGCTTCCGCCCCACGGACATGGGAGGGGAGGGGGCCCGTGCCCCCTTCCCAGTCTGTCGAAAAAGCCAGGCACCCTGCAAGGAAGTCAAATCACCTTACAGGGGACAAAAGACCTCGGCAGAGTTTTGCCGCCCTCGGCGGCAAAAGAAATTGAAATCCGATTTTTGCGGGGACCTGTGCCTCGCAAAAATCACTTCTCAGGCCGCAAGCATGCGAGTGCAGCGAGTGCGACGCAGCGGCCTGCAAGAGTTCAAAAAAGTGCAAGCACTTTTTTGAAGCGTGTCGAGGTTTCTCGACACGCTGGGGAGGGGGCCCCGCGCCCCCTCCCGCCTGCGTCACACCTTGGAGAAGGGGGTCAGGATGTCCCAATCCTCAAAGGTAAAGTCGGTCTCCTCCTCCAGGGGGTCGTCGGAGTCGCCGTCCAGCTTGGCCAGTACGGTGGCGTCCAGGTTGACCCCCTCCAGGCGGATGATCTGCCGCCCGGCGGAGGAGTCGGGGTCGTCGTTTTCGATCACCAGGTCGAAATAGGCGTCCCGGCCCGTCGCCTTCCACTCCGCCAGCTTGGCCCGGAAGAGCGGGGTGATGTAGTAGATGGTCATGGAGCCGGTGCCCTCCGCGCCGGTGGTCTTGTGTCCCACCATGCGCCGGCCGATGGACTTTACCTGGCTCTTGGTCTTTTCCACCTTGGCCTCGATGGTCTTGGCGTAAAAGAGCTCCTCGTTGTTCCCGTCAATCTTGGCGTACGCGCGTCCCTCCTTGCCGGACACCGCATCCCAGCCGTTGAGTACCTTCATGTTCGTTCACTCCTCTCTTTTAATGGACGGCCACCGTCATATACAGCTTTTCCATGCTGTCGTTGGGGGTGAGGGCGCAGGCCACGGACACGTCCCGCTTGCCGTCCCCCTGGAGCACGGTCACGTCGTCGGGCGCAAAGCCGCTGATGGCGTCGATGCCCTCGTATTCCTTTCCGAGGGCCACCAGGTCGGCCTTGAAGAGGGCCCGGCCCGTCTCACTGTTGGTCTGTGTACCCAGGTAGCTCTGGGAGAAGGTCCGGGCCACATCGTTGGCCCAGCCGTCCATGACCCGCACCACCCGGTTGGAGGTCCAGTCCTCGCTGATCCCTCCGCCGAAGCTGGTGCGGCTGTTGAGGTCGGAGAGGACCCGGGCCTTTCCCCCGTCGGGGTAAAAGACGAACTCGCCCGCCTGCATGGCCTGCTCGTATTGTCCTCTGGTGTACTTGACGTCCACATCCACCGCGCCGTCGTAGGCCGTGTTGGTGAGGGACTCGTTCACCTCCGCCCCGGCGGTGGCGCCGGTGACCCAGGCCACGGCCTTGTCGCCGGTGAGCACGGTGCCGTCGGTGAGCACCACGCCGTTTTTCACGCTGATAAGGCCGATGTCGTCCCCGGCGTGCTGGTAGAGCACCCCCACCACCTTGCGTCCGTCCTCGTCCCGCAGCCGCTTGACGAAGGCGTCCACCAGCGCCTTTACGCTCTCATCCGTGCCGGGATAGCCCACGGCGTTGAAGTCCTCCACCTCCAGGGCGGTGAGCCAGGCCGCGTAGGCCGCGCCGTTCACCGTGCCGTTGGTTCCGCCGGTGAGGGCCGTGGCGGCCGCCGCCGTCAGGGTCTCCGCCGTGCCGAAGCTCACAAAGTCGTTGGCTTTCAGGTCCGCCGCGCCGCCGGAGGCCGCCACGGTCTGGCGGTCCACCTCCTGTTCCTCCAGATAGGTCACCACGTCCACCTTCTCCTCGTCGTCGGCGTTGGCCTGCACCGCCGCCCGGAGGCTGTTGCCCCGGGTGCCGCCCCACCGGGCGGTGACGGTCAGGCCTCCCACTGTGGCGCCGGCCTTGGTCCCGCCGGCGTTCACCCGGTACACCAGCAGGGTCGAGCACCGCTTCAGCGCCTCCCGGATGAGCAGCAGCTCCGCCGCCGTGGCGTCATGGCCGAACACCTTCAGGGCCGTCTGGTTGAACTCCCCGGCCTCCAGGGCATAGATCTGGCCCTCCGGCCCCCAGTCCAGCTCCAGGGGCAGGGCCGCCGTGCCCCGCTCTCCCAGCGTGGCGGCGGAGGCCGTGCTCACGAAATTGATGTAGCTGCCGGGCAGGATCTTGTTTTGCACCGTAAAGGTGCCGCCTCCCATAGACATTCAGTTCACCTTTCTTTTCAAAAATGTTTCCGCCAAGCCCTGCGCCTGGCCTTTGGTGTAAAGTCGCCCCTCTTCCAGGACGGCGGAGAGCACGTCCCTGGGGACGGCCATGGTCTCGGCCTTCAGGAGCTGCCGCCGGGTGAACACCGGTTCCACTCCGCCCCGCCGGGACCGCTTGGGGGTCTTGGTCGTCACTGTCTCTTCCATGTCTCCTCCTGTTTCAGGTATTCCATCACCTCTCCGGTGGTCTGGGGCTCCTCCCGGTAATAGAGGTCGACGTCAAACGTAAATTGGCAGGACTTCCCGTCCTCTGCCACCTGGGCCTTCCGGCCCGTCAGGCGTACCGTCCGGGTGTGCGCTCCCTCCGCCGCCTCCAGCCGCCGGAAGGAGGCGAACATGGTCTCCGCCCACTGGGCGAAGGCCCCGGCGTCTCCGCTGTCCAGAAAGTAGCGCACCCGAAAGCGCGCCTTCCGGTGCCGGAAGCGGTCCAGCCCCTCGGTCTGTTCGGAGCCGGTGGGCTCCAGGAAAAAGCTTCCGTCGGCCCCCGCGGGGATGGTCCCGGTGTACACGGGCCGGTCGGGCCACAGGGCCGTGAGCTTTCCCGCGGCCGCCTGCATAAGGTCGTATTCCGTCATACTCGTCTCTCCGTCATATCAGTCTTTTTTCCCTGGCCGCCGCCTCCTGGTGGGTGGGGTAGCGGACAGCCCGCCCCACCAGCTCCAGCTCCAGGGTCTCTCCGTCCGCCCGTTGTACCCGGACCCGGTCGCCGGGCCGCAGCTCCGGCTCGGGTGCCAGGAAGAGCACCGCGTCGTAGTCCAGCCGGTTCTCCGCCCGGTTCTGTCCGCTGCGCTCCCGGCTGAGCCTGGACTGCACCCCGGCCCGGGAGAGGGCACAGGGCAGCGCCCCATAGACCAGCTCGTACACCGTCCGGGTGAGATTGCCCTCCCGGTCCCGCCCCGGGCGGAGCACGTCGGTCCGGTCCTCATAGGTCTGCTCCAGCGCCGCCCGCTCGGCGGCGGGGTTCCCAAAGCCCATGGATACCCTCCTCTCTCGTCCTCGCAAAGTCCATTCCGCCCACGGCGATTTCTCGCTCCATTCCCTTGCTCGTCCTCCCCGAATCGAAACAGGTGTTTCGATTCGGAAAGGAAGAGCGGGATCGCAAATGCGGCAGTTTTCCGCTTCGCGGGAAACAGAGCGGCGCGGGCCTGTTCTGACGCCGTCTCCGTGTTTCGCTGTCGCCCTGCTCCCGGGCGCTCCGCGCTTCTCTCCTGTCACGCTCCGCGCCCTCCGCCACGGACAACTGCTCAACACTCCGCGAAAAATGCCGTTGGCCTCCGGCCAACCTGTTTTTTCGTCTCCGTGTTTCGCTGTCGCCCTGCTCCCGGGCGCTCCGCGCTTCTTATTTCCTCAGCTTTCGATAGCCGTTCAGGGTCTCCCGCCAGCCGAAGAAGGCGCCCCCGTCCGCGAGCTCGAAGGTCCCTGCTCCCGCCGCGGCTCCGCCGCTCACGGCAAAGGAGGTGGACACGTCTCCCCGCTTGACAGAGGCCACCGGCCCCGCTGCGGCTCCGCCGCCCAGGGCCGCCCCCTTCCAATAGGAGGCCGTCATCAGCAGCAGCGCCCGCTCCAGCTCCGGAGGGAGCTCCTCCCGGCCCAGGTAGTTGAGCACCTGGTCCTCCACGGCCTGGAGCGCCGTACTCAGCAGTCCGTCCTGCTCCTCCTCCACAATGCCCAGCAGATGCTTGAGCCGGACAAGCCGTTCATTCACGTGGTCCATCCCATCCGTTTCCTTTCTGTTTCGCCGTGCGGCTCCGCGCTTTGTTTTACCCCACCAGTTTTACCGCCAGGGTGTCGTCCAGGGTCTGGATGCCGTAGATGACGTCCAGGGATACGGTGTCCTTTTTCGTATCCTGGTCGTAGCCGTACACCACCCGGACGCCCAGGCCGTTGCCGCTGATGATGGCGGCCCGGTCGTCCCCCATGGGCAGGGCCAGGGGGCGGGTGACCAGGGCGATGGCGTTGCGGTGGAAGGCCAGGGAGTGGGGCTTGGAGACCACATAGGCGTCGGCGTTGGTGTAATCCTTCACCAGCTCACAGTCAATGCCCACCTGGGCCACAGCGCCGGAGACGGCGGTCTTGTCCTCGGTAAAGTGGTAGCGGTAGCCGTCCAGGATGAAGCAGTCGCCCTTCTTCACGGTGGCTGTGGCGGCGCTCACCCCCGTAAGGGCCACGACGGTCGCCCCCGCCGTACCGGTCACCTGGTAGGCCCCGGCGGTGCCGGGGGCGGCGGACAGGGAGTCGGGGCAGTTCTGGTCCATGTAGGTGTCCAGCGTGTACACACGGCCCAGTTCGGCGTTGCGCAGGGTCTCCCCGCTGCCCGCGTAGGCCACCTTCGAGAGATTGTCGGTGAGGGCATAGCGGTATTTGTGTGCGGTGGAGAGCACCAGTCTGCGCTGATCCAGGGGGGCCATGGCCGCGTCCAGGGTCTTGGCCAGGGCGGCCAGATCCGCCAGATCGGAAGGATCTGCGGTGGCCTGGACGGAGGCTGCGATGTTGGCGCACTCGTTGAGAAGGTCCTCGTCCACCGCCTGGGCGATGGCCCGCATGGCGGGGGCGATGAGCTGGCTGGAAAAGTCCTTGATGTCCAGGGTCATCTCCTTGCTGGTCACCTCAAAGGACACGTCCCGGTGCCGGTCGATCTTCACGGCCACGCTCCCCTCGGAGGCGTCCTGCCGGACGATGGCGCCGGCAAAGTTCTTGGCCGTGAACTTGGCGGGCTTGCGGATGGTCACAGTGTCGCCCACCTGGACGAACTCATCGGAGTAGTCCCGGTGGACCAGATTCGCCATGACCAGATTGTTTTCCAGCACCATCAGGGCCTCCCGGGCGACGACGCTGGGGGTCAGAAATGTGTTTGCCATTGTAATTCCTCTCCTTTTTCCTGTTTGTTGTGATGGTTTCCTGCGGAGCTTCTATCCCGGAGGGCGCGGGCCTGTTCTGAAGCCGGCTCTGTCCCGCCTCAGCCCCCCTGCGCGCTTCGGGGCTGTCACGCTGCGGATTGGGCGCGCCCACGGGTCACTAAGCCGTCATTCCGCGAAAAATGCCGTTGGCCTCCGGCCAACCTGTTTTTTCGTCTCCATGACGCCTTAGTTCCCCTGCGCGCCTATCCTCCGCGCTTCTCTGTACTCCTCCATGGTAAGGCGTCCCAGCTCCTCCATGGTATAGCTTCTGCGGGGCGCGCCGCCGGGGGGCGCGGGGACGGCGCCGGCCAGGACCGGCGGCTCCGCCTCCCCGGTCCGGAAGAGGTAGGGCTTGGCGGTCCGGATGGGGGCGAGCAGAGCCTCCAGGTCGGTACGGAGGCCGCCGCGGCCGTCGGTCTCCACCGCGTCCAGGTCCACCAGGGGCAGGATATCGTCGGGGTCGTGGACCAGCCCGGCCAGACCCGCCCGCAGGGCGGCGGTGCGGAGGCGCCGCTCCACCTCCCCCGCGGGGAGATAGCTGCCGTCGTTGCCCGCCACCAGGTCCAGGTCTCCGCCCTCCGGTCCCGCACCCCGGAGGACCTCCTCCACCCGCCCCGCCAGGTCCTCTCCCAGGAGGGCCCGAATGGGTTCCGCGATCATAGGTTCACCTCCTCTCGTTCCCGCAGCTCCCGCTCCACGTCGGCCACCCAGGGATGGTTGGCCAGCAGGGTGCGGGGGGACAACAGTTCCCGGCTGGCGTTGACGTTGGCGATGACCTCGCTCTCGTTCACCGGCATATCCATATTGAACTCCACACGGAACGCCGCGCCGGAGAAGTCCCCCCGGCCCGTGGCCTGGAGCCAGGTGTCCAGGAAGGGCTTGAGCCGCCGGAAGGCGGCCTGGAGCTCGTCGGCCAGGTCGGCGCAGTCGGCGTCCAGATCCATGTACCGGAAGCCCAGCGCCGTGCCGGAGGCGCTGCCCAGGTCAGGGTCCCTGGTGTCCACGGCGGAGGCGAAATCGAAAAGGTCCCGCCGCTCCCGCTCCAGGAAGGCCAGCACCGCCGACACGTCCAGGTCGGTCTGGAGCTTGTCCACGCCGCCGTCGCCCTCCACCTTCACGGCCAGACACTGCCGCAGGTCCCGCACGAACTCGTCCAGGTCGGCCCCGCCGTAGTTTTTGAGGATGTAGACGAACTTGGCCACGTCCCGTAGGGCGTCGGCGGTGACGGAGGTCTGCCAGTTGTAGTCGTCGATGAGGTCCCGGACATAGCGGCACAGGGGCAGCTCCTCCTCGTTGTAGCGCAGCCATACCAGGGGGACCCTGCTCCAGTTGTAGCCCCGGCCCCCCAGGGTGAAGTGGGGCTCGGGCTCCCCGTCGGGGCGGAACCGCCCGCTGCCGTCGGCGCAGAGGAACCGCCGCAGGCCGTCCCCGGACCAGTATTCGGCCCGCTCCACCCGCCGGGCCTCCCGCCCGGCGTAGACGGTCTGGGGGTAGACCCGGAGGAAGCCGTCCAGCTCGCTCCGCCCGGCGTCCCGCCACAGGGGGACCACCTCGTGGGCGGGCAGGCGGAGGAACTCCAGCCTCCCCGCCGGGCCGATATAGGGCTGGAGCCAGGCCACCCCCGATTTCACCGCATCCCGCCCCAGGGCCTTCACGGTGTGCCGGAACCCGGCGTCAAAGAGCTCCTCCAGGGCCTGTCCATAGGCCCGGTCCTCCGTCTCCACCGCCCAGGGCCGGGACAGGAGGTAGCGGGCCTTCTGGTCCACCAGCTTTTTGTAGATGGGGTGCTCCAGCCGGACGTTGGAGCGCCCCGGCCCGTTGCCGGCCTTGCGCTGCACGTCGGAGCGGTTGCGGTAGTAGGCGTCGGCCTCCAGCAGCTCCCGGTACCGGGGCGAGCTTTGAAAAACCCGGATCTCCTCGCTGACGATCTCATGCAGGCGCATGGGGGCCCGGTCCGGGTCGGCCAGGGCCGCGCTCACCAGCTCGGTCTGTGTGTATGTCATCTTGTGCCGCAGGGCCCTGCTTCCGGGTCCCTGCTCCTCCTCTCTCGTCGTCGCGGCTGCCGCCGCTCTGTCGCCCCGGCCGTGGAGCCGGAGCCCGTTTCACTTCAGGATATGCAGCGCCGGGCCCGCCATATCGTCCTCGCAGGCGTAGCGCACGGCGTCGATGTGGTGGTTGTCCCGGTCGGGGAATCCGGCCCGGAAGCCGCCGTCCCGGTCCCGCTCCAGCTCGTAGCCGGTGAACTCCCGGGCGCTCTCGGGGCAGCGGGCGGGGTCGATGACGATCTCCTCCAGGTCCTGGAGCCATTGTATTCCGAAGGCCACGGACCCCGCTCCCTTGCGGGCCCCCACGGCCCGCAGGCCGTAGTCCCGCAGCTCGGCGATGCTCTTGGGCTCGGCGGAGTCGCAGACGATGCGCCCCTCCCCGCCCTCCTCCCGGAGGAGGAGGGCGGTCCTGCGGTTGGTGAGCCCCGCCCGGTGGAGCTCCCGGAAGAGGTAGAGCCGCCGCCGGACGGGGTCGTAGTGGCAGACGTTGTAGGCCAGGGGGTCGGCGGCGTAGCCCCAGTCCAGCCCCCGGCGGATGTGGTCGAACCGCCCGATCTCCTCCTCGGAGATGGTCCGCAGCGTCACGTTGGAAAACACCTCGCCGCCGGTGCCCGTCACCTCCCCCAGGTATTCCCGGGCGTAGGCCTGGGGATTGGCCAGGCGCAGGTGCTCGGCCTCCAGCAGGAAGGGCTCTCCCAGCCAGGCCCTGGGCACCGTGCGGTAGTCGGTCCGGTGCACCAGGGTCCCGGGGTGCTCCCCCCTCACATACTGGTTGCACCAGTTCCGGGCGCTGCGGGGCGGGTTGAAGGTGTAGAAGAAGGCGAAGTCCTCCCCGCCCCGCATCAGGGACTGGTTGACGGCCCGGACCTTCTCCTCCCCCTCGAACTCGTCGGCCTCCTCGTACCAGGCATACTTGATGTAGCCCCGCTCCGGTCGGATGGACTTGAGCTTCATGGGGTCGTCGGCGCCCCGGAAGAGGATGCGCTGTCCGGTGGGGCGGTAGCACAGGGACAGGGGGGAGAGCCGCGCCTCCCAGAGCCGTCCGGCCCCCAGGGCGTGCACCCCCCACAGGAGCTGGGCGTAGACCGACTCCCGCAGGGTCACGCCGTAGCGCCGCAGGGCCACGGCGTGGCTCATCACGCCCTTTTGGGCGTCCCGCATGAGGCAGAGGGGGATCTCCACCCCCACGAAGGAGGACTTGCCGGAGCCCCGCCCGCCGGGGAGCCAGTAGTGGGTGTGTCCCCCCGCCTTCACATCCCGGTGGACGCAGTGGAAGGCCGGGGCCAGGAGGGAGGAGCATCTGATCTCACACATCGTCCACGATCCTGGCCGGTTCTGCGCGGGCTCCGGTGCCGGCCTCCCCGCTCCACCGGCTCAGCAGCTCCAGCGCCTTGAGCCGCTCGGCCACCGTGGGCTGGCAGGGGACCTCCCGCCCGTCCTTGTCCCGGGCGGGGTAGGACTTCCGTCCCAGGGCGATGTCGGCCAGGGCCTCCAGCGCCGCCTGGGTGTAGCCCTCCGGGCCGATCCTCTCTTCCGTCTCCAATGACATCCCTCCTTTGCTTCAGCTATGTCATCCTACCACGGTTTTTTGGCCCCCCGGTGGTGGGATGGCCTCCGGCTCTCCCACGAAAGGCGTTTTGCCTTTCGTGGGTCCCCGATTTGCCTTGCGGCTTTGCGGGGGCCCCTTTTGGTGCCGTCTCCGCGCTTCGCACTGTCACGATGCTCTTGCTGATCCATTACAGTTGTGCTATACTTGCAAGGGATTTGTAAATATTCACAAATCCAAACAATGAATAGGAGGATTTTACAGTGAAAAAGCTCTCTTGCCTGCTGACTCTGTCCCTGTGCCTTACCCTCACAGCCGCCTGCGGCTCTGCCTCTTCCGATCAGCCTGCTCCGACGGGCGATCCCGGCCAGTCTCCCGTTGTTGCGGTCTCTGCTCCTCCTGCCGGCGAGGTGACTCCCTATACCGGCGCCACGTTTGGCCTCTCCCGCTCCGCTATGGCCGAGGCCATGTCCAATACGTTTTCCTCCAGCGATCTTCCCAACGCCTTTGAAAATGATCCGGACATATCTGAACTGCCCGATGCCGAAAACGGGGATTTGGTGGCGTACTCTTACAGCATCTGTCCCGGCGCCAGCTGCATTCTGTATGAGGCCAAGGATTCCGGCGAACTTACACAGGTATTCCTCACTGGAGATTCTTCTCAACTGAGTGAGAGCGATGCCAAAGTATTCGGCAGCTACCTTGCGGTCGTCACCGGCGGCTTTTCCTCCAGTGAGGAAATCGCGTCGTTGGACGAATCCCTTGATATTGCGAATGCCGCCTTTACCGACGGCACCATGAATTTCTTCAACGGGGAGAGCGCGTCTTTCTCCTATATCGTCACCGGCGGGCTTGCCATGCTCACTGTGCTGCCTCCGCTGTAATGGACGGAAGGTCCCGTTCAGCCCCGCAGCAGGGCCGCCCGGGCCACCTTTTCGGCCAGCTTGGCCGCCAGCCGGTCCAGGTCCGCCTCCTCCCGGACGGTGACCGGTCCCGAGAAGGTCACGTTTACCCCGCCGCCCCGGTCCGCGGACCGTGCCTGGGAGGCCGTCAGCACCCGCTCGCCCTGGTGTAGCAGGGCCGGGAAGTTGTCGTAAGGCACATAGTCCAGGCCGTAGGCATAGCGCCCATGGATGCCGCTGTCCGCCTTCACCTTGTATGCCGATGGGATCGCATTGTTTTCCGGCTCCGATGTTGCCGAGCCGATTCCGGCCCCCCCTTCTTCCGGGGCCAGGCCGTAGTCCACCGGGGAGAAGGCGTTCTCCATCCTGGCCGCCAGGATGCCCTGGCTGAACTCCTCTCCCATCGTGTACCCGGCGTTGTAATACTCCTTTTGCAGCACCGAGTCGTCCCGGATGCCCTGTACCAGCGCCAGGTTGGACTCCTGCATGAGCTGGGCCCCTTCGGAGGCGTTGTACTCGTTGGCGGCGATGATCTGGGCCTCCGCCAGCAGCGCCCCCATCTTTGCCCCGATCTTTCTCTGCATCTCCTCGCTGTCGGTCGCGCCGTACTGCTCCTCCAGCGCCTGGTACTGGGCCTGCAGCTCCTCCAGCCGCTCCCGTTGGGCGCTGTCCTGGTAGCTGCTGATTTTTTCCCCATCTCCCATCACGATGCTCAGAGCATCCCGCTCCAGCCGCTCCTTGTCGTTCTCCAGGGAGGCCTGGAAGGAGCCGATGAGCCCGTAGGCGTCCCCCAGCCCCAGCCCGGTTTCCCCCTCTTCCTTCTGCTTGGTCTGCTCCTCCAGCCACTCCTTCTGCGCCTGGATTCCATCCTTGCGGGTGTCGATAAAGCCCTGACCCATCAGCTTCTCCAGCTCGTTCTGGGCCTCCTCCAGGCCGCGCATGGCCGCCTGGTACTCCTCGTCTCCCGCCGCCGCCAGGGTGGTGCCCCGCTGCAGCATGGCCTGCTGCTCCTGCATCACCCGGTCGTATTGGCTCTTTACATAGTCCTGGAAGGCCTGGTCCTGCTTCTCGAAGGACTCCACGATCCCTTCCGCCACGCCGAACAGGGCGCCCACCACCAGCCCCCCGACCGGGCCGCCCAGAACGCTCCCCAGGCCCCCCATCGCGCCGGCGATGCCGCCCGCCGCTGTGGCCGCGCTGGCCGCGATGCCGCCCCCCGCCGCCGTGGCGTTCAGCAGCCCGAACATCAGCCCGGTCCCCGCGTCCGACACGATGTGGGACGCCATGCTCCCCGCCGTGTCGCCCAACAGGCTGGAGAACCCTGCCTCGGCCGCGGCGCTGGTCGTCCTGCCTATCGTACTCCACATTCCTGATTTGACCAGATTGTCCAGTGCCGCCTTTGATATGCCGCCCGCCAGCCTGGAGGTCCCCGCCTCCCCGCCGTCCTCCGGCTTGGTGAATCGCTTCCCGCTCTCCGCCAGGGTCGAGCCCGCCTCCTCCGCGCCGTGCTCCAGCTTGCCGATGCCCTGGGTGACCTCCGGCAGCGCTTCCTCCAGCGGGGTCAGTTTAATCGTGACCTCCCGTAACCCTTTCACCGTCTCTCGTATCCCCTTGTTCAGTTCTTTGATATGGATGCTCTCCGCCATCTGTGTTTCTCCTTTCCTTGACTGTATCTTTAAATTCTGGTAACATTGTGTTATCCTGCTGGGGAGGTGGACCTTCTTGAGTAACAAGGCATTTTTCTATATCATTGCTACCAATTTATTGCTTATGAGTCTTTTGGCGCTGCTCTGCGGTCTGGCCCTTCCCGAGACCTGGATGATCGTTGCGAGTATTCCGGGCATTCCTTGTAGCATTTGGCTCTTCCGTGTGGCCAAACGCACCAAGAACTGACCGCCTCCCGTTGTTCTCCTTGCAGGGTCAGCTTGAACGTGACCTTCCTCAGCCCTTTTATCGTCTCTCGGACCCCTTGTTCAGTTCCCTCGTGTTGATACCCTCCGCCATCTGTATTGTCTCCTCTCCTTGACCGCGTTTTTAAATTCTGTTATCATTGGATTATCAGGTTGAATGGGAGTGATCTTCTTGATAAGCAACAAGGCTTTTTTTTATTACACAGCTTCTTCCTTGTTATTTATGAGTCTAATAGCGCTGGCCTGTGGTCTGGCCCTTCCCGAGACCTGGATGGTCTTCGGCGCTATCGCGGGCATCATCGGCAGCATCTGGCTCTTCCGCGTCGCCAAACGCACCAAGAACTGACCGCCTCCCATTGTTCTCCCCCATACATTTCCTTTGCCGCCCCTCCCGGGGCGGCCTTTTTGTGCCTGTTCCCAGGCACTCCGCGCTTCTTACTCATCCATCAGGCCGTAATAGCTGGCCACCAGGCGGATAAAATCCCCATGCCAGACCTTGGCGGTGTCCACATGACAGGGGATCTGGAGGGCGGCGCCCTGGAGGTTGTGGGTCTTTTTCCACAGCACCAGCTCGATCACCTTCAGCCGCTCCTGCCCGTTGCGGTAGTGCTCGGTGGTCTCCACCGCCCGGCGCACGGCCTCATACTCCCGCTGGCTGGTGCTGGGCAGCTCCCGGATGGCCAGGCCTTCCACCGCCCGCCCGTCTCCGCCGCCCCGGGGCATCCCGGAGTAGTCCGCCGTCAGCCGCCCCTCCCGCAGCGCGCCGTACCGCCGCCGCAGCTCCGGATAGCGCCGGATCATTCCCTTTACGTAGCTCCACCAGTCGTACCTCGGTTTACTCATGCTTCCCGCTCCTCCCTCTCGCCGGGCAGAGTCCTCTGCCCCGGCACTTCTCCCCCGGCAGGGGGCACCGCTCCAGGCAGTAGTCGATCTTCCACTGGGGCTCGCCGCCCCGCTCCGCCCTGGCCGGTCTCTCCGCTTCCCGCCAGGGCCGCCGCCCCGGCTGGGCGTAGCAGTCCGGGTCCACCGGCCGCACGCCCCGAAATCCCATGGGGTCCCGCACGATCCCCACCTCCTCTCTCCCGGTTTTCCACCGGGTTTTCCACAAATCCGCCCAAACGTCCTCGCGCCTCCTTTCCTCAGAAAGGAGCAGATACAGAGTCAGAGACAGACGCAGACTCAGTATCCGCTTTTACCGCTTTCCCAAGAACCCACTGGGTTTCTGGGCCGTCCGCCCAGCAGGCCGTTCTCCCGGTTCTTCCTCGCCCGGGCCTCGTACTTGACCCGGTTCTCGTCCAGCGCCGTCCGGATGAACCGGAACGCCATCCGCACCGCCGGGTCCTCCGGGGGCTCCTCCCCCCGCTTCTCATAGGCGAAGATGGCCTTGAACAGCGCCCCCGCCTGCGCGTCGGTGAGGAGCTTCACCGGCTCCTCCCAGTCGTGATAGAGCACAAAGCTGTTCTTCACCCGCCTCTGCCCCGCTTCTCCCGTCGGCACTGGCGGCACAGGGCCGCGCCGTCCGCCGTGGGGGCGTAGATCTCGCCCAGGCACCGCCGGCACCAGGCCCAGGGGCGTTGGTCCTGGGGGTCGCTCCAGGGCGGCGGAATCTGGCCCGCCCGTTCAAAAGTCCGTTTTATGGGACCCTTCATCTGGTATCCTCCTCTTGTAGCCGGAAATCCGTTCATCGTTTTGCACAAAATTCAACTTCTCCCTTGATTTTGGTTGAAAACCAGCAACATATGTGGTATGCTGGATGCATTAGTGTCCAGTATTCAACTGTAGTTCTCGTTTTTCAACCTCCCGCCCTCATAATAGTTCATTGTTTTCAACTTGTCTACCCATTTTTATGAATTTTGGGAACTTTGTCGGGGTGCACAAATGGAACGGGGTGATTTTGTGTTTTATGATCGGTTTCTGGAGCTCTGCCGCCGGAAGGGCGTGGTCCCCACCCGGGCCGCCGTGGAGGCCGGGATCAGCAAGTCCCTGGTGTCCAAGTGGAAGGCCAACGAGGCCAAGGAGCCTTCGCCGGAGGTGGTGCGGAAGCTCTCAGAGTATTTCGGCGTCAGCCCCTATGAGGTGCTGGAGGACCTGCCCGCCGGGCGGGGCCGCTCCACCCTGACGGAGCGGGAGCGCCGTGACGTGGCCCGGGAGGTGGAGCGCATCATGGGGGACTTGGAGAACAGCGGGGACCTGATGTTCGACGGGGTGCCCATGTCCCCGGAGGCCAGGGACTCTCTCACCGCAGCCATGAAGCTGGGCCTGGAGGCCGCCCGTCTGAGAAACAAGGAGACCTATACCCCCAAAAAGTACCGCGGGCCCAAAGAGGAGGCTTGAATGGACACGAAGGCACTCGCAAATAGAGTGGCGGCGCAGCATGGCACACGGGACCCCTTCCGCATTGCGGAGGAGCTTGGGTTCATTGTGATCCGCGCCCCGCTGGTGGAGATGCGGGGCCTGCACCAGTATGTGAAGCGGCGCACCATTGTCTATGTCAATGCCTGCCTGGACGAGCCTCAGCAGCGCCTGGTGTGCGCCCACGAGCTGGGGCACCACTTCCTCCACCGGGGCCTCAACCGCCTGTTTATGGACCGCAACACCTGCATGGTGGCCAACAAATATGAAAACGAGGCCCACCGCTTCGCAGTGGACCTCCTGTATGACGATGCCGACCTGCGGGAGTGCGCCGAGTGGTCGGACGAGCAGGTGGCGCGGTGGATGGGGGTCCCCCTCCCTCTGGCCCGGTACCGCCGGAGCACGGTGCCGCCCCTCCCCGGGGACAAAAACCCCTTTTAAAGCCCGGCGGAATGTGTTATAATCATCTCTGCCGGTCAGGCCGCTGCCGCGGCCCACAGTTTTCCCGGCACGGCATACCGTCACCCTCAGGAAAGGAGGCGCGCCCTTGGACCACGCGGCAGTCAAGCAGATCGCGTCCAACCGCAAGGCCTACCACGACTATTTCGTGGAGGAGCAATATGAGGCCGGCATCGAGCTCTGCGGCACGGAGGTCAAATCCATCCGCATGGGCAATGTGAATCTGAAGGACTCCTTCTGCATCATCAAGGACGGGCAGATGATGGTCCACGGCCTCCATGTGAGCCCCTATGAGAAGGGGAATATCTTCAACCGGGACCCGGTGCGCCCCCGCCGCCTGCTGATGCACAAGCGGGAGATTCTCCGGCTCTACGCCAAGGTGAAGCAGGACGGCTACGCTCTGGTGCCCCTGTCGGTCTATTTCCGCGGGCCCCACATCAAGCTGTCGGTGGGCCTGTGCAAGGGCAAAAAGCTCTACGACAAGCGCTCTGCCGCCGCCGCCCGGGACGCCAAGCGGGAGATGGACCGCACCCTGAAGGAACGGCGCCGGTAAGATCCACATATTCTCACTTGACACGGCATGGGGAGTGTGGTATTCTACGATACTCCCCCAACAGAAAGGAGTGTTTCCCATGGCCCAGAACCCCATTGTGACCATTGAGATGGAAAACGGCGGAAAGATGGTGGCCGAACTCTATCCCGAGGTGGCCCCCAACACCGTCAACAATTTTGTCAGCCTGGTGCAGTCCGGCTTTTATAACGGGCTCATCTTCCACCGGGTGATCCCCGGCTTCATGATCCAGGGCGGCTGTCCGGACGGCACCGGCATGGGCGGCCCCGGCTACTCCATCCGCGGGGAGTTCAGCCACAACGGCTTTTCGAACAGCCTCCAGCATGACCGGGGCGTGCTGTCCATGGCCCGGGCCATGAACCCCAACTCCGCCGGGAGCCAGTTCTTCATCATGGTGGAGAAGGCCCCCCACCTGGACGGGGAGTACGCGGCCTTCGGCAAGGTGACCGAGGGCATGGACGTGGCCGACGCCATCGTGAACCAGCCCCGGGACCGCATGGACCGCCCCCGGGCGGAGCAGCGGATCAAGGCCGTCACCGTGGAGACCTTCGGTGTGGACTATCCCGCGCCGGAGAAGGCCTGAGGCGGCAGCCGTCAATTTTGGTTTTTCCGCCGTCAGGCGGATGAAACGGAGCGCAGCTTGCTCCCGTTCCCACGTTACCCCGGCGGAGCCCAGCAATGCGGCTTTGCCGGGGAGAGTCGGAGCAGCGGAGCAGAGTGTATATCCGCCGTTAGGCGGATGAAACGGAGCGCAGCTTGCTCCGACGACATGGGGGCGTACCGGTTTCGACGGGGACGCGGAGGCGGGAATAGCGGGCGAAGGCGCCTGACCTTCTAAAAACGGGCACTCTTTATAAATTAAAGAACAACGATAACTGCGAACTCGTCGCGGCCTAACTAGCCCGCGACCGTTCCAACCGGAAGGCCCACGAGCCGGATTGGGGCGTCATTTGAGTGGGGACCGTGCGTGCGCAAAGCTTTGAGCGCACCATGCATCATGAAGCTACCGACCCTCTGAGCGTGACGGCTCGCGCTTGGGGAAGGGAATCTTAAAAAACCGTCTGCGCCCGGAGAAGTTCCCGTTCAAACGTTTTCGGACGGGGGTTCAACTCCCCCCGCCTCCACCAAGTGAAACCCGGTCGAACCCGGCGGAAAGCCCCGAATTACTGGGGTTTTCCGCGATGGGTTTACCGTGGAGCAGATCAAGCATCACGCTTTCGAGCGTGGTGCTTTCTGCTTTTTCGGGGTCGGTTATGTTAAATTGCACAAAGGCTATTTCGTCAGTGAGATAGACGGCATGGACAAAAGTATCTATGAGCCGCTGCTTGTATTCCTCGTCCTGTTCGTCCGGGCCGCGCTGGAATTGGGACAGCATAAAAATGAGCTGGTCACGGTCATAGACCGGCGCGGCGGCGGGTTCATCAATGGCGGCCAGTTGGGCGCGCAGTATGCTTTCCTGTTCTTCGAGATCACGCAGCCGGGCAGAGAGCCGGGCGCTGCCGGTTCCGTCCTCAATGGCGCGCATGATGTTATCTTGCTTTCGGACATTTTCGGACAGTTCCGCTTCCAACATTTCTTTTTCGGGATTTTCCCGGTGCTGGTCGGCGAGCTGGACGGCAATCACCCGGTCGGCGATCTGTTCCAGCTTGCCGGGGGCAAGGATATAATCAGCGGTGGCGGAGGCAATCAGGTTTTCAAGATAGCTCTTTTCGATATTGTGTTTTTCGCACTGGTGGATGGTGTGCTTTGAACAGGCGTAGTAATAGTGCTTCTCGCCGTGCTTGCCGGTGCCGGAGATACCTTTCATAGAGCTGTCGCAGAGCTTACAAAACAGCTTGCCGGAAAGCATATAATTGGCGCGCTTGGTGTGCGGCGCTCTCCCTGCCCGGTTATACTGCACCATTGCCTGCACCTTGTCCCATAGCTCCCGGTCGATAATGGCGGGGATGGCGTTCTCCACCCGGACATTGTGGGCCTTGCTGATATAGGTGCCGATATACTGCTCATTGGTGACAATGCGCATGATGCTGTTTTTGTTGAACACCCCGCCGGTGGCCGTGCGCTTGCCCTTGGCGTTGAGATCGGCGACGATGGCGGCGGAGGACTGCCCGGCGGCGTACTGTTGGAAGATATAGCGCACAGTCGGGGCCTGCGTTTCGTCGATCACAAATTCATGGTTCTTGTTGGAGGTCAGGCCGAGGGCATGGTAGCCGCCGAGAGAATGACATTTCAAGGCGCTTTCACGGATGCCGCGCCGGAGCTTTTGAGACAGCTCTGCGCTATAATACTCCGCGAGGCTTTCCATCAAGCCCTCCAGAATGATGCCCTCCGGGCCATCCACGGAGCTTTCGGCGGCATAGACGATCTTTATCCCGTTTTTCCGCAGGCGGCTTTTATAAATGGCGCTGTCGTAGCGGTTCCGGGCGAGACGGTCAGTTTTCCAGCAGATCAGGATGTCAAAGGCGTGCTTGTCGCTGTCCTCCATCATGCGCTGAAACTGCGCGCGGTTATCCGTCTTGCCGGAGATATGCCGGTCGATATACTCCCGGCAGATCGTCATGCCGTGGGCTTTTGCCCATGCCTCGCAATCCCGGCGCTGGCCCTCTATGCTCTGTTCGGTCTGCCCGCCTCCCCCGCTGTATCGGTAGTACGCCGCAAGGCGCTCACCGGCGGCGGGGCTTTCTTTTTTCTTTGCCATCCCAATCTCCCCTACTTGATGTATTCAGAAATAAGAAGCAGGACTTCACCGGCTTCATAAAATACGGCATCAGCATTGCATATCTGCACACATTCGTAGTCATTATTGAAGTTGATAGTAAAAGAATAGTTGCCAAGAACAAGGCAGGCTTCGTGACTACCGATGCGCGCAACGGCTTTGACATCGTTTTCGGTTACGCCGCAGGCGATAAGGGCGGCTTTCATGCTGGTGTATTGCTCCAAGGTATAGTCCAGACGGTCAGCATAGCGCTGGTCAGGGTTTTCATCCTGTGGCGCAGTCCTTTCCAGCTCCACATAATAGGAAATAACAACCGGGACATCCGGCGCAAAACTGCTGTACTTCCCAAAAGTATAGCTGCCGTCAATCGTAACCATATCAACTTTACCAATCTTGCTGCTTGATATAGTGGAAACCGTTTCGGTTGAAATGTTGATAAAACCGGCATCCTCAAACAAGGAAATGGCTTCTTCGGCGGTGTAGCCTGTTCGCTCTTCAACCGAGAACGGCGGAGAGATTTTATTGCTGCCGCCGCATCCGGCCAACAAGCTACAAACGAAAAAGCAAGCGATTATCATAGAACATATTTTACGCATTGGATTACCCCCTATGTAAAATTAAGCCCGCTGGGAATCTTCCCGGCGGGCTATTTTTTATGCCTGCGCCGCCAATCGTTCACGGCGTTATCCAACATTACCCGGCGGATGTGGACGATCTTTCCTCCGCTTCTTTTTCCTCGGCCACCATGCGGGCGTAGTCTTGCATTGCTGCAATCCCGGCGGCGGTGGCATCATCAACGGTGGCGCTGGTCGGTGCCAGCTTATCTACCAGATTATCAACATAGCGCATAACGGCGGCGCGGTCAGTAGAATCAAGCTCCAAAAAGGCGGAGATCACAGCGCGCTCGCGGCGGGTCAGGCTGTATTCGTCTGCCATTCGGTCGAGAACGCTTTGGCTATCCTGCCGGAACATGGAACCCTGCCCACTGCGCAGCCATGCTTCATTAACATTAAATTCCCGGCAAATAGAGAGAACCATTTGATCGGTGACGGAGCGCGAGCCGTTTTCGATTTTACTGATAGCAGCCTTTGTTACACCCAATCGAGCGCCGAAAGCCTCTGATGTAAGAGAAAGTGCCGCGCGCAACTCTTTTACTCTGTCGTTCATTCGTTTCACCCCTTTTCTTGACAACAGTATAATGCAGAATGTTGGCAAAGTCAACTGGTAAATGTGAAAAAGGGGTTGACAAAGTTGGCAGAGGTTACTATAATGGGGGTACAAGGTTGGCATAGGACACAAGACAAGCCAAAAAGGAGGGTTTGCAATGAGCGAAAAGGAAATGGATGCTCGCCGCATGGTCGAGCAGTTGAAGAAGCTGCCCGAATCGGTGCAGGAAAGAGTGGGCTACATCATCGAGGGAGCCGCCCTTGTTCATGGGACAGCAGCCGAAGCCGCGAAAGCGGGAAGCGAAGCCCGGCAGGGCGCATAAGGAGGGCTGACAATGCCGCAGGCAATAACCGCCGAACGCCCGCCGATCATCGGCGTGTGGCAGGCGCGGAGTTTGATCGCCCTGATGGACAGGTTTTACAGCGACCCGAAAAATCAGGCTGCCTACGAAAAGTGGAAAGCCGAGCGGGAGCGCCAGAATGAGCATACATAATCGCGGCGGTATGGCCGACTTTTCAAAGACCTGCGAGGGCTGCGGTTTCATCAAGATGGAAGAATGGACACCAATAAAGACGGCTTTTCGGTGCTTTGCACCGGGAAGCACTTGTGGATATGTGGTGGGAGTTGAACGATTCCTGCCCTACATCCCGGCATGGTGTCCCCAAAATAAGGAGGAAGCACAATGAAACGCAAAATCTTTTGGCTGTGCGCTCTGCGTGAGAGCGTGAAATGCTGCGTCATTCTGGCCGGGCTGTTCATCATCTGCCTGCCGGAAGCGTGGGCGGAGGGCGGCACCCCACTTTGGCTGGTAGTGCTGGCAATGGTGGGCTGCGGCGCGCTGATTCGCTGCCTCTGGGCTGTTGTCTGTGGTCTTGAACGCTGCATTTTCCGCCTGCGCAAGCTGCAGGCACGGCAGGAACAGTGGGAGCGGGAGGCACCGATGCGGGAGGAACGCCGCCGTCAGGAGTGGAAGCGCTATTTTGCGGAGCAGGAACAGGGGGCGTGAGCGTGGGAGATTACGCGGAAATCGTGAAAGCCTTGCGCCTTTGCTCGGCGGTCAACAGCTCATGTGAAGAATGTCCCTGCAACGACCCTGCCGATGATCTGTGCGAGTGCGCAAACAAAGTCAGCATCGCGGCGGCGGATGCCATCGAAAATTTACTGACCGAAAATGCGGCGCTGCGGCGGATGATCGAGAATCTGACTGACGAGAAAGCGGCGCTGGTCAAGGAACTGCACGATAGCAAGTCGGAATTGAGCGTTGCTATCGCCGGGCGGGAAACCGTGACAAATCGCAACGCTTTCAATGTGCCGCTGACGCTGGACGAGCTACGGCAGATTGACGGCGTTGTGTGGGTTTGCTATCCACAACCGACTTTTGGTACACAGCTTCCTCCAACGGACAACATGAGTTATTCTCGCTACAAATTTAGCTTTGCTGAATACGGAAAGACATGGCTTGCCTACCGAGAGAAGCCAAAGGAGGATTGACATGGATATTGTTGCTGATATGGATTTCGCTGAAATGGATGCGGAAAAGCAGTATCGCCTTATGTATGCGGAGTGCTTGGGCGACCGGCCCGGCGCAAAGGCGCTGCTGCTGTGGATGGAATCGGCTGGATTCTTTACCGCCCCTGCCAGCGCCCGCCACCACCTGAACACGCCCGGCGGGCTGTGCCGCCACACCATCAATGTGGCGATGAACGCGAGCGATCTGTGCAACACCCCGGCGTTTATGGCTGTGAACGCCAAAGAAGCTATGGTAGCGGCGCTACTCCATGACCTGTGCAAGATCGGGAAGTACCGCGCTGGGGACAACGGGAAGTACACCTATGACGACACCCGCCTGCTGGGGCATGGCGAGGAAAGCGTTATCATTGCACAACAGTTTATCAGACTGTCCCACGATGAAACGCTGGCAATCCGCTGGCACATGGGCGCGTACAGCGGAGAAAGAGATTGGAACACGCTGGGCAAGGCATACGATGCCTGCCCGCTGGCGATGCTCCTGCACTTCGCTGACATGATGGCGACGCATTGTGATGAGGTAACGGGAAAATGAGGGTGTTAGTTGCTTGCGAGGAAAGCCAAGCGGTCACGATAGCATTAAGGGAGCTTGGACATGAAGCATATAGCTGCGACATCCTCCCGTGCTCCGGGGGACATGACGAATGGCACATTCAAGGCGATTGCCTCCCCCTCCTTAATGGGAACTGCAGCTTTACCACGCGGGGGGGGGGTGCAGGTAGTTATTAACGGGCAATGGGATATGATTATTGCCTTTCCTCCCTGCACCTATACCACAAATGCAGGCGCAAAGCACCTGTTCCGGCACCATCACCTGAATGTTGAACGATACTACAAGGGCATGTGTGGTAAGGCGCTGTTTGAAGCAATACGCCACGCCGAGTGCGAGAAAATTGCAATCGAAAACCCTACGCCATCAAAGATATTTGAATACCCCCCGCCGACGCAGGCAATTCAACCGTTTCAATTCGGCCACAAATGGAGTAAAAAAACGCTCCTATGGCTGTACGGCCTCCCTGAACTTATACCAACCAATATCGTAATCCCGGAATGTAACTGCCATGAAGCAGGAACATGGTTTATGAAAGGTGGAAAAGATCGGCAGGCCAATAGAAGCAAACTTTGCAAAGGATTTGCCGAAGCGATGGCAAGCCAATGGGCAGGAGATTGCCGCACTAATTCCGAATAAATACATCCCGCTTTGGCCGGTTGTGCGGGCACAAAACAGCACCGGCCCAGAAAGACCAAGCAAAGGAGGGCGGCGGGGATGCCTACGGAAGAATATGTATTGAGCCTTTCATATGGCAAAGACAGCATGGCGTGCCTGCGGGCAATCGAGCTGCTGGGCTGGCCGCTTCATCGTATCGTAACCGCTGATGTGTGGGCAACCGATACGATTCCGGCAGACCCTCCCCCGATGGTCGAGTTTAAGCAGTATGCGGATGATGAAATAAAACGCCGATGGGGCATTGAAGTTGAACATATATGCGCGCGAAATGCCGATGGAACAAAGCGCACATACGAACAGCTTTTTTACCATGTACCGAACAGAAAACCCGGAGGAAAGTTTACTGGCGGCAGTCCGGCGGGATTTCCGTATCAGAAAGGCGCTTGGTGCAACGACAGATTAAAAACCAACCCATTAGATAACGCGGGGGGGGTGCGCTGATAAGAGGCTTCCCGATGATAAAGGGAAATTGGTGCACCAGCGATCTGAAACAGAGGGCTTTTCTGCCTGCGCCGCACGGGGCGCGAACACAAATACTGTGCATTACTTTGGAATAGCGGCTGACGAGCGGGAGCGAATAGCGCGCCATACCAAACCGGGCGTACTTCTTCCGCTGGTAGAACTGGGATGGGAAGAAGATTATTGCGGCCTATGGTGCAAATACGCCGGGCTATTGTCGCCGATTTACACGACGGCTACGCGCGGCGGTTGCTGGTTCTGCCATAACCAAGGCATAGATCAGATGCGGAAGCTGCGGCAGATGTACCCTGATCTATGGAAATTACTTATGAAATGGGACAGTGACAGCCCAGTGAGCTTTAAGCCGGACGGCCACACAGTACACGATTATGACCGGCGGTTTGCGCTTGAAGATGCCGGGATATTGTTGCCGGGCGACAAGACTTTCAAATGGTCAATGCTGGATGGTGACATTCAGATGAAATGGTTTTGACAGAAAGGGATGGTTTACTTTGGCGAAGTACGCAGAAAACACGGCGGTTTCTTCCGGCGAGAGCCGGAACGAGATCGAGCGGACACTTGTGCGCTTCGGGGCCAGCCAGTTTATTTACGGCTGGAAAGACGAGGCGGCGGTGATCGGCTTTACCATGAACGGCAGACAGGTACGCTTTGTTCTGCCGCTGCCCAGCAGGAATGACCGCGAGATCACCCACACCCCGGCGCGGGGGCAACTTCGCACCAAGGAGCAGCAGGAAAAGGCATACGAACAGGAAGTGCGCCAGCGGTGGCGGGCGCTGGCCGTGACGATCAAGGCAAAGTTTGCTGCCTGTGAAGCGGGCATTTCGGTATTCGAGCGGGAATTTTTCTACGATACCGTGCTGCCGAACGGCCAGACCGTCGGAGAGTACATGATGCCGCAGATCGAGCAGAGCTACCAGACAGCCAAGATGCCGCCCATGCTCCCAGCTTTGGAATGGAGGGCGGAGAAATGAAAATCTACATATCGGGCAAGATCACCGGCGACGCGCACTACAAGGAGAAATTCAGCGCTGCGGCAAACGAAATGGAACAGGTCGGGCACATCGCCCTGAACCCGGCAAACAATCCCGACGGGCTACGCCCGGTCGATTATATGCGGATTTGCTTTGCGATGATGGAGGCGGCGGACGCGGTGATGTTCCTCCCTGACTACAAAGAAAGCAAGGGCGCGATGCTGGAATATGCGTGGTGCAAGTATGTCGGGAAACCCATCATTTTTGCAGAGGGGGCAACCGAATGACACCTGAATTTAAGGAAGCGTTGGCCGCGCTGCGGGTGGCGGAAAACCACTTTGCTTTCGCGGACGCGGAACATATCGACGCGGCAATCATGGAGCTTAACGCGGCGCAGAGCCGTCTTGCCGCCGTGATCTGCTGCGAAAAGGCCAACGCCGGGAGGTAATCATGGAGAAATGCTTGCTGATTTCAAACCACTGCAATCTCCGGCAGATCGCCGAGAGCGGGCAGTGCTTTCGTTGGAAAGCGACCGATCACCCGTCTTTCCCCAGCGGTGCATATATCGTGTGCGACGGTGCAGATCAAGCGTTGCTTGGACAAGTTGACGGTGGCGTTGAACTGTGGCGCGAAGATAACAAATTAAATAGGTGGCGGCATTATCTGGATGCCGGGACGGACTACGGCGCGATCATTCGTTCCATTCCGGCGGAAGATCATTACCTCCGCGCGGCGGCGGAGAGCGCGGCGGGGCTGCGTATCCTCAACGCCGATCTGTGGGAAATCATGGTGTCGTTTATCATCAGCCAAAACAACAACATCCCCCGCATCAAAAAGACGATTGCGGCCATGTGCAAAAAGCTGGGAGAGGCGCGGGAGGGCGTGTATGGCACCTACCATACATTTCCCACTCCGGCGGCGCTGGTCAATCTGCAAGCGCTGCAAGGGCTGGGGCTGGGCTACCGGGACAAGTATATCGCCCGCCTCGCGCAAAATGTGTGCTACGGAAAAATTGACCTTGCCGCCATCCAACAGATGCCCACCGAGGCGGCGCACACCTACCTGAAAAGCATCTTCGGCATCGGGGAAAAGGTGAGCAACTGCATCCTCCTGTTCGGCCTTGGCCGCAAAGAGGCGTTCCCGGTGGACACATGGATAAAGAAGATCATCGCCAGAGAGTATGCCGGGAAATTCCCGGTGGAGCTGTACCCGCAGACTGCCGGTGTTATCCAGCAGTATATGTTCTATGCGGAAAGGAGCCGGAAATGAAAAGGCTGGCCGATTCCACATTGCTGCGCTTACCAAAAGCGGAATTGTTGGCACATCTTCGGTGCGCTGAACACAACGAGGAAACGATGGAAAGGCAGCTAAAGCAACAGGCAGAAAATGTGAAAGACTGGGTGCCAGTTGTGCGTTGCCGCGAGTGCGAGCATTACCACAAAGAATTAGGGTGGTGTGACATTCACTCGCACTTCGTCCTGTCTGACGGCGAGTTTTGCCATCCTCACGAAAGTTCGGATTGGAAAATGTTTGACGAGAACTATTTCTGCGGCGACGGCAAAAGGAGAAACACCAAGCAAGAAAGGGGCACGGCATGACAGGCAATCCACGGAAGAACGCGGAGGGCTATGCAGACCCCACCGCATACTACGGCACCAAAGAGATCATCGAACAGGAAACCGAGGCCGAGAAGAAAAACAGGGCCATCATCTATGCGTTCCGCCAGATCGCCGAGCTTGCGGGCTTTGAGATCGTCGGCAGGATAACGCTCAAAGAGAAGAAAACCGGGAGATTGTTCAAGTGATTTGCCGGTTTCAAATAATCAGGAGGCGAAGCTATGGAAATCAAGATCAATACGCACGGGAACCCACTGCCGGAAAGTCACGGCGAATGGGTAGACCTTGCCACGGCGGAGGATGTGGAGCTGGGCTTTCTCGACTTCAAGATCATTTCGCTTGGCGTGTCGATGGAGCTGCCGAAAGGCTACTATGCCCATGTCGTCCCGCGCAGCTCTACCTTTAAGAAGTGGGGCATTATTCAGGCAAACAGCATGGGCGTGATCGAAAACGACTACTGCGGCGACGGCGACATTTGGGGCCTCCCCGCCCTGTGCCTGCGCAAAGAGGGCGTGAAGATTCCCAAAGGCACGCGCATCTGTCAATTCCGCATCGTGGAGAAAGCGGCGGCTGTTGAGTTTGCGCCGGTGGAAACGCTGGGCAATCGTGATCGCGGCGGCTACGGCAGCACGGGGGATTGACTATGAGCATCTGTAAAGGCTGTGGCACGGAAATCGACTGGGTGCGGATGAAAAGCGGAAAGGCAATGCCCATCAACCCGGAGCCGGTATTTGTGGCCGAGGGCGGCAATCAGGTTTTCATCACCGACGAGGGCGACACCATCACCGGCACCGCGACGGAGATCAACACGGGCACGGTGGCGTTTGTACCGCACTGGGCAACCTGCCCGGCATACAAGAGTTTCAAAAGAAAATAGGAGGAAACACCATGGAGAACATCAACATTCAGAGCGTGCGGGAGCTGTGCCAGCGGGGCGCGCTGCGGGCGTTTGCCAAGGACGGCGGCGTGTATTTGGAGGACACGGCCACCGGCGAGAGCGTCCGGCTGGATAATCAGCCCGCCAAAGCAAGCACCGCACCCCAGCGGGAGCCGGAGCGCCGGAGCCGGACGGAGCGGGTGTTTGGCAGCCGCGATACATGGGACACCCCGGCACAGCCCCGAAACCCCGACAGCGATCAGGGGCCGTACAAGGGCTTTCTGATGATTCAGTGCGAGGATTGCGGCGAGGTCAAAGCCTATAACGCCCGACGGGAAACCTACGGCTTTAAGTGCAAGTGCGGTCACGAAACGCCGCTGGAAAAGCTGCGCCCCATGTTCATGCACTGTAAATGCGGCAAGACTTTCCGCTACAAAACCAATCTGACGGCAAAGCAGCACACGCACATCTGCATGGACTGCGGCAGCCCTGTTGACATGGAGATCAACAGCCGGGGAACGGCCTATGTGACCATCGGTGAAAGGAGATAACAGCCATGGCAAAGATCACGATGCGCTATTTCGGCTTGGAACTGCAGGCCGAGGGTGAAGAAGCGTTCTGCCTGCGGCAGACGGAAACCTTTCTGAACCATGTCCGGGAGGATGCCGAGCGGGACGATCAGGACAAGGAATACCCGGCGGAGGTAGAGCCTTTATGAAGAACGAGAACAACGAGGCGTTGGCGCTGTTGTTTGGTGCGCTGTTGGTGGTGGGTGCCGCGCTGTGGTCGGCGGCGGCAATCATCGCCCCTGCGGCGATCATTAAGCTGTGCTGGCTGTTCCTGATGGGATAAGGAGGGCGCACGATGAAGCTATCAAAGTATGCCGCGCTGGTGCGGCGGGAGGGCCTTTGCAGTGTGTTCCGGGTACATAACGACGGTGTATGGCTGGGCTGCAAAGGGGCGATATATCGCGCCGGTGAGCTGCCGGAGTTCAGCGGACGAGAGCAGACGCGAGCCATTTTGAGCCTTGACGATAAGCAGATGGACAAGGTTTATCTGCGGGAATATGACTGCGAAGAAACGCGGGATGTGATCGGTTATAACCTGCGGGACTACGACCCCGGCGAACAGGCCACAAAGCCGGTCGCCATGGTGGCGGCAGTCAAAGGTATATATGCATCCGCCCTGCGCACCAACGACGGCGAGCTGATCTTTTATGACGACAACTATCTTGCCCCGCTGTCCGATGTGCTGAAAGATAGCGACTATCTGGAAATGACGGTGCGCCGCCTGCCGAGCGGGACGCGGTATATTGCCGTCAAGGATGGATTCAGCATCTTGGCAGTCATTCTTCCATTGCAGATTATCAGCGAGAAATTCCTTGCAGAGCTTCAGGAATTTGAGGCACTTTGCGCCGAGCAGCTTTTCCGCCAGCGTGCGCGGGCGGAAGCGGGAGAGGCGGCGGAGATCGCAGAGGGCGAAGCGGAGCCGGAACAGGTCGAAATGGAGGATATGGCCGATGGGGAATGAGCTGGCAGATCACATCGAGGGCAAGCGCAAAGAGATAAAGGTCGAGCTGTACCACGATAATTTCCAGAATTTCAAGAGATATAACATTCCCAAAGCCCAGCTTGTGATTGCTGATATTCCGTACAACATCGGAGCCGATGCTTATGGGAGCAATCCGATGTGGTATAACGGCGGCGACAACAGGAACGGGGAAAGCAAATTGGCAAAATCGGCTTTCTTTGACGGTGATGGGCAATTCAAAATCGCAGAGTATATGCACTTTTGCAACCGCCTGTTGAAAAAAGAGCCGAAAGCGCCCGGAACAGCACCGGCCATGATCGTATTCTGTGCCTATGAGCAGATGCAGACTGTAACAGAATACGGGAAACAGTATGGATTCAAAAATTCCTACCCTCTGTTCTTCTGCAAAAACTATTCCGCGCAAGTCCTGAAAGCCAATATGCGTATCGTGGGAGCAACAGAGTTCGCGGTGGTGCTTTATCGGGACAAGCTGCCAAAGTTTCGCAATGGCGCGCAGAGGGACGATAAAGGAAAGATCATTCGCGGGACTGGTCACATGGTATTTAACTGGTTCCCGTGGGAGCGGGACGGAAAAGAGTACCCCAAAATTCATCCCACGCAAAAGCCGGTTGGGCTGCTGAAAAAACTGATTGAGATTTTCACAGACCCCGGCGATGTCGTGATCGACCCAGTGGCTGGTAGTGGTTCGACCTTGCGCGCTGCTTATGAGTGCGGGCGAAACGCCTATGGCTTTGAGCGATCAAAGGAATTTTTTGTGGAAGCGACAGCAAAAATGCTGCCACATAAGGAGGAACACAATGGATATTCAGAGAGCGATTGAAATTCTTAACCCCGAACACCGCGAACTGTACTACGAGCGCGAGGGCGGTTTGGAAGAAGTCACCGAGGCTTGCCGCATGGGCGTGGAGGCGCTGAAAGCCCAGCTCGCGGCGGCGGATGAAGCCATGACGGCAGCGCAGCAGGAAATGGCGCTCTATGAGGCGGCTGTGCAAACCTATGGTGCCAACGCACAAATCCTTATCGCCGTTGAAGAAATGGCGGAGCTGACCAAGGCCCTGCTGAAATTCATTCGTTACGGCAAACGCCCGGCGGTGCTGGAATCCATCAACGAGGAACGCGCCGATGTGGAAATCATGTTGAACCAGCTCCATGTGATCTTCGGGGACTGTTCCGACTGGGAGAGTATCAAGCTGTCCCGGCTGGCTGACCGGCTGGAAGCCGAAAAGGAAGCGGGCACGGTGTGCGGCGCGACCGATCTGCCGTGCATCAAGTGCCAGCCCGGCGGCTGCGAGAACAGAAAAGACAAGGAGTAACGGCATGGAGTGCTACAACTGCAAGGCGAAAGAGCATTGCATCGCGGCGGCGCAGCCGGGGTCAGTGGTGTGCCTGATAAACCGCATGAGATACGGCGGCACGCACGCGGACGATGCTCCGCCCCGGCAGGCTGGCAACTTCTGCCAATTCTGCGGGCAACCGCTGCGCGTGATCGGAACAGAGCGGTTTTGCAACAATGTGAACTGCCAGAACAGGTACATCAATGTGTGAAGCTCCCCGCCGCCGGTGCGGAAAATGAAAAACCCCACCCCGGCGGCGGAAATCTTATGCGGCCTGCGGGCCGCATGGGGCTTGTATATCGTGCTTAACTTTAGAACCACAGAGCCGGGGAAAGAGGGGCCAAGGGGGGAAAACAGAGGGCGGGGCCATGCTGCACGGCCAGATGCAGAGCGGAAACGCCCCGCCCGGCGTTGTCCTCCCTTGCCTGCGGAGCAATGGGGGGGTATTCCTCCGTGATAACAAAATACGGGGGCAACGCCCCCGCATAGGTGAACGCAATCTCGCGAAAGGGGCGTAAAGCTGTGTCTGCGATATATTACCGGGAACAAAAACATATCTGCGGGAAAGACTACGACACCGCCCCTTACATGGAAGTTGATCTCTATGCTGTGTCAGCGAAGAAACACCGGGCGAGCCGGAGGGCGAAGCGCAAGGAAGCCACTTCCCTTGCCATGCAGACCTACAACGACAACCGGGCAAAGCGCTATTGCGTCCAGCTTGTCAACGCCAACTTCACCGAACAGGACTATGCTCTGACGGCCACCTATGACGACGACCATCTGCCTGCGCCGGGAGACACCGAGCGGGTAGATCGGGACTGGACGGCATACATGAGGCGGGTCTACCGCTGGTGTGACAAGCACGGAGTTGAGCGCCCGTTGTGGCTGATGGCGACGGAATACACCACCACCGACGAAACGGGGGCTACCTACGGCCGCCACCACCACCACGCCATCATTCAGCACACCGACGGATTGAGCCGGGACACGCTGGAAGAATTGTGGCGAGACACCGCCGGAAAAACGATGGGGCTTTGCCGGTGCGAGCGGCTGCATTTCGACCACGGCAGCGTGGAGGGGCTTGTGCAGTACATCAACAAGAACAAGCGCTGCGCCCGCCGGTGGAGGCAGAGCCGAGGGCTTGAAAAGCCAAAGACACCGCCCCCTAACGACAGCAAGTGGAGCCGAAAAAAGCTGGAAGAAGCCAGCACCCTATACATCGACGACCGGGAATTTTGGGAGCGGAAATATCCGGGCTACACCCTGAACCGGGTGGAAACAAAGGTCAGCAACACCGGGCACCGGCATACGCTGGTGATCTTGCGCCGGGCAGAGTTCAAAACCGCCGCCGACGGCGCGTATCGGGGACGGAAGAATGGGAGGATGAACCGTTGAGAATGGAATTGTCCGATCTGCCGCCTTGGGCACGGGCGCAGGCGGAAAAGCAGCTTGCCCGGCGGGCGAAAGGAGCGGGAAACTCCCTCTCTGCTGCCGCGAAAGCCGCAAAGGCCACCGGGCGGGAGTTTGACAGCCGGGGCGAGTATGAATTTTACATAGGCACCATTGCGCCCAAAATGGCAACGGGTGAGATCGTGAAATGCGAGCAGCACCCGCGCTTTGTGCTGTTCCCGGAGGGCGAGTATGACGGGATAAAACTGCGCGCCATTCGCTACACGGCGGATTTCCGCTTGGAGTATGCCGACGGCACCGTGGAGATCGTGGAGGTCAAAAGCAAGTTCGTCCGGCGGATGCAGCGGGATTACCATATCCGGCGGCGGATTTTCTTGGAGCAGGTACGCCCGCTGGGCTGGAAGTTCCGGGAAATCATCACCGCAGACAGCAAGGAAGAAGATGCCCAGTGGCGGAAGCTGGCAAAGGAGTGATTTTATGCAAAGAAAAAAACTGTGCCCGCTGTGCGAGCGGCACCAGAAGATGCACACCACGGACAACATGGATTTCTGGATGGAGTGGGGCGAGGACGGCAAACCGCGCCTGTGCATGGACAGCACCACCACCGGCGGCGGGCTGAATGTTCTGTGCGTCAACGCCTGCCCCCTCTGCGGGGCGCTGGTAGGCTGTCAGGAGGCGGAAAATGAAGCACAAGGGTAAACCTGCATATTGGGGACACAACGCCGTCAGACAGGCGGAACGGCGCTTTCTGCGGGAGAAAAAGACGCAGAGCGAGCGGGTAAACGATGCCCGCAAGGCTACGGCGGATGTCTTTGTGATGTGCATACTGTCGGCGATCTATGACAAGTACGGCATTGGAGAAACGCGCCTGCAGCGGGTGGCGGATGCTGCCAACGAGCGGGCGGAGCGCTACCAGCAGACCAAAGAGGGCTTGCCGCGCCTTGTGGACGGGAAAAAGAAAACTGGGCCGGAGCTGGCCGAGCTGGATTTGACCGCCGACACGGCGGCATACTTCCCGGCAGACTTCATTCTGCCCATCCACAAGCTGCCCAAGAAGCGGGATGTGGCGATGGCCTATGAACAGCGCGCGGCGGCGGCCACCGTTGCGAAGCTGTATGCCTACGGCATGAACAAGGCGCTGGGATTTGGTGCCGAGCGGGTGGCCTGCGTCATGCAGGAGGCCGTGGGCAACTACCAGCAGTTCCGTGAGTGGGCGGACAGCGGCGATTACTACGGCTATGAGCTTTTGGCACGGGAAATGGGGCAGATCATGCACAGCCCTTGCAATGTGGACACGGCGGGAGCAGATACGCCGGTCTTTGGTGACACTCTGGACTGACAGAGGAACGGAGGCGAGCATTATGCAGCGGAAAGACGCGAAAACGATCATCATGTACTACCGCAGCATCCCGGAAATGAAGCGGCTTTTGCAGCAGGAGCGCCGGGAGCTGGAGGACGAATACTGCGGCCTGCATGGTATCTCCATGGACGGGATGCCCCACGGCACATCGCCGGGCAGCCCGGTTGAAAGCGCGGTGGTCAGACTTGCGGAAAGCGGGGCCTCTGACCGCATCCGGGAGATCGAAAACCGGGTGCAGGTTTTGGAGGACGACCAGCGGCACATTCAGAGTGCCCTTGACGCTGTGAACGGTAGGTACAAGAACATCCTCACCATGCGCTATCTCAATGGGTACAGTTGGGGCGGAATTTCCGCCCGTATCGGCGCGCCGGACAGCACTGTGCGCCACTGGGACAGCAAGGCGCTGATTCGGTTCGGAAAAGCGCTGGAAGATGCGGGGGAAACCGGCGAGATTTTGGGCCGCGCGACGCGCGCGCGCGTTTAGTTGTATATCGGGTCATTTTCTGCTGGTCTTGAAGCTCATTGCCTCCGGCACCGCGCGCCGGGATGATCTGCGCCCGGCGGGCGGGAAAAGCACTGTCAAAAACTGTTCCAAAAACAGAAATTAAGAGAATTGCAAACCGCGCGACGCGAAGCTGTTTCCGCAGGCTCAAAAAGCCGCTGGAAAAACAATTTGCGAATACGCGGATAATAGAACACCCCCGGCGGGCTGGTCGAGAGCCTACCGGGGGTGTTTTTGCGCGCGGCGGGGGTCATGTTTCATCGGGCGGTTTGTCCAGTTCCAAGGGGCGGCCTTCACGGGTCATGCGTTCTTCACAGGCTTGCAGCACATACGCCTGCACGCTCTGCCCGGCGGCCTGCGCGGCGGCGCGGATGGCGTTGCCGACGGGCTTTAAGGGGCGGGCGCTGATGCGGTCACACTTGGCGTTGTAAATATCGTTGTTGCGGCGTTTGGATGCGGCTATGGGCATGGGTCATTCCTCCTTGTTGGGATAATCCGTCAGATCGTACATGGTGATCTCTGGCGGCGGGGGCAGTGTTGCGAAATAGCGGCCATTTTCGTAATGTTGATCGGTCACGCCGTCCCACCATGTAATGTCGCCGTGCTGGGTTTGCGCTGCCTCCATGGCCTGCCGGGCTTGCTGCTCCGTCAGGCCGTCAAAAAGAAGCCGCTGGCCGTCGGCGAACTGGGCGACGAGGCGAAAAGCGGGAAAAACTTCTTGCGATTTGTGTTCCATGCAATCCCTCCGTTGTGCATGAATTATAACACGATGTCGTGTTACTGTCTATGATAGATTTAGCGGGGCTGGTAGACTGTGGCGGGACAGGGCGCGGCGGCGGCCTCTTTGCGGGTCTTGTAGATAGTCTGGCCGATGTCGGCGGCGGAATAATAGCGCTTGTAGTCGCGCAGCTTGGCGTTTTTGCGAGGCGCGACGGAAAAGGTATCGCCGTACCAGCCGAACAGATACCAGCGCTGTACGGTGCCGTCATGCTCTTTTGTGTAGAGCGGGGTGCCTGCGGGAACGGTGAACATGGTTTGTACCTCCGTTTTGTGTTATGTTCTTGGGTTTTTGCTTCTGGGGCGGGGTTGCTTTGGCCGGTGCAGCCCTGCGAAAGTGTCCGGGTATCTTTTTCGTGAGGTCACGAAAATGGTTGCGGCGGTTATTCGGCTCGGCTGAAATAAACCGCGTTGAAAAGGTCGTTTTGGTCTGGGCATTTCATCATAACGCCGAAACGGTCAATGTAGTAATACAGGCCGTTTTTGTGTTGAATGACACGCAGAGGCCAATAATGGAAGTGCCCGCCAAACAGGGACTTGCCGACAAACTGGGCGGCGTTCTGCTGTGTAAGACACATTTTATGTCCTTTCTGCCCTCGTTACCTCCGGGGCGGGCTTTTGATTATTTCAGGCCAAGAGCGCGGCGGGCGGCGGATTCTGCGTTTTGGGTCAACTGGCGCTGCCATGCGCCGTACCGGGGCGACCAGCGGAAGCCGTTTTGTTTCAGGGCGGCGCGGGTGTCCTCGTCGGGCTTTTCGTCGAAGATGATCTGCAGCCGGTCGGCTTCCAGATTGCGGACGATCTCGCCGCCGGGGAAAGCTGTGTTGTCGGCGGGCTGCTCCGCCTGCTGGGCGCGTTTGTCCAGCTCCGCAATGCGTTCTTCCACGCGCTTAATCTTGCCGCGCAGGCTGGTCAATTCATAGTCGGGGCACGGCTTGTCAATCCACGGGCACTGCTGCCGGGTTTCGGCAAATTGTGCATCGAGCCGGGCGGCGGCCTCGTCGGTCAGCTCCGGGAAACCGGCAAAGGATTTGTGCTTGCGATAATAGGCGTTCATAGCCTTGTTGCGGTCAAGCCGGGCTTGGAGCTTTTGGAGCTGGTCGGTGAGGATTTCACGGGCGTGGGGGTCTGCCAGATCGACCGGGCCGGTGCCGACACTTTCCATCTTGTGCAGCAGGGCTTTGATCTCGTCGTACTCTTTCCAGAGGGTATCTTCCCGCGCCATCTGCTTGTTGTGCTTGCGCATATTGAAGCCGCCCGCCCCGGAAATAAACTGGCTGGGATAGCTGGCCTGATTGCGGTTGTAGTCGTTCGTCCACTCGGCAAGGCGGCGGGCGTAGCGGTCAAGCAGGCCGTCCAGCTTGTCGTGATAGTAGGGGCTGACCTTGGCTTTCTGCGCCTCCACCAGCGCGGCGGCCTCGTCCACGGCGGCGCGGTAGCCGGCCGTGGCGCTGCCGGGCTTGTAGTCGCTCATGTGTACCATGTAATGCGCGTTGCGGGCGGTGTCCTCGTTGATCGGGTAGTAAGTAACAGACATTTTGTGTACCTCCGTTTTGGATTTTTGGGTTTTGGGTTTTGCTTATGGGGTGGGGTTGCTTTGTGTGCCGGTGCAGCCCCGCGAAAGTGTCCGGGTGGGGGTCAATCAAGGCAGGTTTCGTATCGGATGCGGTATTGCTCTTTGAGCTTCTCATAGGCGCGGAGCGTGACCGTATAGGTGTTACGCTTTTCATCGTAGCTGATGCCGCGCCCGTGGAGCTGCGGGAGATCGTCGCGGAGTGGCCGGAGAAAGTAGTGCTTGCCGTAATAGGAGAGATCGGCGGCGAAGTCGCAGCCCGTTGGAGCCTTTTGCATTTCGTAGCAATAGGAATATTCGCCGGGTTTGTCAGCGTGGACGGCGGGAGCCTTTGCAGCTTCCAGCGCTTCATAGTCGGGAGCGTAGCCGCGAAGATCGCCGGTGTCGGGGTTAAAACTGGCGGCGCACATATCCGGGACAAAAAGCGTTGTCTGCTCGTTGATCTGCTGTGCGTAGCCGCCGGGAACCTTGGAGAAGATGCCGGGGATGGGGCGTGTTGTTGCTGCCATGATGAAAACCTCCTGTTTTGTGGTTTTGGGTTGTGACCCATGAGCGCCCGCCCCGGCGGGGGCGGCTGGGCTTGCACCAGCGGCGGCGGATGCCGTCGGCCTTGCGGGTTGTGGGTTATGCGTAGAACGGGCGGAGCTGGCCGTTCCAGACCTCATAGAACCAGCGCTTTGTGTTGAAGCGGATGTAGTGATAATCGGTAGCACAGTAAACCGGGCGGCAGTCGTACATTTTCCCAGTTTTGCGGAGCTGGTTGTGACGGTTGATTTCGTATTCCGGGACTTCGTGAATGATCGTGATCTTTGCCGGGTCAAAATCAAACTCGTCACAAATCCATTTGATTGCTTCCTCGTCGGTCATGTAGTGAGCGCATAGCCCGCTTTCGGCACCGGCGGCAAGCTTTGCATAATCTGCTTGCGGCACATTCTGCGACAGTTCGTAGGGCTTCCATTCGAGTTCCCGATCAAGCTGTTTTGTAAGCTGGGCGACCTGCTCTTGCAGCTTCTTGATTTCGCTTTCTCGCTGGGTGGCGGCCTTGATTTCATCAAAAGCGGCATCCCGTGCGATTGCCTCCGCTATGCCGTCGCGGTTTTCTTTGTACGCGGCGCAAAAGCTGTCTTTGTCAAGTCCGCTTTCCATGTAAGCCGCTTCAATTCGGCTGTAAAGGTCGCGGGTGGGATAAAAGCCGGTACGGCTTTCAAATTCTTCAAGCATCATAGTGTTTTACCTCCTGTTTTTTTGGTTTGGATTGTGACCCATGAGCGCCCGCCCCGGTGGGGCGGCTGGGCTTGCACCAGCGGCGGCGGATGCCGTCGGCCTTGCGGGTTGTGTCAGGCGACGCGGAAATAATAGGCGTTCTTTTTGGCGCTCCACTTGCCGCCGTCGGCCTCGATGGCTTTTGCATGGGGTTTTGTGTCACCGGCAAGCCACACCACCGGCGCGGCGGTCTGCGCGCCCTTGATAGTTGCGGTCAGGCCGTCAACCTCTGCCCAGCGCGCCGCGATGATCTCGGCGGCGGTTTTGGGTTCCGGCTTGTTGTCGGCGGCGGGCACGGCCTCGGCGCTGACGGTGGACAGCTCGCAAACCTCCGCTTGCAGGTCGTTGATCTCACCGCGCAGGGCTTTGATCTTGTCGCGGGCTTCCAGCAGCTCGGCGTTCCGGGCGGCCAACTGGCCGCGCAGCTTCTCGGCCTCGGCGTTGTTGTCGTTGTCGTCGTCGGCCTCGGTAAAGTATGCCTTAACGGCGCGGGCGGCTTTGGGTTCGGCGCGGATAGGCATTACCAGCCCGACGGCCTCCCCGCCGTTATACATGATCGCGGGGCTGCAAGCGGAGCTTGCGCGGATGGCCGCGCCGGGGAAAGCGGCGAGATATGCGGGATTGTAAAGGGCTACAAAATCGGCCTCGGCGTTGTAGTAGGCGGCGGCGGGGTTTTTGTCTTTCTTGCAGTTGATAACCAGCGGGCAGGACTGCAGATCGGCGGCGTTCTGTGCGGTCTTGACGGCCTCGGAGAAGATGCGCGCCGCGTCAATGTTGCTTTCGCTCTTGCCGTTGCGGTCAATCGTCCAGTTGCCAGCCTCGCAGCAGGCGACGGGCTGAACAATGGCGGCGTAGTCGTGGGGGGTCAGCTTGAAAAGCACATAGCCGGAACCGGCGTAAATTGTGCCGTCCTCGGTGATCTGGCAGAAATAGCGGTCGGCCATTTTCAGAGCCTTTGCGGCGGCGCTGGGGTTGAAGCTGCCATAATAATTTTGCTTTGCCATAATTGAAAACCTCCAAAGTTTGATTTTGATTCATGCCCGATGGGCTGGGGCGGGGTTGCTTTGTGCGGTGCAGCCCTGCTAAAGTGTCCGCGTCGCTGGGGTCACTTGCTGATCTTATCCACCTGCAAGGCGTGGAAAAGATGCGCCTTTGCCATGTAAAAATGCGGGTCGCTTTCCGGGGCATCCTCGCCAGCAGCGGCGGCGGCCTCGCGGGCGGCCTTGCCGGGCTTGTCGGTGTACTTCCAGAGATTGCACACAAGCGCGGCGTGCTGTCCCTTTTTCACGCTGTACCCCATGCGCTTCCACTCGGCGAAAGTGTGGAAAGTCTCGGCGGCCAGCATGGCGTTAAACACGCTTTCCGGGGTTTCGTCGCTGCCCTCGGCGACGGTGATCTTTACGCCAGCGCGGCGGGCGTTGAGCTGGTCAGCGGTGAAAGTCGCGTTGACCAGATCGGCGAGCTGGGCGGGGGTGAAGCTGCTGCGGACAGTCTCAAAAATAATCTCGTTGTTCGTCATGGTGAAAACCTCCTGATGATTTTTCGTTTTTCGTTTGACACGGTGCCGTGTCGCTTGCTGTGCCATGAATGTAACACGGTGCCGTGTAAATGTCAAGCGTTTTTTTGAAATTTTTTTCGGGGCGGGGATGTTCCCCCGTAGGGGGAAAAATTTTTCGGCGGCTCCGCTGGGGCGTTGCTTTTCCCGTGGTGAATTTCTGTTAAAACGCTGTGCTGGGGGGTATAGGGGGCGTATTATATAGCCTTTCGGGAGACGATACCGCGCGCGGTAAATACTTCCCCGGCGACACTGGCGGCCCCGCCAGACGGCCTCACCACCGGCAGCCGCGCCGACGATCACCGGCACCACCGGCAGCCAGCGGATCACCAGCCCCGCCCGACGGCCTCACCAACGGCAGCCGCGCCGACGATCACCGGCACCACCGGCAGCCAGCGGATCACCAGCCCCGCCCGACGGCCTCACCAACGGCAGCCGCGCCGACGATCACCGGCACCACCGGCAGCCAGCAGATCACCAGCCCCGCCCGGCAGCCTCACCACCGGCAGCCGCGCCGACGATCACCACCGGCACCAGCAGCACCACCGGCACAACCGCCAGCACCGGCACAAACACCAGCACCAGCAGCACCAGCAGCAGCCCACCACCGGCACACCGCCGAAGCAATGACCGCCCGCCGCACCCGCCCGCGACTTTCAAACGCCCACGCGATATATAAACGCGCGCGATTTTATACCTGCGCACGCGCGTAGGTACTGCGCGCGCCCGCGCGATGCCTTACGGGTTCAGAAGCGCAAAAGTTTTGTAGGTGTGAACATTTTTTTAGGGCTTCCCCGGCGGGGCGGCGGAAAATAGGAGGGGGTTCAAAAAACGCGGGAGGGGCAAATCAATGGGCACCACCGGGGGCATGAGGGCACCGAAGCGGAACCAGCGGGCGCGGCGCTTCGCCATTTTGGCGAGGTCAACGAAATGGTGAGATCGACAAAACATCGAAAACCATTTTGCTGGGGGCGGCAAATTGCAGGCAAGTAAAGAAATGCAGCAGCCGCAAGGGCTTACGGTGTTTTGAGGGCGCTTGCGCCGGGAGGCGGTCAAGTAAAAAGTGACGCGGCGGCGGGAGGGCAAGAAAAATTTTTGAGAGTTGGCAACTTTGACAGGTTTTCCATGATATATTCATAGCGTGAAGAACAGGCCCACAGCTTAAAACGCTGCGGGCTTTGTTATTGGTGCGCCCTGTTTTGGCCGAAGCCTTGCGTCCCTACGCGGGGTATTCAGGTAGGCCAAGTGGGGTGCGCCGTCTATTTTGGGGGTGTGATGATGCCGAAGCGGAGCGAGAAGCGCGACACCGCCAAGGCTGATTACATCGCCCGAAAGGCGCGGGGCGAGAAAGTGAACCTGCGCGAGCTGGCCGATGCGCTGGGCGTGACCTATCAGACCTTGCGGAATTGGAAAGCGGCTGACAAATGGGATGCCGACCTACCGAAGAAAAAGCGGGGCGGGCAGCCGGGCAACAAGAACAGCGCCGGTCATAAAAACGCGGCGGGCAGCCATGAGGGCGCGCCGCTGGGGAATAAGAACGCGGAAAAGGATGGAGCTTACAGCACCATCTTTTTTGATATGCTCACCGATTCGGAGAGGGAGATCGTACAGCTTACGCCCACCGGGAGCAAGGAAGCACTGGAACATGAGTTGAAAATCGCCAAGGTGCGGGAGCACCGCATATTGGAGAAGATCGCCCAGTATGAGGCGGAGCCGGAGGACACCCTGCACATCAGCAGCCTGCTTGATATGCGCGTGCCCGGCGGGCGCGGCGATAAGAAGCAGGACGGCGCAAATCAGAACATGGGCATGTATACCAAGGACAGCGCCTTTGCAAGAAGCATGAAACTGCAGGAGGCGCTTTACAAGGTGCAGGGGCGCATTACCAAGATTGCCGACAGCCTGCGTGCGCTGGAAGAGAGCGAAAAGCGCATGGCGTTGGAGCGGGAACGCCTCGACATTATGCGCATGAGGGCCACCGGCGCGTTCGATGTGGGAGGCCCGGAGGATGAAACGGACGAGGGCGTGGAGGTTGACGCGGAATGAAGCTATACACAAGTAAGGTCGTGGCGGCATGGCTGGGTTTGACCGAGCGCCGGGTGCGGCAGCTCCGGGACGAGGGCGTGATCTCCGAAAAGCAGCCGGGGCTTTACGACCTGCAGGCGACGGTGACGAAATACATTACTTTCCTGCGCAATGGCAGCGGGAAGATCAATCTCAACGACGAGCGGGCGGGGCTGACCCGCGCCAAACGCGAGGCGGCGGAGATGGAAAACAAGCTGCGGATGGGCGAGCTGCACCGCACGCAGGACATTGAAGCCGGATTGAAAACCGTGTTTTTGAATATCCGTGGGCGCTTCCTTGCGCTGCCCGCCAAGCTCTCCCCCACGCTTGCCAGCATGGGCGGAAACCAAACCGCCATTTTTGACGAGCTGAAACAGGCTATCGACGAGGCGTTGGAGGAATTGAGCGATTACCGCGTGGCTTTTGCCGCAAGGGACGGTGACGGAGATGGCGAAGAATGAGAAGAAAGACAAGTGCAAGTGCAAGGGATGCGTCTGGGGGCGGAAAGTGGATGATCGGAAATACCTGTGCCTCTTTCCGTTCTGCGTAAAGGAGAAAGGCCATGCCAAGCCGGAACAGCACCGTTGACATCCCGGAAAGCACGCTGGAAATGCTGGCCCGATGTGTGGCGGTGTTGAAACCGCCGCCGGAGCTGACGCTTTCCCAGTGGGCAGACCGATACAGGATGCTATCGGCGGAGAGCAGCGCGGAGCCGGGACGCTGGCACACAGACAAAGCCCCGTATCAGAGGGAGATCATGGATGCCATCGGCGACCCCCATGTGCGCAAGGTGGTTATCATGTCCGCTGCGCAGATCGGCAAAACGGATGCCTTTATCCTGAACACCATCGGCTACTACATGGATTACGCCCCCGCCCCGATGCTGGTCATGCAGCCGACATTGGACATGGGGCAGACCTTTTCCAAAGACCGCCTTGCACCTATGCTGCGGGACACGCCGGAGCTGCGGGATAAGGTCGATACCAAAAGCCGATACTCCGGGAACACGATCTTGAAAAAGAATTTCCCCGGCGGGCACATCACCATCGTAGGCGCAAACAGTGCTACCGGCCTTGCCAGCCGCCCGATCAAAGTTCTGCTGGCCGACGAGGTAGACCGATACCCCACCAGCGCCGGAACCGAGGGCGACCCTTTGAGCCTTGCCCAGAAGCGGCAGACGACCTTTTGGGACAAGAAAACCGTTATGGTCAGCACCCCGGTTATCAAGGGACACAGCCGCATTGAAACAGAGTTCAATCAGTCCACGCGGGAGGAATGGAATGTACCGTGCCCAGAGTGCGGGCACTATCAGCCCCTTGTGTGGGGCGGGGTCAAGTTCGATAAAGACGATCTCTCCGCGCCGGTGGAATACGCCTGCGAGCGCTGCGGCGTTTTGAGCAGCGAATACGCATGGAAGAAAGCCAGCAAACGCGGGCGCTTCGTGGCGGAAAATCCGACGGCGGAGGCGCGGGGCTTCCACCTGAACACCCTTGCTTCCACCTTTTGCGGGTGGAACGAGATCGTGCAGAAGTTTGCCGTTGCCCATGAACAGCTTGAACAGGGAAACCCGGAGGGCATGAAAGTCTGGGTCAACACGGAGCTGGGCGAGACATGGGAGGAACAGGGCGAGCAGTTGGAGGACGGCGACCTGTTCCAGCGGCGGGAAATCTATGAGGCGGAAGTGCCGGACGATGTGCTGGTGCTGACAGCCGGTGTCGATGTGCAGGATGATCGCTTTGAGGTTGAAGTGGTCGGCTGGGGCATCGGCAAGGAGAGCTGGGGCATCCGCTATCAGAAGATATACGGCGACCTGCTGAAAGAACAGGTGTGGAACGACCTTGACGCTTTCTTGTTGAGCGCGTTCTACAAAAAAGACGGTACGCCCATGCGCATATTGGCCTGCTGCGTGGACAGCGGCGGCCACCATGCCAACGCGGTTTACTCGTTCTGCAAAGAGCGATATGACCGGCGCGTGCTTGCCATCAAGGGCAAGGGCGGCGCGGATGTTCCATACATCAGAGACCCGTCCACCAACAACCGGGTCAAGGCACCACTGTTCATCCTCGGCGTTGACGCGGGCAAGGCGCTGCTTTACAAGCGGCTTGCCCATAAGACCAAGGGGCCGAACTACTGCCATTTCCCGGCGGCGGAGGAAGCGGGATATGACGAGCTTTATTTCCGTGGACTGACCAGCGAAAAGCTGGTGACGCGATTCCGCAAGGGGCGCATGACGACCATGTGGGTGCTGAAAGACGAGAAATACAAGCGAAATGAACCCCTTGACCTGCGCAATTACGCCACGGCGGCCCTTGAAATCGCCAACCCCGTGCAGTTGAGACAGGAAGCCGCCGCCCCGCCCAAGCAGCGGCAGGGACGCAGACGATTGAACGGAGGAATCGGATAATGGCTATTTTCACAAAGGAGCTTTGCCAGCAGAAGTTAAACACTTGGCTTGCCGCCGAGGAAAGCGTGGCAACCGGGCAGAGCTACCAAATCGGCACCCGTATGCTGACGAGGGCGAACCTCAAAGAGATACGGGAGGAAATGGAATACTGGGGCAAGAAGCTGGCAGAAGCGGAGGCCGAAGAAAAAGCGGGTGGCAGAAACCGCCTGTTTCACTTCTGCCCCCGTGATGTGTAAGGAGGCGGAGCATGGCAAAACCGAATATCCTTGACAGGGCCATCGCTACCGTTGCGCCGGTACACGCGGCAAAGAGAGCTGCCGCCCGGCAGGCTCTATCCATCATCAACAGCGGCTACGGCAATTACGGTGCCAATGTGACCAAAAAGAGTATGCGCGGCTGGGAGTATTTCGGCGGCAGCGCAAAAGAGGACATCGAGGACAACATCAATGTCCTGCGGCAGAGAAGCAGGGATGCTTATATGGGCGTTCCCGCCGCAACGGCAGCCCTGAAAACCATGCGCACCAATGTTGTAGCCGGTGGCTTGACCCCTGCGCCGCAGATCGACGGCGCGTATTTGAAGCTGACCGACGAACAGACGGGCGCACTGCGGGAGCAGATCGTGCGGGAATTTGCCCTGTGGGCTGATACGCCGATCTGCGATGCCGACCGGGTGGATAACTTCTACAAGCTGCAGCGGCTCGCGTTTTTGAGCTATTGCATGAACGGTGACGCAATCGCGCTGCTGCCCATGAAGCATCAGACCGGGCAGCCATACGATCTGCGGGTACGGCTGGTGGAGGCTGACCGGGTATGCAGCCCGAACGGCTTTGACAGGCTTTCCCCCTGCGAAGTGCAGGGGCATAAGGTCACAAGCATTGTGCAGGGCGTTGAAACAGACGCGGACGGCATGGTGGTCGCCTACTGGATTTGCAACCGGCATCCGCTCTCCAATTTCGGGACGGTGCGCCCGGAGGAAATGCGCTGGCAGCGGGTGGAGGCATACGGCGCGGAGACAGGGCGGCGAAATGTGCTGCACATCATCGACCGGGAGCGCATCGGGCAGCGCCGGGGCGTGCCCATGCTGGCCCCCGTGCTGGAAGCCATCAAGCAGCTTGGGCGCTACACGGACGCGGAGATCATGGCGGCGGTTATCAGCTCCATGTTTACCGTGTTCGTACAGTCGGAAACTGCAACGGACGCAAGGCCGTTCGGTGAAATGCTGCCGCAGGAACAGCAGGTAGACAGCGCGGATACCAGCAGCATTGAGCTGGGGCCTGCGGCTATTATCGGGCTGAACCCCGGCGAAACCGTCAATTTCGCAGACCCCAAGCACCCCAATGCCGGTTATGACGCTTTCACCAATGCCATGTTGAAGCAGATCGGCGCGGCTCTGGAAATTCCGCTGGAAGTGATGATGAAGCAGTTCACGACCTCTTACAGCGCGGCGCGGGGCGCGCTCAACGAGTTTTGGCGCACCTGCCAGATGCAGCGTGACGGATTCGTGGACGATTTCTGCCGCCCGATCTATGAGGAATGGTTTGCCGAGGCCGTGGCGCGCGGGCGCATCAACGCCCCCGGATTCTTTGACGACCCGGCAATCCGCAAGGCATATACGGAATGTGTCTGGAACGGCCCTGCCCGCACCAATCTGAACCCGGTGCAGGAGGTCAACGCGGCGGTGCAGCGGGTGGACGCCGGTTTCTCCACGGCGGAGGAAGAAGCCGCCCAAATGACCGGCGGCAGTTACAGCGCCAATATCAAACAGCGGAAGATCGAGGCCGCCCAAAAGCGGGAGGTTGACGAGATCACAAAACCGCAGATCAAGACGGGAGGAAATGGCGATGCCTAAAAAGTTTTGGCAATTTCGCAACATGGCCGGAGGCAGCGCGGAGCTGCTGCTTTACGGCGACATTGCAGACAGCAGTTGGTGGGGCGATGAAGTGACCCCGAAGCAGTTTGCGGACGATCTGAACGCGCTGGGCGCGGTGAGCCGCATTACGGTGCGCATCAACAGCGGCGGCGGTGATGTATTCGCCGCGCAGGCCATCGGCAATCTGCTGGAACAGCACGCGGCGGAGGTAGTGGCCCACATTGACGGCCTGTGCGCCAGCGCCGCTACCATCGTTGCCTGCCATTGCAACAAGGTCGAGGCGGCGGCGGACAGCACCTACATGGTGCATCCCGTGCGGATGGGCATTTGCGATTATGTGGATGCCGTGACCATGCAGCAGTACATTGACGCGCTGACCACCATCCGGGATAACATCGTGACCCTCTACGCCAAAAAGACCTGCAAGCCCAAAGACGAGGTTGCCGCATGGATGGATGCGACGAGCTGGTGGACGGGCGAGCAGGCCAAGGCAAACGGCTTTGTGGACGAGCTGGTGGGCGAAGAAAATACCGTCGTGGAAAATCGCGGCGGCGTGCTGTTCGTCAACAGCATTGACATGCACCTGCCTTTTGATAAGGCACCCAAATTCGTACAGGACAGCTTGGCAGCAGACCCCGCCGCCAGCAGTTTTGTAAATAACGGCCCGGCAGGCGTGCCGGAGAACACAACTTGCCATAAGGAGGTAACAGAAATGGCAAACGAAATCAAGACCGTGGACGATCTGCGCAGCGCATATCCCACGCTGGTAGACCAGATCGAGCAGGCGGCGGAAAAGCGGGCGGAGGACGCAGAGCGCCAGCGTATCCGCGACATCGAGGAAATGGCCCTGCCCGGCAGCGAGGCAGTGACCAATGAGGCCAAGTTCACCAAGCCCATCAGCGCCAGCGACTACGCTATGGCTATGGTGAAGAACGCCAAGACCAAGGGCGCTACCTATCTGGCGGGCGCAGCCAACGACGCGGCGGGCAGCGGCGTTGACGGCGTAGGAAATCAGCCCACCCCCACCGGCGGAAATGACGAGTTCATGGATGCCATCAAGGGTCTGGGCAAGAAGTAAAGGAGGATGCAGTTATGAGCATGAATTTGGCGAAGCAGACTTTCGGCACCCAGCCTGATTATTTCGTGGCCGGTACGACCATCGGCATTGCCACCGCCGTTAAGGTGGCGGGTGCCGCTCTGGCCGCCCACGCCCCCGTGCTGCTGGGCAACGACGGCAAGGTGAAAGCCATTGCCGCCGTGGACGGTTCCCATCCCCTCTCCACCACCGGCCTGTACGGCATCACCGCCGAGGCTGCCGAGAGCGGCGAGGACGCGATCATCTACCTGTCCGGCGAGTTTTTTGCCGACGGTCTGGCCCTGCCCAGCGGCGTTGCCGCTGCCGACATCGAAGTTGCCCTGCGGAATCTGGGCATCTTCTTGAAGTAAGGAGGAAGAAAAAATGCCCAATGAAGTGAACATCTACACTCCGCGCTATCTGGCGGAGGTCGTGCGTCAGGCTCCCCCTGTCCACACCTTTTTCCGTGATACCTTTTTCACCAACCGCAAGAACTTTGTCACCGAGCGGGTGGACATCGACATCAAGAAAGGCGGCCGCCGCATGGCAGCCTTTGTCCACCCCCGCGTCGGCGGCAAGGTGCTGAAATCCAGCGGCTACCAGACCGAGAGCTACAAGCCCCCTCTGGTCAATCCCTACACCATAAGCACCGCTGACCAGCTTATGACCCGCCTGCCCGGCGAGGACATTTACAGCGGCATGACCCCCGCCCAGCGGGCCGCGCAGAAGCTCATGGACGAGTACAACGACCTGAACGATGCGACCACGCGCCGGGAGGAATGGATGGCTGTTCAGGCCATCACCACCGGCCAGATTCCCATTGTGGGCGACGGCGTGGATGAAGTGATCGACTTCGGTTTCACCAACAAGGTCACGCTGTCCGGCACCGCCCGCTGGGGCCAGAGCGCCGCCAAAATCCTTGACAATCTGGACGAGTGGGAGAGCCGGGTGCTGGTCAACGGCTTTACCAATGTGGACATGGTTATCATGGGCAAGGAGGCTCTGAAACTGTTCCTCGCGGACGAGGATGTGCAGAAGAAGCTGGACAATCGCCGCGTGGAAATGGGCATCATCCATCCCAAGGATTTGCCCAACGGCGTGCGTTACATCGCCCACCTGAACAAGCCCAATGTGGACATCTACGAATATCGGGAAGTCTATCTGGATGATTGGACTGACCCGGAGAACGAGGAAACCAAGCCTCTTATCCCCGATAAGATGGTCATTATGATTTCCTCTGCGGCCAACTTCATGCTGGGCTACGGCGCTTGCACCTACATCGAGGATGCCAGCGGCCAGTGGGTGACGGCACAGACTGACCGCGTTCTGCGCAGCTATGTGGAGCATCACCCTGACCGCCGCATGATCGAGCTGCAGGCTCACCCCCTGCCCATCCCCGACAAGGCGGATAGCTGGCTGGTAGCCACCGTCTGCTGATGAAAAGACCCTCGCCGGGAAACCGGCGAGGGTTCTGCTTTGGAGGGAACTATGGCGCTGTTTGAACTGAACCAGAAATATGAGAACGCGGCGGACGGCTGGAAGCCCCCCACATTCAAAGACTGCGCTGCGGCGGATATTTCCCTCGCGTTCTTCAACGGCGGCGAGCACGCGGAACGGCGCACGGTGGACGGCAAAGAATGTTTGATCGTGCTGGAAGAAAGCACCCTGAAAGAACATTCGAGCCACTGGGAGGCGGGCGCGAAGCAGAACTTCGACACCGGCCTTTACGCGGCATACTCCATCCTGTATATCCGCGCCGAGGACTACGGCCCCAAGCCGAAAGTCGGTAAGCAACTGATCTTGGGCATAGGCGACGGCAAGACCCGCACTTACGAGATCAAGAGCTGCGAGGACGAGGCGGGCGTGTATCGCATGACGATGAAGCGGGTGCGTCAATGAGCAGTATTACCTATGACGCGGGCAATATGACGATCACGGTAGACGGGCTGGACACCGTGGAGCGGGCGCTGGGTGACCTGAAACGGAAAACCCCGGCGGCGGCAAAAGTCGCCATCAACGCCACGGCCAGAGAGGCCCGCAAGCTGATGATCGCCAAAGCCAAGGCGCGATATGCCGTAAACGCGGCGGGCAAGCGCCACCTGAAAGACCTTGTGCAGCGCAAGAAAGCCACCAATAAGAGCCTTTCCGCTGAAATCCACATTGCCAAGATGCGCAATGATCTGGGTTATTTCCTGACCAATCCCCCGTACCCGACGCACTATACCGGGACACAGTGGGTCAACGGCCCCGATGTCTGGTATGGCAAGGTGCTGAAAGCCAGCAGCATGAAGCCGCTGCCCGGAGAGGGAAACAGGGGCAAGGCATTTTTGGCGGAGTTCAAATCCGGGCACATCGGCATGGTGCAGCGTGTGATCGGTTCCAGCTCCGGCAATAACCTGACCGCAAAGGGCCGCCCCCGGTGGCGGAACGCGGACGGCAATGTTGAAAAGCTGGTGACGCTGGGAAGCCCCAGCGCCACGGCCATGCACCGCACGATCTGGCCGGAGGTTGAGCCGGATGTGGAAGAATTTTTGCACGACCGCCTCAATGCACAGGTACAGAAAGTGCTTGCAAAATCCGGGAGGGCGTAACCCATGAACGACTACAAAAATTCCGTGGAGGCTGCGGGTATCGGAAGAACCGCACAGCTCTGCCAAGACGCAATGATCGAGATGCTGACCGAGCTTTTCAAGGGGAAGAAATACAACGGGCAGAACGGGCGAAAGCCCCTGAAAGTCTACAAGCAGGACTTGCCTATCCCCGAAGAAAACGACGAGGACGCGGACACGGACGCGGCGGCGGCTCCCTACATCGTTGTGCGGATGATCGGCGGGCAGATTCCTGACGACGACAGCCCGCAGGAGGTCGAATTTTCCCTGACTGTGTGCGCCTACGACACGGGCACCGAGCGCGAGGGCTTCCAAGATGTCGCCAACATCAAGGAGGACATCGTGCAGCGGGTATGCACCGCGCCGTATTTCGGCGGCGCGTTCACGGTGAAGAAACCTATCACATGGGCTTTGCAGACCGAGGACAGTCACCCGTACTATTTCGGGGCCTGCTTCCTCAAATGCACCGCCCCATCCATGACGCAGGACACGGAGCTGTACCGGCTCTTGTGAGAAAGGACCAACTTATGAGCGCGAAAAAGAATATCGCGGCGGCGGAGGCCGTCGAAGCGCGGGAAGCGCAGACGGAGGCCGCAGAGGTAAAGGAAACGGCGGCGGAGGCTGCGAAGCCCTGCTGCCGCGTTTACTGCGGCCCCAGCGTGCGCGGCGTGGCCCGCCAGTTCACCGTTTACCCCGGCGAGCTGCCGGAGGCGCTGCGTGCGTTTCTGAACGAACACCCGGCGGCTGCCGGGCTGGTCGTTCCTATTGATCTGTTTGCGGAGGTTCGCCGCCGTGTCGAGATTCCCGGCACCGCCGAAAGCATCCTGTATAACAAGATCAAATCTGAACTGTAAGGAGGAAAACAACTATGGGCACTTACAAGCATGGTGTTTACACCAGCGAGCAGGCCACCAGCATGAGCGCACCGATCACCGGCACCGCCGGTCTGCAGGTCATTGTGGGCACCGCCCCTGTGAATATGCTGGACAACCCCGCCGAGGCGGTCAATGTGCCGCTGCTGGTGAATAACTACAAGGAAGCCGTGGCCGCTGTCGGCTACGACAAGGACTTCGCCAAGTTCACTCTTTGCGAAGCTATCAGCGCCAATTTCAGCGTGGTAGGCTCCGGCCCTCTGGTGCTGATCAATGTGCTTGACCCGGCCAAGCACACGGCTGACATCAGCAGCACCACCGTTCCCGTCAATGCCGGTGTGGCGGTGCTGGATGTGGTGGGCGTTATCCCCGGCGAGCTGACCGTGAAAAAGGAAAGCACTACGCTGGAAAAGGATAAGGACTACACCGTGGCTTTCAACGACGACGGCACCGCCAATATCGTGCTGATCTCCGGCGGCGCTGGCGAACAGGCCGCCACCCTGACCGTGACCGGCAAGAAGATCGACCCCAGCAAGGTTACCGCTGCCGACATTGTGGGCGGCGTGGATGTGTCCACCGGCAAGGAGACCGGCCTTGAAGTGGTGAGACAGATCTATCCCAAGCTGTCCATGACCCCCGGCATCCTGATCGCGCCCCGCTTTTCCGAGGATGCCACCGTGGCCGCCGCTCTGCAGGCAAAGACCCGCGAGATCAACGGCGTGTTCGGCGCGGTGTGCATCGTGGACATCAACACCGGCGAGAACGGCGCGACTAAGTATACCGATGTGAAAACCGCCAAGGAGAAGCAGGCTGTCAGCTCCCCCAGCGCCTATGCCGTCTGGCCCTATGCCAAGGTGGGCAAGGTCGTTTACAGCGGCTCCGCTCTGGCTGCCGCCCTCACGGCCTACACGGATGCCGTCAACGACGACACCCCCAATGTCAGCCCCTCCAACAAGGCGCTGGCGGTGTCCGCTGCCTGCCTGCCGGACGGCACCGAAGTTGTTCTCGATCAGGAGCAGGCCAACACCATCAACAGCTTTGGCGTGGCTACTTTCCTGAACATGAACGGCTTCCGTCTGTGGGGCAACAACACCGCTGCCTATCCGGGCAACAGCGACCCGAAAGATCGCTGGTTCAGCGTGCGCCGTTTCCTGACTTGGGCGGCCAACAGCTTCATCCTGACCTACTTCCAGCGGGTGGACAGCCCCGCCAACAAGCGGCTGATCGAGGCCATTGTGGACAGCGAGAATGTCCGTGGCAACGGCTTTGTCGCCCGTGGTGTGTGCGCCCGGTATGAGATCGTTTTCAACGAGGACGAGAACCCCACCACTGATCTGCTGAACGGAAAGTTGACTTTCCATCAGTACATCACCCCTTACACCCCGGCGGAAAACATTGAGGACATCATCGAGTTTGACCCCAATGCCCTCTCTGCCGCGCTGAACTGACAAGGGAGGTAACAGACCATGATTTCCAATAACTACATCCCCGAAAAGATCAACGACTACAATGTTTACCTCGACGGCACGAAGATGATCGGCGTGGCCGCTTCCGCCACGCTGCCGGAGGTCAACATGAAAACCAGCACCGTTTCCGGCGTGGGTGTCAACGGCGAGCTGGACAGCCCCACCATTGGACAGTTTGAGAGCATGGAGCAGGAAATCCAGTTCAACACGCTGTATTCCTCCGCCATGGATATGCTCAACCCCCTGTCTGTGGTCAATCTGACTTTCCGCGCCGCCCAGCAGGTCTACGATAAGACCGGCGGCTATGCCTTTAAGGGCCTGCGCGTGGTGGAAATGGGCCGCGTGAAAAAGCTGAACCCCGGCAAGGTGGAAAAGGGCGAGGCGATGGAAGCGACCGTTACCATCGAGCTTACCTACCTGATGATCGAAGTGGACGGCAACCAGCTTCTCGAAGTCGATAAGCTGAACGGCGTTTACAAGGTCAACGGCGTGGATATGCTGGCAGGCGTGAAAAGCCTGATCTGATGCGAAAGCCCGCCTCCAATTTGGGGGCGGGCTATTTTCCATATATCGAAAATCACACAGAAAGGAGCCTAACAATGGCACAGGAAAAGAAAGTGGAAGCGGCTGAAAACATCGCCGCCGAGGCGGAGCAGACTGCGACGGAGCGGGAGGGCGTTATCACGCTGAACACTCCCTATCTCTTTGAGGGCAAGGAATACAGCGAGATCGACATGGGGCGGCTGAAAGAGCTGACCATTCAGGACGCGGTGGACGCGCAGCGGGAGCTTTTCAACGAGCAGGAGGTAGCGGCCTCGCTGCTTTGCGAAACCACTACCGCGTTTGCCCGCAAGCTGGCTGTCCGTGCCACGGGGCTGCCCGTTGAGTTCTTCAAGCTGGCACCGCGCCGGGTGAGCAGACGGGTGACGGGAACCGTGATGGCGTTCATCCGGGCAGACGACGGCATGACGATCAACCATGTGATGAAGCTGAACCAGCCGTATCAGTTCAAGGGCAAGACCTATACCGAAGTTGACCTGAATGGTATTGCCGACCTGAACAGCCTGCACGAAAGCGAGGCGGAAAACCGCATTGTGCGGGCGGGCTTCATGGTGACAGATACCGCTTTCAACTACCTGTTTGCCTGTGAGCTGGCGAGCATGGCAACGGGGCTGCCGGAGGAATTTTTCACCGGCCTGCCTTTGGATGAAGTGCTCAAAGTCAAGAACGCGGTAAACGACGCGGGTTTTTTCGAGTAAAAGGCGGGGCCAAGGCGCTGCGGAAAGCAGCGATCAGGCTTTCCGCCGTGACCAGAACAGGCGTGGACTTTTACTTGAAATTGCCCATCCATGAGTTTATTGCGCTGAACAGTGAGGTGGCAGACGAATGGCGGGCGATAAAACGCTAAAATTAAGCATCTGGATTGCCGGGCACATGGACAAGAGCCTGACGGCGGCCATCAGCTCGGCAAATGGACAGATCAGCAGCCTTTCCCAGAATATGAGCCGCATGGGCACGGTTGGCCTTGCGGCGATGGGCGCGCTGGCGGCGGGAACTGTTGTTGCGCTGGGCAAATGCACAAAAGAGGCGGAGAGCTTCGAGAAAAGCATGGCCGATGTTGTCAAATATGTTGACGGCCTCGCCGACAAAACCGGCAAGATCAGCAACAACATTTGGGGCGCTGCGGACGGCGGAAACGGGCGGACATTCCAGCAGAACTACAAAGAAATGTCCAATGCCCTGCTTGACCTCTCCACCCAAATTCCCATGACGGCGGAGGACTTAACCAAGCTGGCCGCTGCCGCCGGTCAGTCCGGCAAGAGTATGAGCGATCTGATTGCCTATGACAGCAACGGCAATATCGGCGGTTTCCTGAAAGATGTTGCCATGGTCGGCACGGCTATGGACATCACCGCAGATCAGGCCGGTAACTGGGCGGCCAAATGGGAAAAATCTCTGAACATGACCCATGAGCAGGTCATGGTGCTGTTTGACCAGATCAACTACTTAGGCGCGAACAGCGCTACCACGGCGGCGGAGATCGCCGAAGTCGTGAACAGCGCGGCATCCCTCGGCGACATCGCAGGCATGGACGCAGCATCCACCGCAGCGCTGGCAGACGCTATGCTGGCGATGGGCGTTGATTCCAGCGTGGCAAGCACCAGCATCAGCCGTATGCTGGTCAATATGTCCAAGGGCGAGAGCGCCACCAAAAAGCAGAAAGAGGCATGGGCGGAGCTGGGGCTTACCGCCTCCGGCGTGGCAAGGGCCATGCAGACCGATGCGACCGGCACGATGCTGGATGTGCTGGAAAGAATCGGCAACATGGATGCTTCCCGGCAGGTAGCGACCTTGAATACCCTGTTTGGACAGTGGGCCATCAAGGGCGCGGCCAAGCTGACCGGCAACCTATCCACATTTACGGACGCGCTGAAAATGGTGTCCGACCCCGCCCTTTACGGCGGCAGCATGGAGCGAGAATTTATCATCAAGGCGAGCACCAGCGACGCTATCGACACGATGATGAAAAACTCCTTTGATGCTTTGAAAATCGACATCGGAACGCAATTCCTGCCGGTCAAAAAAGAGTTCTCTCTTATGATGATCGACACGATGAACGGACTACGGAAGAATATGCCGGAGCTTACCGCGCTGGCGACCTCGGCGGCAAAGCTGCTTTCAAACGGGGTGGCATCGGCGGGAGAAGCGCTGAAAACCGCCATGCCCTACATCCAGCAGGCGCTTGATTATCTGGTCAACAACGGCGACAAGGTAATCAAGGTCATTGAGGGTATCGGCGCGGCTTTCCTCGGCATGAAATTCGCCCCGCAGATCGAGGGCGCGGCGCGCGGCATCGGAACCCTGTTGACCGGCAAAGGCGGCATGGGAAGCCTGTTTGCGGGCGGTGCCGGGCAGGAAAAGGGGCGGAAGCTGGGCGGCCTGCTGGGCGGTGTGAAAAACCTCTTTACCGGCGGGCAGAGCGCGGCGGCGGCAGGAGCGGGAGCGATCTCCGCTTTCTCCGGCGCGGCGGGCAGTAATGGCCTGCGGGCCACACTGGGCGCTACGCTGTCCAGCCTGATTTCCGGCAATGGCCTCCGTGGCACTACCGGCCTGCTTCAAACGGCGGCGGGTACACCGGGGCTGCTTTCGGGCTATCAGAGTATCGGAAGTATTCTGGGTGGCACGCGAGCGGGACAATACCTCGGCGGCATCGGGTCGTCTTTGGGCAATCTGGGCAGCGTGATCGGAGGCACGAAACCGGGACAGTTCTTGGGCGGGCTGCTGAACAAAGCTGGCGGGTTCATCGGCGGCAAGGCGGCGGCAGCCAAGAGCGGCATCGGCGGCCTTTTGAGCGCGGCGACGCTTCCGCTCCGCAAGGGTATCGCTGGCATCGGCGCGAGCGCCATCATCAACGGCAATATCCTCGCCAATTCCAAAGGCGGGCAACTGGCGGGCGGATTGCTGCGCGGCAGTGCCGGTTTGATGGGAAGCATCTGGGGGCCTATCGCGGGAGGCTTCGGAAGCCTGCTTGCGGGCGCGGCTCCCGTGGTGGGCGCGATCAGCGGCATCATTGCCGTGGTAAGCATCCTCGGCGACCATCTGGAAGATATACGGGGCATCGTCGGCAATGTGTTCGGGGAAAAGGGCCTTGTGATATTCGACACATTCACCGACAAGATCAAGGGCGTTGGTCAGTTCATATCCGGGCTGTTCCAAGAGGGCGGCGTGGCAAACGCGCTGGCACCGCTGCGGGAAATGTTTTCCGGGGCGCTGGGCAAGGGCGGATTGCTGTCTACCATCTTCGGCGGGCAGGAGAATGGCCTTGCCGCCTTTGACGGCGTGGTGCAGATCATCCAGTCCGTCATGGGCGTTGTCGGCCAGCTCGTTTCTTTCTCGGTAAACACCGTACAGCCCATCATTGAGCGGGCGTTTACATTCATCACACAAACCGTGCTGCCCACCATCGTGACCATGTTCGCGTCGGCGGCACCGACCATCGCCAGCATTATTTCCGGCATCGGCTCTGCGGTTATGACCGGGATGCAGCTCATTGGCTCTGCCATTCAGACGGCCATGCCCATCATCGAGGCTATCATCCAGATCATCCTCAACATCGGCAGCGTCGCCATCCCGGCAGTGCTGTCCGCGTTCTCGGTATTCGCACAGGGCATCAGCGCCCTTATGGCGAATATCAAGGGCATCTTTGACGGCCTGATCTCCTTTATCACCGGCGTGTTCACGGGCAACTGGCAGCAGGCGTGGGACGGCATCAAGCAGGTGTTCGGCAACGCTTTCGACGCGCTGGTGACGCTGTGCAAAACTCCCATTAACGCGGTGATCTCCCTTATCAACTCCGCTATTTCCGGCATCAATAAGCTGGGCTTGACTATCCCGGACTGGGTGCCGCTGATCGGCGGCAAATCGTTCTCCATCAATATCCCGGAAATCCCCATGCTTGCCCGGGGCGGCTTTACTGCCGGGCCGAGTATCGCGGGCGAAGCCGGGCGCGAGGCGGTTATCAGCTTCAAATCCAGCGAGCGGGCGCGCAATATCTCCCTGTGGGAGCAGGCGGGCCGTATGCTGGGCGTGAACGCTGTGAAGCTGGACGAGATCGAGCGGGACGATCAGGGCTGGGGCGCATACCCCGGCGGCGAGAGCATGACCTTTGCGCCGCAGATCATCATTCAGGGCAATGCGGATGCCTCTGTCATGGAGCAGGCCATCGCGGAAATGCGCAGCCAGTTTGAGGAATGGTATGAGCAGATGCAGCACCGCAGGATGCGGACGGCCTATTGACGGGAGGCAGCTATGGCATACACGACCAAGAGCGGCGATACATGGGACATGATCGCCAAGGAAGTATACGGGGACGAATACCACGCGGATGTGCTTATGGCCGCGAATCCGCAGCACATCGACACATTCATCTTTGGCTCCGGGGTGGTGCTTGCCACCCCGGAACTGGAAGAAGAACGGGACGGACTGCAGCCCCCATGGAAGTTTGAGGCGAGCTTATGAGGAAAGGCAGAAGCGTATCTCTGGAAGTTTTCTACATCAACGCCAATTTAGCGCAGGCGGCGGCACAGAGCGGTTCGACGCAGGCGGCAGCGCAGGGCACGGCGACAGTGGCCGGGCAGACGGTGACGCTGAACAATGCGCCGCTGTATGCGTCCAGCACTACCAATAAGCCGTCTGCCCACAAAACGGGCGTGTACTATCTCTACGACAGCGCTGTGATCAACGGCAGACGCAGGATCACCAACCTTTTGTCGCGGGTGGGTAAAAAGCCTGTCGGACAGAATGTGACCGGGTGGGTAAACGATGCTGACTGCAAAGGCATTACCTCTGCTGGTGCGGCAGAGAGCAAGACCGCTGCCGCAAAGAAAACCGGCACCGACATCGCGGAGTATGTGGAGAGCCTGACCTATGTTGACAGCGCGGCAGACAACAGCGACAGCGTAGACATTACGCTGGATGCGCAGGATGGAAAGTGGCTGCGGGGCTGGATGCCAAACAAGGGGGCTACCCTTTCTCCACGCATCGTCGGGCGGGACTGGGACAGCACCGGGGACACACGCGCCATCCACTGCGGGCTGTTCGTACTGGACGACATCTCGTTTTCGGACGCGCCGACAACTTTGCAGATCGGCGGCGTGAGCAAGCCCAGCAACACCGATTTCTCGGAGTTGGAGCGGGAATATGTGTGGAAAAACACATCCATTAAGCGCATAGCCAGCACCATAGCCGCCCGGTACGGCCTGCAATTCGCTTTCGATGCCGACGACTACGACATCGAAAGCGACGAACAGGACGGCACCGACAGCAGCTATCTCAATGAGCTGTGCAAGAATTACGGCCTGATCTTGAAAGTTTACGCATCCCGGCTGTGGATATATGACCGGGAGCGCTACAAGGAAAAGCGGGCTGCCGTCACCGTTGACCGCACGCAGATCAAGCCGGGCAGCTTTTCGTATCGAACGACGCTGTTTGGCACCTACACCGGCGGATATTTCGACTACACCGACCCGGACAAGGACTGCGATATTTCCTGCAGCGTCGGCGGCGGCACCCACACCAAGAGCGTGAACCGCAGGGCTTCCAGCGTCTACGATGCGAGCGTGCAGCTCTGCGCCGAGATCAACAACGCCAACCACGGGCAAATCAAGATCAGATTCACCATGCCGGGCGCGTGGCACATCAGCGCAGCCATGAACATTCTCCTGACCGGCTACGGAGACGGGGAAAACGGCGGGCTGAACGGGAAATACTTTGTGGACAAAGTGACCCACAAGGTCAGCCGAGGCGGATATGAAACGCAGATCGAGGCCAGCGCCGTGCGTCCGGGATTCCATCACTGGGATGTGGGCGGCAAGATCGAATATCAGAAAACGGCGGCGGAAAGCAAGGAGAATTACAGCAGCACCTATGAAACCACCAGCCCGGCGGCAAATGCCGCCAGCGCGGCGGCGGGTGCTGTTGCCGGGGCGGCGGTCACACTGAACAAAGCCCCGCTCTATGTTTCCAGCACCGCGACCAACAAGGCGGGCACAAAGAGCGGCACTTATTACTTCTATGACGGCATCCTGATAAACGGGCGGTATCGCATTACCAACAGCGCCGCCCGGTGCGGGAAGCTGCCTGTGGGGCAGAATGTGACCGGCTGGGTGCCTGCCAGTTATTGCGGCGGAGGCAGCGCCGGGAACGGGACAAGGTAAGGAGGCAGCCATGGCATCGACCAACAGAACAGGGCGCGTGAGCGCCATTGACTATAAGGCCGGAACCTATGAAGTCACCTACTTTGATCGCGGCAAGAGCGTGACCCGGCAGATCAACGCCATGTCCAACGGCGAATATAAAATGCCGGTGATTGGGCAGATCGTCAGCGTGAGCCACAACAGCAACGGCACAGTGGCGGCCACGACCACCGGCACGGTCTGGAACAAGACCAACAAACCGGCGGAGGGCTACCGGGGGCTGTACCGCAAGGAATACAGCAATACCAAAGGGCAGGCGTATGACCGCTACGACGAGAACACGGGCGTTTTTACGCAGTATGTGGACAAGCGAACCGGGCGAAACTGCAACGGCGAAATATACGACGAGGCAAAGGGCGCGGCGAGCTTTATTGCGGGCGGTCAAATCCAGCTCAAAAGTACCGGGGCCAGCGCCAGCGTCACCGCCAAAACAGGCGTGGGCATCATCGCAGGAACCAACATCACCATGGAGGCGGGCGGCTTTATCAGTCTGGAAGCCAACGGCTCCATAAGCGAGGCGGTGGGCGGGAAGCGGGCGCTTTCTGTCACCGGCGACGACAAGGAAACCTACAAGGCCAAGGTGGAGCGCATCTATGAGGGCGACATCAAGGAAACCGTGACCGGCAAGGTGGAAAAAACCGTGACCGGGGATGTGACCCTGACCATCAACGGCGCAACCGTGACGATCAGCGCGGCGGGGGATGTGAGCATCACCAGCCCAACCAAAGTCAGCATGGAGGCCCCGGAGGTCAATATCAAGGGCGCGTCAGGCGAGGTTGAGATCGGCAGCATTAAGCTGACGAAGCACAAGCACACGGGCAACTTGGGCGCTGACACCAGCGCGCCGAAGCCGTAACAGGGGGTGAATGGATTGGCATTAGGCAGCTATTTGGGAATGGTTTTCACCGTGAGCAATCGGCGCATCTTGACACCCTCCGGCCTGAAAGGAAGTACAGGCGGCGAGTGGGCTGTGCATGATGTGATCGGCAGAAAAAGCCGGAGCCAGTTTGTGGCCCCGAAGCTGAAAAGCTATCAGTTTGATATTCTCTTGCGGGCGCAGGATGGCGTGAATCCACGGAGTACGCTGCGGCATCTTCAGATGGCGGCGGAAAACGGATATGTCGATTGGTTCATCATCGGCAGCGCGCCGCTATCCCCCTATCCGTTTAAGCTGGTAAGCGTCAGTGATTCGTGGGACGCAGTGATCTCCGGCGGGGCGCTGGTCGAGTGCAAGGTGAGCCTGAACATCGAAGAATATCTGTAAGGAGGCGGCCATGGTAACGATCAAAGACCCGATCATTGAGATCGAGGCGGGCACGGCGCTTGACAGCACGGCAAAAGAAGTCTACCGCAATCTGCAGGTGCTTTATAACACCGTGGCCGGAGAACAGGCGTTAGACCGGGATTTCGGTATTGACGCAAGCATCCTCGACCACCCGCAGGAAAACGCGAAAGTGCTGCTGGTGGCGGAGTATGTGCGAAAGACAGAACGATATGAGCCGCGGGCAAGCGTTGCCCGCGTGGAGTGGACTGCGGGACAATCGCAGGACGGAACTATGACCCCAAAGGTGGTGATCGAGCTTGTCTAATATCAGTGAATTGGCGAACTGCCCGGAATTGAGCTTCATCGAGAACATGACCCTGCAGGAAACAGAAGATCAACTGCGGGAGCTTTACACGAAGTATTACCGGGAGTTGACCGGGAAAGACCCGGAGATCGGCGACGCGGACACGGTGAACCTGCTGATAAAAGCCTTTTGCGCCATGGAGTATCAGACGATGCAATATGCCGACGCAAAGGGCCGGATGGAAATGCTGAAAACCAGCACCGGCGACGCGCTGGATGCGCTGGCCGCGCTGGTGGGCCTGACGCGCAAGGAACCGAACAAGGCCACGGCGGCGGTGCGGTTCACTCTGTCGGAAGCCCGGAGCGATGCCGTACCCATCCCGGCGGGCACGCGGGTCAAGACCGAGGACGGGAAGTATTTCAATACGCTGGAATACGCGGAAGTCGCGCCGGGCGCGGAGTATGCGGATGTAGTGGTGCAGGCGGAGGAAGCCGGAGCGGGCAGCAACGGCATCCTTGCCGGTGGTATCAAGCTGCTGGTTGACCCCATCCCTTACATCGCCAGCGTGAGCAATACCACACCCAGCACCGGCGGCCTTGACGCAGAGGACGACGACAGCCTGACCCGGCGCATCTATCTGGCTCCCAGCGTGTATAGCTGCGCGGGGCCGAGGGATGCCTACGAATACTACGCCCGGGAGTGGCGGGGCGATGTAGCGGATGTGCGCATCACAACGCCGGAGCCGGACGAGGTAAACATCTACTTTGTGATCGAGGACGCGGAGGGGCTGCGCATCCCCAACAGCACGGAGCTGGCGGAAATGGCCGCCCACCTGTCCGACGAAACCATCCGCCCGCTGTGCGATCATGTGACCTGCATTGCCCCGGCGGAGGTAGATTACTCCATCGCGTTCACCTACTGGATTGCCGAGAGCGACCAGCGCAGCGCCAGCGAGATTCAAAGCCGTGTCGCGGCGGCGGTGACGGACTTCCAGACATGGCAACGGAAGCTGGGCCGGGACATCAACCCCACGGAGCTGATCGCCCGCCTGCGGGAAGCCGGAGCCAAGCGGGTGAAGCTGACCGCACCGGCGGACGCGGCGGTGCAGAACACGGAGCTGCCCAAGTGCGCCGGTGTCACCGCCACCTATGGAGGGATGGAGGATGATTAAAAGCCTGCGAGACGCGCAGATCGCGGACGGCCTGCCCCGCGTTCTTCGGGAACAGCCGTGGGCAATGGCGCTCTCTCTTGCCGTAGCGGAGCTGCATAAAAAGACGATGGACTACATCGACGGCAGCCAAATCTATACCGCCATCGACCTTGTGGCGGAGGAAGTGCTTGACGCGCTGGCCGTCAACTGGAAAATCGACTGGTACGACACCGAGTACGACATTGAGCAGAAGCGGCGCATTGTCAAAACGGCTTTGAATATCCGCCGGACGATGGGAACCGTGGGCGCGGCAAAGACGCAGGCCGATGCCATCTATCCGGGCACGACGCTGGAAGAATGGTATGAGTACGGCAGCACCCACGGCAAATTCCGCCTGCGCGTGAACATTACCACCGTGGAGGAACGGGAAAAGTTTCAGATGATGAGCCTTGCGGAGATCGAACGCAGGCTTGCCACGGCCAAACGATTCAGCGCCCACCTTGAAGAAGTGGAGTATTACGACGCGGGCGGCACCGCAACGGTATACGGCACGGCGGCCATTGCGGGTGCGTCCATCGTTGACTACGGCACCGCAGCAAAGTTTTAAGGAGGAATGATACTGTGGCTTGGAAAGGCGTTATCACCAACAGCGGAAGCGAGCTGCTGGCACAGTGGACGACGGGCAAAACGCTGACCATAACCCGCGCGGCGGCGGGAACGGGCCGCGTGAGCGAAACGGCCATGCTGGCGCAGACGGCGCTTGTGGACGAGAAGCAGGCGGCCAGCATCCTGTCCAACAAAACGACAGCGCAGGGGCAAAAGCTGCAACTGCAGGTGACCCCGCAGACCTTGGGCTATGCCCTGAACCAATTTGGCGTGTGGGCAAAGCTGGGGAGCGGCGCGGAAAAGATGATCGCGCTGTTTCAGACGGACACCGCCGCAGGCGTGGAAATCCCCAGCAAGGAAAGCGTGCCCGACTATGTTTATACATTCTACGGGCTTTTGGAGTTCGCCAACACCGGCGGCACGCTGCGGGTGACCATCGACGCATCGGCGTTGGCGACGACGGCAGCTCTGACGGCAGCCATCAAAGCACATGACGAGGGCGACGCATCGCATAAGGCCCTGTTCGATAAAAAGGTCGATCTGGACGAGGGCAATACCGTTGCGTTCAAGATGGGCTATGACGCGGGCGGCGTGTATATCGTGACCGATTAAGGAGGAAAGCACCATGAGCAAAACCTATGTCGCAGATAAGGCAACGCTGGATAGCGTGAAATCCACCGTGGAGAACACCAACGCCAAAGTTGTAAGCGTGAAAACCACCGTGGAGGACACCGGCGCGAAAGTCGGCAGCGTGAAAACCACAGTGGAGGACACCGGCAACAAGGTCGCCAGCGTGAAAACCACCGTGGAGGGCACCGATACCAAAGTCGCAAGCGTGAAAACCACCGTGGAGACCACCAGCGGAAAGGTGGACAATGTGCAGAACACGGCGAACAACATCAGCAGCAAGGCCGATACCATCCTCTCCGAGCTGCGCGGCCAGCGCCCGAAGCGGTACGGCTACCGCGTGAAAGAGAGCGAGAGCAATCCGAGTTCCCGCGTGGAATATCTTTTCGACGCGGTGGGCATGACCCCGGCGGGGATGAATTTTTCCACCGGCGCGTTCAGCTATGGAAGCTGGGCGGATTTCTGGGTCGTGCGCGACAACTTCCCCTGCATGGTCAACAACGACGGCAGCGTGGCATATCAGCTTGACCCGAACAATTACGCCAAACGGGCGGTCACGGGTGCGGACAGTGATGTTGCAAACACCGCGTTTGCTGGTAACGCCATGTCGGCTATCCCGCTGGTATGGGTGAAGCGATACCATGAGAACGGCTATCGCTATGTGATCTTCTGCGAGAGCCAGTATGACGAGAGCTACCATGCTTACGCCCACACCCGCCCGGACGGCAGCATTACGCCGTTTGCCTACGGCGCGATGTTCGAGGGCAGCAAGATCGACACGAAGCTGCGCTCCCTTTCGGGGCAGGCTCCCGTGAACAGCCTGAACGCCACGCAGGAAGTGACGGCGGCGCAGGCCAACGGCTCGGCATGGACAATCGAAACATGGGCGTTCTGGAACCTCATTCACGATCTGCTGGTGCTGCTGGGCAAAAGCACCAACATTCAGGCTGTTTTCGGGCAGGGGCATACCACCGGCGGCAGCTCCGCTGCTGACCTGCTGACCACCGGCGCGCTGAATACCAGCGGGCAGTTCTTCGGCTATTCTGATACCACGCACAGCGTCAAGGTATTCCACATGGAAAACTTCTGGGGCGACCGCTGGGACAGAATCGTGGGCCTGATCTATGACAACGGCACCTACAAGGCGAAAATGACCCCGGAGGACGGCGGCTACAACCTGACCGGCGCAGGGTACGAAGCTATCCGTAAGGGCATCAACGCCACGGCGACGGGCGGCGGCTGGGTGAAAAACGCCCAGCAGACGGAGCAGGGCTTGTTCCCTACCGACCTGACCGGCAGCGATACCACCTACGATTGTGATTTCCATTATTACAACCCGACCATCGTGTCCGTGCCGATTGTCGGCGGCGCCTGCGCCGACGGCTCGAACTGCGGGCGCTACCTGGCTGTGGGCGCTGTGTCTGGCGCTGCGGGGTGGTACATCGGCGCGTCGCTTTTCTTACAAAATCCCTCTTAATAGGGGGAGCGGGGGAGCCATCCCCCGCATGGGCGGAACGCCCATAAAAACCGAATGATAAGGGAATATGTTCACGAAAACCGTGCTTGTCCAGCTCCTACCCTGCCGTGCCGATTGTCGGCGGCAACTGCGACAACGGCTCGAAATGCGGGCGCTACCTGAATGTGAACAATGTGTCTGGCAATGCGAGGTGGAACATCGGCGCGTCGCTTTCCTTGCCCCTTTCATTACGGGATAGTCGCTATCCCAACAATGTGAACATATTTCCGCAGCACAGTTCTGAAAATTAACCTGTCAAGAGGCGCGGCCAGTAAGTGCATGGGCACCCATCGTCGCGGAGGGGATAAGAAAGGGAAAACTCTCTTGAAAAGTTTCAATGGGCTGTTCGCTATGATGATGGAACGCCAAGAGGCGGCTGCATCCATCGAAGAAGCGGCGCAGCACAAGAAAGACAGACCATCCGTGCAACACATTTTGGAGCACAAGGAGGAAGTGGCTGAACGGATATGCCAGAAGATCGAGCGCGGGGAATGGTATCCGCCCCATCACGAAAGGCAAAAGCTGCAGGAGGGCAGCCACAAAAAGGAACGCGAGATCGTGAAGCCGCGCTTTGATGATGAACAGATCGTGCATCACATGGTCGTGCGGCAGCTCCGGCCTATCATCATACCGAGGCTATACCGATACGCTTATGGCTCCCTGCCGCAGCGCGGGACGCATGGCGCGGTAAAGGTTATGACCCGGTGGCGGAACGAGTACGGGGACAAACGCTTTTATGTATTCGAGGGCGATGTGCGGAAGTTCTATGACAGCATCGACACGGAGCTGTTAAAGGCCAAGCTGGACAAGCTGATTCGGGACAAGCGTTTCAAAGAAGTGCTTTTCCGCATCATTGATGCGTTTGGGCCGGGACTGCCGAAAGGCTTTTATCCGTCCCCGTGGCTGGCAAACCTCTACATGAGCGAGTTTGATAATTTCGTGTTGCAGGTTCTAAAGCCCGACCACTATCTGCGCTACATGGATAATCTTTTCATCTTCCACAGGAACAAGAAAGAGCTGCACCGCATGGAGCAGCAGATCGAACTATTCCTGCAGCAAAGATTGCATCTGCGCATCAAGGACGATTGGCAGGTGTACCGCTTCGAGAAGAAGAAAAAGCCGGAGGGCATGACGGTGGAAGAAGAACGGCGCTGGAAGCGCAGGGCTAAAGGCCGCGCTGTCAATGCGCTGGGATTTGTGATACACCGCGACCGTGTGACCATTCGGAAATCCATCTTGAAGCGGACACGGGCGAAAGCCAATCACATCCACAAGAAGAAGCGATATACCCGGCATGATTCCGCAAGCATGGTAAGCCGGGCGGGCGTGTTCAAACACGCAGATGCGTATGGGTATTATCTGACCTACATTAAGCCAAAGGTTTCTATCCACTACTGCAAGCGACGGATTGCAGCGGCAGAAAAGAAAAAGCGGAAAGGAATGAGTGCAACATGACCGAGTTTAAGACCGTACACGACAGCCGCGCGGAGGAACCCGCCACCATCGACACCACCAGCAGCGAAACCACGGTGTATGAGCGGAAAAACATCCGGCAGGAAACGACCACACGCGGCGAGGGTGACACCGCCATCACCGTGACGGAGTGGGTCTATGAGCAGAGGGAGTATACCCGCGAGGAATACTACATGATGCTCTCGCCCGCCATCCAAGGCGTGCAGCAGTCGTTGAGCAATATCGAGCTGGCAATCGCCATGCTGTGAAAGGAGGTATGAACCGTGAGCGCAAAGTATGAGATGCTGGAAACCAAGTGGAAGCTGGGCTACATCACCCGCGAAACCCTGCGGGGGTGGGTCAAGCTGAACGAGGCAAAGCCCGGCAAGGGCATCACGCCGGAGGAATACGAACGCATCACCGGGGAGAGTTACGAATGAGCAGCCATTTACAGATCATTGCGGAGCTGGAAGCCCTGACGGAAACACAGGCGCGGATTATCTCTGCGCTTGCAACGCGCCTTGCGGAGCTGGGCGATGTTGAAACCGGGAGGGACGAGATCGCGGAGGCGGACAAGGCATACCGCGCATTGATCGGCTGCGACGAGCTGCCCGACATCCCGTGAAAGGAGAAAGCATGACCACAGAGGAAAGAATCTGGCAGCGGCTCAAAGCTGCCGGGTACAACGATTTCGGCATTGCCGGTCTGATGGGAAATCTGTATGCGGAAAGCGCATTGTCGCCGACCAACCTGCAGAACACCTACGAAAAAAAGCTGGGGATGAACGACGCGGCATACACGGCGGCGGTGGATAAGGGCACCTACGCGAACTTTGCGAAAGACTGCGCGGGCTATGGTCTTGCCCAGTGGACATACCCCGCCCGCAAGAAAGCCCTGCTGGATTTCGCCAAGAGCAAGGGCAAATCCATCGGCGACCTTGATATGCAGCTTGATTTCTTGATAAAGGAGATCGCCGGGTATTCCGGCGTGTGCTCCACTCTGAAAAGCGCCAAGTCGGTACGCGCCGCGTCCGACAAGGTGCTTTTAGAATTTGAGCGCCCTGCCGATCAGAGCGAGGCTGTCAAGATCAGGCGCGCAAGCTACGGCCAGAAGTATTACGACAAATACTCTGGTGCGGCACCAAAGGAGGAACCCACCATGTCGTTCAAACCGAGATTGAGCAGGCCGGAGGCCGGGAACAAGTATTACATCACAAAGAGCGCCGGGGGCTACTCCGACGCGATCAAGGGCAGCCCGACGGATGCCGCCTGCAATGTCCTCTCCAACTGCGTAGGCTATGCCTATGGCCGGTTCAACGAGATCGGCGGGTATGGGTGCTGCAAATACCTGCGCCCGGTGAACGCGGAGAACTTCATGCAGTATGCCGGGGGCCTCGCCACCGGGCAGACCCCGAAGCTGGGCGCTTGCATGGTGTGGCGTAAGGGCGCGACGCTGAATGGCTCCGACGGCGCGGGCCATGTCGCCATTGTGGAGAAGATCATCAGCGCGACGGAGATCGTGACATCGGAAAGCGGTTACGGCAGCAAGACCCCGTTCTGGACAAAGACCCGCAAAAAGGGCAACGGAAACTGGGGAGCGGGAAGCGGCTACACATTCTTGGGGTTTATCTACAATCCCGCTGTCAAAGACGGCGCTACCGTAGAATCGGCCAGCTCTGCCGCCAGCGTGCAGACGGCCACCATTACCAAGATGGCGGCGGCACCCCTCCACGACAGCAGCGCAAAGGGCGGGAAACGCTTCACCACGACCGAAAACCTGAATCTGCGGTATGGCCCCAGCGCAGAGAAGATCGCCGGAACGACCAAGGACAAGTACGGCATCATTACCACGCTGGGCAAGGGCACGGGCGTTATATGGTACGGCTTTTACGCTGTTACCAACGGCGTGAAGTGGTTCTATGTTGCTGCAGGCAGTAAGACCGGCTGGGTGAGCAGCGCGTACCTGAAATAACGGAGGCTGCCATGAAGAAGCGCAAAAGGAAGAAACAGAAAAATCGCCGCAGCGATTTGGACTTGATCGTGCTGATGTGCGTGGTCGCCGGGCTGGTTATGACCTGCGGCCCGCTGCTGATCTGGTGTTTCCGCTTCGACACCATCCCGGATTCCTACTTCCAGTATGGCTTCCACTTTTGGGGAAGTGAGTTGATCGCCACGGTGGCGGTCTACTGGCTGAAATCCAGAAAAAAACAGAACACAGAAACCCCAACGCCCGGCAGTTCAGACGAGGACACCGGCGCGGCGGGATAGCGGAAAGAATAGGAGGACTTTATGGAACAGATTTTGAACACCCTTATTACTCTGCTGATGCCGGTGCTGGTCGCCCTGCTGGTGGCTGCCGTCGCGGCTTGGGGCAACGCCATGATCTATGCGGCGCAGATGATCTATCAGGCGTACTTGAACAAGGAGCTGGCGACAGGCCCGGAGAAAATGGCATGGGTCGTGGCGCAGGTGAAAGCATACCTCCCCCGACTGATCTCTATGATTATGAATGATAGCCGGGTGCAGAGCGCGTGCCAGAGTATTTATGACGCTATCAAAATGTTTGCGGTGGCGTATCACGGCGAAAGCGACAAGGAGGGCGGCAAAGATGGCGAGTAAGCGCAAAGGCATCTTTGCCCGGATTGCCGTTTGGGCATACAATCTGATTCCCATTGCGGCATTATTTTCCGTAGTGTTGGAGGACTGAACAATGAACACCGTCTTAACGGTCGTTGCTTCCGTGCTGGCAAGCACCGGCATTGCCACGGTAGTTATGAAGTTCCTTGTGGAAAGCGCCTTGAAAGAGGCGCAGGAAAAGAAGAAGCAGGAACAGGAACGCCGGGAACGGCGGTACAAGCTGGACGACGAGCTGCAGCACAATATCAGCCGGGCGCTTTTCTGGATTCATCATGGCATCAAAGCCCACGAAAAAGCCGAGCCGCATTGCTACTGGAACGGCGAGTTGCAAAAGGCTATGGATGAAATGGGCGATACCGAGAAGCGAAAGAAAAACCTCGACCGCGAGCAGCTTGCGGAAGTAAACGAATAATTTGAAGAACGCCCCGGCCACCGTGGAATCAAGCACGGCAGCCGGGGCGTTTTTTATTGACATTATTTCGCGCTGATATTCTGGATGCACAGGAGAATAGAGGACGCAAACACTATCACTGTGGGCTTAAAGGGTTCGTCTACCGTTGCACTCGCTCCACCATAAAATCAAAACGGTATAGATGCCACTGGCGAAAAGCCAGTGGCATCAACCGTTTCCGGGCTTTTTCAGCTCAAAAATTCACGGATGATTCCATAGATGCCAACCGCTGTTTCCCCCTAACTGGTGGGATTCGAACCCCCTCTTCTCGGAGGTTGGCAAAACCAGAAACCATGTAGCGCCCTTTTTGAAGCATCAATTTTCAAAAAGGGCGCTATTTTTCTATCAATAGAATACACAAAATTTGAGGCGTCAATTTGTTGGTCACGACGGGCCATCAGATTGGCGCCCTTTTTGCTTTCAGACAAATTCAAAAAGGGCACTAAATATCAGGAGGTAGTAAATGAACCGAGAACAGTTTTTTCAGGAGCTTCGCACCGCTCTCCACCGTGAGGGATTCACTCCGCAGCCGGAACAGGATGAATTGCTTCCTGTGGAGTGGGATGGTCTCCCCCTCTGCCGGATCACAGCGGACGGAGGCGTTCGCTACTGGCAGGTGGATGTAGCGACGCCGGAACGGGAACGAGCCTGTGAGCGAGCCACCGATCTGGCCTGCACCGTGCGGGAGTACATGACGCTGCTGGAACAGGCTCCGCCCCTGCAAGCCCAGAGCCTGACCGGTGACTACCGCCTGCTGGCTGACTTCAACGGAGCCGTGCTGGCTGCCCATCCCACCCGGCTTGGCGTTCAATTCGTCACATGGGACTGGAGCTTCGACCGCACAGGTCTCAATCAGGGCAATTACTTTCAGGAAAACTATGCAGGTGCCAAGCAGGACTTCGCCATCCGCGCCGGCCTCATTTCCAAACAGCAAATCTTCAATCAGGAGCAGCTTATCGAAATCTACCGGTGCTGCTCTGACACCTTAGACGCTGGTTATGACTTGACTGCCGAGCAGGAAAAGTGCATACGGGGCGTTCAGGAGCAGATTGCCATTGCAGCTCCCGATGCTCTGGAGCGCATAAGAGAGCAGGAGCAACACCCCATGGAACCCTACAACCAGGAACCGATCATGTAATATTCAGGCGCCGGAGTTTTAGAAATAAGACTCCGGCGCTTTTTTATTGCCTCAAACCAGACAGGAGGATTGAAGATTGGATCAAAAGAACGAACAAAAAGCGCCGCTGCGCATCAAAAACCTGGCTGAGTTGAAACGCTGTATCCGCCCCGGGACAGAGTTGGTGGCAACCAGCCATAGCAAGCACCCTGCCCTGGTCGGGCTTGTACGGGTGGTGACTGAGGTTCAGACCAACGCTTACTATTCCGTGGTCAAGGATCAGCCGACTCATCAGTATTCGACCTGTAATTACGGGAAGGGATTCCGCTCTGATTTCGAAAAGGCATCCAACTATTTATTTGAGGGCACGACCATCAAGGTTCTTGACCGCAGAAGCGGTGATAACAGCGTGCTGTACGAAATGGAGCTTTATCCGGGCGAATGCCTTATGCCCGGCCAGAAAAGCGATACGGAGGAGAATGAGGGAATCAGGGAAGACGATTGCGAAATCAAGCAGAAAGGGATGGGCATGACCTTATGACACGCTACTTCATGCGGGATACACCGCTGTGCCAGATGGAACAGCAGATGATGACCCCGCCCTATTTCAAGCCCAGAGGCCATGGCCGATACTATCCCGGTTTTCAATATAGCAGAGATGACATGGAGTGCCCATACTGCATGAACTTCAGACGCAATCATCCCTGCCCTTTGGAGCAGTGCGTCTGTCTGGATGAACGGATCGTGGCTGGTGCGATTGACCTCAACGAGTTTGTCAGGGATTGCTTCTTCCCTGAAGCTGGAGCGCAGCTTCAGGCCCGGTTAGAGAGGAGTTTCAATGGCTGCTCCATTGAATTTTTCCTGAGCGATAGTCATCGTGAGCGCTGGCAGCACTGACGTGAGCGCTGTTTTCGAATGCCGAACCGTAACCTGGCCGCACTGTTTCTTCTCACGGCGTATGAGGATATCTGGCGCAGGATGATCTGGAAGTTTGATGCCTGCGGATTTGACTTCCAGTCCGTCCAGCTTTCTGGCATCCAGCCGGAACTGTACAGTGTTTATCAGGCGGCCAAAGCCATCTCCACCGGCAGCCGCAATATCACTCTTGCCGATCTCGCATCCCCCGAATTGGTCACAGATGAGGCGTTCTACCTGATTGTCTGCGCTCTGCTTCTGGCCAAGTACGGAGATGCGATTTTGAATTTTGAAGGAAAGTAAGGTGATGCAATGTGATGATGGAAGCAGTTCTGAGCAACGCCGACCACCCGGAATACGGTGTTGCGACGATCCCTCTTCCCATTCCCAGAAATCAATACGACCACTGCGTTGCGCTGTTGGAGGCAATGGAGATCGGCGATACCTCTGAAGCCGACTGCCGCTTGGACTCCCTCGACAGCGCATGGCCCGTGCTGAATCGGCTGGTGAGCACCAAGGTCAATCTGGACGAGCTGGACTATCTGGCCAAGCGGCTGGACAGCTTTACTGTGGGCGAGTTTTCGCAATTTCAGGCGATGGCTGAAAAGCTGAATCTCACCAGCATGAAGGATCTCATCAACCTGACCTTCTGCTGTCAGCAGGCGACGGTGATCACGGACTTCACAAATTTGAAAGAGGTTGGCCGTGATCACTACATGAACATCCATGGCGGGTGTGCCAGCATGGAAGAACTGGAACAGCTGGACGGAGTGGAAACCGCTGTCCTGTTGATTGAGGACAATGAGGGGACTATCACCCGCTACGGAGTGGTCTATGACAACGGCGTGCAGCTTTCACAGCTCTATGATGGGAAGCACCTGCCCTGCTACCACTATGAGGCCGATATGACTGCTATCGGGATATCCTCCCGGTGGGAGCAGGAGAACAGCAGGAATGTGACCTGGATCTATCTCCCTGCATCAAAAGGACAAATTGAGCGCGCCATGCAGCGTTCCGGCATTGCTGACCCAAAGGATATGCGCCTCTTTATAGCTGACAGTTCATTCCCAGAGGAAGTGGATGTAGCACTGGACTTCCAGTGCGATAACATCCACGAACTCAATGAGCTGGCGCTGGCTGTGGAGAAGTTTTCGATTCATGACCGCAAGAAGTTGGGAGCGGCAGTAAGCATGGCCAAGCCGGAAAACGCCAGCCAGATCCGCCGTCTGGCGGAAAACATGGATCTGTTTGAATTCGCCTCCGGCGCTCATACCCCCGAGGAATATGGGAAATACATGATTCAGAGATCCGGCCATTTTGAGTATGACCCCAATCTGGACGAGTTTTATGACTACGAGCGGTATGGCCTGCAGCACATGGACTATCAGTCGGGCGTGTTTACCGACCGAGGCTACATCGCCTATGTTGGCACAGTAGATCTGGAGGAACTGATGGCAGAAGATCCGATGGATCAGTGCCAGCGGGAACAGGGGGTTCAGATGGGAGGAATGACATGATCCGACTTTTCATGAAACGAAGTGGGAGTCCTGTCATTGTCCCGCTCAATTTGCCCGCATCTCATGACGCTATGACAGAAGCGGCCAGCCAGCTTGATGAGGCCAGCAGAGCAGGAAAAACAGAGATCGTCGAGATCAAAAGCGTGATCGCCAATCTGCCGTCGTACCTCAGCGGACTCGACCCTGATTCCAGAACGCAGCTTGCACAGCTGAATCAGCTTTCGAGCATCATTGCCAAAATGGACTCCCGCGAACGGAACATCTATGCCGGCGCCTTGGATGGCAACAGCATCAATGATCTGAACGATATGATTCGTGTGGCGGAACAGGTGTCGGACTATATCCTCATTCCCAATGTCAATTCAGATGTGACGCTTGGCCGTTATGTCGCTGTTGCCGGTCAGATTCAGGGCGATCCCAGATTCCCCGAAGCAGCCTGGCCCTACCTGGACTTCGCAAAAATCGGCGCAGAATACTATGCCGAGCATGGCGGTGTCTATACCTATGCCGGCTATGTGCTCCGCAAGCAGGATGATGAGCTTGTCAGAGAGAAAAAATCGAAGATCCAGCTTGACCTCTCCTCTTCCCAAGCGCAAGTGAGTATCTGCCTTCCGGCAACGAAGGAAGAATTGGAGCGAGTAAAAAGAACACTGGGAATCGATTGTTTTGCAGAGGCAGCAGTAACCAAGGTGTCGTTTTCCGTTCCCTATATGGACGAGCACATTCCCACCACGGGAGTATGCGTGGAAGATGCAAACGAATTGGCTTGGGCCATCGAGGGGATGCAGCTTGAAGACGGCGAGCTGATGAAATACCTGTCGGTTCTTTCTGTGGAGCGGCCGGAAACCATGCAGGATGCTCTTCGATATGCCATGAATCTGGACGACTATGAGCGTATCACGGAGGACACCTACGAATACGGGCAAGCAGTCCTTCGGCGCATCGGTGCTGATGACGAGCTGATTGATACCATCGACGGGTATATGGATTTCGAGAAGCTGGGTGAGGACACTATGGCGGAGGAAGGAGTCCGGCGAACCGAGTTTGGCCTGATCCGCCGATGCAGCAGCCCCTTCGCTGAGGAAACCCAGGCGATGGAGATGGGAGGCCTTTCCTGATGCCCCGTGAAACCGATCTGCTCCGCGTAAAGCTGGTGGCGCACACCCTCCTCGATGTGCAGATCCAGGAAACGGCCCTCTCCCCGGTGATCGTCAGCCACCCCTTCACAAACTCCGGGATCTCCGCGCTTCGGAATGAGGATGGGAGCCTCTCCATGGTCGACCTGATCAACAATTCGGATGACTGCACAAGGTGGCGCAGAAAGGTTGGGGAGCAGATAGACAGCGCCGAAAATGTCCATCAGATTTTCGTACTGCTCAACCCGCCCTATTATCTGACTTTTATCAAATTTGCCGCCTCCGCTCTCTCGGAGAAGGATCTGGGACAGCTCTTATCCACCGCCTGGACACAGGAGGAATGCCCCAATCAGGACTGCAATGTGAGCAAACGAGAACTGGTGGCCTTGTTCCAATCCGTCCCTCCGGAGTCCCTGATGGACGAGGAGGAGCGCGCCGCACACCAGGCGCTGGAGGATACGGTGACGGTCTATCGGGGCGTTACCCCCTACAACGCCAAAAATGTCAGGGCGCTGTCCTGGACACTGGACCGGAAAACGGCGGACTGGTTTGCCCACCGCTTCGGTGAGGAGGGAACGGTGTATGAAGCGCAGATTCGAAAGGAACACATCCTGGCTCTGTTCACAGGCAGAAATGAAAGCGAGGTCATCGTAGACCCGCAGCACTTGGAACAGATCATGGAGTCCCCGGAGCCGGAATTTGAAATGCGCATGACCTGAGCCATCCGGTAATCGAGGAAAGACGAAAACCATGCTTTATTTTGTTGATCATTCGTACTATAGAGAAGGAGAAGCAATGAAAAAAGAGCAATTCTGGCAAATCATTGATGAGACAAACCGATCCATGCAGGATCATGATCAAGAAACCTACTTCTGCAGGATCGTAGAGGCCCTTCTCCACCGCGAGAGAGAAGATATTCTGGACTGGCAGGAAATTTTGAATGAGTATGGCCGGGCCGCCTACCGGAGCGACCTCTGGGACAAAAGCCTCGAGCTTGGCATCCACAGCGAGGAAGAAGGATTCTCAAGTTTTCGGCTCTGGCTTGTATCACGCGGAAAAGATGTGTATTTGAATGTCCTGCGGAATCCTCAAACCTTAGAAGCACTGGTTCAGACCTGTGAGGAGCCGCACTTCGAAAAATTAGACTATGCCGCATACTATATGTCCACTACCGGCTTCCGCTACAAGCTCCTGACCGAGAACCCGGACATCTGCAAAGCGGTGGATGATATCCTGCTGGACTTTGCCGGAGAAGATAACCCAAGGCGAGCCTGTAATTACGGCCTGACGGAAAAGGGCATCAAAGCCATGCAGGATGCTGCCGACCAAACTCTGCCCCACACCTACGCCTGGTTCGTGATTACTGACTGCAACACCTCTGGAGAACATATCTTCCGGGATCTGACCTTGGAGGAGGCCATCCACACCTATCTGGGCAGCGACCGTCCAGAGAAACGGATTGGCGTCACTAAAGACGGAATCGCCACGGTGGATCTGGTACGCTCTCTGGATGGGGAACAGCAATTCTTTACAGACCACTTGAAGCTGGACAGCTTCAAGTGCGACCCGGAGGTCGCCGCAGCAGTAGAAACGCTCCGATTGGAGTTGGAGCAGAATACGCCCCAGCAGGGCATGACAATGGGAGGATTATCATGAGAGAAATTCCGAGAGAGTGGTTGAGCTTTCTCCGAGAACAGTTTCCCGCAGGCTCAAGGATCAAGCTCAGAGAGATGAAAGACCCCTATGCCCCGCTGGAGCCGGGCAGCACGGGGACTCTGGACTACATCGACGATGCCGGCCAGTTCCACATGAAGTGGGACAATGGCAGAACCCTGGCGCTGACCATAGGAGAGGACAGCTTCTCTGTGCTGCCGCCCGAGCCTACCACGCTGAAGCTGTATATGCCCCTGACAGCGGATCTCTACACCCGCAACGAGTATGGAGAGATGGAGGATGACTGCACTCAGTTGGACGGGAGGTCGCTGCGGGTCTATGAAGGCGAGATCCTCAGGGCTCTGATCAACAACCGGATGCCGGAAGAATCCGAGAGCGGCATCATGCACTGGTATGGCGAGGATGACAGCGTCAACCAGAAGGTCAAATCTGTCGTGTTCACCGTTGAGGATCGGAACGGCCAGCTCTGGGGTGTTGCCGAGTGCCGCGTGGTTGGCACCCTCACCCCGGAGGAACTGATCACCCTGAAAGAGTATATCTCCGGACAGGCGTCGGATGGCTGGGGCGAGGGCTTCGAACAGCGGGAGATCTGCGCCGGCGACGATGAGCTGTATGTCCATCTGTGGAGCGTGGAGGATGATTGGGACATCCAGACCGAGGCAGAACGCTTCGCGCCCAGAGTGGCGGAGGGGCTGCCGGAGATGTGCTTCTCGACTCTCAAGTCCACCGGTGACCTCATCTGTATCCGCCGGGGCGAGTCCGGCTACTACCCCTCCGATTGGGACACCGGCGACAAGGAGCAAAATGTGGAGCTGGCGGATAAGATGAATGAAAAGCTGGGAGTCAACCCCATCCAGCGCCAGGCTATGGAAGTGGGCAGTATGTGTGGCTGGGATGTCCCCGGTGCCGATCCCGCCAAATATGAGGAGGACTACAGGCCCCAAATGGGAGGGATGACCCTTGAATGAAGTGTTCCGTGTGGAGCTGTTCGGCGGAAAAACGGATCGGTGGTGCGATCTGGAGCTTCCGGCTACCTACTATGGCCTTTCGGACGCACTGGACAAGCTCCAAATGACATTGGGCGACAAGCCGAGGTGGGAATTCCTTGAACACCATGGTTTTCAGTTCCTCCATGTCCATCTGACCCATGAATGCGATCTGTATCAGCTCAATGCGCTGGCAACCTGCCTGGGACAGATGAACGGCAGAGAAAGAACGGCCTTCGAAGGGCTGTTCAACATGGAGGTGGCCAAAAAATACGGTCCCATCAGCGTTGCCACCATGATCGACCTGGCCTACAGCGCAGACTGCTGTCATGTGGTCAACGCCACGACGGACGAGCAGCTCGGCAGGTTCTATGCGGAGAACGATTTCATCCCTGCCCTGGAAAAAGTTCCGGATTCCATCTTCGAGTATCTTGACTTTGAGATGCTCGGAAGAAAAGCCAGGTTTGAGGAGGGCGGCGTTTTCGCAAGCGGCGGGTATGTCACGCAGCACACCGAGCTGAAGCAGGTATATGACAGCCTGGCCTTGCTTCCCGAAGCGCCGGAATACGGCATCCGCCTGACGGTCGGCAGGTATCCCTTCCACTCCAATGAGCAGCCGGATAACATGATGTGTCTGGATCTGCCAGCCACGCAGGAACGGCTGGATGCCGTGCTGGAGGCTTGCGGAGGCGCCTCCTGGTCGGAAATGGTCTTCCAGGTGGAGGACAGCGCGATGCCTGCGCTTCTGGAAAACACGGACTGCGACGATATCCATGGACTGAACGAGTTGGCCAAATGCTTTAAGGAGCTGAGCACACAAGGAGAACTTTCCAAATTCAAGGCAGTTATCCTTGCGGCAGATTGTCACGATATCGCTGCCGCTGTCCAGATTGCGGAAAATCTGGATGACTATCTGCTCGAGCCTGATCAGCGAACCCCCGAGGAGGTAGCCATAGAGGAACTTCGCTTCATTGTGGATGAGCATTCCCGGTCCATTCTGCAGAAGCACGTCGTCCTCTACAACTATGGTCAGGATGTCATGGCAGCACACAACGCTCTGCTGACCCCCTACGGGCTGGTTCAGCGCAGAGATGGCGAGCCGATCCGCAATGAAGAAACACAGGCAGAAAATGCCGGAATGGAGATGATGTGATGGCGAGTCGGCAAACCAGGCAACTCCTGGATCTTCTGGACGGTTTTGAAATGACCAAATCCCAACACGACTGGCTGGAACGGCGATTCGAGAACATGACGGTAAAAGAAAGCCTTCTGTTCCGCGGAGCAATGCAGATCGAGCAGCCGAGGATGACCTGCGATGTGATGCTGATTGCAAGTCAATTGGATCACTATGATCTGTTCTATGGGGCCGGGGATGATGTTCAGCTGGGCAAATTCATCATGGAGCAGATCCAGCGTCCCTCTGATCAAGCGCGGGAGTTTCTTGACCCGGAAAAAGTGGGTGCGGCTTACCGCCAAAAGGGCGGAAACACTTTCTGCGACGGGCACTTTATCAAGGGCACCTCTTTAATCGATCCGTTTCTGGACAGTAACCCTTCGATGAATCCCGACAAAGGTGACTACGGCATCCGAGTCAAGCTGGCCAGCCGAACCAACATGGACGGCGTGTGGGTGGGCTTCCCGGACACCGGCGAATACATGGACGCCGCACACCCGGACGAACTTCTCCTGGCGCTGGACGCACTGGAGGTCGAATCCGTGACCGAGTGCATTGCTGTGGATGTGGACTGCTGCCTCCCGCAGCTGAAGGACATCCTCTCCCAGTACGGCTCCGCGTCGGAACTTGTCCGCCATGCCATCGACTTTGGTTACATCTGGGGCGAGCAGGGACAGGGAGAACCCAAATGGCTGGATAAGTGGCAGGCAGTCATGGAGCTGGAGGACTGCCACCGCCTGGATTACGCCTTAGATCTGGCGCAGAACCTCCACTGCTATCACTTCATGCCCCGTGACATGGATCTTGTCGATTTCGGAAAAGAGCTGGCAAAACGGGATGGCATCTATCCCAAGGACGAACTGCTCGCCTCCTGCTTTGACGCTGAGGGCTATGCCAATCAGAGAATGAAGCGCATGGGCCTGTCCGCCGCAGAACATGGGTTTGTATCCTGGAACGGCACAGAGCCGGTCTATGAGTACAGTCAGCCGGAGATGGAGCCGACCATGTCCATGTGAAAAGCTGCCGCACAGACCAGTCTTCGCCGCAACGGAGGTGATGAAATAAAAAGAGTCAAATAGCCTGAAAGCTACAGGGGCCGTTACCCGAAAGGGACGAACGGCCCCTTCTTTTTTTGCGCTCTTTCCGGGTAACTGTCCCGGAAAGGAGTCTTCATGACGACGGACAACCCTATTGCCAAACACCTGAAGGAGTATCACTGCGGTGAGCTGAGAGTCGTCCCCAGCCGTGAGCTGGAGGCCGCTTTTCAGATCCGCGGACCCGACCTGCGACGGTTGATCAACAGCCTGCGCGGGGACGGCATCCCCATTTGCAGCTCTGATGCCGGCTATTATTACGCCGGCACCGAGGAGGAGCTGCGGAGGACGATCCGGCAGCTCCGAAGCAGGATCAAGAAGATCGCCCATGCGGAGCGCGGCCTCACAAAAGCGTTGGAGCAATTTACCGACAGCGGCCAGATATCCCTCCCTCTGGAGGGAGGTGATACCGCTTGAAAAGCTTCATCCCCTGGGTGGGAGGCAAAAGCAAGCTGCTCTGGCTGATCCACAAGCTGTCCCCCTCGCGCTATTCCCGGTTTATCGATGTGTTCGGCGGCAGCGGGACAGTAACACTGAGCCGTCCGATCCAGCAGGGATGCATGGAGGTTTATAACGATTTCAACGGCGACCTGACCAATCTGTTCTGCTGTGTCAAAAACAGAACCATGGCGCTCCTTCTGGAGCTTGGCTTCCTGCCGCTGAACACCCGTGATGACTTCAATGTGCTGTATAAGTTTTTCTCCCGTGAGGAATTCACCGATGACTATCTGGACGAGGAGATGGAACTGACCCAGCGATATCTGGAACCGCCGGATGCCAAAACCATCCGAAGGATGATGCTGGAACGAGCGCCTCGCGGAGATGTGCGGCGGGCTGCTGACTATTTCAAGCTTATCCGGTACAGCTTCAGCGGCGGCGCAAAGTCCTTCGCCGGAAAATCCTGCGACATCCGCCGCTTTTTCCATCTGGTCTGGGAGTGCTCACGCAGACTGGCGGAGGTGGTCATCGAGAACAAGGACTGCGTCGACCTCATCCGCCAATATGACCGGGAAGACGCATTCTTCTACTGTGACCCGCCTTACTACGATGCGGAGGACTGCTATGCGGTGGGCTTTCCCAAGGAAGGCCACCAGCGCCTCCACGATGCGCTTCTGGAGTGCCAGGGGTTTGTGATGGTTTCCTACAACTACTGCCCCTTCATCGTAGATCTGTACAAGGAGTTTTACATCTTCTACACCACACGCCCCAACAGTATGTCCCAGAAAGCCGGAAGCGAATACGAGGAGATCGTCATCACCAACTACGATCCCCGTCTCTATAACTCCGCAAGGCATTGGCAGCTCAGCATTTTCAATCTGTCAGCCGCGGAGGAAGACGACGGGCGCTACACGCTGATCCACGAACCGAAAACAAAATCTGATAAAACGGAGGAATGAAGATGACCTTTATCAAGTACACCAACGACGGCAAGGCCGTTATCCAGCCGGCGGCCCTCACCCTGAGCGGCCTCGAGCGGGAGGAAACGCTGGAGATGCATATCCTGGAAAACGCCATTGTCCTGCTCAAGCAGGAGATGGAGCCGGTGGAGAAAGCCACCGCTATGATGGCGCTGATTCGTCTGGTCAACAGCCTGTGGGCGGATATGATGGCCGGATGGGAGAAGCAGGAGGGCGATGCGGACCCGTGCGACGGTTGTTCTGGCTGCGGCGAGGATATGCTGCCCATTCCTGCGGAGGCCTTTGCGGATGCCGGCATCCTGCACGACAACCTCCGTGTGGTCAGCGTGGACGGCGCTGTTCTGGTGGTATCCGATGATCGCAAGACCAAGTGGGCGTCCGAGCTGGACAAGAGCCTGGAACAGCTCGGCATCGACAGGGTCGATTTCGAGAAGCTGGTCAAGGCAGTCATGGAGCTGGATGAGGACGAGGACGATGACTAAGGATCACGCCTACCTCTACCTCAGTTCCATCTCCGAGGCCAAACGGCAAAACGAGGTGGCTCTCTGGCGGGCAAGCCACTTGGAGAACATCGCCTGTAAGCAGGCCATCGAGGAGGCCATCCGCAAGGGCTTTGATGGGATGCACCTGAGTCACGACTGCGCCAGGGGCGTCATCGAGGACTTTGGCTTCAAGCGTGTGGGATGGGTGCTGGCCGCAACCATTCAGCTGAAACCGGAGGATGGGCGCTTCAGCCGCCGGAACAAGGAATGGGCCGCTGCGACCTTTATCCCCCGCAGCGACCGAAACTATGAGTTCATGGTGGAAAGTCACGTCGGTGTTCTGGACATCTTCGTAAATGAGTTTCGCGACGCCCAGGATGCGCTTGGGATGTTTGTGCGCTCCCACTGCGACGATATGACCGGGCAGGAGCTGGAGGGCAAGGTGCTGGTAATGAGTCCATTCACGCTGAAGGAGTCCTATTGGGCGCCGGAGAATCAGCTCTGGCTGGCGACCGGCGGCTTCGGCTGCGCCCCCAACGCTGCGGGCAGAGCGGTATACGCCACCTGCCTCGGTGACGGGGAGCGAACCCGGTGGAACCGGAGCGATTTCATCGGCATTCTCAAGGAAGAACATCTGCCCGACTGGGCAAGAGAAAGCCTGGAACAGATCCGGCGGGAAGATCCTGCCGAATCTGCCGGCATGACAACCCCATCCATGTGAGTGAAAGGAGCTTGATAACCATGGCAGCGACCAAAAAGAAACAGCAGGAAACCACCACGCCCCAGGTGGAGGCGCGGATCGACCGTCTGGTGGACGGAGATTTCAAGACCAAAGCCTTTGCCAGCGCTACCATCGGCGGGGCCTTTGCCGTCCACGGCATCCGGGTCATCGAGTCCGACAAGGGCCGTTTCATCTCCATGCCCCAGGACTCCTACAAGAAAAACGGTGAGACCAAGTACAACGACACCTTCCATGCCATCACCGCCGAAGCCCGGAACGCTCTGGTGGATGCCGTCAACGACGCCTACGAGCAGAAGCTCCAGGAGCAGCAGGAACAGAAAGGCGACGCTCCCGACCAGGCCATGAGCCAGCAGATGTGAGCCGCTCGCCCTGAAGGGAGGTGATGTGATTTTGGTCCGCTTCACAATAGACAATCGAAACCGCCTGATCTTCTATGGCAACACGGTGGGCTATGTGAAGGATGACGCCGCTGTTGTGGACGAGATGTTCCAGACGGATGAGCTGTCCCGCTACCTGGCCCGGTTGAATCTGACGCCTCAGTGGAAGGAAGGCGTATTTGACCGCCTTGCAGCCGGAGAGGCGCCCGGCGAGGAGCTGGGGCAGCCGCAAAAAGGCTGCCGCATCTGGCAGCTCCGGAAAGGCGTGGATGTCACCATGCGCTTTATCGGATATGAGGATCTGATAAAGCGGTTCGGAGAACCGGACGCAGACAATTATACGCAGGTCTATGACGGCGATCTGGGTACCAACGATTTGGAGCAGATCTACGCCATCTGCCGGGACAGCCCGCCTCCCGGATATCAGGGCTACCGGATGGCTCTGTCCGATGTGGTGGAGCTGTACGATGATTCCGGCAGCGAGTTCTTCTACTGCGACCGCGTAGGATTCCGTCCCATCCAGTTCAACCAGCGTCAGGAGCAAAACGAATGCCACGAAATGACTATGTAGTCTGGGAGGATAGCCGCCCGGATTTTCCTTTGCCCAGCCGAGGCCGGGGGCCTCCCCAAACGCATCCCATGATCTCTTTCCAGCCAACACACTACCAAAAATCATTTTTACTTACAGGAGGAATGTACCTTATGAAGAAGCTGTTCAAGAATATCGCCAAGTCCGCCAAGTCCGCCGCCATCAACTGCCAGACCTCCATCGCCGCCTTCCACCGCCGCGCCGTCTGCGGCAACGCCGGCGAGGGCTATATCGATACCGCCGTCAAGGTGCTGATCGCCGTCGTCCTGGGCGCCCTGGTGCTGGCCGGTCTGTACGCTGTGCTGAACGACACGGTCATGCCCACCGTGACTCAGCGCATCCAGGAGATGTTCGACTACGCCGGCTGATGCACTGGGCGCAGGCGCTGGTCTTCTGCGGCTGCCTGATGGGCGCTTCGATCTATGATGTCCGACACCGCCTGGTGGATGACCGGGTCTGTGTGGCGCTCGTGCTGGCGGGGCTGATCACCATCAGCCCCGCCTCCTTTTTGGGGGCGCTTGCGGGAGGGCTGCCCTTCTATCTGGGGGCGGGCTTTGGGAAAAACGGGGCCGGGGATACGGTGCTTGCGGCGTCAGCGGGGTTTGTGCTGGGCCTTTCCCGCACTCTCGCGGGGCTTACGCTGTTCGCCTTTTGCTACGCCCTGTTTGTGCTGGGAAAAAGTCTTGTTCTGAAGCTCTCCCATCGCCCCACCCGGTTCACCTGCCCACTGGTCCCGTTCATTGCCGCAGGATTCATTCCCTCATATTTCTTATAAGGAGGCTCATATGAAGATTTTCCGTAACCGCACCGTGATTGGTGTGCTGTGTATCCTCCTGGCGCTCGTCATCTGCTTCGGAGTGACGCCTCTGTTCAGCCGCAGCGCCAGTGAGAAGGCTGAGATCGTCCGCGTCACCGCCGACATCAAGGAGGGCGACGAGATCACCGCCGAGATGGTACAGACCGTGGAGGTGGGCGCCTATAACCTGCCGTCCGGCATCATGACAGAAAAAGACGAGGTCGTCGGCAAGTATGCCGCCGCCGACCTGAAGGTGGGCGATTACATTCTGGCCAGCAAGCTCTCCAACAAGCCTGCCGCTGAGAATGCCTATCTCTACAATCTGGACGGCACCAAACAGGCCATTTCGGTCACCATCAAGAGCTTTGCCACAGGTCTGTCCGGCAAGCTGGAGAGCGGTGACATCGTTTCCGTCCTCGTGGCCGACTATCAGGGCATGGGTGAAACTGTGATCCCACCCGAGCTGCAGTATGTAGAGGTCATCTCCGTTACCGCTTCCTCCGGCTATGACGCCAACACCGGCGAGGCGGTTGAGGATGAAAAAGAACTGCCCTCCACCGTCACCCTTCTGGTGACCACCGAACAGGCCAAGGTACTGGCCGGTCTGGAACAGGAAAGCGAGCTGCATCTGGCCTTGGTCTACCGTGGCGCCCCTGAGAACGCCGATGAATTTATCGCAGCGCAGGACGCTCTGATTGAGGAGCTGTACGCCGAGCCGGAAGCCGAGGAGACTGCCGAGACAACTGAGAATACCGAAACCGGGGAAAGCGAGGGTGCTGATCCTGCCGCAGAGAGCGAGGCGGATGCGGAATGAACTTCATGAAAGGAACCCTCTTTCACCGCAGTACGGAGCCAGAGGAGGTGGAAATCACCCAGGAATCCGGCGGCGGAGTCCTGGCCGTCTGGGGAAGCCCCGGCTGTGGCAAAACTGTGACTGCGGTAAAGATCGCAAAGCATCTGGCGTCCCAGAAAAAGAATGTGGCGCTGCTGCTCTGCGATATGACCGCCCCCATGATGCCCTGCATCTGCCCGCCCTCTGAGCTGGAGTGCGACAAATCCCTGGGCAGCATCTTCGCCGCCCAGCGGATCTCCGTGAATCTCATCAAGCACAACCTGACCACCCACAAGAAGCTGTCCTACCTGACCATGCTGGGGCTTCGCAAGGGAGAAAACGAGTACACCTATACTGCCTGCACCAAGCAGCAGGCAGAGGAACTCATCCGCGGCCTGCGAGAGATTGCCCCCTATGTGGTCATCGACTGCTCCAGCTATATCGCCAATGACATCCTCTCCGCCGTGGCGCTCATGGAGGCCGACAGCGTCCTCCGGCTGGCCAACTGCGACCTGAAATCCATCGGCTATCTTTCCAGCCAGCTCCCGCTCCTTCGGGAACTGCACTGGGATGAGGACAAGCAGTACAAGGCGGCGTCCAATATCAAGCCCCTCCAGGCGGCCGACCGTATTGGAAAGGTGCTGGGGAGCGTCGCTTTCCAGCTTCCGCACTCCCAGGAGCTGGAGGAGCAGTATCTGGAGGGCACGCTCTTGAATGATCTCTCCATGAAAGACAGCAAGGCGTTCCGCCGGGAGATCGAGAAAATCTGCAAGGAGGTGTTCTGATGCTTGGCAACAAGAGAAGCAATTCCATATTTGCCGCGCCCCCGGCCACCGCCCCGGTGGAAACCAAGCCGGAGCAGACCGAGGTGCATGACATCTCCTTTGAGGAAAATACCGGAAGGGCTATTTTTGCGGAAACCAAGGTCGCCCCCAAGGCGAGCGATGTCTTCTTCGCTCCCCAGGCCGAGGGGATGCCCTTCGCGGAGGTTCTCACTCAGGTACAGTCCTACCTCTCCGGTACCTACGCTACCCTGATCACGGAGAGCGGCGACGAGGCCAAGGAGCAGATGAAGCGCCGGATCGCCCGCTATTTGCAGGACAATCGCATGGCGGTGGACGGCATGAGCCAGAGCGAGCTGGTGGATGCCCTTTATACGGAGATGGCCGAGTATGGGTTCCTGACCAAGTACATCTTCGCCGACGGCATCGAGGAGATCGACATCAATTCCTGGCGCGACATTGAAATCCAGTATTCCGACGGCCGCACCGTCAAGCTGGAGGAACACTTCGACTCCCCGGACCATGCGGCCAATGTCATCCGCCGTATGCTCCAGAACTCCGGTAAGGTGCTGGACAACGCCAGCCCCATCATCACATCCCGTCTTGCCAAGAACATCCGTGTTTCGGTCATCAAGACCCCGGTGCTGGACGAGGACGCGGGCGTCGCGGCTTCCATCCGAATCGTCAACCCCAAGAATCTGACTAAGGAGGACTTTGTGGGCAGCGGCACCGCCACGGAGGAAATGCTGGATTTCCTGTCCGCCTGCCTGCGCTACGGCGTCTCCATCTGTGTGGCAGGCGCGACCAGCTCCGGCAAGACTACCGTGGCGGGCTGGCTCTTGTCCACCATCCCTGACCGCAAGCGGATCTTCACCATCGAGGACGGCTCCCGTGAGCTTCAGCTCATCCGGGAGCAGAACGGCAGGGTGGTCAACTCCGTCGTCCACACCCAGACCCGCGACAGCGAGAACGAGCGGCAGCGCATCGACCAGATTGCACTACTGGACATCGCCCTTCGCTTCAATCCCGACATCATCGCCGTGGGCGAGATGCGAGGCCCGGAGGCTAATGCTGCCCAGGAGGCCGCCCGCGTGGGCGTGGCCGTTCTCACCACCATCCACTCCAGCTCCAGCGAGGGCACCTATCGCCGCATGGTATCCCTGTGCAAGCGGGCCGTGGACACCCCTGACGATACGCTCATGGGCTATGTCACCGAGGCATATCCCATTGTGGTCTACTGCCGCCAGCTGGAGAACAAGGAGCGCCGCATCACCAACATCTCCGAGTGCGAGATCCTGCCGGATGGGAGCCGACGGCTTCACAAGCTCTACGAGTACAACATCACCGAAAACCGTCTGGAGGGCGACCGGTTCATCATTGAGGGACACCACCAGAAGTGCGAGGAGATGTCCGAGAGCCTGCAGCGCCGCTTTATTGAGAACGGTATGCCCCGCGGTGAGCTGGAGCAGTTCATCCAGAGAAAGGAGGAAACTGCATGACAATGATCCAACTGATCGCCTGCATCGGCATGATCGCCGGGCTTTTTATGGTGCTGGGGATCTCCCCTGCAGAAATGAGCGACAGCATCTTCTCCCGGCTGACTGCCGCCCCCGGCAGCATCCGGGCGGATATCAACGAGACGACCAAGCGAAAAAAGGCCGGCTTCTTCCGCCGGGAGATCACGGAAGCCCAGGCGGTGCTGACCGCATCCGGGCGTGAGGGGAAGTTTCCCATGGTGTGCATGGCCTCCCTGGTGCTGTTTGCCCTGGGCGCCTGCATCGCCATTCTCGCCGGGAACGCATTCCTTGTCCCTGTGCTGGCCGTCGGATTTATGCTGGCGCCGTTCTGGTATGTCAAGCTGACAGCCGGCAGCTTCAAAAAGGATGTGGCCGCAGAGCTGGAAACGGCGCTGTCGGTCATCACCACCGCCTATCTGCGCACGGAAAACTTCCAGCAGGCGGTGGAGGAAAATGTCCGATACCTGCACCACCCGGTGCAGGAGGTGTTCCAGCGGTTTCTGACCCGCATCAAGCATATTGACCCGGACATGGACGCCGCACTTCACGACCTGAAATACGCCATCGACAATGAGGTGTGGCAGGAGTGGTGCGAAGCGGTGATGGCGTGCCAGACAGACCGCAGCCTGAAAAGCACCCTGACGCCCATCGTCAGCAAGCTGTCGGATATGCGAGTGGTCAACGGAGAGCTGGAAAATCTGGTCTTCGGCCCCCGCAAGGAGTTCGTCACCATGGCAATCCTGGTGCTGATCAATATCCCACTGGTGCGGTTCATCAACACCGATTGGTACCACACCCTGGTGGACACCATCCCCGGCCAGATGGTCATCGCCGTCTGCATCGCAGCCGTATTCGTGTCCTTTGCTTTTGTGGTGAAGCTGACCCAGCCTATTGAGTATCGGAGGTGAGGAAATGGGCGTACTTTTATTCCTGTTCGGGACCGCGCTGGCCGCCGGACTGTATTTCGTCCTCGCCGACCTTCTGAAGATTCCCAGACTGGCCACGGAACGGGCGCTCATCTCTGCCGGACGGCGGGAGCGGAGCCTGGTCAAAGCTCTGGAGGCGCTGATCCTCGGCTGGGCACTGAAGCTGGCACCGCTGATCCGAATGGACGAATACAAATACCGCCGGCTGGAGAGCAAGCTCACGGCGGCAGGGCTGGATATGACGCCCCAGGTCTACATGGCTTATTCGATCCTGAAGCCCTGTCTGATTCTGCTCGGCATCATCCCGTGCCTGCTGATCCTGCCCATCCTGAGCCCCCTCATCGTGGTGCTGGCCGTGCTGACCTGGTTCAAGGAGAGCCGCCGGGCGGATGAGCTGGTCAAGGCCAGAATGGAGCTGATCGAGGGCGAGCTGCCCCGGTTCGTCGCCACCATCCATCAGGAGCTGGCAGCCAGCCGGGATGTGCTGCGGATTCTGGAAAACTACAAGAAACACGCCGGGCCTGACTTTGGTCGTGAGCTGGATGTGCTGACGGCGGATATGCGTTCCTCCTCCTATGAAGCGGCGCTCATCCGCTTTGAAGCCAGAATGGGCTCCGCCATCATTTCGGACATCGTCCGCGGCCTCATCGGCATACTGCGGGGTGACGACGGGCGAATGTACTTCCAGATGTTGTCCCACGATCTGAAGGCATTGGAACTGCAGCGCCTCAAGGCCAAGGCCGCCAAGATCCCGCCCAAGATCCGGGTGTTCAGCTTCATCATGCTCATGTGCTTCATGATGACCTACATCGTCATCATCGTGTACCAGATCGTCAATTCTCTGGGAAGCCTGTTCTAAAGGAGGTCGCCATGAAAAAAATACTGAAACGGCGCTCCGGCGAAGGCTATATCGATGTATGCGTCCTGGTGGTGTGCGCTATGCTGGTGCTCGCGCTGGTGGTTCGTGTGCTCCCGGTCTACATCACCAAACAGCAGCTGGACACCTATGCGGTGGAGCTGGTGCGCGAGGCGGAGATCGCCGGCCGGGTTGGCACGGAGACCACCCGCCGGGCGGCGGCGCTTACCGACAGCACCGGGCTTGACCCCGACATTCGGTGGTCCACCACCGGACGCATCCAGCTCAATGACGAGGTCACCGTGACCCTGACGCTGGAAACGGATATCGGCCTGTTCGGAGGATTTGGCTCGTTCCCGATCACGCTGACGGCTTCCGCCACAGGCAAGTCGGAGGTGTATTGGAAGTGAGAAAACCGATTTTTCGCCGCCGCTCCGGCGAGGGCACCCCCATGATCCTTGCCATTGTGCTGGTATTGCTGATGCTGTTCTGCGCCATTGCCGAGTTCAGCCGGCTGTGGATCATTGCCCAAGGCGTAAAGGAGGCCGCGCAGCAGGCGGTCATTTCCACCGTCAATGACAACTATGACGATGTGTACCACGCCGTCCGCGAGGGATACGCCGCGGGCTGGTATCCGGACGGCACAGGCCGCTGGGATGAGAGCATCGACACCGGCGATGTGTACGGCCAGCTCTCTGAAACGCTCGGCCTGGAAAATACAGCGGGCGGGTATCAGAAAATTTCGGGCGGCGAGGTGGAATATACCATCTCCGACCTGTCCGTGGTTCTGGAAAATAACAGCCTCGGTTCCGGCCAGAGCGAGGGATATACCGCGCTGGTGGAGATCCGTCTGGAGGTGCCCGTCCGGTTTCTGGGGAATCTTTTGCCCGCCGCCAGCATGACTTTGCACACAGAGGCCAAATATGTGCCTCTCTTCTGATCCATCCGGTCTTTTCAATAGACTTCCACAGAAAAATGTGGTATTGTCCCATTAACAAGAAATATATCAAGGAGGCATACACCATGACAGACAAGACAAAGAGGATCGTCCTCATCGCCGTCTGCTGCCTGCTCTGCGTTGCGGCGGCCGTTGGGATCGCCGTCCGGTTCGGCGGCAATGCCGATATTTCTTCCGGTGTGGTTTCCGATGATCCCACCCAGAGCGGTGATCCCAGTGTGGATATCGACAATAACGGCCAGACTGATCTGGATGTCCAGGTGGAAACGCCGGACGCATCCGAAACCGATCCCGCCCAGGGTGCGGACTCCAGCGGTCTGGAGCAGACCATCCAGGCAGATCCTGTAAAGCCGGAGTCCCCTGAAAAACCGGAAGCACCCGCCGGCACCACCACGCTGCCGGATGACCACGACGGAGCGGATGTGCCGGAGGAGGAGCGCAAGACCGAAGATGAGGCGCCGCCCACCTATGAGGAGACTCCCACAGTGACTCCCACTGAAACGGAGCCTGCCGCGGGAAGCACCAACAGCTCCGGTCAGGTCTATGTACCCGGCTTCGGCTATGTGGAAAACAGCGGTGAGAACACCGGAGTTCAGGACAACAACATGTACGAGAACGGAAATAAAATCGGCGAGATGGGCGGCGGTGATTGACCTCTCATCCGCAGTAACGGCGCAGTCGGAAGTGACTGCGCCGTTTTTATTTGAAAAAATCGGAAAGGAGGGCACCTGTGAAGCGAATCCTTGCGCTTATTCTCTCCGTTGCTCTGATGCTGTCCATCGCTGTGCCTGCCTATGCAACCGGAGATGAAAACATCGACGGCGGTGGCGGCAACATGGGCAGCGGAACATCTACAAGCTATTGGAACCCCGGCATGGATGGCGTCCGCGTATCCGTGATCAATGTGGACAGCCATGCCGTAGTGGGCAATGTGATCGACCTGACCAACAAAACGCCCGCATCTGGCATCATCCATTTCGGCAAGGTCAGCAAGCTGTCCTATAACACCGGACGGAGCATCTCTCCGGTAGTGGGAAACTACAGCTACATTAATCCCTCGCAAAGCCTGCCCCGAATCATCTCCTCCGGCAGCTATCCGGCCAGTATTGATGCCATCCGCAGCTACTTCACTGATGAACAGGTCATCCGAGCCATCGCTGGATATGTGGGGATGGACTTCGATACGCTGATCTGCGGCGATTATAAAATCGTCATCGAGCCGATTGCGTATCTGGTCTATAACGGTTCCAACTACGCTATGACTGCCACGGAAGCCGCACTCTATGACCAGGTCGTTGACGGAAATCTCCGCTACTGGATGGGGTCGCTGACACACCAAAATCTCCCGCTCGCCATCTTTCTGGAGGAAGCCGACCTCGGGTATCCCGCATGGTCAGGCAGCACTACCAGCAAGGTCAGCAATGAACAGATCATTTCCTCGCTGGGGATCGGCATCGTCCGCTTCAACGATGAGGTGGAGGAACCGGAGGTGAATGCGTTTGACTACGAATACCGGGTGGACACCGATGTTATCACCTCGGTGGAGGTGTCCGGCGGGCAGTCAGACCCGGACAACCCGGTCACCGTGCAGTTTGTGATCGAAGGCAGCACCTATACCATCAGCAATGTGTACTATCCGGATGGCGACAGCCAACTGGTCTGGGTGAAGTGGCACACCCCCGATGAACCTTGTGTCTGCACCATTCAGGTCAGGGTGCTGGGCGGAGGCACGGCGCAAAGCACCATCACCGCCAACATCGTGGATCTGGACGGCAACGACCCGCCCAATCCCGTGGCCGATGACCGAAACGATACCTTCACCCTTGCGGATATCCCAGAGAAAGAAGAAGTGGCCTCCGCCTCCTGGGGCATCTGGTCTCCCTGGTGGCAGGAGAATTGGGTGTGGGTCGAAAACTGGGAGAAGTGCTGGCACACGGATCGGTGGACGGACAGCGAGGGCAAATCCCACACGGACCGCTGGTACCACTGGGTGGACAACGGCTGGTGGGAGGATCAGGGCTGGTGGGAATTTGACTACAACGCCTACACTGCCAGTCTGACGGCAACCATGGTCATCACGCCGGATAACCTGTCGCCCACGGCATCTTCCTCTGCGCTCAAGAGCGGATACGGCATCCAGCAGAGCGTTACAGCCAGCGTCAGCACCACGCAGAGTTCTGCCGTGACTGCGGCTCAGAATGCGGTGACCTATTTCCCGGAGTTCAACTACGAAGGCTTTTGGAGGCTCCTGGATCGAAGCATCAGCGGCAAACGCTCCACTTTTGCTTTCAAGGACAACCCCTACAGCACCTATAACCGGCCGACCCATTTCACACCGATATGGTATCCCGATGGAAGCTATACGCCATATACCTGGCTCCTGGATTGCTGGACGCCGGCAGGAATGCTGTCGCTGAACCTCACGGACTCCCTCCGGATTTCCGGCGATCTCTGGGAGGACTGGCATATCGCCCCCACAACTTAATAACACAATGGAGGAAATCTATGCGTAAATTCAACTATAAGCGCCTGGTCGTTATGCTTGTCGTGGTCTTGGCAATGACCTGCCTGATGGCGACCACAGCTTTTGCCGCCGGTACCGGAGATGTGGCCGGCGCCGTCGAGAGTACCTGGTCCACCGCATCCACCCAGATCAAGTCGGTGGTCGACAATGTGGTGTTTCCCGCCATCGACCTGATCCTTGCCGTATTCTTCTTCGCCAAGCTGGGCACCGCCTACTTCGAGTACAGAAAATCCGGCCAGTTCGAGTGGGCGGCTCCTGCCATCCTGTTTGCCTGCCTCGTGTTTACCCTCACTGCGCCCATGTATCTCTGGAGCATTATCGGCATCTAAGGAGGGCATATGAACTTTTTCGAACAGGAGCTTCACAAGATCGTTGCTCCAAAGTATCCGGACGCCACCTATGTAGGCCGGGCCTGCTATGTGCGTCTCGATGAGCTGAATCGGGCAAAGATCCAGCTCGTCACAGGGATCGTAGCAAATCAATACCATGCCCTTCGCATTTCCATTCTGAATCGGAACGAAGGCCAGGTGGATGTGCTGCTTCTGAATTTTTCCGACATCCTCGGGAAAAAGCAAACCGGCAACCCGAACTTCCGCAATGGGATCAATCCGTACATCTGGGATGACTACGGGAAAGCGGATTGGTATGTCTACCATCCCAACAGCCAGGACTACCAGCGGCTCACGGATGCGGTATCGGATTATCTGGAGGTGTTTCAGGAGCAGAGCCAGACCGCTGACCCTCAGTGGCAGCAGACCATGTAAAGAACTGACCCAGGGGCCGTACCATCTGTACGGCCTCTGGCCTTTTATCCCAAGCAGTTGGTGCGGCCTCACCCCGAAAAGAGGTGAACGAACCATTGTTTATTTGGGATTTTGTTGCCGACACCATCCTCGGTCAGATCGTGGATTGGATCTACGGTCAGGTCATGGGCTTTCTCGGAAACTTTTTTGCCGAGATGGGCAACATGGGCGTCGAGTTGTTCGAACTGAGCTGGGTGCAGAGCATTGTGCTGTTTTTCTCCTATCTGGCCTGGGCGCTCTATGTGACCGGCCTCGTGGTGGCCTGCTTCGAGTGCGGCATCGAGTATTCTTCCGGCAGAGGGAACCTCAAAGAAACCGCTCTGTGTGCCATCAAGGGCTTTATGGCGGTGAGCCTGTTTACGGTTGTGCCGATTCGGCTCTATGAGCTTTCCGTCACATTGCAGGCAAGCCTCACCGCGGGGATCACCGGGTATGGCACCTCCATCGGCGAGGCGGCAACCGAGATTGTGGATTCACTCAGCGGCATTGATTCGCTGACTGGAATGACCACCGGCTCATACTTCGGCTTTGCTTCCATCACCAGCCCAATCATGCTTTTATTCTGCATCATCCTGATGGCCTATGCCGTGATAAAGGTCTTCTTCGCAAACCTAAAGCGCGGCGGGATTCTGCTCATCCAAATCGCAGTGGGCAGTCTCTATATGTTCAGCGTCCCACGCGGTTATACGGATGGTTTCATCCAATGGTGCAAGCAGATCATCGGATTGTGCTTGACTGCTTTCCTGCAATCCACCATTCTCATCGCCGGACTTATGGTATTCAAGGACCATGCCCTCCTTGGCCTCGGCCTGATGCTGTCCGCTGGCGAGATCCCGCGCATTGCCGGAGCTTTTGGCCTGGATACCACCACAAGAGCCAATATCATGTCTGCAGTCTATACCGCCCAGGCTGCGGTCAATACCACAAGGACCGTTGTTCAGGCGGTAGCCAAATGAAGACGCTGACAATGGGCAGCTTGTTTGATGGGATTGGCGGTTTTCCCTTGGCTGCGGTTCACAACGGCATCGTACCTGTGTGGGCAAGCGAGATCGAAGCCTTTCCCATTGAGGTGACAAAGATCCGCTTCCCTGACATGGCACATGTGGGCGACATCACAAAGCTTGACGGAGCAAAGCTGCCGCCGGTGGATATCATCTGCGGCGGCTCTCCCTGTCAGGATCTGTCCGTGGCCGGAGCGAGAGCCGGAATCTTCGGAGAACGCTCCGGCCTTTTTATGGAACAGGTGAGAATCGTAAAGGAGATGAGAGATGCAGATAGACAACGAGGCCGAGCAGCTCTCTATATACGACCTCGATTTATGGTGTGGGAGAATGTTCCAGGAGCCTTCTCCAGCGGAACCCCAAAAGGAGAGGATTTCCGGATCGTCCTCGAGGAGATCGTCCGAATTAAAGTCAGTGGTATTTCAGTCCCTCGACCTGACACCGGGCGCTGGGAATCTGCTGGGCGAATTCTACTGGGAACTGATTTCTCCCTGGCGTGGCGATGCCTTGACGCTCAATACTGGGGTGTCCCCCAGAGAAGAAAAAGAATCTTCCTTGTCGCAGATTTTGCAGGACGATCCGCCGGACAAATATTATTTGACCAGGAAAGCCTGCCTGGGCATCCTGCGCAGAGCCTTTGAACGCGGGAAAGAACTGCCCAGAAAGCTCAATCAGGCACTTGAAATTCAGTCAGGAGTCGCTCCACCGGCTGATTCGGTTCACAATCAGCAACCTCCTCACACCGACCAGAAGGACGGCTCCATCGAGGGCTTTGATGGCTATAACGGTGATCTGACCGGTGCGGTAGCGGCTACCCTTGGCGTGAACTGCGGGATGTCCACTGGCCGCAATGGCCTTATCCAGCCGATTGCGTTTGCCGCAAATCAGCGGGATGAGGTCAGAGATCTGCACGATGTGGCCGGAGCGTTGGGCGCCCAGCCGGGAATGAAGCAGCAGACTTTCATCGCGGAGGGTGTCGTGGCCAAAGGCAACGGCGATTGTTTTCTGACGCCGGAACGGCACACATCTCTGAGTGCAGGCGGCGGTCAGGCCGGTCAGGGGTATCCCTGTGTCCTGACTGCTGGCTTCTCTGCCGGGGCAGGAGCCTCTGCCGGAAGCATCGGCTACGGCGAGGAGCTTGCCCCCACCTTGAAAGGCAGCGCCAGCGGAAACTGTATGCCATCCATCTTATGCCTGAACGACCAAGGCGGTAGCGTGATGGAGTGCAGCTTGGACATCACAGGGACGCTTCGAGCTCAGGAACACGGGCATCAGCCACTGGTTTTTGATAACCATGGACAAGATACTCGTTTCTGCGGTCCTGTCAAATCGGCACAGACAGTATCCGCCACATTCGGCATGGGCGGAAATAACCAACCGCTTGTTGTAGATGAAAATTCCAGTTCTGATGACCCTCCACCGATTGCTTTTGAACTCCCTGCTTGGAACAATGCACCACCAGCGCAACAAGAAACTGTATTTTGCATCACCGGCAATGCTATTGACCGGCAGCCTCAAAACGGCGGCAATGGGATCGGATACCAAGCAGACCTCGCCTATACGTTGACTGCCACCGATCACCATGCCGTGTTCAGCAGACAGCGAGTCGACATTTTCAAAGATGGAGAGGTAACAAGCACTCAAAGCGCACGCCAGCACAAGGATGCCACGGATCTGGTGCTGCAGGGTACAGATCAGCCAAGGCTCATCCGCAGGCTGACACCTCTGGAATGTGAAAGGCTCCAAGGTTTTCCGGACGGTTGGACTGACATTCCCAACGCATCGGACTCTTCCCGGTATAAGGCGCTGGGCAACAGCGTGGCCATTCCATGCGTGGACTATGTCCTTTTCGGCATTGCTCTGGTGCTTCTCGCCGGCTGAGCCGGGCTTGTTGCTTATGCTTCGTTTGCAACTTGCTTCTTCGTTGGGTTCTGTGAATAGCTATTTGCCGCCGGGCGCAGTATGCTTTGCTTACAAAATCAGAGAAAGGAGTAACCCATGGAAGCAAAGAAGAATCTCTGCGGAATGATCCCGGAAGAACTGCACGCCAGAGCTGTGGCAGAAAAGGAACAGCTTGGCCTCAAGACTCTGGGCGAGTATGTGGAGCTGATACTCAAAGAACACTTCGAAGGAGGAGGAATCACTATGGCAGAAACCAAGACTCTCGCATTCAAGATCACCGAGGAGCTGGATCAGCGGCTGAAGGACTTCATTGCCGCAGAAAAAAAGCGCGGCAGAAAAATCACGCAGAAAGAATTCGTCATCGGTCTTATCGAGCAGGCGCTGGCTGAGTACGAGGCGCAGAATCAGCCCGCCGAGATGACCGAAGCATAAATATGCCGCACCGGCCGCTGGGGAGCATATCCCCGGCGGTTTGTTTTTTGGAGGTGAACCACCCTGTATATCTACCCTGACAATCTGACTGCCAAGGCCATGCTGTGGCTTTGGGAACTCAGGGATGTGGGCGTCATTGGCGTAGGGCTTTTGGTCTCTATCCTGGCGCTGACACAGACCGGAATTTTTATTCCGCTGGTGCTGACGGCAGTCTATGCCTTCCTCAGCATCCGTTTTGACGGCACGAGCATTCTGGATTTTATCCGGTATGCAGTGGCCTTCCTGATTACCAAACAGCAATTCTATGAATGGAGAATGTGATATGTTCCACGCCGACACACTCTATGACAATGAGGAAAACTTCGGCCTGCCGGAAATCGAGGAGCGGGATCTGTCCGCCTCCCTGACGCTCCGGTGGAGCCGGAAGCGCAAGCGGTGGGAGTGCCGCAACGCCTTCTTCTGGCAGGATGCCAAGAACAAGTGGAGCTGCCGCAGCCAGGACGGCAGATATTACTATGGCTTCCGCAGCCTGCGGGCCCTGCTGAAAAGCTATGTGGGCGGCCTTCTGTGCGAGAAGTCCCTCTGCTACAGCGCCAAGAACGCCAGGGCAAAATACTGGTTCAGCCAGAACCCCAGACGGGTGACCTGCTGTGTCACCATGCGCTGCACCGGCTTTTTCCCGCCTTGCTTTCCCAAAGGAGGAATGAAGCTATGAGCAGAAAGAAAAAAGAGAATGCCGCGCAATCGACCCGGCAGCTCATGGGGATCGACGGCATCAAGGACTATTGCATCGCCACCCGCATGGGCGATCTGGTCTTTTTTATCATCAAGCCCACCAACATCAGCGTCCTGTCCGATTCCAGCATCAGCGCCAGGATCTACGCCCTGCTGAATGTGGTCAAGGGGCAGGCGGAAATTGAGATGCTGGCCCTCAACTCCAAGGAGTCCTTTGAGCGAAACAAAAACTTCTATCAGGAGCGCATGGGCAGCGAGGAACTTCCTGCCATCCGGCGGCTTCTGGAGCAGGACAGCAAGCATTTGGATCGCATCCAGGTGCTGATGGCATCCAGCCGGGAGTTTTATATCATCATCCGGCTGCGAAGCGAAAAGGAAACGGATGTGTTCCCGTATCTCAGCCGCATTGAGCAGAGCATCAATGACAATGGGTTTACCACCCGCCGCGCCACCGAGCAGGATCTCAAGCGGATGCTGGGCGTTTATTTCGAGCAAAATGTGACCACCGAGAAGTTCGAGGACTACGACGGGGACCGCTGGGTCATCGTGGGCGAGTAAATCAATTCATCATAGGCCGTGGAGGTGTTCCACTCCATGGCCGGGATGCCTCCACGGAGAATAGGAGGCATCCATTTTGGCAAAGAAAGCGAAAAAACCGGTTCCGCAGAGCCGTGAGGAGGCGTCCATCAAATCCTTTTTGGATATGATTGCCCCCTCTGGGGTCAGCTTCATGCCGGATCATTTCATCTGCGGCAACACTTTCCGATGTGTGTGGGCACTCAGGGAATATCCGACCAGCACGGATGAGCAGGCTATTCTCCGCCATCTGGGAGAAAAGGACGGCGTCACCCTGCGGATCTACACCCGGCAGGTCACCCCGGCAGAGGAAAAGCGCATCATTCAAAATGCGGCCAACAAGAACCGCATGAACAGTTCCAACACCAACGACCTACAGCAGACGGTCACCGCTGAGAGCAACCTGCAGGATGTGGCGACTCTGGTGGCCACCATGCACCGCAACCGTGAGCCTCTGCTCCACTGCGCTGTGTACATCGAGCTGACCGCATCCGACTACAACAGCCTCAAGCTGCTCCAGACCGATGTGCTGACGGAGCTGGTGCGGAGCAAGCTGAATGTGGATAAGCTCCTGCTCCGTCAGCAGCAGGGCTTCCGCTGCGTCAATCCCTGCGGCCACAACACATTCGGCGTCCAGTTTGAACGAGTGCTGCCCGCCTCCAGCGTGGCGAATCTCTATCCCTTCAACTACTCCGGCAAGCTGGACTCCAAGGGCTTCTACATCGGCAAAGACAAATACGGCAGCAACATTCTGGTGGACTTCGACCAGCGGGACGAGGACAAGACCTCCGCCAACATCCTGATCCTGGGCAACTCCGGCCAGGGCAAGTCCTACCTGATGAAGCTGCTGATCCTGAATCTGCTGGAGTCCGGCAAGTCCGTCATCAGCCTGGACGCCGAACATGAACAGCAGGAGATGTGCGAGGCGGTGGGCGGCTGCTTCGCAGACCTGATGGCCGGGCAGTATATCATCAATGTGCTGGAACCCAAGTGCTGGGATGACGGCGGAGACCCCAACGCCACCGACGCGCCGGAGGCCTTTCGCAAAAGCACCCTTCTGGCGCAGCATATCTCCTTCCTCAAGGACTTTTTCCGGGCCTACAAGGATTTCAGCGACGCCCACATCGACACCATCGAGATCATGCTGTCCAAGCTGTATCGCAAGTTCGGCATCACCGAGCGCACCAACTTCAACCGGATGTGCCCGGAGGACTATCCCATTCTCTCCGACCTCTACGATCTCATTGAGGAGGAATTCAAGACCTACGATGCCGACCGTCACCAGCTCTACACCCAAAAGCTCCTGCAAGAGGTGCTACTGGGGCTGCACTCCATGTGCAAGGGCGCTGACGCCCAGTTCTTCAACGGGCATACCAACATTACCTCCAGCCGTTTTCTGGTGTTCGGCGTCAAGGGAATGCTCAGCGCCGCCAAAAATGTCCGCAACGCCATGCTCTTCAATGTGCTGTCCTTCATGTCCGATAAGCTCCTGACCGTGGGCAATACCGTGGCAGCTCTGGATGAGCTGTATATCTGGCTGTCCAACCCCACCGCCATCGAGTACATCCGAAATTGTCTGAAGCGTGTGCGAAAGAAGGAATCGGCGATGCTGCTGGCCAGTCAGAATCTGGAGGACTTCGATCAGGAGGGCGTCCGTGAGATGACCAAACCCCTGTTCAGCATCCCGCCTCACCAGTTTCTGTTCAATGCCGGCTCCATCGACAAGCGGTCCTACATGGATATGCTCCAGCTGGAGGAGTCGGAATACAATCTCATCAAGTTCCCCCAGCGCGGCGTCTGCCTGTACAAGTGCGGCAATGAACGATATCTGCTGGAGGTTCACGCCCCGGCCTACAAGGAGAAACTCTTCGGAACGGCAGGTGGTCGCTGATGGCTGTTTCCGCTGCCGCAGTGGCCAAGGCCGCTGCCATGCTGCTTACCAACGAAAAGACCCGGAAAGGTTTGGGCTGGATTCTGGTGGCAATCTTTTCACCCGTCATTCTTTTGATCGCCCTGCTCTGCTCCCTTGGCTCAGGCGGGGCGGAGCATAACAACTATTCGGTGGAGGCATGCTTCTACGGAGCGGAATTCTCCGCAGAAGTTCCGGCGGAGTTCCGATATCACATCGAGGAAATGCGCTCGGCCTTTTCTCTTCTGGATTCGGCGGTGTCCTCTGCCAACGGGCAGATGGACAGCGGCAACAGCCTTGACCCGATCAGAGTCAAGGCTGTTTTTTATGCCCTCTGCTTTGGGGACGACGCCCCGTCCACACGGGCGGCGAACAGCTTCGTGGAGTGCTTCTACACCACCGAAACCCGAACACGAACCGTAGAAGTGACACTGGAGGACGGGACTACAAGTACAGAGGAAGAAGAATACACCGTCGCGGTGCCGGCCTCTCTGTCCCAGGCCTACGCCAATCTGGAAGCCCATCTGGGCAGAGAGATCACGGAAGATGACAAGAGCAACATCGACCATATCTATACCATGATTGCGGGGAGCGCCGGGGGCGGCAGCTACAGCGGCGAGTATCTCAGAGGGGATGGGAGCAGCATAGAGCTGGACATCTCCGCCTTCACCGATCCAACCACCAAGAACGCCGCAGACCTTGTGACCTACGCCATCCACGCCTGGGAGTCCGGCTGGGGCTATGTCTGGGGAACATACGGCAGTGTCCTCACCGATTCGCTCTTCGCCTACAAGCTGGAGCAGTACCCTGACGGTGTCGGCAGCTATGCGGACTTCATCCGTGCCAACTGGCTGGGAGGCAGAACCACAGACTGCGTGGGCCTGATCAAAGGGTACGGATGGCTCAATCCCGACACCATGACTATCGAGTATGGAACCAACGGGATGCCGGATCTTGGCGCCAACCAGATGTATTATAACGCCTCAGTATCCGGAACCATCGACACCATGCCGGATATCCCCGGCCTCGCTGTCTGGCATGACGGCCACATTGGCGTGTACATCGGTGACGGTTATGTGATTGAAGCTATGAATACCAAAAAAGGTGTGGTGAAAACAAAGCTGGAGGGTCGGGGCTGGACCCACTGGCTGCAGATCGAATACATCAACTACGACTGAGAAAGGAAGTGCCAATGAAGCAAGTGAACCTGACCATCACCTTCGACGAGGAGAAGCTCTCTGCGCTCAAACGCTATATGGGCAAGAAGGAGCTTGACCTGGACCGTGAGATGACGGATGCGCTGGTGAAGCTCTATGAAAAATATGTGCCCGCCCCCGTGCGGGAGTATATCGATGAGAGCGATGTAAGCGCCGCCGCTCCGAGCAAGCCCCGGCGCAGCCCGAGAGCCGTCGCACCGAAGCCTGACCAGGAACCGGAGGTGATCCAGTGAACAAAGATGAGATCGCCTTGGATTACAAGAAAGAGCTGAAGAAGCGGATCAGCGCAGACTATGAGCGCCGGGTCAAGCAGTGGATGGCAGCCGATCCCTCTCAGCTGATTGATGCCGCTGAGGAGATCACCGCCGCACGGTTGATCCGTGACAATATCGAGGACGCCATCAATGAGGAGGACGCCAGATTTCTGCTGGGGCTGGACGAGCCGCTGGATGAGCTGGCAGACCGCTGGATTTCGGAGAATGGTCTGGATGCCTCCCATGGTGAGGAGCTGCTCCACTGCGTCTGGACGCTTCGGGAGGAACTGTCTGATGACGCAGGCACACGCACGGTTCGTGATTTCCTGGCCACGCATGTTGGCGGCGTCTTTTCCCTGATGACCCCGTGCGGCTTTGTGCCCCTGACCGCAGCTCAGGCGGAAGGACTGATGAGCGGCCAAAGTGCCGCGGCGCATCCCGGCGTGCCCGGTATCACGATGTCGCTCTCTGCCGACGATCTTCTCAGTCAGACGGTCAACAGCGCCAACTACGCAAACGGCGTGTGGCATCTTCTGACCGAGTACCCTGAGATGAAGCAGTGCGGGCCGGAAATGGGAGGAATGCAATGAGGGGCCGTGAGATCACACTCTGGCTCGACGAGCGGTGGTACGACGCTCTGAGCAAACAACTGAAGGGGGAAACGCTGGAGGAGCATCTGGAGAATATCCTTGATGAAATGTGCAACCAGCTTCCTCAGCGGGAGTACGAGCGCATCAGCCATGAGCTCTGGGCAGAGCAGCAGGCGGAGGAGGAGGCTCGGGAGGCCGCACGGCGCTTCGCCGTCTTTCATGTCACGGAGAACGGCGGCTCCGATTATATTCTGGCCGAGGAAAAACTCGAGCTGCTCTCGACCGCCCGCCGTCTGCGCAGCTACATCCGCAAGCCGCCCGACGAGGCGCCCCACCGCTTTGTCGAAACGCTGCTGCACACCCAGCGAATCTCTCAGGAGGAGTTCAACTCCTATGTGTCGGAGCGGCTGGACAACACCGGCCGGGTGGTGGGTGCCTACGACATCGACCTCGACAGCGGAGATATGGAAGCCGTCAGCATCATGGATGGCTGGAAGCGGTTCAGAATCCGGGATGTGAGCACCGCCGCCTACTTCGCTATGAAGAAGGGCAACGCTTCGTCGGACGAAAGGTGGCGGATCTTCCTGGACCGGCTGGAGGAGAGAACGCTCCATCAGGAGCCGGAATCGGAATACCTCTCCGGCAGCCGGCGGCTCTGCGCCGAGGACATTTCCTTCGCCGAGGACATTATTCAGAACGATAACCTGCTGGAGTTCTACATGGAAGTATCGTTCAATGCGGATCAAGTGTTCGGAACTGATGTCTGCACCTCCGAGAATGACGACTGGCTGAACATCTGTGCCAACTACGATCTGGATGCCCGTCGTGTCTGTGACACGCTGGAGGTGTATCTGCAGCGTGGCAACGGCGACGAGGAGGCATTCAAGTACCGGCTCAGCGCCGAGGAGCAGGCTCTGCTCCTCCCCAAGATGAACACCTACTGTCAGGAGCACTGGGGCCAGAGTCTGGAGGAGTGCAGTGCGGACTATCTGGCGGAGCAGAGCCAGGAACTCCCAGAGATGCAGATGTAGCCCCCGTTGCCCCCTGTGAGCCGCTGTGTGCGGCTTTCAGCGGCCAGTCGACCGTGTACCCCTCCAGAGGGAAACGGGCGGAATTTGGGGCGCTTTCCAAGAGAGCGGGAAGCTGACGAAAGCAAAGCAGGAGAAAGAGCCGGGGACAATGCCGCCCCCGGCTCTCCCACTTCTGCCCGCAGTGCGGGCAGTTTCCGGCTTTTCGCAGCGGGGACAATCCGGCGGGTGGAAAGAGCTGTTGGACCCTATGATGCGGAAAAGCTCCGCTGTGGCAAGGGTTCTCAGCGGGGACTTGACGAAAAAAGGAGTGGTTTTACTGAAGTCCGAAAGCAGAAAAACGAAGAAGGGGTTCTGGATCTCTGAGGATCTGGACGAGAAGGTAGACATCTACCTGCGCCTCGACAACTGCGCCAGCCGGAGCGAATTCGTGGAGAATGCCCTCCGGTTTTACATCGGCTATCTGAACACGAAGAACGCCGGCGGCTTCCTGCCCGAAGCACTCTCCGCCATGCTCACCGGCACCCTGGACAATTTTGCCGGACGCATGGGCTCGCTCCTGTTCAAGCAGGGTGTGGATCTCAATGTGCTGGGGCAGATCATCGCCTACGACACCGATATCGACGAAGGCGAGTACCAGCGTCTGCGGGGACGCGCCATTCGGGATATGAAGCGCACCAACGGGCGCATCTCGTTCAAGGATGCGCTGGACTTCCAGAAGTCGGTGTAACTCATGGCAAAGCTCGTACAGAAAAGCGGCTACATCAAATCCGAAAAGGCCGGCGGGTACATGAAATACATTGCCACCCGCGAAGGTGTGGAGAAGCTGACCGGCAACGGTCCCGTCACCAAAGGACAGCGGGAACTGATCCAAAAGATCCTGCATGATTTCCCTGATGCCGTGGAGCTGTTCGAGTATGAGGATTACCGTAAGACGCCTACCCTTGGTACCGCATCAGCCTTCATCACCATGGCGCTGGATGCAAACCTCCACGAAATAAATTCTGAGAGCGGATACCTGTCCTACATTGCCACCCGCCCCCGTGTGGAGCGCCGCGGGGCCCATGGCCTGTTCAGCTCCGCCGCCGCAGTAGACCTCGACGCAGCCATGTCCGAGCTGGAAGCCCATGACGGAAATGTGTGGACCATCATCTACTCCCTGCGCCGTGAGGATGCTGCCCGGCTGGGGTACGACAATGCGGACGCATGGCGCGGCCTGCTCATGATGCACGCACAGGATCTGGCCAAGGCCATAAAGATACCGGCTGATCACTTCCGCTGGTATGCGGCCTTCCACAATGAGGGGCATCACCCCCACATCCACATGATGGTCTGGTCAGACGATCCGAAGGAGGGCTTCCTGACCAGGGAAGGCATTGCGACCATGCGCTCCAAGCTGACCAACACCATCTTCCGGGATGAGATGATCCAGATCTACGAGCGGAAGGATGTTGCCTATAAAGAGCTGATCGAAGTGGCGCAGGATACCATGCGGGAGCTGATTCAGAAGATGGAGCATCAGCTCTGCGACAACCCTGTCATCGAGAAGCAGATGCGCCAGCTGGTGCAGGCGCTGGAAACCACCACCGGGAAAAAGCAGTATGGCTATCTGAAGAAACCGCTCAAAGCATTGGTGGACACCATCGTGGACGAGCTGGCCCGGCAGCCGGAAGTAGCAAAGTGCTATGAAACCTGGAATCAGATCCGGGATGAGCTGAACGAGTGCTATGGCAGCCGTACACCGCGGGAGCATCTCCCGCTCTCTCAGCAGAAAGAGTTCCGCCGGATTAAAAACGATATCATCCGGGAGGCCGAGAACATCCGCCTCGGCCTCCCGACTTTTGAAGATGAGAAGATGCAAGATGAGCCGGAGCCGGAGGCGGCACATGAGGGGCAGCGATCCAGCAGCGTATATGAACAGGCTCGACGCTATCGTGCCGCCAAAACGGTTCTGAAGGATGTCTATGCGCTGGATGAGGAACACGCCGAAGCCGTCCGGGTGCTGGAACAGCTCTGGGTGGAAGGATACACGGTGGCGGCGCATCAACTGGGAAAGTTCTACCGGGATGATCTCTCCACCATGCGGGATCATGAAAAAGCGGAGCGTTGGTTTCGCTTATCCGCAGAGGCCGGAAATGACTTTTCGGCATATGCACTCGGGAAGCTCCTGCTCTCTCAAAAGCGCACCGATGAGGCGGTGCGCTGGCTGGACAAGGCCGCCGGGCATGGGAATCCGTTTGCCCAATACCGCCTTGGGAAGCTCTGTCTCACCGGTGAGTCCGTAAAGAAGGATGTGAGAAAAGCTCTGGAGTACCTGACTGCCGCCGCCAGACAAGGAAACCCGTTTGCTCAGTACACACTGGGCAAGCTGTATCTCCTGGGCCGGGATGTGGAACAGGATCGGGAGCAGGCCAGGGATTGGTTCACCCGCTCCGCTGCCCAGGGCAATGCGTATGCTCAATTCTTCCTTGACCGCTTTGACCAGTTCCGAGATCCGTCCGTCATGCTGGCGGCAACCAAGCTGCTCCATCACATGAGCCGGATCTTCCGGGACAATTCCATGCCGCCTCGCAATCCGGCAGGGATTCGCATTGATTCCAAACGGCGCAAGCGGCTGACGGAAAAGCGGATGGCCATGGGCCACAAGGCGGATGATCATGAGGAGCAGGTATCCTATCAGCAGACCATGTAACAGGAGGAGCCTATGTCGACTTACATTCATTTCACGGAAAAACAGAAGCAGCGAGCCGCCTCCGTTGATCTGGAGGAGTTCCTCCGCTGCCGGGGCGAAAAGCTCCTTGCCTCCGGCAGAGAGAAACGGCTGGCCCGTGACCATAGTGTCACCATCCGCGGCAACGAGTGGTACGATCATGCCGAGGAGCGGGGCGGCCACGCCGTCAGCTTCGTGCAGCGGTTTTATCACCTCAGCTATCCGGAGGCGGTGACCATGCTTCTGGGAGGCGAGCTGGGAACGGTTTATCCCTCTGCCGAAGAACGGGTAGATGAGCCGCCGAAGCCCTTTGTCCTTCCGCCGGCCAATTCCAATATGCGCCGGGTCTATGCCTATCTGGTCAAGCACCGGAATATCGACCGGAGCGTTGTGGCGCACTTTGCAAGAGAGAAGCTGCTGTATGAAGACGCCGATTACCACAATGCGGTTTTCGTGGGTACGGATGAAGACGGCGTCCCCCGCCATGCCCACAAGCGCAGCGCCAACAGCTTCGGCAAAGCCTTCCGGCTCAATGTGGAGGGCTGCGATCCCCGCCACAGCTTCCACCACATCGGCACAGATGGGAGCCTCTATGTGTTCGAAGCTCCCATCGATATGCTCTCCTACATCACGCTCCATCCGGAGGGCTGGCAGAGCCACAGCTATGTGGCCTGCTGCGGCACCTCCATTCAGCCGGTGCTGAAGCTGCTGGAGCGGCAGCCGCAAATCAATACGGTCCTGCTCTGCCTCGACAATGACGAGGCTGGCCATCTGGCCAGCCGGCGCATGAAGGAACAGCTGGCAGAGAGGTACACGGTGGAAAGGCTCATTCCCGCACACAAGGATTGGAATGATGATCTGACCGCTGAGGAACCGTCCTACGCACAAGTCATGCAGTAAATAACAACAACGCACACCACTTCCTGTTCGCCCGAAGTAGGCCGTAACAAGAGTGATGTGCGCATTCAGAAGTATGGAACCGAGCAGGAAGTGGTGTGCCCTGAAAGGGGTTAACCATGCCACACCAAGTCCTGATTTTGTTGGCCGCCGGCGGGCTGATGTTTCTGGTCATCGGCTGTCTGGCCGCCTTGTCCCACTACTATACCCTGAGCGGGATCAAATCCAAAACGGTCGGCGACGGCCAGCACGGCACCGCAAGATGGGCCACAGCCAAAGAGATCCGGCAGACCTATGCCCATGTCCCCTTCGAGGTGAAGAAATGGCGCAGCGGCCAGAACCTGCCCACGGAGCAGGGGCTGGTGCTGGGGTGCAAGGGAAAGAAAGGCGAACTCACCGCCCTCGTGGACAGCGATGACATCCACTGCCTGATGATCGGCGCTTCCGGCATCGGCAAGACCGCCTATTTTCTCTATCCCAATCTGGAGTACGCCTGCGCCAGCGGCATGAGCTGGCTGGCGCTGGACAGCAAGGGCGACCTCGCCCGCAATTACGGCGCCATTGCCAAGAACTGCTATGGGTATCAGAATGTGGCCGTGATCGACCTGCGAAATCCCACCCGCTCAGACGGTAACAATCTGCTGACGCTGGTCAACCGGTATATGGACATTGCCCGGAGTGACCCGAACAATCTCGCGGCCCGGGCCAAGGCCGAGAAATACGCCAAAATCCTGTCCAAGACCATCGTCAATCCGGACGGCGATGACAGCAACCGCGGCCAGAACGCTTTCTTCTACGATGCGGCGGAAGGGCTTCTCACCTCGGTCATCCTGATGCTGGCCGAGTTCCTGCCGCCCGATAAAGACCACCCCCAGGAGCGCCGCCATATCGTCTCCGTGTTCAAGCTGGTGCAGGATCTGCTGGAGCCCAGCCGTGTCAAGGGCAAGAGCCACTTCCAGCTCCTGATGGCAAAACTGCCGCCGGATCACAAGGCGAGGTGGTTTGCCGGTGCCGCCCTCAACAGCGCCGAGCAGGCAATGGCCTCCGTCATGTCCACCGTGCTGTCCCGCTTGAATGCCTTTCTGGACAGCGAGCTGGAGCAGATCCTGTGCTTCGACAGCGCCATTGACGCTGAGAAGTTTGCTTCGGAGAAGTCTGCCATCTTCCTGATCCTGCCGGAAGAAGACACAACCAAGAACTTCATGGCCGGTCTCATGATCCAGAACCTGAGCCGGGAGCTGTTCGCTGTGGCCGATGAGAACGGCGGCAAGCTGAAAAACCGGGTGGTGCTTTTCTGTGACGAATTCGGCACCATGCCCCCGTTTGATATACTGCCCCTTTTCTCCGCTGGACGCTCTCGCCGGTTAACGCTCGTGCCGATCATCCAGTCCTTAGCGCAGCTCGAAAAAAACTACGGGAAAGAGGGCCGCGAGATCATTCAGGACAACTGCCAGGACACCATCTTCGGCGGCTTTGCACCCAACAGCCAGACCGCCGAAGTGCTGTCCAAAGCCCTGGGCAGCCGCACCGTCCTCTCCGGCTCGGTGAGCCGTGGCAAGAACGATCCCAGCCAGAGCCTGCAGATGATGGAGCGCGCCCTACTGACGCCCGACGAGCTAAAATCCATTCCCAAGGGCAGCTTTATCGTCATGAAAACCGGCACTCATCCCATGCGGACCCGGCTCCAACTCTTCTTAAACTGGGGCATTACCTTCGGGGAGCCGTATGTGGTGCCGGAGAGAGCCAACCGAGCGGTGGCCTATGCCAACCGGGTGGATCTGGAGCGGAATCTCCCGCAGCTCAGTGAGCCGGAGGAGATGAACGAAAGCCGCGGCTATGCGGTATCCAGCCGGGGCGGCATCGCCCATGCTCCGGCTCAGGAGAGGGCTGTAAAAAGAGGAAAGCAAATGAAGACATTCGGAGAGGAGGAACGATGAGTTACTTCGGAACGATTTACGCCGACACTGAGCTTCCCTCCAGAGCGAAGGCGGTCTATATGTACCTGCGGGATCGCTCCGATGCCGAGGGAAAGTGCTGGCCGGGCATTAAGACCATTGCCTCGGACATGAAGCTGTCCCGCTCCACGGTCAAGCGGGCGCTGCACGATCTGGAGCAGCACGGCTATCTGAAAAAGGCTTCCCGGCACAGGCCGAATGGGAGCAGCACCTCCAATCTCTATACCGTGAAATAAAAGAGAGAGTGGTTTGTACCAAAATGTAGTACAAACCACTCTCTGAATCAATGGCAATTTCAAAATCTTCCGCCAAGGGAGAACTGCGCCCATTCGCTGGACCCAGGAGCGGTTCATTGTGAACCACCCAGAAGGACTCACTCTATCAGAGATTTAGGTCAGAGAAAAGACTTATCATCATCTTAATGAAAAATCTTACTTCTCAAGTCGAAATTTCAGCAGCAGATACGGCTCCACTTCAAGGACGGTGGCTATCCTAAACAGCAGATCCAGAGACAGGCCATGACTCATGCCGGGCGCTTCAACGGACGCGAGATGCTGGCGGCTAATATCAAGGATCTCTGCCAACTGTTCCTGGGAATATCCCTTTTTCTTGCGATAGTATCCGATAGCATAAGACAGGTTTTCCATGCGCTCGGAAAAGTCAAAATCCCATTCCAGAGTTATCACCACCTTACGGAATTAGTTTATCCGAAGGCAGCGCATACTAAAATTAACCCTAAAGCATTATTGATGCTTATAAAGCGTCAATATATAATTAAAACACTATTTTGTTCGATGTTATGTGAGGTGTCAATATGACAAGGGGACTTGCCTGTGCCATCATCGGCCATAGACCGACACGCTTTCGCTTCAAATATGATGAAAACAACAACGGCTGCAAGCGGATCAAGAAACGCATCCGGGATCAGTTGATCCAGCTCTATGAGCAAGGCTTTCGCCAGTTTTGGGTAGGCGGCGCTCTGGGCGTGGATATGTGGGCCGGGGAGATATTGCTGCGGCTCAAAGAACAGCCGGAATATAGCGAGATCCAACTGAAGATCGCTCTGCCCTTTGAGGGCCACGACACAGACTGGGAAGATCGCAGCCGCAGCCGTATGTCTTTTCTGATCCGACACAGTGCGGAAACGGTTATCGTGGGTAATAAAGAAGCGCCCCCGGCGGTCAATTACCGGAGACGCAACGAGTATATGGTGGACCGTGCAGGCTACTTACTGGCAGTCTATGACAACGACCGTTCTATCCGCAGCGGAACGGGAATGACCGTCAACTATGCCAGAAAAAAGGGGCTACCCATCACTCTGATCCACCCGGATAAGGCAACGATATCAAAAGAAAAACCTGAACGATGAAAACTACCCGCTGCGGATAGGGCAGGTTTATGGAATCCATGTTATACTGAACTGAAATGGATACTCCACGAAATGAATTCAATAAAGTATCCTGTTTCAACTGGCTTTTTTTACCCTCAGCAGATATAATGAAAACGAGGTGATGCGATGTGAAGGTACGAAGAATTGCGGCGTTTTTGCTGGCAGGTATCTTGCTGGCCTACTGCTGCGCGAGCTGTTCCGACACGGCCAAAAAAGAAGAGACGCCGACCACCATTACGGTCTGGCACGTCTATGGCGGTCAGACAGATTCCCCACTCAACGACCTCATCGATGCGTTCAACCAGACGGTGGGAAAGGAGCAGCGGATCAACGTGCAGGTCACCTCCGTGTCCAACACCAACACCATCCACGAGCTGGTGCTGGCCGCCGCCAACGGAGAGCCGGGAGCTCCGGAGCTGCCCGACCTTTTCGTATCCTATCCCAAGACGGTGATGGCGCTGCCCGACGACAGCATTCTGGTGGACTATCAGGACTACTTCAGCGAGGAAGAACTGTCCGCTTTCCTGCCGGCTTTCGTGGAAGAGGGGATCGTCAATGACCGGCTGGTGGTCCTTCCCGTGGCGAAATCCACAGAGATCATGTATATCAACCAGACGATCTTCGACCGCTTCTCCCAGGCGACCGGCGTGACGCTGGCGGACCTGGACACCTGGGAGGGGCTTTTCAAGGCAGCAGAGGTCTATGCGGACTGGACCGACGCTCAGACGCCGGATATTCCGGGCGACGCCAAGTCCATGTTCGTTCACGACTACTATTTCAACTATTTCCAGGTGGGGGCGGAATCCCTGGGCGAGGATTTCTTCCAGGGTGACAAGCTGGCCTTTGGCCCCGCATTCCAGGCGGCGTGGGAGCCGCTGGCCCGGGCCGCGCTTCGTGGGGGCGTCTGGCTCAAGGGCGGTTACGCCACAGAATCCATCCGCACCGGCGACAGCATTGTGAGCGTGGCATCCTCGGCCAGCATCCTCTATTACAGCGATGTGGTAACTTATCCGGACAATACCTCCGAGGAGATCACTATCATCTCCCGGCCCTGTCCGGTCTTTGAAAACGGGGAAAAGCTGGTCATGCAGCGCGGAGCCGGTTTCTGCACCGTACGCTCCACCCCAGAGAGGGAGCAGGCCGCCGTGACCCTCCTCAAGTGGCTGACCGAGCCGGACCACAATGTGGAGTTCGTGACCCGAACGGGCTACATGCCGGTGACTCGGGCCGCCTTTGAAAACGAACTGCCGAAGGCCATCGAGGGACTGGAGAGCGCCAAATACGCCTCCCTCTATCAGGCGTACCTGGATACCCAGGCAAACTATGAGTTTTATGTGCCGCCCCAGCTGGAGAGCTATCTGAGTCTGGAAACGACCCTGGAAGATCAGGTGCGCTCACAGCTTGCGCTGGGCCGTCAGGATTATCTGGGGGCCGGAGAAACCGGATTGGAGCAGATCAGCGCAGAGCGGCTCCAGGCCTTCCGGGAGATCATGGAGCGATAAACAAAAGAGAGGAGGAAACACCGTGCTGAACAAATTCCGGGAGTTGCGGGCGCTGAACGCCTTTGCCAAAAAGCAGAGCGTGGGCATGCAGAGAAAACTGATGCTCTACTGGGTGTCCATGATCCTGGTGGTCTTTGCGGCGGTGATCCTCCTTCTGTCCATCGCCGGGGCCTTTTCCCAAAACGACGAGCAGCTCCATGAGGTGATGGAGCTGCAACTGAAAAATACACAGGATAGCCTGGCCAGTCGCCTGGATCGGCTGACCGCCCAGAGCTTGAATCTCTCCAAAGAACTCAGCCGCGAGATCGAAGGGGAGCTGGTACGGGAGGGCATTTCACTGCAAGAGGTCAACGATGACCCGGAGCGGCTGCTGAAGCTGCAGCAGATCATGTACCCGCTGGTCAATACCACCCTCCAGACCGCCAACTGCAACGGAGCCTATGCAATTTTGAATGCCACGGCCAATACCACCCTGGAGGTGGCAGACCACTCCAGAAGCGGGATCCACCTGCGTTACACCAACCTCAGCGCCAGCAATCCGGTTGCCCCTACCGTGGTCTACTTCCGCGGTATCCCGGATATTGCCCGGCAAAAGGATCTGGAGTTGCACAATCGGTGGAATCTGGAATTTGACACCGATCAGATCCCGGGCTGCCGGGAGCTGATGGACACGCCCTTGGACCGCCCTGCGCAGCGCTATTTCTGGTCCCGCCGCATCGACCTGAAGGATACTTGGGAATCTGCTATACTGCTGTGCGTCCCCATCGTGGGCAGCGATGGGAGCGTATACGGCGTCTGCGGCGTGGAGCTCAGCGCGCTGTACTTCCAGCTGTCCTATCCCGCGGCGGAGGGGCAGTTCGGCTCCGCCGTTACCGTTCTGGCTCCTATTCAGGACAGCCGTCTTCTGCTGTCGGATGGATTGGTGGGCAGCGTCAACGGTACCTATCTGGACGGTCAGGAGACGCTCGCCATCCATCAGGGACGATACTATAACGAATATGACACAGGCGCCGAGCGGTATATCGGCCTGCATCAGACCATCTCCATCTCCAAGGGAGAGGCGGAGGACACCGCCTGGGCCGCTGCGATCCTGATCCCCCAGGACAGTTATGCGGCATACACCGCTGAAATACAAAAAACATGGATCATTGCGGCCCTGGGACTGCTGGTGGTGCTGCTGGCCCTCTCCTTCTTCCTGGCGCGGAGATTTGTCCGGCCTATTACCGACAGCCTGAAGCGGTTCCAGCAGGAAGAACTGCCGGAACAGGGGCTGTCCTCCGGGATCTCGGAGGTGGATGAACTGGCGGAGTTTCTCAACGCCCGGGCCCGGAACCAGCGTCTGGAGCAGGGGGAACTTCCCCCCAACGTCGCAGAGCTCTTCGACCAGTTTGTGGCACGGAAGGATCTGCTGACAGAGGCAGAGCGGAACATTCTCCGCTACTACATCGATGGACGCGAGATCGCGGACATCCCGGATCTGGCATTTATCAGCATGAGCACAGTCCGGAAGCACAACCGGAGCATCTACGAGAAGCTGGGGGTCGCCTCCCGGGACGAGCTGATGCTCTACATTGACCTGCTCCGCCGGTGCGGACGGCTCCAGGAGCTGTTTTGATGCACCACCCACAATACAGCAAAGCGCACAAAACCAAAGGATTGGTTTTGTGCGCTTTCTCTATTATCCAATGGATACCTTTTGCAAAAAACGGGAAAAAGTATCCGGCAGACCATATACGCACGCTCCCTCCTCCTGTTATAACAGGAACAGAAAGGAAAGGAGGCGCGCCCTATGAGAAACTTGTTGTTCGGTCATCTGGAGGACTGCTCCACGCCCCAGTATTTCTGCTTTTCCATCCGCTGCGAGGTGTGCGGAGAATTTTGGTACAGCAGCAGCATCCCCTTTTCCAAAGCGCTGCAGGCGGCGGAACACCGGGAGAAGAAGGAACTCTATGACGCCATCTATCAGCGGGAGAAGCAGCGGGCCATGCAGGCGGCCGGTCAGGAGGCCAGGGAGCGGTTCAGCCAGTGCCCCATCTGCCGGCGGCTGGTCTGCGACGCCTGCTTCCTCATCTGCGATGAGATGGATCTGTGCCGGGAATGTGCCGGCCGGATGGAGGAGTCCGGGGAGCCGGTGGCTCCATGAAGGGGCGTTGGCTGCCGCTCCTCCTGCTGTGCCTGATCCTGGCTGGGTGCGGCACGGTGGACGCAGGGGACCGTCTGATCGCCGGAGCGGAGGGCGCTGAGGCATACAGCGCGGCTCTCGTTCCCTTCCTCCCCGGGTATTCCCTTCAGACGGCAGAGGATACCCTCTACGCGGAGGTGAGCCGAGGCAGCGCCGTGGCCTGCTTTGATGTACAGGCCATCCCGGCGCTGGAGCGGGGCATCGGCCGGTATTGGTATCCCCATGTCACGGCCACCGTGATCCTGGCGGTAGACCGCACGCGGACGGATGCGGTCATCACCGGCTGGAACAGCCTACGGGAGAGCCCGGTGCCCGTAGGCATCAGCAGCAGCTCCGTGAACAGCAATATGCTGGCTCTGGGCGCCCTGTCCTACGGGCTGGACCGGGAGGCGCCCTCCAAGCGTGACGCTCTGGAGCTGCTGGAACACCTTAGTCAGAACGGCGGCTTTGAACTGGACGCGCCGGACGCCCCTATTCTGATCTGTCTGGACTGGGAGGCCGCCGCGTGGAACCGGAACGGAGGAAATTATGAGATCATCGTGCCGGCGGAGGGCACGCTGTCCTGCCGTATGGGGCTGCTCTCCGATATCCCTCTGACGCTGGAGCCGGGGCTGGATGAAACCCTTCTGTCAGCAGGGCTGCCCCTGGCGGACGGAGAGAGACCGGCTGATTTTCCCGATGATTACCGGTCGGCCCGTACCCTGAGCGAGGAGGACTACGGCTGGTTTCTGAAACTGACCGGGGACAGCAGCCGGGACCTGCGCCGGCAGGTGCTCCACATCCGGCGCTATACCACAGCAGATCTCCGGGAGCATATTTTATCCGCCCTGCTCATCGCCGCCGCCATCCTGCTGTGGAAGGGGACGGTATCCCATCGGATGATCCGCCGGGATGTCCGCCGAGTAGTCGGGGTCATGGGCTGGCTGATGGTGGGATGGTTGCTGCTGCGCCTGTTCAAATATCAGCTGACAGCAGATGGGCTTCTGTGCCGGATGTGCTGGTACGGCTATTACATCTTTCAGCTTGCCCTTCCGGTAACGCTGCTGTATCTGGCCGTAATCCTGGACCATCCGGAGGGTGAGAAAAAGCCGCTGCGCCCTCTGTGGCCGCCTCTGGCCTGCTATGCCCTCTCTGTGCTATTGGTACTCACAAACGATCTCCACCAGCTGGTGTTTCGTTTTGACCCGGCCGGGGACTGGGCCTCAGACTACCGGTACGGTCCGGGATACTGGGGCGTAATGGCTTTATTCCTCCTGTTCCTGGCCTGCGCAGTCTGGAAGCTGCTCCACAGGGGGCGGTATAGCCCCTACTGGGCCGGCAGGGTGGTTCCGCTGCTGTTCTGCGTGGGATTGCTGGCCTACATCACTGCTTACATCAGGCGGGTGCCTCTGGCGTGGGAGAGCGATCTTACCGTGAACATCTGCGTGCTGTCCGCCCTGTTTTTTGAGTCGGCCCTCCACGCGGGGTTTATCCCGGTCAATCTTCAGTATCAGCGCCTGTTCACCGCCACTCCCATTGGGCTGATGCTGCTGGATGAGCAGGGCCGCACCGTCCTGTCCTCCCGGGGCGCGCCTCCCGTCTCCCGCTCCATCTGGCGGAGGATCTCCATGGATATGGCCCATCCGCTGCTGCGGGACAGCGACACCCAGCTTCACGCGGTTCCTATTCACGGCGGTATGGCGGTATGGCAGGAGGACCTCTCCCAGCTCAACCGGCTGCGCAGGGAGATCCAGGCTGTGCAGGCCCGTCTGGAGGCGGCCAACGCCCTGCTGCGTGAGGAGGGCGATGTGAAAAAGCGCCTGCTGGCTGCGGAGACAAACCGCGCCATGTTTGAACAGCTGGACCGGGACATGGAGCGCCGCATCCAGACGCTGGGACGGCTGATCGAGGCTCTGCCGGAGACCCCCCATCCCCGGGACCTGACCGCCTACATCACTCTTTGCCTGTGCCATATCAAACGCAGATGCAATCTGTTTTTCCTGGCACGTCAGGGGGATGGACTGCCCGGAGAGGAATTGAGCATTTATCTGGATGAGCTGGCAGAACTGGCCCGCTATGCAGGACTGCAGCTGCTCATCCGCTGCGGGCAGCGTGGAGTGCTGGAGATCCGCAGGGCGGCACTGTGCTACGACTTTGCCTTTGAAGCCATATCCTGGGCCCTGCGGGAGAACGCCTCTCCTCTGCTGGGGTATCTGGAGCCGGAGGGCGCCCATCTGGTTTTCCGCTTTCTTCCGGGCGGTAATCCCGGACAATGGCGCTTTTCGGAGGAACTGACGACGGCGGTTGCCGCGCTGGGCGGTCAGATCGCCTGCAAGGATCTGGACGATGCCGTTGGGATCTGCATGACGCTGCCCTTGGGAGGTGAGTCCTGTGGCTGAATTTTACCGGTTTCCCCATTGGGCGCTGACCACATTGGTGATGGCGGCCGCCCTGTGCATCGTGTTTCAAACAAGGGCCATCTCTTACAGCATCCGACGTCTGCCCACCGGCTGGGTGCGCCGGGTGGAAAATGGGATGGAGTGCGCCATCCTCGGGGTGCTGTTCCTCTTCGCCGCCCTTCTTGCACAGGTGCAGTATGGGCTGTTCTGCGGCTTTTTGGCGCCCAGCGCCTACGACCTTGTCCGGCAGGCGGTGTTTTTGCTGACTGCGGTGCTGGGAACCACCGCCGCGGTGGGGATGGAACTGATCTGGCCGTTTTTTGCCGTGGGCGGGGCGGCTGTCCTGCTCCCCCTGACAGAGACGGTCACAGGGCCCGCCTATCCCGTCTTTTTTCTGATGAGTATGGCGTTCTTCCTGCTGCGCAGCGTACATATCTGCCTGTTGCGCCGGCGGGAGCTCTACACCCAGCTCTCCTCCGTATCTGTCAAGGAAGCCATTGATACCCTGCATACCGGTTTGCTGTTCTTTCGGCGGTCGGGGGAGCTCCTGCTGTGCAACCGCAGCATGGAGGCGCTGGCACGGCAGATGACGGGGCAGCCGGTACAGGACGGAAGGCTGTTTCAGCGGCTGCTGGAGTGCGGCCCGCTGTGCGGCGGCTGCGCACGGGAAGTTCTGGGTGGACAGCAGGTGTTTCGCCTCCCCGATTCCTCCGTATGGAGCTTTTCCGCCCATGAGCTCCCCATGGGGCGCCGGACCATGCTTCTGCTGACTGCCGATGATGTCACGGAGCATTGGGACGCGGTGACCTTTCTTGCCCGGCAAAACCAGGCGCTGGAGCAGCGCGGACAGGAGCTTCGCAGCACCATTGCGCATTTACAGGCCATCTGTGAAGCGGAGGAGATCGCCCGAAGCAAGGCGAGGGTACATGACCTTTTGGGACAGCGGATCAGCCTGCTGCTCCGGGCGCTGCGGGATGACCGGCAGATGGATGAGTCGCTGCTGCTGGACTTTGCCCGCAGCCTTCCCACGGCCCTCCGGGAAGATCCCACGCCCAGCCCTGCTCATCGTCTGGAGATGCTGCGGGAGACCTTCCAGGGCATGGAGGTGTCGGTGGAGTTCCAGGGCGCGCTGCCGGAGGATGGGGCGGTGGCGGACAGTTTTGCCGAGATCGCCGTGGAATGTGTCACCAACGCCGTGCGCCACGGGTATGCCACCCGCATCCAGTTCCACTTTTTCCAGAATGACTGCTGGCGCATGACGGTCACCGACAACGGTATCCCGCCCGCCGGACCCATCCGGGAGGGCGGCGGCATCGGCGGGATGCGCCGCCGCATGGCCCGGCTGGGAGGCAGCATGGAGCTCTACACCTCCCCCCGGTTCCGCATTGAACTCTCTGTTCCAAAGGAGGCTGAGCGAACATGGCTAAAGTGCTGATCGTGGAGGACCACGCATCTATGCGGGAGTCCCTGACCACGGCGCTGACGGCTGCGGGAGACTTTTCTGTGGTAGGAGAAGTGCCCAATGCCGACTACGCCCTGGATTTCTGCCGCCACCTGCACCCCGACCTGGTGCTGATGGACGTTTGCACCGAGGGCGGCGCCTCTGGGCTGAAGGCGGTGGAGGCCATCCGCAAAACAGATCCGGAGGTCAAGATCATCGTCATGACCGCCTTTGACGAGATCACCTATATCCCCCGGGCCAGGGCCGCCGGGGCCAACGGCTTTGTCTACAAAAGCCGGAGCCTGCACGATTTTCTGGAGGTGGCCCGGACGGTGATGGCGGGGGGCAGCAGCTTCCCGGAGCCCAGGACCATTCCCATGCCCCAGGGAGAGGCTCCCCTCACCGACCGGGAGATGGAGGTACTCCGGCTGATGTGCAGACACATGACCAACAAAGAGATCGCCCAGGAGCTGTTTATCAGTGAAAACACCGTCAAGTATCACAAGATGAACATGCTGGGCAAGACCGGCTTTTCCAAGGCGGTGGATCTGGCCTTCTACATGATCTCCAACGGCTGGATCAATCCCCTGTATTAAAGAATTGCACTTCCTATCCACCGGCTTTGTGCCGGTGGATTTTTTGTTTCAGGGAAAAGACTACCCGCAGCGGGTAGGGTGCAAATTCGAAATAAGCTCTACAATAAATCTGTAATACAGAAGGTATGGGAGGTGGGGAGGCTGAAAACTGTGCTCCTGATTATGCGGCGGGCATCGCTGGCTCAGGGCCTGATGGCGAAAGTGCGGGACGCCCCGGGAATACAGCTGTGCTATGAGCCGGACTATGCCAACGCGGATGTGGCCATCCGCAGCCATCTGGCCTCTGGGGCACTGCTGGAGGTCTCCGAGGACGGCGATCACGGCATCGACTTCTGTCTGGCCCTGTGCGCATGGCTGCGGGAAGTCACGCCCCACTGCCGGCTCATGCTGATGTGCCCCGAAGGACAGCCGGAGGCTGTGAGCCGCGCCATCGAGGCTAAGCGTAGGGGCGAGATCGACGACTTTGTGTTTTATGATGTATCTCTGGACTATTTGGCCGCCAGTCTGCAATCCCTTTGAGATAGGCAAAGATCATTTTGAAATGGGGGGTACCCCCCATTTCAACGCCTACCGTGGTAGGCGTTGATCCGGCTCTGGTCGATTCGGTTTTATACACAAAGACGGCCTGGCGACGAACACCAAGAGACAACGGAAAAAGTGCTGCGGTTTTAGGGGGCAGAAGGGAGGAAAAAAGAGGCCGCACGCCGAGAAACAATGCGCGGACAATGGGTATCCAATCAAAATAGGAGGAAGATAGAACATGAGAAAACGAATTACCAGTTTACTGCTGACGCTGGTGATGCTGCTCTCTCTCGTGCCCGCCATGGGCGTGACGGCGAGCGCGGCGGACGATACTTACGGATACGGCAACATCAAGGACTGGAGCGGGTTTAAAAGCTATCTCAGTTCGCCCACTTCAAGAGATCTCACGCTGGAAAATGACATCGATTATACGACGGGATATGATGATGATGCGATCATTATAAAGAAAAGCCAAAAACTGGACCTGAACGGCCATAAGATCAGGATCGACGCAAGCAAGCGGGCGGAGTTTTACAACCTGATCACAATTCGCTCCGGCGAATTCACGCTGTACGACAGCAAGGGCGGCGGCGCGATCGAGGTTGAATTTGCGAGGGACTCCAAGGGGCACTGCATCATCATGATAAGCCCCGACAGTGCTGGCGCGCCTGCCAAATTCACAATGAACGGCGGCACGCTGACAAGGCTGAATCCGCTGAAATCGGGAGCCTATGGAAACAACGGCTGCATCAGCGACAACTATTTTGTTCCGTTCAAGGGCGGTGAGCGCCCGCAGATCACGATCAACGGCGGCACGATCAACTGCGCATACGATTGGAACAACAGGGAAAGGAACACCATATCGGGGGTTCAGTATATGCCGACGGCGCTGCTGCTGCGCTATTCGCAGCTCACGGTCAACGGCGGCACCTTCAACGGCATAGTCTGGACAGATGAGCTGTCATGGAGAGAGGGAGATGCGGAGCCGCGCGTTCTCCTCAACGGCGGCGTGTTCAACTTCCCGTTTGCGGTGACCGGCCTGCTGAAAAATAAGACGCAGATGGTCATAGACGGGGCGCGCTTCAACGATGGCCTTTATGTTGCCAAAGGCATAAAATTACTCTCTTATGAGGGGAACGAGCCGGCGATGCTGATCAAAAGCGGCGTATTTGACGCGTCCGGCCAGAATCTCAAGCTCGATATTCGCAGTGTCACCGCAGACGGATGGTACACTGCACAGGGCAGGCAGAAGGCGATAAAATATGCTATGAAGCTCTTCCCGAACAGCGCGATAAAGCTGAACGGGAATATCTATACCTCCGAGAACATCGGCTCGCGCGTGAAATATGCCGACACGGATGGTTACTACCTGAATCTCAACCTGAAGGGCCCCATCGAGGTCATCCCCAACGCATGGGGCATGAAGTCCGTCACGCTGGACGGCAACCCCATCAACTACTTCAAGGACTGGAAGGGCACCGTTGAGAATCTGACCAACGACAAAGCGCATACCCTCAAGTTCGAGTGGTATCCTCTGGCGAGTGATTTGGTAAATGCGGGCTATACCTATCGAACCAAGTGCGAGCATTATATCTCCGGTTCTTCCGCGGTACAGCAGACAGATACCATCGATGCCGATAAAACCTCGCATACGATCACCATTGAGAAAGGTGCACACCCCAAGGTCTATTCCTATGATTTGCAGCTGAATCTGGATAAGAACGGCAGCTCCGTCGGTATCATAAGCAACGAGCATATCGTTAAGCTGGTGGTGAGCGAAGCGGCAGATACCTTCATTTCTACCGTTTCGTTCAACGTGGACAAGGCTGACGTCGGTGCGCCGGGTGAATTGAGCTTCGAAGCAACGGACAAAAACGGAAAGCCCGTGGCAATCAACCCTGATGTAACGTGGGACCCCACCAACATCAAAGAGGGCATCAACCATGTCTCCTTTACGATTCCCGCCCCGGATGGCTATACCTTTAGCGGCGAGAACGGCAAGATCACGACCCTGAAGTTCGGCGGCGTGGATGTCATCGGCTACGTCGATGGCGACGGTGCGCTCAATTACAGCTTCCCCCTGGATGTAGTTCACCGGCATAAGGCAGATCACGTGAGCTATAACGCCAAGTATCACTGGGAGGCCTGCTCCTGCGGCCAGAAGATGATGAACACCAGCGAAAAGCACAACATGGGCGGTTGGGTCCCGGGCGCTACGCTTCCGAGCGGCGGCGTGGTATATAACCGCTCCTGCACCAGTGGCTGCGGCTATACCGAGACCACCATTGACTACTCCGGCGTGAAGCACGTCACCAGCCTTGTGCTGAACATGGAAAACTACCCCATGGACGGCATGAGACCGCATAACTTTGTGTATCAGGAAGGCGACGAAAAAGTCAAGGATGCCGATACGGATGAGTATTTTTATAAGCTGACCAAGCGCGATGATACGATCCCGTATCCGTCCTTCTCTATCGCGACCGGCAGCGAAAAGGTCAAGCTGTCCGCAACAAACCCGGAAGCCTATGAAGAGCCTGCCACAAATCCCGACTTTGCAAAGTGGACTACGGCAACTGGAACTCTTTGGCTCGTACCGGATGCGGATTACTCTAGTTATGAGCATGAGTTCAAGACCGGCGCTAAGTACAAGGCCCATTTGACGCTTGACGCCAAGGACGGCTATGCATTCTACGAAGATTTCAAAACCAACCAGGAGAACTTCAAGCTCTACACCGACATGGAAGGCATCACCATCGAACAGTACGGTGTCCGGCGGTGGTATTATGACAGCAAGAGACCTTCGTATGATGATCCGAATGTCCCCGAAGGTTGGGGCTGGTATACTCAGGCGCCTGATGACGATAGCGCCGGTGCCAGCAGGGTTCAGATCACGTTTGTGATCACCGCAAGAAACGAGGGCGAGCTGAACATCACCCTGCCGGAGCTGAAGGCCGGCGACGATCTCAAGACAACGTGGGCCGATTTTGAAGGTATTGGCGCTGGCAATTTCGTAAAGGACTGTTACGGTAGCGAGACAATGGCGTGGTGGGGCGGCCCCAGCTGTGTGATTCACAATAGTGCTGTCACCGGCGAGAGCGTGAGCGTGATCGCGCAGGCCGGACAGACCTACAGGCTGACCATCCCTGCTGTGAATGAATACGTTCTGGCACACACCACCATTAAGAATCCGACGGCCGCAACCCGGATTGACGAGAGTCCGGACGGCGCGATCACCGTAACCTACAAGCTGCCCGCCGCTGCCGACGATAAGACCGTGAACGGCGCAGCCGTCAGCATCACGCCTCCGGCCTACGGCGTTGCGCCCGACACCACGGCGACGGTTGCCGGTACTGCTCACTGCACGGCTTCCGCTGTGACGTGGAACCCCACTGATGCAGCATTTGAGGCGAAGGAGTATACCGCAACCGTTACGCTGACCGCAAACGATGGCTATACCTTCGCAAGCGATGCGGTATTTACCATCAACGGCCACATGGCTGACGTTACCAAGAATACGGACGGTAGCGTGACCCTCAGATACACCTTCCCGGCACTGACTGGGCCCCATACGCACACCTATGGCGGTAACTGGATCTTTGCAACGCCTGATACGCATATCCGTTACTGCACGGCGAACGACGGTTCTTACGAGGAAGTCCCGCACAGCATCACCAGCTGGACGGACAATGGCGACGGCACCCATACCGGCACCTGCACCGATTGCGGCTATGTAAAGACCGAGAACCACAGCTGGGTATTCGTTAGCGAGGTTGCGCCCACCGTGACCACGGAGGGGACTCGTCATTACAAGTGCTCTGCCTGCACGGCCACCAAGACCGAGAGCATCCCCAAGCTCACCGAGTACACCGTCACCGTGACCAGTGGCGGCAACGGCTCCGCTTCTGCGGATCACGCCAAGGCAGTCGCCGGGACAGAGATCAAGCTGACCGCCAAGGCCGACAGCGGCTATCACTTCAAGGAGTGGCAGGTCGTCAAGGGCGGCGTGGCCATCACGGACAACAAGTTCACCATGCCTGCCGAGGCTGTCGAGATCATGGCGATCTTCGAGAAGAACGCCTCCACCGGCGGTGGCGGCGGCGGTGTCACCACCTATTCCATCACTGTGAAGAGCGCCAAGAACGGCGATGTGACCGCCAGCCACAAGTCCGCCTCCAAGGGCACCACCGTCACCCTGACGGTCGATCCCGACAAGGGCTATGTGCTGGATACCCTCACCGTTCTGGACGGCAAGGACAAGGAGATCAAGCTGACTGAGAAAAACGGCAAGTATGTCTTTACTATGCCGTCCGGCAAGGTTACCGTAGCGGGCAGGTTCAAGGTCGAGCAGCCTGCCGGCAAGCATCCCTTCACGGACATTCCCTCCGGCGCTTATTATGAGAACGCTGTGATCTGGGCTGCGGACAAGGGCATCACCGGCGGCACCAGCGCCACTACCTTCGCCCCCAACGGCATCTGTACCCGCGCCCAGGCGGTCACCTTCCTGTGGAGGGCTGCCGGATCTCCCGCCCCCAAAAGCATGAACAGCTTTGCCGATGTCCCCGCGGATGCCTACTATGCCAAAGCGGTGGCCTGGGCCGTTGAGAACGGCATCACCAGCGGCACGGGCGGCGGTAAGTTCAGCCCCGACGCTACCTGTACCCGCGCTCAGATCGTCACCTTCCTGTACCGTGCGGCGGGCAGCCCTGCGGTCAGCGGAGGAAGTGTATTCAGCGATGTAAAGGCCGGCGCTTACTATGCCGACGCGGTCACATGGGCGGCGAACAAGGGCATCACCGGCGGGATCGGCAATGGCCTGTTTGGTTCGGATAACAACTGCACCCGCGCCCAGATTGTCACTTTCCTCTATCGGTATATGGAATAATAACAGGATATTCTTACCAAGCGGAGCGGTAAATGCCGCTCCGCTTTTTTGCGTTTTGTCCGAAATACTACCCGCTGCGGGTAGGGCGCAAAACAGCGGCACCCGGTAAAATGAAACCATAGTAGAGCGCAACGGAACAAAAACAGAAAGAAAAGAGGTGTCGTCATGCAAGTAACTGCAAACAGGAAAATGATGATGTCAAGGTGTGCAGTGAGATGAAACGAGTATGGAAGTCTATGCTGGTCTTGCTGTTGGTGCTCTGCCTGACGGCCTGCGGCGGCACCCCCGGCGGCGGAGAAGAAGGGCCGCCCGAGTCTCCTGATGACACAGCGACCTCCGCCCCTCCGTCCGACCATAACTCCGACAGTTCATTGGGCGGTACCTATTGGACGGCTGTACAGCACGAGTCCTACAACGATCTCTTTGACCGCACAGAGGTGAGCCAGATGCCCACGGAGCGGTGGTGGGCCGATCTCTTTCTCAACGAGGACGGAACGGCGCAATTCCGTGAGGTCCTGGGCGACAGCTTTAACAGCTATCTGGGCAGCGGGACCTGGTGGCTCGGCGCGGATCACACCCTGCGGCTGACAAGTTCGGACGGCGATGAAGATGGTGAGATGAATGGCCGCATTGAAGATGGCCGCATCATTTTGGAATCCTTCTATGGGGATCGATTCTATTTTGAAAAAGCGGAGCGGCCGGGCCCGGGCGGCGAACTGTGCATCGCAAATCTGCATGGGACATGGCACATGACCACAGGCGAGGTGGAGAGCTGGAGCTATAACGCCCGGGAAGAAGGCCTGGCCTCCACGCTGGTTTTTGAAAGCAGGTGGAGCGACGCCATCGAGGGATATGTGCTGAGCGCGGATTATTACTTCGCGGACTTTCTGGATACGGATGAGCCGGAATACCGGCAGGAAGCCGAGCTTCGGACGGAGCTGCTGGAGGAACCGCTGTTCCGCGGCCTCTCCAACGAGCTTTGGAGCGTCCGGCTCTATCATGATGATACCGGCGCGGAGTTCTTTCTCACCCTGACCGATCCGGATACGCTGTATCTCCAGGAGCATTACGAGACGGACGGCGCTCCGGCGCTCCGCACGGCGGTCTATCAGAGAGTAGACGCATTCCTGCCGGAAACGCTGCAGACGGCTTTGTATGAGGAGCCCTCTGACTGCCTGACCTTCTACTGGCCCAACCCACCGGACGATGTATCCGCATGGCTGGAGGTACTGCCGGTCACAAAGCTGGAGCCGGATGGACTGGACAGGCTGCTGGTGGTGGGGCGCTGGTATGAAACACAGATCCGGTTCTGTACGGGCGAGCCCCTGTGGGATGACAGCGGACGGCTTCTGGATTGGGTCACGGACGAGATCCTGTACGACGAAACGCTCAACATTGATGAGCCTCGGTGGTTTTCCCTGACGATCCCGGAAGGCGTACCGAACCTGTGCCTGCACATCAAGCGCTCCTGGGAGGATTTTTGGTACCTCTGGCCCATCACCGACACAAACGGGTATCTGGTGGATGGGTGGACATTCCTGACACCATAACAAAATAAAACAAGAGAGGAGATCGCATTATGGGACTGATCAAAGCTGCATTGGGAGCCGCCGGCGGCGTGATGGCCGACCAGTGGAAGGAATTCTTCTACTGCGAAGCGATTCCCGCGGATGTACTGGCCGTCAAAGGAAAAAAGAAGGTCACGGGCCGCTCCAGCAACACCAAGGGTGATGACAACATCATCACCAACGGCTCTGTCATCGCGGTGGCAGACGGCCAGTGTATGCTCATCGTGGAGCAGGGCAAGGTGGTGGATATGTGCGCCGAGCCGGGCGAGTACACCTACGATATGTCCACCGAGCCCAGCCTTTTCTCCGGCGATCTGGGCGAATCCATCAAGGGCGTGTTCCAGAACATCGGCAAGCGCTTCACCTTCGGCGGCGAGGCCCCCAAGGACCAGCGCATCTACTATTTCAATACCAAGGAGCTCACCGGCAACAAGTACGGAACCCCAAGCCCCGTCCCCTTCCGGGTGGTGGACCAGCGGGCGGGTATCGACATCGATATCGCCATCCGCTGCTTCGGCGAGTACAGTATCCGCCTGAAAAACCCCATGCTGTTCTATACCAATGTCTGCGGTAACGTCAGCGAGGACTTTAAGACCGAGCAGATCGCTGGGCAGATGAAGACGGAGCTGCTCACCGCCCTGCAGCCCGCATTCGCAAAGATCTCGGAAATGGGTATCCGTTACTCCGCCCTTCCCGGCCACACCCTGGAGCTGGCCGATGCCCTCAACGAGCAGCTTTCCTCCCGGTGGCGGGACCTGCGGGGCATGGAGATCGTTTCCTTTGGCGTCTCCAGCGTCAAGGCCAATGAGGAAGATGAGCAGATGATCAAGGAGCTGCAGCGCAACGCGGCCTTTATGGACCCCACCCGGGCGGCGGCCCATCTGGTGGGCGCACAGGCCAGCGCCATGCAGTCCGCGGCCAGCAACCCCAATGCCGGTCCCGCTATGGCTTTTATGGGCATGGGGATGGCTGGACAGATGGGCGGCATGAACGCCCAGAACCTCTATCAGATGGGCGCGCAGCAGCAGGCTCAGCCCGCACACGCACCTGTACCCACGCCCCCGCCTGCCGCCCCTGGCTGGACCTGCGCCTGCGGACAAAGCGGCATCACCGGCAGCTTCTGCCCTAACTGCGGCAGCAAAAAGCCGGAGCCCAAGCCGGCAGCAGAGAGCTGGCAGTGTACCTGCGGTGCAGCCGTCACCGGAAAATTCTGCCCAGAGTGCGGCAAGCCCCGGCCCGCAGCGGACGGCTGGACCTGTTCCTGCGGCGCGGTGAACAAAGGGAAATTCTGCGCGGAGTGCGGGGCGAAAAAGCCCGCTGGCGTACCCCAGTACAAATGCGACAAATGTGGCTGGGAGCCAGATGATCCCGCCCATCCGCCCAAGTTCTGCCCGGAGTGCGGCGATCCCTTTGACGATGGCGATGTGCAGGGATGACCCGTGGAAGAAAAACCGCCGTATTTTCTGTTGTAGGTCTGTTCCTGCTTCTGGCGGCTGCGGGATATTGTTTCAGAGGTCATCAGGGAGGTGATTCATCCATACAGAAGAAATCTGCCGTGCCGCCCGGTACCTTGACCGGCGTCACATACAGCCACACCAGCGGCATGGTTGCCAGAGCGGATTTTGCCATCACGCTTTCGCCGGAGGCCATTCTGGAAACAAGCTATTATCCGGCCCTTGCTCCGGATACGGCGGAGGACGAGGACTGGTATCATCCGTCCACCAAAGAGAATGTCCCCATCACCGCGGCTCAGTGGTCGGATGTGGAGCAGATCATTCTGGAGCTCTACCCGCTGATGGAGCCCATCCCGGAAAACCGGCGTGAGGTGAAGCTGCCACCGGGGATCGAAGTCATGGATGGCGGGGACTCCACCAGCCTGATCCTGACCTGGAGCACAGAAGACGGAACACGGAGCATCCGTTATGATCCGCCAAACGACCGCCGTATCCATACGCTGATCGCTCTGCTGGAGGAGCTGGCCGACCCCATTGGACGGGAGATCCCCCGCTATGCCACGCCGGAGCTGAGCGGCTTCTATATGGGTCAGTCTGGGGCTCTCTTCTCCAAGGACTATTCCTTCCAATTCGACCGGGGTCCGTCTGTTGTGTACGGAGAGGACGCCCCCTATATCCTCCGGGCCAGATTTACCCCGTCCGGTCGGAAGCAGGAGATCTGGAGTGACTGGGCCGTGTCAGATGAGGAGTGGGATGCCTTCACCGCGTTTGCGGAGGAGATCCGTCTGGAAGAACAGCCGGACGGCAGCTCGGAAAAGCCGGCCTGCACCCTCTATTACTCTGACGGCAAACAGCAGCAGAAGAAATTGGATCAGGAAACAGCGAAGCAGCTCCGGGCGTATTTTACAGAGCTGGCCCTGTGCCTGCTGGATGAACAGCCATAGTACGCAAAGCGATCCATAAAAACAGAACATAGGAGGTACTACAAATGAAAGGTCAGAAGATTTTGAAAGTCACATCCATTCTCATGATCATCGGCGGCATCATCGCCGCCATCGCCGGCGTCATCGCCATTCTCGGCGTCAGCGCCCTGGCAGCCCTGTCGGGGAGCGCGGAGGGTACCGGCCTGCTCTATGCCAGCTCCATTCTTGTGACTGTGGCCTCTGTGATCCAGTTTATCGCGGGCATTAAGGGCATCGGGGCCTGCAGCGCACCCCAGAAGGCCGCTTCCTGCGTCAAATGGGGCATTATCATTGCGATCTTAGCGATCATCTCCATCATCATCGGTTTTGTAGGCGGAGGCCAGTTCAGCATCACCAGTCTGGTGCTCAACCTTCTGCTGCCGGGATTGTATGTCTACGGCGCCATGCAGATGAAGGGCACCGCGTAAGCGGCTTCAGAAAGGGGTGCAGATGATGGGGCTCTTTGGAAAACTATTTGATAAAAAGGAATGCTCGGTCTGCGGCGGCGAGATCGGGCTGCTGGGCAACCGCAAGCTGGAGGACGGCAATCTGTGCAAGGAATGTGCCGCCAAGCTCTCCCCCTGGTTCAGCGACCGCCGCCAGAGCACGGTGGCGGAGATCCAGGAGCAGCTGGCCTACCGGGAGACCAATCAAGCCAAGGTATCCTCTTTTCGCACCACCCGTACTCTGGGTGAGCGTACCAAGGTGCTGCTGGACGAGGATGCGGGTCTGTTTATGGTCACCTCCGCCAGAAATTGGGAGGAGGCCAATCCGGATGTGCTGTCCTTCTCCGATGTGACCGGCTGCAAGTTGGACATCGACGAGCGCAGGACGGAGATCGAATACAGGGATAAGGATGGAGAGCGGCAGAGCTTCAATCCCAAACGGTATGCCTATTCCTACGATTTCTACATCGTGATCAACGTCAACAATCCCTATTTCAGCGAGATCCGCTTCCAACTCAACAGCAGCTCAGTGGATAACGATGAGGAAACACTGCTGGATGGGCCCGACGCCATGCGCAGACCCCGCGGGGGTCTCCGGGCTAAAGCCGGCGGAATAGGCGGCGGCTCCCTGACCTCCAACGCGGAGGAGGTGCGCTCCAGCGTGGAATACCGGCAATATGAGGAAATGGGCTGTGAGATCCGGGATGCGCTGCTGCAGGTCCGGCAGCAGGCGCGGGAGGAAGCGGCCGCGGCCGCATCACCCAAGGCGGCGGTGACCTGCCCGTACTGCGGGGCGACCACCACACCGGATGCCAGCGGCTGCTGCGAGTTTTGCGGCGGCGCAATCAACGGATAAGAATACCTTGGAGCAATAGAAAACAACGAAAATGAAAGGAGCTTCACCATGAAGAAGTATGAAATTTTAGGAGAAAATCTGCCGGTCGTCGTATGTGAATTGTCCCCAGGCGAATCCATGATCACGGAGAGCGGCAGCATGAGCTGGATGAGCCCAAATATGAAAATGGAAACCACCACCGGAGGCGGTATGAAGAAGATGCTGGGGCGGCTGGTGTCCGGCGATTCCGCATTTCAGAACAAGTTCACTGCGGAGGGCGGGGACGGGTTCATCGCCTTCGCTTCCAGCTTTCCCGGGGCCATCAAGGCTCTGAACATCAGTGCCGGCCGGTCCATGATTGTGCAGAAAAGCGCGTTTCTTGCCTCTGAGGAGGGTGTGGAACTATCCATGCACTTCCAGAAAAAACTGGGCTCCGGCATCTTTGGCGGCGAGGGCTTCATCATGCAGAAACTGAGCGGAAACGGGATCGCCTTTATTGAGATCGACGGTCACGCGGCAGAGTATGACCTGAGCGCCGGACAGGAGCTTCTGGTCAGCACAGGGTACCTGGCGGCTATGGAGGAGAGCTGCACCATGGATGTGGTTGCGGTCAAGGGCGCAAAGAACATGCTCCTGGGCGGAGAGGGTATTTTCAATACCGTTGTCCGGGGACCCGGCAAGGTGATCCTGCAGACCATGCCCATCAGCAAGGTAGCCGAGCTGCTGACGCCGTTTTTCAGCAACAAAAAATAAGAAAGGACAGAGAGGAGAATGGCCATGAAAACCAAGTTCAAGCTGTCGTGCCTGTTCCTTGCGGCGCTGATGCTGTTCAGCCTCACTGCCTGCGGCAAGGACAACCCGGAGCCCAGCTCGACATCGGAAGGAACCGAGCAGACAAAGCCTCCTGTGGAAGCGGGAAGCGGAACAACGATCCATACAAATCTGTGGGATCTTACTTACGATGAGGCGGACGGCTGGGTCTATGAGGAGGACGACCTTCATGACGATGAAACATCCTCCAAGATCATCCTGACGCTTCCCAAGGAAGGCGAGGATGGAAGCATCGTCGATGCGGAGATCCGCGTTTCTGTGGAAGATCCGTATACCTTCCGGGACTATCTCACCAGCTACGGCTTTGACGAGTACGAATATGCAGTCGATCAGACCTATGATCTTACTCCCGTCGGCGGCATCGATTGCCTCAAAGCAGAAGGAAACTATTGGGGTTCCCCCTGCCTGCGGTATATGAACCGGGTGGAGGGCGCGGGAGCCACCGTATTTATGGAGATCATCGGCGAGTACGAGGATGAGCGTGTAGACAAGCTGCTCTCCGGCCTGACGATCCATCTGGAGGATACCGGAAACGAGGATGGCCCCTGGTACTGGGAGGGTGAGCCCTTTTCTGCCCAGCCCCGCAGCGTCATGGTGGGTACGCACACGCTCAGCAGCCAGTGGCTGCCTATCACAGACTGCATCATCACAAAGGAGACCTTCAATCACGCGGCTGCTGTCACAGGAGATCAGGCTTACCTTCTGGTGGACGGAGAATTGAAGCGCTTCGATTACGACGGCGTCTCTTTGAAATTTGCGGAGGATATTGTGCTGGACGCGGAATATGAGGATATTTCCGCCGACACCACAGGGACCCTCTGGCTGGCGAATTTTATGGAGCCGCTGATCAGCTGGAAGGACGGCGCACAGACGGCGTCCTATGAGGGCCCGGATCACGTCACCATGCACCCATCCGGGACCTGGGGCGTCAGCTGGTTCTCCGGCCCGGAATGTGAAAAGATCACCCTCTCCGGCGGAGCCCTCAAGACGGAGCCCATTGTATTCCAGGAAGTGGATATCCTCAGTCATCTGCTGATCGACGACAGCCACATCTATGTCTGCGGGTCTGCCGTGGATGGCAGCGGTCACAAGGTGTTTGTCTATGACAGCAATGGCGCGCTGCAAATGACTTTGGCAGATTCCGACGGAAGCGGCCTGGGAAGCATTACCTTTATTACGCAGACCGCAAATGGCTATCTGGCCCTGGACGGAAATATGCGTGAGGTGGTGCTCTGGACCAAGGACGGCGCCTATCTCGGCGAGGCGGATGACGGCGACCTGTTCGGCACGGACTATCCCTGGTTCTGCGGCGGCGCGAAGCTGGCTGACGGCAGCATCCTTGCCATTATGACCGAAGACAGAGCGGACGAGTCCGCAATGGAACTGGTTGCATTCAAACTCAGTGGCTTTTAAGGAGGGCCTGACATGAAACGCACGAGGTTATTCTGCGTCCTGCTTGCGGCGGCGATGCTGCTCAGTCTGGCCGCCTGCGGCAAGGACGACCCGAAAGAGTCCAATTCGCTCCAGATCGGGGACTATGCGCTGCTCTACAAGGGGGCCAGCATTATGGAGGACTCAGATGGAAACGACGCGCTGGTCCTGACGCTGGATTTTACCAACAACAGCAAGGACAGCGGCTCCTATGTATGGTCCATCTCTGAAACAGCGATACAGAACGGCGCAGAATTGGCTATCGCCACCGTCTTTGCGAACAGCGACTCCTACGACACGGTGATCGACAGTCAATTTACGGATGTCGCGCCGGGTGAAACCCTTGAACTCCGCACCGCCTTTGTGCTGGCGGATACCACCAGCAAGGTCGAGGTGACCTTTGAGGAGGCGTTCGGCGACAAAACCGGTAAGATCACCGTCGATCCGTCCACACTCAGCCGGGAAGCGGCGGGAAGCGGTACGGGTCAGGATACTGGAACCGGAGATATACTGCTGGACTGGTGGAACGGCGACTGGTACGGCTGGTGGATCATGACCGGCTGCTCGGGCGACTACGAGGATCTGGAGGGCGCCTGGTGGGACATCTGCGGCGCCATTGACATCGGCGGGGACGGCACGGGCACTGTCACCCTCTGGGATGAGGACTACACGAAGTCGGAACCGATGGTCTCCGCGTCGGTCAGCCTCAGTGATGATGGGACCAGCATATATGGCACCATGACATCCGAGGGCGGCGCCTTCACGGATATTGCGCTGGAGCACGGGGACTGGATCGTTGACCCGGGACTGGTGGACTATGGGGACATGATCCACATTGACGGTGATTACGAAAACGGCGGAGATGCGTTCCACTATGATATCTACCTGCGCCCGTGGGGGACCTATTGGGTGGATGTGGACGAGGAGGATCTGCCCAATCTCTATGACAGCTGGTATCTGCCTCTGATCGATGCGGAGGAGCCTATGCCGGACAGCATCGGATGACACCAGAATGGGGATCGTTCCCGCCCCATTTGGGGCGGAGCGATCCCCGTTTGCGCAATGGTATGGAGCAGTGACGTTTGAAAGGAGCAGTTATGAAAAGGACATCAAACCGAGTGATCGCATTTTTTCTAATACTGGTTCTGGTGCTGTCTCTCTGTGCCTGCGCGCAAAAACAGCAAGCGGGAACAGACGAACCAAATCGAAGCGCCGATGGTGAGACGCTGTCTGGTATGCCCGATCAAAAACTGCCGGAAAAGCTGCGCCCGGGGGCCGGGGGATCGGATATGCAGCCGACACCGACCGGATTCTCCGCGGAAGCGGAACAATCTCTTGTTTGGCTGCGGGAGAGAATGGCTTTTCCGCAGACCATGTTCGGCGCGGCCTTCCTGGGCTATACCGGAGAAGCGTCTGATGGAGATTGGCTGTCAGAAACAGACCAAGCGACGCTGCAGAAATACCCTTTTATTTCCGAAATCGATACGGGGCATACCATCGGGGAGGATGATTATCTGTATTGTCTCGTGCCGCTTGATGAAAATGCCACGGTTTCCGTCAATCTCATGCGGTGGGATTCGAAATCAGATACTGAAGAGGTCATCGAGGTTCTCTACCGGTCTGAAGTTGGAGATCCGCTGCTGATCTTTGCAGCCGGCGGGGACGATGCATACGTATACCTGTCCTACATACAGGTCCAGATCGTAGACAACGCAGGCAACAGCTGCGTGTGGGAGCCGCAGCTCTATACATCAACGGGGCACATCGTGCCATGTTTCTCGGAAAACGGAGACTACCTCTCCTTCGACTTTACGGAATACGGCTGGCAGGGCGTTCCTTCCGAGCTTGCACCGTGGCTGGCAGACGGCTGGAGCGGCGTCTATGCCTCCGGGCTTGGCGGCAGCTGGACAACGCAGGCAGCGGCATGGGATACGGACCGTATCGCAAATTACTACCTGTGGTTCTTTCCCGAGGATGAGATGGGAGGAACGGTCGAACTGTATTGGGAATACGAGGGTGCCGATCCTTCTAAAACGACGTGGGAAGAGGTGTGGAGCGGTTTCTGGACGACCACATCCGTCATGGATGGGCCCAGTTATGTGACCGTCAGCCTGTCCCTTGTTGGCGGTGATAACTATGGCGTCACAGACGGCCCGTATTATATCTCGGAGACTTATCCGATTTTGATGAGTCCCAGCGGCGAGGAGATGGTGATCGGCGCTGGGGAGAACGAAGTCAGCCTGCCGTTTATGCCGAAGTACGACGCGCAGCTGTGCGTCCTGACGCTGGACAGCTTGCTCACCGACCCGCTCGGCTGATCTTCTGCGGATTACGGCCTGTTTCGGTATAGACCGTTACAGCGCCGGCATGGGAAGGAGGAATTTCAGATGCCAACACAGGTAACAAATTATCAATGCCCCAGCTGCACGGGACCGCTGCATTTCTCCGGTGCGTCCGGCCGGTTGGAGTGCGAATACTGCGGCGCCAGTTATGATGTTGCGGAGATCGAGGCGCTCTACGCAGAGAAAGAAAAAAAGGCGGCAGAAGCCCAGCAGGCGACGGAGGAAGGCGGCGCCGGGCAGGGCGCGCCAGCCGCGGATGGAGGCGCATGGGACACCTCTGACTTTTGCGAGGATTGGGGGGCTGAGGGCGACGGTATGCGGGCCTACGGCTGCCCAAGCTGCGGTGCGGAGCTCATCTGCGAGGAGAGCACGGCGGCGACCTCCTGCCCCTATTGCGGGAACCCCACCGTGGTGCCGGGCCAGTTCTCCGGGGCACTGCGGCCGGATTTCATCGTTCCGTTCAAGCTGAGCAAGGAGGATGCGGTAAAGGCCCTCAAGTCCCACTACAAAGGGAAGTTTTTCCTGCCGAAAAGCTTTACCGGTGAAAATCATGTGCAGGAGATCCGGGGGATCTATGTTCCCTTCTGGATGTTCGACGGCGAGGCGGAGGGCGACGCCCATTATGAGGCTGCCCGCTCCCGTACATACCGCTCCGGCGACTACGAGATCACGGAGACGAAACACTACGATGTCTACCGGGCCGGAACCGTCACCTTTGAGAAGGTGCCGGTGGACGCCTCCAGCAAGATGCCGGACGGCCACATGGACTCCATTGAACCCTATGACTACAAGGAGCTGAAGCCGTTTTCCACCGCGTATCTCCCCGGCTTCCTGGCCGATAAGTTCGATGTGACGGTGGAACAGAGCCGGCAGCGGGCGGATCAGCGCTGTGAGGGGACCCTTGCCTCCGCGCTGCGCGGCACAGTGAAGCGTTATGACCTCTGCGTTCTCAGAGACAGCAGCGTTCACCTGCGCAGGGGCAAGGTGCATTACGCCCTGATGCCCGTCTGGATGCTGAATACCAAGTGGCATGGGAAGGACTTCCTCTTTGCCATGAATGGACAGACCGGAAAGCTGGTGGGCGACCTGCCGGTCAGCTGGGGGAAGTTCTGGGGGCTGTTTGCCGCCATCGCCGTCCCCCTGTCTGTGATCAGTTCGGCGCTGGTCCTATTGCCGTGAGAAAGGAGGCGGACCGGATATGAAGAAAGCATATACTGCTCTCGCGCTGGCGTTCCTGTTTGCGCTGTCCCTCTGCACTCCCGCAATGGCGGCAATGGAGTACGGCGTGATCTATGACGAAACGGAATCCTTGGGATCGCAGGAACTGACCATGCAGGGAGAACAGACCCTCCCCCAGCTCTCCCAGGCGCTGGGCCTTGATCTGCGGGTGGATGTATTGACCCAAAACAGCTATGACGGACTTGGCGACGCCGCCGCGGGGATCTATGAGGAATATGATTACGGCTATGGCGAGCACAAGGAGGGCGTTACGCTGACCATTCTGCTGGAAGCGCAGGATGGGGATACTTACAGGATGGTTGACGAAAATGACTGGTGCGTCTACGCCAGACTGAGCGATGAGCGGGGCAGCGGCCAGGAATTGTCCGGCGCCGTCTACGATGCGGTACAGCCCTATATGGCGGCGCGGGCGTGGAACGGCGAGGACATGACCATGAGCGCCGTGGCGCTGACCCAGGCAGTGGACGCCATGGCAGAAACGGCGGAGGATTACATCCTCACAAATTGCCCGCCGGCCGGCTCCGGCGAGGATGTCGGCGTGGAAGAACCGGTGCAGGGCAGTGTCACGATGCAGTATGTATTTGATGTTGCAGACCTTCTCCCCTATGAGAAGTGGGAAAAGCTGGAGGCGCGGGCCGAAGCTATTTCCCAAAAGCAGGATTGCGGCGTTTATTTTGCTCTTGTGGATGATTACACGGAATACGGAAACGGCAGCGTCTTTGAGGTCACCTATCAGCTCTATCACGGCAGTGAGCTCGGTATGGGCAGCGGGCGGGATGGGATCATCGTACTCCTGAGCATGGCCGAGCGGGACTACGCCATGTTCGTCTACGGCGAGTACGCCGAGTATGCCTTTGATGAATATGGGCAGGAGAAGCTGGAGGAGCAATTCCTGGGCGATTTTGGGGAAAACGACTGGTATGGCGGCATTTCCAATTACTTAGACGCCTGTGAAGAATATCTGACGAAGGCCGACGCCGGCAAGCCGGTGCGCCGTCCTTACTGGATCTGGTTCGTCATTTCAGCAGGATGCTCCTGTCTGGCCGCGGGGACGGTTTGCCTGTGGCTGCTGCGTAAGATGAAGTCCGTCCATCAAAAGGCGGAAGCCGATGCGTACCTCACCGCTGGCGGCTTACACCTGACAAAGCAGTACGACCAGTACACCCATACCACTGAAACACGCACCAAGATCCAGAAAGAGAGCTCGGGCGGCAGCGGCGGCAGCACCTACAGCGAAAGCGGGGGCGGCGGCAGCGGCCGCAGCGGGAAATTCTGAGAAGGAGGCCGGATGATGAAGAATTTGCTCCGGAGCCGCTTTCTCCCGGCGATTTTGTGCATGGCGCTGGCCCTTGGCCTGTCCGCCTGCGGAGGAAAAGACACACCGCCCGTTGAAACGGAAACGGACGGTGCGATGGGCACCCTTTCCGGCAGCAAGGGAGAAAAAGATTCCGGGGTGGGTGTGTTCTCCGGCAGCGGGGAAGAAACAGCGGAGGCGGAATTGGCGGAGGAGTCCCTGAACCTGTTGTATGACGCCATGGCATACGATGACCAGTACGCCGGCGCGGTCGCCTATCTGGGATACAGGAAGCAGGGGGACTCCACCCCGCTGTCGGACTGGCTGGTGGAGAATTGTGCCGGATTGGTGGAGGCCATGCCGTTTCTACTAAATATACCGGCCGAACATATCCTTGGCCCGGGCTATGGTGATTTATTCTGCATCGTTCCCCGGGATAAGAATACCAGCCTTGCCGTGAACCATGTCACCTGGGAATCTCTCGGTAACGGCGTTTGGCCTGTACCGGGTGAGGTGCTCTACCGGGAGGAGTGTGCTCAGTCTGTACTGATATTCGTAAATTATGAGCAATGGCGGGATGAACCGGACACGGAGATCGTCCTTGTGACAAACGATGGCGTGGAGGTGAAGTGGCTTCCGCTGACCGATGAATACGGCATTCCCATCGTGCCCACCGGGGAGAACTACCTTCCCATGCTGATGGATTTCGGCATCTGGGGCTATGTGACCGGGTTGGACTACCCCGAGGACTGGGAGCCGTCCGGGGACGACTGGTGGCTGCCGCCCACAGACTGGGGGCTGGCTTACACAAATTGGACCTGCGAGCAGTGGTACATGGAGTTCGGCTGGGGCGACAGCGACCCGGACTATTCCGGACGCATCGATCTCTACCATCAGCCGGAGGATGGGCAGGAGTATGCGTACTCGTATTCCGGCATCTGGCGTATGGAGGGCGACTGCCTGTATCTGGACCTCTCGGACGGCGCGGGCACCCGCATGAGCGGCAGCTTCCCGGTGCTGATCGACCCCTCCGGCGAATCTCTCCATATCCAGCAGGATCGTGAAACCGGTGTGTGTCCACCCTTTTTTGGCGAGGGCATGACCTGTATGGATCTGATACGCGCCTATGGCTGAGAGAACATCAGGCGCACAAGTGTGGAACAGGCGTGAAAGGAGTATTTGTATGAGTATTTTTGACAGGCTAAAGCAGTCCGCCGTGGATGCCGCGGCGACGGCAGCCACAGCCATTGGAAACAAGCGGGAAACCTTTACCTTCGCGGCCCTCCCCGAAAGCCTTGCTCAGATGCAGGCTCTCCCGGAGGCGGCCCTTGACACACCCTTTCAGGCGGCGGCGCTGACCGTGCTGGCCCTGTGCGCCTATGCCGCTGACCGGCAGATCGGCACGGATATGCTGAATTGGCTGCGGGGGCCCCGTCCTTTGAGCGGACAGGAGATCTCCTTCTTAAACGACCGTTTTCGTGACGGAAAGACCTACCTTCCATTCACCTACTTCGCCGGCTCTACCCCCGACAACAATTACACACCCGCCCAGCCCTATACCATCCGGGTGGAAAGCAACCATGTTTCCGGTGAGGAGCAGGGCTATATGAAACTGTTTATCCCCTGCGGCGGCGCGGACAGCCCTCGCCCCATCAAACTCCGACAGCGGGGCAGCGATGGGAAATGGTTCCTCTGGGAGCAATATCTGCTCACCGGTGTCCGCACCCCTAAGTCCGCCGACCCCTGGGCTTGAGTCAGGCGGCGCGGCTGTGGAGGCTCGGCTCATGGAAGCCGGAGCAGGCGGGAGCGATCAGAAAACCATCTGTATTTATCGGATTGGATAGAGGGTGCCGATCATGAAAACAGTGCTGTTTATATCATCCAATAAGGTGCTGGGACAGGGGTTGTCAGCGGCCATCCATGCAAAGCCGGAGCTTGACTTCCTGTGGGCGGCCCAGCTCCATTATCCGCAGGCTGTGGTCGGCGTTGATATCTTTCATGCGGATGTGGTGATATTGGATATTGTGGATCAGGCGGATATGGATCAGGCGGTCGGGATCTGCCAACCTCTTCGGCAGGTTGAACAGGACCTCAAGATCCTGCTTCTGGTCAGGCCGGAACAGTCCGCCGTATGCAGCCGTGTCATAGATGCAAAAAATGCCGGACTGATCGATGATTTCGTCTTTTATGATAGTTCTCTGGCGTATCTGCTGGCGAAATTGGCGGCGTTTTCATAGAATGATTGCAAATCAATCAATAGATTTTTCTAAAAATAATCAAGATAAGAAGTATAAAAAAGCGAGATGTGCCAACGCTTTAATTTTTTGTGCAAGCTGATTTTATATAGTTTGATTTTTTCTTGAAACGCTATAATCCTTATGGTAAAATCAAGTTAAAATTTTAATTTGATTTTTTGCCAAAGGGGGTTATGATATGGCAGGTACACGCAAAAGGGTACAAAGGACGATTAGCAGAGCAGAGGCTAACAACCAATATCTAAATAGCGTCTTTCAAGAATTTATAGCAGAGAAAAAGGCACTAGGCAGAGTAGAGGAATCTGTTGTTTTGTAGTTGGTACAGGTGCAAGGCTTGGAACGCTAGTAGATATACGCATGAAGGATATAGACCTTAAAAACGGGAAAGTATTCTATCAGCACACAAAAAATAAGAAGTTACAAACTGCTAATCTTTCTCCGCAATTAGTCAAGAACTTAACAGAATATATTGATATGTGGCGTGTTGCCAATGTTGAAGAAGATGATTACTTATTCTGTAATGTTAGCGGAGAACAGCTTTCTAAAGCGTCACTTACACAAGGATATAGGCAATATACAAAAGATAGAGGGGTCAATAAATCTAATATTCACGGCTTGCGCCATACATTCGCTAGAGAGTGGTTCTTAAATGGCGGTGATGTGGTACAGCTTTCAAAGATACTAGGTCATTCTACCCTTGCTATGAGTGAACACTATATGAACATCTATGCAGATATGGCAAGAGATAGATTTGTTCAATATAATCCGCTCGATAATATAGCAAGAAGTGGAGCAAAGAAAACAGTAAGGCGCAAGGATTAAGGAGGAAACAGCTATGTGTGAATACTACGGCTTGCCGCTTGCGCTGATATTTGAAGAACTGATAGATATGGATAAGCCAGAGGACAAGGCGCAAGAGCAGAGGCCAGCAGAGGTAGAGCAGGAACAGCAGAACAAAGGGGAGCGGCAAAAGTAAGCCGCTCCCCTCTTTGCTTATTTATCCAGCCGCCGCTTGTGCGGCCTTTAAACGGCCCGCTACGCTGTTTGCGGCCATTGGGGGTGTTGGGATATTCCTTGCCGCCTAAAATGGCTCTAGCGGCCTTCTATGGCCCTTTACGGCCTGTTCCGCTCCATCATGGCATACCGCCGCCGTCACTACCTACGGCGGCCTGTGGCCGCCTCCGGTGCTTGGCGGCTCCCTCCCGCTCCAACAGGCAATAACAAGGGCGGCGGCTACGATCAACCGCCGCCCGCTCGATTGTCTTAAAGAGCGTCTATCTGTTCCCACATAGAGGGCTTCTTTTCCTTGGGCTTGGGGGCGAGTTCGGGGAAGAATTTAATAGCAAACTCTTTTCGGAGTTCGATAAAGGACATTTGGCGTTCCCTACCGTTCTTGTCCGGTGGTACAGGCTTGTTCTTTAAGTCTTTCAGCCATTGAATAGCGTCCGGCCCTTGTTCTTTGACATATCCAATAATAAATTCAAGGTTGATTTCCTTAATATCTTTTATCTCTTTCATTCTTTGTTCCCCTTTCTTTTATAATATGCTTAATGTACCTAGATTGTATATCAATGAAGAAAAACCGACTGCAATTATCTAACTTGTAACTACGAATAAATGAGTGATTGCTATGCGGCATGAGTCAAAATGGATCTGCTGTCCTCAGTGCGGCAGCAAAACGAAAGTCAAAGTATATGAAGAAACGGTTTTAGTAAAATTCCCGCTATACTGTCCAAAATGTAAAAAGGAATTCATGGTCAATGTGGTAAAACTGAAGATGGTATTGAGCGACGAGCCGGATGCTTAAAGCACAGAGCCTGCTGATCCCCCTGCCGGGGAAAAGCAGGCTCTGTTTTTTTATATAGTCATCCAATCTCAATGGCGTCCTTTGTCCGGAGTGCGGCAATGACCGATTCCACCACCGGGATCAACGCTTCGGCCTCCTGCTCACTGCATTCCTCAATCATAAGCCGAAGTTGTTGTAGAGCGGGAGTTTCGCGCTGCTGCTCAGGGTTAAAAATGGTTCTGGCATCAATACGGAGGGCACGGATCAAAGGGTAGAGCACCTCCATCTTGGGATTTGCCTTGTAGTTCTCAATATTCATCACGGTTCGCACATCGATATCCGCCATGTCTGCTACCTGAAGCTGGGTCAGACCGCGCCGATAACGTGTGCTCTTCACCGCATTCCCCAATGGATAGGAGAAGTCATACATCGCAGTTCACCTCAAAGATATTCTACAATACATCTTTTTGCGGGTGAATGCGACACAATTCGCTTGTTTGATGTATCGCAATACACGAACCAACAAGCCTGAGATACATAAAACTGAATTATATTATCGGCAAGACAGTCGCATTTGCCGAAGAACAAAAATTATAAGGGGGTGATGCTGGCTGTCTGTGTGCCGGCCGCGTAAGTGGACAAGGAGAAATGCAACATGGCAGATAACAGCTGCCGCATTAAGTTGTTCCATCTGGTTAAGCCGAGTCACACTGCTTTCAGGACAGCACGAGGAAGACTGTCAAGAAAAAAACGGGATACGCAAGCTGGGCATATGAGAAAGAAAGAAAAACCTCCGCCTGCTGCCCCTGTATCCCGCCCTGGACTTCTTAATGCAGATCAAGCACAGGTTGCCGATTCTCCATTTTTGCACGGGATCGGCAATTTATTTTTTACATATAATCTTTCTGTTGGGTGCCGTGATCCTCCGAACTGAAATTCGGTCTCATCCAAATTTCAGAAAACGGAGGAAAGTGTTATGGGCTTCAACAGAGATAGCTATGCCGCTCGAATCAAGAATTTACGGAAAAGCCGAGGACTTACGCAGGAGCAGCTGGCAGAGAAAATGAACATCACCAGTACATACATCCTGAAAATTGAAAACGGAAAGCAGACCGGCTCAGTTGAACTGGCTGTGGAGCTTGCAGCATTCTTCGATGTCTCCCTGGATTATCTTTTGTCGGGGAGAGAATTTAAAGCTATGGATCAGAAGCAGAACCTGCGAATGACCATTGCATTTTTGTCTGAATTGGAGGCAAAACTCTAAAACCTTCCATTTTGGGTAGGTAACCTTCCATTCTGTTTATGTAATTCTGAAACACACAGAGTTACAATCTTAGTGAGATCAGTTAATCTCACAGTACCTTGAAAAATACTGCTCCAAGCAGTCATATCCGGTAGCATAGATACATCAGCTGACGGAGCCAGCGTCAGGCCGAGTGCGCGAAGACCACCTGTGCGGATCATTTCCGCATCTAAGGACGGCCAATTAAGGTGCAGAGCGATACCCACTCAGGCCAGAGCAGGATTGGCACCCTGCTTCGCCAAGATCCCGTCAGCCCACAATGGTACTCCTGTACGCAGCTTCGGGCGTTCCCCGGAGGGGTGAGATTCCCGTGATGTGCGCCAGCACAGTTTATGTTGCCGCCCTGCCTGGGGAAGTAGTGTCGAATACAGGCAAAAATTCTTGATATTAGAAGCAATGGAGGTCGCCTGCAATGTAGTAGAGCAAGCCAAGGCTTCCCCAACCAAATTGGGCGGCCTCTATTTTTGTGGTATCAAGGTTTAGTAAAACCGTAAATGAAGGGAGGATTACTATGACAGTACAGAATGTAAACATCGATTACTGTGGCATTATCACGCTGCTTAAAAACCTTGTCCAGATTGGGAAATGCACCGAAAAAGAGGCTCAAAAAATTGCAAGCTACCTCTCTGTGCAGGATGGTGTGGAGATCATTCTGTTTCCCTGATTTTCGTTGCATTTGGTGATAGCTATTGGGGCAAAAGTGTGGTAGTGTTTGTTGCTGTAAGGAGGTGAACTGACATGGAGAAAAAGCAGCTGACCGATGGAAGTATGGCCCTGCAGGAAAAGCAGTGCAGAGTTATTACGATAGAGGCTACTGAAAAGCAGCAGGACATCAAGCTGCGGGTAGCTGCTTACGCCCGTGTCAGCTCTGCTTCCGATGACCAGCTCAACTCCTTCGCCGCTCAGAATCGGCACTATGCAGACCTGATCTCCGGAAAAGAAAACTGGAGCATGGTGGACATTTATGCAGATGAGGGTATCACAGGCACTTCTGCTGAAAAGCGGGAGGACTTCCAACGACTTCTGGCAGATTGCCACAGAGGGCTGATTGACCGGATATTGGTGAAATCCATCTCCCGATTTGCCCGAAACACCACAGAATGTCTGGAGACGATCCGAGAACTGAAAGCGCTGGGAATCAGCATCTACTTCGAAAAAGAAAATATCGACACATCCACCATGTCCGGTGAGATGATGACGGCCATATTCGCTGCCTTCGCTCAGGCTGAGAGCGAATCAATCTCAGGTAATATGCGGTGGAGCTATCAGAAACGAATGCAAAGCGGTAAGTTCATTACCTGTAAGGCGCCGTTTGGATACCGGTTGTGCGATGGGAGGCTTGAAATCGTAGAATCCGAAGCACAAATCGTGCGGTTGATCTTCGACAGGTTCCTGGCTGGGTACAGCACCACAGAAATCGCATCGGAAATCACAAGCTTAGGAATTCCCACAAGAGATAAAATCCCATACTGGCAGCACACAACGGTCTGCTATGTCTTGCAAAACGAAAAATATGTCGGTGACTCCCTGCTGCAGAAACGATATTCGACTGATACCCTTCCGGTCAAAAAGAAGATAAACCATGGAAATAAGGATCAGTACTACATTGCAGACAGTCACCCACCTATTGTGGACAGGCTCATATTTGAAAGGGCGCAGGCGCTGTATCAGGCGAAAAGCTCTAAAATTACCCATTCACCTCGGGAGCAATATCCCTTCACCATGACGATCCTGTGCGGAAACTGTGGGACATACTTCAAAAGGAAAATGTCAAAGGACATAACATACTGGGTGTGCCGCAAACACGACAGACAAAAAGATGCCTGTGTCATGGAACAGATACCAGAGTCCCAAATCGAGGAAGCCGTCCTGCGTCTGTACTATAACCTCAAGCACCATGGAGAGCCGATCCTCTCCCAGATGATCACCAGTCTCCTGACGATCCGCAACCGCAGAATGCTCTGGAGTCTGGATGTCATTGAGCTGAACAAACAAATATCTGAACTTTCCAGTCAGAATCAAATGTTGACCACGCTGAAACAGCAGGGCCTCATTGATCCTGACATTTTTATATCCCAGAGCAATGAGCTGACCGAACAGCTCCGCACTGCAAAGCTGAAAAAGGAACGCCTGTTAGCCTCCGATGGCGACAACACCATCGCTCAAACGCAGGAGCTGATGGATATCTTAGAAGCAGGGCCGGATTTCCTTGATGCCTTCGATGCAGAGCTGTTCGGTGAACTGATTGACAAGATTATTGTGGACAGTAAAGAACAGCTTCGATTCCGCCTGAAAAACGGATTGGAGCTTACAGAAACCATTGAAAGGACGGTGCGCTGATGGGAAATCGGAAACTGCCCTTCGGCTATCACATGGAACTGGGTAAAATCGTACTTCATCCACCGGAGGCAGTGCTGGTAAAGCATGTCTTCCAGGCGTATATCGCCGGAGAATCCTACAACAGCCTGGTTGAGTGGCTTCGGGAGCAGAAGATTCCATACGATGTTGGAAGGGTCTGGAACAAAAATATGGTAGCACGGATTCTGGAGGATCGCCGTTATATCGGTGACAAGGGCTATCCTGCTATCCTGCAGGAAGAAACTATGACAAGTGCGATAAAAAAACGCAGCGCCAAGCAAGTGACCACCCATATTACAGAGGCACAGAAGATCCTTCGCCGTCTCAGTGGGTGGACAGAAACGAAGCAGATAGAACAGCAGGTGTTAGGTCTGCTCAATATGCTGCTCAACAATCCGGAACGGATTCAAGTGGTGTCGCCCCATCCTAAAAGCGAGAATGTGGAACTGCAAAGGCAATTGGATGCAGTGCTATCCTGCCAGCCAATCGACGAAGATGCAGCTCAAGAGCTTATCCGCTCCATTGCCTCTGTACAATATAGTGCTATCGATGCAGATGAATATGAGAGTATCCGGCTCCGGCGAATATTTGCCCAGCATCCGGTCATGCGTGAATTGGACGCAAAACTGCTGAAAACCACGGTATCCGCAATCCGTGTATACAGTGATAAATCCATAGCCATACGACTGAAAAATAATCAAATCATAGGAGTGAACCACAATGAGAGACAATCCACCCAGAGTCATTACGATCCCTGCGAAAGTGGAAAGCACAGCACAGCAGGCTGTCCAGCGGCAGCTGCGAGTCGCCGCTTACTGCCGGGTATCTACAGATGACGAGGAACAGCTCACCAGCTACGAAGCCCAGCAGACCTACTATACCGACAAAATCATGGGCAATAAGGACTGGACGATGGCAGGCATTTTTGCCGATGAGGGCATCACAGGAACTTCTGCCCGAAAGCGCCCTGAATTTCTGAAGATGATCCGCCAGTGCAAGCGTAAGAAAATCGATATCATCCTGACCAAGTCCATCTCCCGCTTTGCCAGAAATACGGTAGACTGCCTGAACTATATCCGGGCTCTCCGGGAATTGGGTATCGCAGTCATCTTCGAAAAGGAAAACATCAACACCATGGAGTCGGACAGCGAGATCCTCATCACCATGCTGGGCGCCTTCGCCCAGGCGGAAAGTGAGAGCATCAGCGCCAATGTCCGCTGGGGCAAGCGGCAGGCCATGCGGGAAGGTAAAGCCATCATACAGTACAAACGCCTGTATGCATACGAGAAGGGCGAGGATGGTATGCCCCAGATCATTCCGGAACAGGCAGATGTCGTCCGGTCGATTTATGACCGGTACCTGACCGGCGCCAGCCTGCGGATGCTCAAAGACTGGCTGGAATCGGAGCAGATCCCCAATGTGGCAGGAGGTGCAGAGTGGACCATATCATCGATCCGCAGCATCCTGACCAATGAAAAATACTGCGGTGATGTCCTGCTCCAAAAGACCTACATCAGTGACTGTATCAGCCGAAAGGTAATCCGCAATACAGGTCAGCTCCCAATGTACCTGGTGGAAAACCATCATGATGGAATCGTAGACCGAAAGACATTCGATGCGGTACAGGCAGAAATGGCAAGGCGCAACGCAGGAAAAAGTCCTTCAAAAAAGAATGCTCCCACGGGAATGACCTCCTATGCCAGCAAATATGCGCTCTCAGAGCGGCTTGTATGTGGAGAATGTGGAACACTGTACCGCCGATGCACATGGTCCAAACGGGGCAAAAAACGGGTTGTATGGCGCTGCGTCAGCCGACTGGACTATGGAACAAAATATTGCCACAACTCGCCATCAGTCGATGAAGATCAGCTTCAGCGGTCGATTCTCGCAGCAATCAACTCTGCAATGAGCCGGAAAAGCACACTCATCCGGAAAATCACCGGAGCTATGGAACAGGTGCTGGCACCGATTCCAGGCGAGAGCATGAGCCTGTCAGATATAGAAAGTCGGCTGGATGAGTTGAATGACCTGACAAGGACTCTGGTGGCAAAAGCCGCTCATGCAGAAAATCCATCCATCTATACAGTCCAGCTCAAGGAAATTATGGACGAGGCCGCTGTTCTGAAGGAAAAACGGCAAGCCATAGAAGAACAGCGTAAAAGCAATGTGCGGGCAATTCGACGGATCGAAGAAGCTGCCGCGGTCATGGAGGGCGCATCTGCAGAGATTCAGGAATGGGATGAAATCCTCATCCGACAGCTGGTGGATACGGTGAAGGTCGTCTCTGCGGAACATATCACGGTGATCCTGCGCGGGGGCATTCAAGTGGAGCAGGATATGATATAATGAGAAAAAGAAGGTGAACGATATGATTTATGCGACCGGCGATACCCATGGCAATTTCGAGCGGTTTCAGCCCGAACACTTCCCGGAGCAAGCTGAAATGACCAAAGAGGATTACATGATCATCTGCGGTGACTTTGGTGGTCTGTGGGACGGGCGAAAAAAAGATAATCGGAACCTGGACTGGCTGGAATCCTTACCCTTCACCGTGCTGTTTGTCAGCGGCAATCACGAGAACTTTGATCTGCTGGGGAAATACCCTGTCGAGGAATGGAACGGTGGGAAAGTCCAGCGCATCCGCCCGCATGTGATCCACTTGATGCGGGGACAGGTATTTGAACTGCAGGGATATACATTCTTTACTATGGGCGGAGCAAGGAGCCACGATATGGAATACGGTGTACTGAATCCCTACGCTCCAGATTTCGAAGAACAATACTGGACACTTCGCAGGATGGGGGCCAGTTTCCGTGTAAACCATCGTTCCTGGTGGAAACAGGAGCTTCCGAGTGCTGCGGAATATGAAGAAGCCCGAAACAATTTGGAGCGTGTCCGGCATGAAGTGAACTATGTCATCACCCACTGTGCTCCCAGCAGTATTGTAGACCAACTGGGCGCAGGAGGATATGCCCATGATCCCCTGACAGATTATCTGGAAGAAGTCAAAGAAAGAACCCGGTTTCATTACTGGCTGTTCGGACACTATCATGACAACAAAATCCTGGATGACCGATTCGTTCTTCTCTGGGAACAGATGATTCGGGTGGTGTAAACAGGCCAAAGAGAAGTGCGGGAGTATCCCGTATTTCTCTTTGGCCTGTTTTCGGTTAAGCATAATTTATCAGAAAGGAGAAACTATGAACACTCGCAAAAACATCGACTATTCTGCCATGTTTGCGGATTTGGATGCAGCAGTAACTGCTGACTTTTCTCAAGTGCAACTATACTGCGAATTAGGCCGAATTGTATGTGGTCGTTCTGAAAAGGGTGCTGCGGTTGCTGCTGCAGAATACCTGTCTGAACAGTATCCGAATGTCCCTGGTTTCTCCCCGCGCAATCTGCGGAGGATGCGTGATTTTTATCGGATGTACGAGGGCAATCAAGAACTTTTGAAACTCGCCGCAGAGATCTCCTGGACACAAAATGTTGTGATTCTGGAGGCGGACCTGAACATGGAGGAGCGACGCTGGTATCTGCTGGCCGCAAAACAGTTTGGATGGTCAAAAACCGCACTCCAGAATGCTATCCAGGAATGTGCTCATCAGGAACTCACGCTCGACGAATTTGAGGTTCCATGTTATACTGATCATGAAGAAAATCAATTGGAGAGTTCCGAAAATGATCAAGATACTTTTTCTCTGTCATGGCAATATTTGCAGAAGCCCGATGACCGAGTTTGTGATGAAAGATATGGTGAAGAAAGCTGGTCTGGCACAGGAGTTTCAGATCGAATCAGCTGCTACCAGCACCGAGGAAATCGGAAATCCTGTTTACCCGCCTGCCCGCCGGAAATTGGCCGAGCATGGAATCGACTGTTCCGGCAAAACAGCATGGCAGCTCCAGAACAGCGACTACGACAAGTACGACCTGCTGATCGGCATGGATCACGCCAATATCCGGAGTATGTACCAGATCTGTGGTGGCGACTTTGCCGACAAAATGCACCTTCTGATGGATTTTACAAGCCGACCAGGAGAAGTAGCCGACCCGTGGTACACCGGCGACTTCGATGCGACCTGGCGGGATGTTATGGAAGGCTGTCAGGGATTGCTTGATGATTTGCTGAAGAAAAGAGGTGTGATATGAATGGGGCAAGAGGATAAGATTCAGCTTTTTGAAGATAAGCGCATCCGCACAGCCTGGGACGAGGATAAAGAGGAATGGTACTTTTCTGTTGTTGATGTCGTTGCAGTTTTGACCGATCAGCCGGATCAGCGTGGCGCAAGCAACTACTGGGCAAAGCTGAAACAACGCCTTAAAGACGAAGGTGCAGATCAGTTGCTGACAAATTGTCAGCAACTGAAATTGAGGTCCCCAAAGGATGGAAAACGGTATAATACTGATGTGGCAGATACGGAACAGCTTCTGCGTATCATCCAGTCCATACCATCTCCCAAAGCTGAGCCGTTTAAGCTATGGTTGGCACAGGTTGGTCGGGAGCGAATCGAAGAAACGATAGATCCGGAACTGACCATTGAACGGGCGCTGGAAACCTATCTGAAGAAAGGCTATACCCGTGAATGGATCAATCAGCGACTGCAGGCGATCCAGGTCCGCAAAGAGCTGACCGATGAATGGGATGCCCGTGGTGTTCAAAAGGGCATTGAGTATGCCATTCTTACAGATGAGATATCCCGAGCATGGTCCGGGATGTCCACCAGACAGTATAAGAATCTCAAGGGGCTGAAAAAGGAAAACCTGCGGGACAATATGACTACACTGGAATTGGTTCTGAATATGCTGGCCGAGGCTACGACCACAGAAATTTCCAAGCAGAAAGCACCGGAATCTTTTTCTGATAATATCGAAGTGGCTCGTGCAGGCGGTAAAGTCGCTGGAGATGCCCGAAAGGCTATTGAGTTGCAAACAGGTGTCCCTGTTATTACGGAAAAGAATGCTGCCCAACTCAATCAAGTGATAACCGATTTGATTGAAGGGGGTATCTCCGAATCGGAAGTTGACTCATCAAAACAAGAATAAATAATTTGAGTTTTGCGGAGATAACATGACATCTACAGCGTTTTGATGTTACAAAACCAGAAGCGTTGAGAAATCTACGTTTCTGGTTTTTTCTTTACAGCCGCAATTGATCGCTGGTTTTTTATTTTGTGATTTGCCACTGTTGCATATGACTCATCACTCATCAAAAAAACAAAAAATTGCACACGAAATTACACACGGAATTGAGGGGCCGCGGGAAATTACCCGGGAGGGCAAACGGAAACCCCCTCCCGAACGTGGAGGGGGTGGACGCTGGTGAGGTATGGGGAGTACGTGCCCGACGCAGATTGCCCGAATCATATCCATCTAGATGCATACAAATGTACTGCAGCGGGAAAAATTCTACCGAAAAAAGTAAAGTTTTTCTTGCTTATGCTTACCGGGGGTGATATGATTGGGCCAGGAGGAAGTACCATTTAGAAGCACATTCGAAGGAAAAAGGAAGGAAGGAGGCTCGAAAATGGCACTATTAGCCGCGCCGAGAAAGGGCGCTTTTCTCATCGACTCGCGCGATGCCGACATATTAAACACTAGGAGCGGGGCTGTTTTAGAGGCTCTGCAAAAAATTCGGAAGGCCGAAGCCTCCGGGAAAGACACTAGTCGCTTACGTCAACTGGATGAAAGAATTTCGACGTTGCGGGCTAAAGGGCGGTAGTTCGATAGGTGATATATACGCTTGCCAGCAAAGATGACTTAATTGGTATTTCCTTCAACTGCGGAAGCGAATATATTGATAAATACTTTAGTGAAGAACTGCTGGATGACGATGATGCTGTTTCCTATTGTTTTTGGGCAGATGCCAGAAAACAAGAATTAGTGGGAATAGCATCATTGTCTTGTAGTGGGATAATCATTCAATCAGCCTCTAAGTTTAACATAACACCAGCCGTAGAGGTGAAAATATTCGCGGTAGACGAAAAGTACCAGCATAAGATATTCCCAGACGCGGACGAGGATGCGGGGCACTGGAGCGATTATTGTTGGTATTACCTCATGGAAATCCTATACGGCATAACCGGTAAGCATTGCGGGGCAAGCCATATCGTCCTATACTCCGTACCAGATGCCGTAACATTTTATAAGCGGCATGACTTCAAGGCGTTCGCGGAACTCATGGCCATGCCGTCCAACATGGGGATAGACGGATGCATTCCGATGTTTTTGAACTTATGACAGTAAAAACCGCCCCCGCCACCCAATATGGATGGCGGGGGCCTTTTCATTTCTTACCTAGCTGGTCATAGAGCGCGTTACCCTGTGGACCGATGAGCGCCCGCAGGGCGGCTTTTTCGTGCAACCGTGAAATATCGGTTTTAACCGCCCCTTCCAAAAGAGAGCCGGACCAGCCTTCCAAAGATAAACTTCTTGACAAACGAAGGCAGGCAGTCCCGCGGGGGAACCGTCCCTCACAGCAGTTGAAATTCCACCATCTCCACCGTCCGCTCCATCTCATCCCCGGTCAGGCCTCTGCCGTCCAGCGTCATCTCGCCGAGCTGGTTGTCATAGGGATCCCAGCGCACCTCCGGGTCAGGGGGCGTCAGGGGGGCCAGACAGGCCCGGTTGGCCACCATCCGCCAGGGGTCCAGGCTGCCGAAATAGTGCGCCCGCCGCTGGTCCTCCCCCTTCCGCCGAGCAGAAGAGCCGAAGGAACAGTCGCACCACAGCCAGCCGTAGGGCTGAACGTAGAACTGGGCCCAGTCGTGGGGGCCTACATGGTCTGGCCGGACCGACAGGCCGCTCTCCCACCGAGCGGGCACGCCTGCGATGCGGCACAGGGCAATGAAGAGCAGGGCCATCACACCGCAGTCCCCCCGCAGCTCCCGGGCGCAGTAGTCGGCGATGGGGGGCAGCTGCAGGTAAGCGGGCTGGTAGCGGTAGTCCACATGGCCCGTCACATAGTCATAGATGGCCGCCGCCTTTTCCACCGGCCCCCGGCATCCCGCCGTAAGCCGCGCCGCCAGCGCCCGCAGATAAGGAGTGAAGGCCAGGTGGGGCGTCTCCTCCCCGGTGTCGAAGTCGGGCTGGACTGGGTCGGGCGTGAGGGACGCGGGGGAAACGTAGTCGGCCCGGTAGCAGTAACGGTATGTCACGGAGAAGTCCCCCCGCTCCCGGCTCTTCCACCAGACGGTCCGCTGAGGCGCGTCCCCCGGGGCGCACACCCCGCCGGGGGTCATCTCCAGAAATTCGATTCCGCTCTGCTGGGGGCACTCCAGGGGGATGGGAAGCCAGGCCTGGACCTCCCTGCCCGCCGGCGCCTGCTTGGAGCGGATGGCGGCCCGCAGGGTGATGACGGCAGTAAGACTCCCCTCCGCCTCCATCCGCGCCAGGATCTGGTTTCGCAGGGTGTTGTCCTCTGCCTCGGGCGCGAGGCCAACCGCCTCCTTGGGATAGATGCGCAGGGAGTCCACGAAGTCCTCGTGGAGGCGCATCTCCCCATTGATGTACCGCCAGTCTGCCCGGCCGGCGTCCACCAGGGCGTCGAACTGCCCGTCGGTGATGTCCTTCCACTCCCGGCGCAGCAGCTCCAGCGCCTGGACGCGGGGATAGGGGTAGTCCCGGGGGAGACGCTGGAGCCGCACCCGCTCGCACCGCAGGCGGGCTGCCAGCTCCGGTTCGCAGTCCCCCGCCAGACGGGCTTCGACCAGCCGCAGCGCCCCGGATAGGTCCCCCGCGGCCTTGCGCCGGGCGATGTCGCCGGGCAGGTCCACGCACAGATAGCGGAAATCCTCGTTTTTGGTCATGACGACGCCTCCATTTCTTGCACTGCGCGATGCGCTCGGCTCTATTATATCACAGGACGCCGCGCCGTCACAATCCCGTCCTCCGGCGGGGACGGTCCCGTCAGTGTATTCCGTCCGCCACCCCTATGGTGAGCAGCAGGTTGGCAAAGGTCCGCCCCTCTCCCGTGGAGACGGCCAGACGCACCCCCGGCTCACAGCAGGCGTCGTAAAACGCATAGCGCCCCAGGCCCTGAAGCTCCATGCCCCCCAGCATCTGCCGGAACACGCCGAAAATCTCCGGCGTGGAGCCGTCCTCCGGGTCCATGACCTCCGCCTTTTCCACGCAGACCACGGTTTGCAGGACCGCCAGCACGTCGGTGACGGTGGGCAGGCCGGGCGCCAGCCCCAGATAGACCTTCTCCGCGCCGCCGGAGCGGGAGGCCAGGGGGTAATTCCCGTCGGCGATGAGGACCTTGTCCCCGTGGCCGCATAAGGAGAGGACCCGCATCAGGTCCGGGTGGATACACGCGCCCGTAAGCATTTTCAGTTCTCTCCTTCCCGCAGTTGGCCCAGCTTTCCGCCGGGGTGACAGCGCACATAATCGGCCGGCGTCTGTCCGCAGTCCGCCTGGAGCGCCACGGACAGGGCCTGCAAGGTGAGCAGCTCGGCCAGGATGGAGCTGCGGGGCGCCCGGTTGAGGGGCCCCCCCTCCTCCCCCACCCCGGCAAAGAGGTGGAGGTCGCTGTTCCGGGCCAGCCAGGAGCCCGGATCTCCGGTGACCCCGATGACCTTGCAGCCGTTGTTCTTCACGGCGATCACTGTGGCCTTCAGCTCGGCGGTCTCCCCCGAGTTGGAGATGCAGATGACCACATCTCCGGCCACCAGTTGGCCGCAGGAACCATGTACGGCCTCTGTCCCGTGGAGGAAGTAGGCGGGGGTCCCGGTGGAGGACAGCAGGGAGGCCATATAGCCGGCCACATGGCCCGGCTTTCCGATGCCGGTGACGTGGACCCGTCCGCCCCCCCGGCGGCTCTCCCGGATCATCTGGACGGCCGCCTCATAGCCGTCCGCCTCCAGCCCCTCCAGGAAGGCGTTCAGCTCCCTTCCGGCGGCGATCAAAAAATGCGCCACCGCCTGTCTGCTCTCTGGTTTCATGGCGTTCACTCCTTTTTTCTTATTGCAGGGCGTCCAGCTCGGCGGGGTCAAAGCCGCCGTAGCCCCGCTCCCGGAGCAGGGCCTGGACCTCCGCTGCGGTGGGCAGACTGGGGATGGCCCCCATACGGGTGACGGTGATGGCCGCCGTATGGCTGGCGAAGGCCAGGGCCTCCCCCTGGGGCAGCCCCGCGCACACGCCGGTGCAGAAGGCCGCCACAAAGGAGTCCCCCGCCGCCGTGGGGTCCGCCACATGGGGCATCCGCACGCAGGGCGTTTCATGGATACCCTCCGCCCCCGCCGCCACAGAGCCGTTCTCTCCCAGGGTGATGATGAGGTGCTCCACCCCCTTCTTTCGGAAGGCGGCGGCCACCGCCGCCACGTCCTCCCGGCAGACGCCCTGCGCGTCCGTCCGGATGGGGTGCCCGGCGATGAGGGCGGCCTCGTGCTCGTTGGGGGAGAGGTAAGTGGCGCAGGAGAGCAGCTTCGGTGAGATGGGGGCCGCCGGGGCCGGATTTACCATAACGGGCACCCCGGCGTCCCAGGCCCATTCCGCCGCCGTCTCTATGACCTCCATGGGCAACTCGAACTGCATCATCAGCATGTCGTAGCACCCGATCTCCTCCCGCAGCCAGGCGATATCCTCCACCTTCATTGTATAATTGGCCCCCGGGCATACCGTGATGCGGTTCTGTGCCCCGTGCTCCGTCACCTCCAGGAGGATGTGGCCCACACCGGAGGACTCCGCCGGGTCCACGGACACGTGGGACACATCCACGCCCGCCGCCCGTGCCGCGTCGGTCATGATCCGCCCAAAGGCGTCGTCCCCCACCCGGCCCGCCATGGTCACATGGGCCCCCAGGCGGGCGCACTGTACGGCCTGATTCACCCCCTTGCCGCCGGGCGCGGTGGTGAATTTCTTTCCGATGACGGTCTCTCCTGCGTTGGGCGCCCGCTCGGCAGAGGCGATGAGATCCATCATAAAGCTGCCGACCACCAGGATACGCGGTTTTTTTAGCATGACTGATTTCCTCCCTGCGTCTTTCTGTAGTTGTCTTTATCATATAATATTGTCTGATATCCTATCTCTATTCCTCTCGGTCCGCCCCTCACCTGTCGCCGGACTGCGGGCGCGAACCCTTGCGCCAAACCTTTTTCTGCGATTTTCTCCCCCCGCGCCCTTTTCAAATTCGGTTTCTATGGTATAATAAAACCAATTTAGAACGGTATGACGTCATCATATTTCTGAAGGGGGTATTTTCATGGATAAGCCGGAGCCGAGTCCGATCAAGGCCATCACCAGAGTGTCGATTACCGATTCCGTCGTAGACCGCATCCGCGAAATGATCGAGTCCGGAGCCTATGAGGTGGGGGAAAAGCTGCCCACCGAGGCCAAACTGTGTGAAATGCTCTCCGTGAGCCGCACCAGCGTGCGGGAGGCCACCCGCGTGCTTCAGACCCTGGGCTACGTGACTCTGGTGCCGGGCAAGGGGGCCTTCGTGGCCGACCTCAAGCCCTCCGACGGCGGGGAGGAGAACTGGTTCGACGTGGAGAACGTGCAGTTCTATGACTTCATGGAGGTGCGCATGGCCATCGAGACCCTGGCCGTCCGCCTTTCGGTGGAGCGGGCCACGCCCAAGCAGATCCGGGCCCTGGAGAAGATCCACGCCGCCTTTCTGGAGGCCAACGAGAAGCAGGATGGCCTCCAGCTCATCATGCTGGACGAGCAATTCCACACCAAGATCATCGAGTACACCAACAATCCCCTGCTCATCAACATCAACAAGCAGCTCCTGGAGTGCTTCCGGGTTTACCGGAGCAGCTCCTTCATGAACAACGCGGTCTATCAGAACGCGGTGGGGCCCCACTCCCGGATTCTGCTGTGCTTCCAGACCCATAACGTGAGCCAGGCGGTGGAGGAGATGCGCCGACATCTGGAGATCACAACGCTGGATATGAAAACCATCCACAGCGGGCAGGAGTCCTGAGGGGCCCTGTCCGCCCGCCATGTCCGGGGACATAAGGCAAACAGGAGCGCCCGCCCGATCATCCATGGATGCGGTTGGCGCTCCTGTTTTGATTGTCGGGCCGATCCGTCTTGTCCGCCCCAGGGGCCCCCCGGGCTTAGTTCAGCTTGCCGATCTCCCGAAGAATGGCGGTGGTGACGGCCATCTCCTCCTCGGTGGCGGGCGCCAGGGGGCTGCGCGCGGGCCCGAGGTGGATGCCGGTGACCAGCTCGATGGCGGGGCGGAGAATGGAGTTGGGCAGGATGCGGCCGTTCTGGCCGGTGGACTTGCAGAAGCGGTAGATGGGCACGAAGAGCTCCTTGGCCCGCTGGTTGTCGCCCTCGGCGAAGGCCTTGAAGATGGCCCGGATCTCGTGGCCGAAGATGTGGGCGCCGCCGCTGACCAGACCCATGGCGCCCTGGACGATGGTGGGCAGGAGCATCACGTCGTCGCCGTTGTAGATGGCAAAGTCGGGATCCACGTCCTGTGTGGCCAGGAAGAAGTCGGTGACTTGGGTGGGGTTGATGCCGGCCTCGTCCTTGACGCCCACGATGTTGGGGAGGGCGGCCAGGCGGCGGACCGTCTCGGCCTCCAGGTTCACGCCCACAAAGATGGGGATGTTGTAGAGCATGATGTCGGCCTTGGTGGCCTCGGCCAGGGCCTTGAAGTGGCGGTACAGGCCCTCCTGGGTGGGCTTGTTGTAGAAGGGGCAGACCACCAGGCAGGTCTCGATGCCCAAATCCACCGCCTTGTTGGTCAGGGCGATGGTCTCCTTGGTGGAGGCGCAACCGGTGCCGGCGATAACGGGCTTGCGCCCGGCGGCGGTCTTGACGGCGGTCTCCATCAGCTTCACCCGCTCGTCAAAGGTGAGCAGGCTGGCCTCGCCGGTGGTTCCGGTGACGATGAGGGAATCGCACAGGTCGTTTTGAATGAGGTACTCGATGAGTTCGGCATACTTGCCGTAGTCCACCTCTTCGTTGGCGTCATAGGGGGTGATGAGGGGCAGCAGGATCTGGCCGTACTTTTCCACAAACTGATTCATGACTTGTTTCCTCCAAATGATTCTATTTTCTGTTGTTTGATAGGACCCCTCCGGGGGCGCTCAGCCGGCAAAGGCGCTGCGGATGGCCGCCTTCTCCTCCTCGGGCAGGTAGGTGATGGGGCTCCGGCAGTAGCCGCAGTCCCGGCCCAGCACCTTGAGGGCGTACTTCAGGCGGATGGGGAACTGATTGCCGCCCAGGCACTGCCACTTCTGATAGAGGGACTGCTGGATGGCCAGGCCCCGCTGGTGGTCTCCGTTCCGGGCGCACTCCCACATCTCCACGCACTCGGCGGGGAATACGGAGAGGATGGCGGAGATGGCCCCCCTGGCCCCCAGGTCGAAGCAGGAGTAGATCATATCGTCGGTGGCCGCGTACACCCTGCCCCGGCCGGCCGTCTCCATGATGTCGGCGTAGAGGGCCTGGATGCCGCCCACGCTCTGCTTGATGCCCATGACGTGCTCGGTCTCATCCAGCAGGCGGTGGAAGAGGGCGGGGGAGATGGTGTTCTGCGGGATCACGTTGTAGATGATGACGGGCAGCCCCACCTCCCTGGAGATGGTGCTGTAAAAACTGAACATGCCTTCGGCGTTGGGCACCAGGACGTTGTAGGCGGTGGGGGTCACCATGATGGCGTCGGCCCCGGCCTCCCTGGCCCGCAGTCCGGTGGCCACCGCGTCCCGGGTGCTCATCCGCATGACGCCGCACACCAGGGTCTGCTCCGGGCCGACGAACTCCCGGCCGATCTCCAGCATCCGGCACAGCTCGTCGTCGTGGAGGGTGGGGCCCTCTCCGGTGCTGCCGCCCACACTCAGGCCGTGGGCGCCCGCCTCCATGCACAGCTCCATCTCCCGGCGCAGACAGCTCTCGTTGATCTCGCCCGCCTCGTCAAAGGGCGTGACGATGGGGGGAATGATCCCCTCGTACTTCTTGACCATGCTGCTCTTCCTCCTTCCCAGGCGGTTCCTCGCCCGGCTTGCTCATCCATTTTGTATGATGTATGATTGTATGATTAGTATATACACCCTTTTTCTCCTGCCGTCAATACTCACCCGGGAATTTTTTTCGGTCAGTCGATAAAGCCCAGCAGCCGGGGCAGGAACAGACTCAGCTCAGGGATGAAGGTGACCAGCAGCAGGATGACCACAGCCAAGAGGATGAGGGGCATGGTGGACTTGACCACCTGCTCAAACTTCAGTTTTCCCACGTTGGAGGTGGCGTAGAGCACCACGCCCACAGGCGGCGTGATGAGGCCGATGGTCAGGTTGATGATCATGACCACGGCGAAGTGGACGGGGTGGACGCCCATGGCCACGGCGATGGGGGCCAGGATGGGGGCGAACAACAGCACGGCGGCGGAGGTCTCCATCCACATGCCCACGATGATAAGGACTACGTTGATGATCAGGAGCATGACGTAGGGGCTGTCGGTAATGCCCAGCATGAAGGCGGAGAGCTGCTGGGGGATCTGCTCCACGCCGATGGCCCAGGCAAACACCGCCGAGATGGAGGTGATGACGAAGAGATTGGCGGTGGTCTTTCCGGCGGACCAGAGGGAGTCCAGGATCATCTTCACAGTGATGTTCTTAAAGACGAAGGCGCCTACGATCAGGGCGTAGAGCACGGCCACGGCGGCCGCCTCGGTGGGGGTGAAGAGGCCGGCGGTGATGCCGACAAGGATGATGAGGGGCATCCCCATGGCGATCCAGCCCCGGATGCGGATGTCCTTTTTCTCCGCGGAGGTATACTGCTTTTCATGCTTGGGCAGGTTGAGCCGCTTGGCGTTGAGCTTGATGTAGAGCATTTGGGAGCCCGCCAGCAGCAGGCCGGGAAGGAATCCAGCGTACAGCACGGCGCCCACGGACAGGGCCATGGTGCCGGCGTAGAGGATGGCCACGTTGCTGGGCGGGATGAGGGGGCTCTCAATGGAAGAGGCGGCGGTGATGGCGCAGGCAAAGCCCTTCTCATAGCCGTCCTCCTCCATGGCGTCGATCTCCACCTTGCCCAGACCGGCGATGTCGGACAGGGCCGCGCCGGAGATGGAGCCGAAGATGGTGCTGGCCAGCACGTTGACGTAGGCCAGTCCACCCCGCCACCTGCCCACCCGGGTGATGCGCACAAAGTCGAAGAGCTTGCTGGAGATGCCGGTCCGGACCATGATCTCCGCCGCCAGCATGAACAGGGGCAGGGCCATCAGCGTAAAGGAGTTGATGCCCGAGAACATGCGGATGGGGATGACCAGCAGGTTGGCGGGGTTGGTGATAAAGATGTAGAAGATGGTCGTCAGGCCGATGGAATAGGCGATGGGGAACCCGACGAGGATGGTTACGATCAAAATCAGAGTGGCGATCCCGAATTCAAGCATCCTCTCCACCTCCAAACAGCAGATTCAAAATCTGCCCCATTGTCTGCAACGTACAAAGCACGCCGCCTATGATCAGGGAAATCTGGGCATACAGGATAGGAAAACCCATGGAGGCGCTGAACTGTCTGGCACCCACCTTTGGGAAATACTCCACGCCCCAATAGGTCACGATGCACCAGAACGCCAGCACCACCAGACGAATCACTATATTGAGCAGAAATTGGGGAACCCTTGGCAGACGTTCGATGAGAAAGTCCACCCCTACGTTGTCCCACTGACGAATCCCATTACTGGCGCCGATGAACGCGATGTAGATCATGACATAGCGGGAGAGCTCCTCCGTCCAGTTGGGGTTCTTGACGCCGGGGGTCAGCCGGGCCACCACCTGCAGAAGCACGATGCCTGTCATGATCGCCATTAGAGCCAAGCAGACCTTCTCCACCACCGTGGCTAAAAAGTCCAGGTATTCGTTTAGAAGATCATGTACTTTCCTCATGATTGTCCTCCTCATAGGATCTATTGTAAAGGGCCGCAGGGGAGGGGCGTCAGGAAGGACACACCGTCCTGACACCCCCTTGCGGTTTCAGCCCCTCCCAATGCGGGGAGAGAATCAGTCTTCTTTTTTACCACCCTTTTTGCGGGTGACGAGGAAAATCACAACAAGCGCCGCGACAACAATCACCGCAATCAGGGCCGGGCTGGTCCCGCCGCTGTTCGAGTTGGAGGCACCCTCGGTCTGGGTGGGATCGTTAGCATTGCCGGGTGCGGGGGTGGCGTCAGGATCGGTGGGCGCGGCGTTTCCGCCATTCTCAACGCTGTCGATGGCAGCAAAGCGCTCATCCACTAAGCTGGGATTGCTCAGATTTTGTTTCAGATAATCGATGACGGGTTGCTGAGCCACCTTAAAGGTCTCCAGCTCCTCAGCCGTAGGGGAGTAAACGGTGACGCCCTTTTGAGTCAGTGTGTCCACAGCCAAGGCCTCGGCGTAGCGGCAGGTGCCGCGGGCGGCGATGGTGGCCTCCCGTCCGGCCTCGTCCACCTTGGCCTGGGTATCCGCGTCCAGCCCCTGGTACCACGTGTCGCTGATGACCAGGAAGGCTAGGCCCAGCAGATGCCCGTCCAGCGTGCAGTAGGGCTGCACCTCGTCCAGGGAGGCGCCCAGAGTCGTGACGGCTGAGTTCTCCTGTCCGTCCACCACGCCGGTCTGCAGGGCGCTGTAGAGCTCCAGGAACGCCACCGGCGTGGCGGAGGCGCCCAGGGCTTCCACCATCTCCAGGTAGACCGGGCTGTCCTGCACCCGGATGTTCAGCCCCTCCATATCGGCGGCCGTCCGGATCTCCCGCTTGCTGTTGGTGAAGTTGCGGTAGCCGCCGTTGTCGTAGGAGGCCACCACCCGGAACCCGGTCTCGGCGGCGATCTTCTCAAAGAGCTGCCGGCCGAAGTCCCCGTCCAGCACATCGTAGGCAATGGTGGGGTTGTCAAACAGATAGGGGATGGTGAACACCTGGATATCGGGGGCGAAGGCGGACAGAGCGCCGTCCGCCGGGGTGCTGCCGGTGATGGTCCCGGTGAGCATCTGCTCCATGGTGGAGGCCGCGTCCCCCAGCACGCCGTTGGGATAGAGCTCCACGGAGTACTCCCCGCCGGTGGACTTCTCAAAGGCGCCCTTAAAGGCCAGCATCGCCGCGTAGGAAGGGTGGTAGATGCTCATATCACCGATAGTAAGTGTGGGGGAATCGGTGAACGCCAGCTTGACGATCTTCCCGTCCTCCGCCGCGAAGGCTGTTGTGGACAATGCTATCATCAATACAATACCCAGCAACAGAGAGACCATTCTTTTACCTGTCTGTTTCATCTCGCTCCTCCTCTTTAGACATCTCAAATTTTGTGTGATGTCATATGTCTGTTTAATAAATATAGTCATCTTTCATCAATTCGTCAAGTATTTTTATCTTTTTTGCCGGCGCTTCTACGTTTTCGACAATTTTTGTTGTAAATATTTAGCCTATTTGCCAACGTTCCCTTTTATCTGTTGATATGATGTCAGGCCGTCTCAGACCGGCTCCCTCTCCCCTCCTCCCGGTCTCCCGCCGTCCAGGCGTATCTGGGATTCTGTACACAGAACTTTCCGCCGGTGATTTCGATGCTGACGCCGTTGATATAGGAGGCCCGGTCCGAGGCCAGAAACACGATGGTGTCGGCCAGGTCCTGGGGCACGCCCAGCCGCTCCATGGGAATGTTGTCCCGCTGCCCTGTGGCCGCCGCCCAGTCGTCGATCCGGGTCATGGGCGTCTCGATGACGCCGGGGATATAGGTGAGCACCCGGATGTGATCCCTGGCGTATTCCCCGGCCAGCGAGCGGGTGAGGCTGCATACCCCCGCCTTGGCCGCGCCGTAGGGGCCGGAGCCCGCCGCCGGGAACAGGGACTGGAAGGAGCCTGCGTTGAAGATAATGCCGCCTCCGCCCTTCCGCATCTCTCTGGCGGCGTATTTGGACCCCAGGAAGACCCCCGTCAGGTTGGTGTCGATGACCTCCCGCCAGAATGCCAGACTCACCTGATCCATGGGGGCATGGCAGGTCATCCCCGCGTTGTTCACCCAAACGTCCAGCCGCCCGAAGCGGCGGAAGACCTGCGCGGCGAAGTCGGATACCTCCTCCTCCCGGGTCACATCCACCTTTTGGGTGTAGATCTCCCACCCCCGGGCGGTGAAGTCCGCCTCCGCCTCCGCCAGCTTCTCCTCCCGGCGGGCGCCGATGGCCACCGCGCAGCCCTCTCCGGCAAAGGCCTCCGCGATGGCCCGCCCGATCCCGGTGGCGCCGCCCGTCACCACGGCGACCCTACCCTTCAGACCCAATTCCATACCGACACTTCCTCTTCAATATTTTGTATGATATCATACTTTTATTTTATGCCTTTCTTTCCGCAAAGTAAACAGATTTCTTTTTGAAAAGCCCTTGACATTGGGCAGGTCTGCGCGTAAGATAGGTCTAAATTGTATGATGTCATATATAATCACAGAAAGAGGGATCTCAAATGGAAGCTGTCTCCGCGTTGAAGGTCGGCTGCGGAAAATTCTTTCACGGCGAGGGAGTGATCTCCCTTCTGGCGGGAGAGATCATGCGTCTGGGCGGGAAGGCTCTTCTTGTGGGCGGCCCCACCTCGGTGGACCGGGTGATGGATGCCGCGCGGGAAAGCCTGGACGCCGCCGGTGTCTCCTGTGTGGTCCGCCGCCACACCGATTACTGCACCGTCGCCTGGGCCGAGACCTACGCCGCGCTGGCCCGGTCGGAGGGCTGCACGGTCCTGGTGGGCGTGGGGGGCGGCAAGTGCATCGACGAGATGAAGTGCGCCGCCCATTTCGCCGGCCTCCCCATCATCACAGTGCCCACCTCCATCGCCACCTGCGTGGCCACCTCCATGGTCTGCATTATGTATAATGAGAAGGGCCAACGGGCCCCGGCCGTCAACCTGAGCAAGGAGGTGGATGTGTGCATCGCCGACACCGGCCTCATCGCCTCCGCCCCCCGCCGCACGCTGGCCGCCGGGATTCTGGACTCCATGGCCAAGATGCCCGAATGCTTCCATCAAAAGAAGATCGGGAGCTATCGGGACTGCACGCTGGAGGAGTACATCCAGGTCGTCAACAGCCGGGCCATTTTTGAATTTCTGATGGGCGAGGGCCGGGACCTCTACAAAAACGGCGGCGCGGCCCGGCGCTTCCAGGACGCAGTGCTCACCAATCTGCTCCACACCTCCATCGTCAGCGGGTTTGCTGACGGCTCCGGGCAGTTGGCCGTGGCCCATGCCACCTATGACTTCCTGCGCACCCATCATACCGAGGCCAGCTATCATTTTCTCCACGGCGAGATGGTGGCGGTGGGTCTGCTGGTCCAGATGGCTTATAACGGCTCCTCTCAGGAGGAGATCCAGGCCGTCCGGAGCCTGATGGCCGACATGCACATGCCCCTGACCCTGGCGGACCTGGAGTACGACTGCTCCGGTGCTCAGCGGGACTTTTTCCTCCAGACCATTGCCGCAGACGCCAACATCACCACGCCTGCGGACATGTCCCTCCTGCGTGCCGCTCTGGAGGAGGCGCTCTGAGCGCGGCTCCGACCTTTCTCACGGCAGAGCGCGCCGCCCATACGGGCGGCGCGCTCTTTTGTCATGTAGCCGCGGCCAGATGCCGCTCCAGGGCGGGCCCCAGCCGCTCCCCGATGTGCCGAGCAAAGGTGCCGATGAGGACCACTGCGATCAGGGTCCCCTCCCGGATTCCCCGGACCTGCCGGAAGCAGAGGAGGGAGACGGCCACCGTCACCGCCACCATGGCGCCGTCGAAGAGCACCTTCCCCGTGCCGAACCGCAGGCCCGTACGGCGGACGACGGCGTTGACGCACCCCTCGGCGGGCAGCACCACAAAGTCCGCCGAGACGATGAGGAACACCCCCAGGGCCAGCACGGCGCAGCCCAGAACAAAGACCGCCAGCCGGGCCGGGTAGGGCGGAGCCCACCCGGCCAGAAAGCCGAAGAGGACGGCGGTGAGGTCGATGGTCACACTGAACAGGACGCTCATGAGGAACTGTGCCCCCATCATCCACAGGGGGTATTCCCGCCGGAGCAGCAGGCGCTGGAGCAGGAAAAACACCAGGTTTACCAGCGTGGTGCACCAGCCCATGGTGATGGGTGTGATCAGGGAGAGGACGTACGCCACACTGACGATGGGCGAGATGCCCAGATCACAGTTTTTGGTGACCGCCACTCCGGAGGCGTAGCACAGCAGTCCCAGGGCGCAGATCAGGAGCCTCTTCGGAAGGGCGGCCCCGGTGTTGGCCGCCGTGCTCATTTCCCGGCGGCCATGGCCCCGGCGATGACCATGCGCTGGACCTGGTTGGTGCCCTCAAAGATCTGCCACAGTTTGGCATCCCGCATCAGCTTCTCCACCGGATATTCCCGGGAGTAGCCGTAGCCGCCCAGTACCTGCACCGCATTGGTGGTCACCTGCATGGCCGCGTCGCTGATGAAAGCCTTGGTGACGGTGCCCAGCTTGGAGTCGTAGACTCCCTCGTCCACCATCCGGGCGCAGTGCCACAGCAGGGCCCGGGCGGCGGTGGTCTGGATCTCCATATCCGCCAGCAGCCCCTGCACCATCTGGTGGGCGATGATGGGCTTGCCGAAGGTCTTGCGCTGTTTGGCATAGGCCACGCTCTCGTCAATGGCCCGCTGGGCGATGCCCAGGGCGCCGTAGGAATTCACCCCCCGGCTGCGGTCCAGGCAGGTCATGGCGATCTTGAAGCCCTTGCCCTCCTCGCCCACCCGGTTCTTGGCAGGGATACGGACGTTCTCAAAGAGGAGATCGGTGGTGTTGGAGAGCACCATGCCCATCTTGTCCTCGGCCTTGCCTACGGACACGCCGGGCCGGTCCTTTTCCACGATGAAACAGGTGATGCCCTTGGTGCCCAGGCTGCGGTCCACCGTGGCGAACACGGTGTACACGTCGGCCAGACCGCCGCTGGTGATGAAGCACTTTCGGCCGTTGAGGATGTAGTCGTCCCCATCCCGCACCGCAGCGGTGCGGGTGGCTCCGGCGTCGCTGCCGGCGTCGGGCTCGGTGAGGGCAAAGGCGCCCAGCTTGCCGTTGAGGAGGAAGTCCATGTAGTAGTGCTTTTGCTCCTCGGTCCCGAAGAGCATCACCGGCTCGATGCCGAACTCTCCGGTGGTGGCGCTGCAGATGAACCCCGCGTCCACTTTGGCGAATTCTTCGTTCACCAGCACCATGTCGAAGGCGCCGAAGCCCTGTCCGCCATAAGCCTCAGGCAGGAACATGGTGTTGAAGCCGGCGTCGCAGAACTTCCGGAACACCTCCACGGGGAAGGGCCCGTGGGTGCGGTCGATCTCGGCGGCAATGGGGCCCAGCTCCTTCTGGGCAAAATCCCGGGCAAACTTTTGCAGGTCCTTCTGCATCTCAGTCAAAACATATCCGCTCATGGCAGTATCTCCTTTCGGGTCGGTCACTGGAATTTTGGGGGGCGCTTTTCCAGGAAGGCAAACACGCCCTCCCGGAAGTTGGGGGAGGCGGCGCATTCGGCCTGGAACTCCTGCTCCAGGGCCATGTAGTCCCCAAAGTCCTTCCAGCCGGTCTCCCACTCCATCCGCTTGACGGCCCTGTAGCAGCTGGAGGGGCCCGCCGCCAGTCGGAGGGCAAACTTCATGACCTTCTCCTCCAGCTCCGCCTCAGGCACCACCCGGTAGGCAATGCCGTACTCCAGGGCCTTTTCAGCACTCACGGGCTCGCCCGTCATGCACATCTGGACGGCCCGGGCGTCGCCCACCGCCTTGGCCAGGGCGTAGAGCCCGCCGGTGTCGGGCAGCAGCCCCACACCCACAAATGCTTCGATGAATTTGGCGTTGTCGGCAGCGAAGCAGAAGTCGCAGCACAGCGCCAGGCTGCACCCCGCTCCGGCGGCGGCACCCCGCACGGCGGCAATGACCGGCTTTCCGGAGGTCTTGATGGCCACCGGCAGCCGGGAGGAATTGCGCATGTTGGCCGCCATATCCAGGGTCCCGTTCTCCAGCCCTTCCCGGAAAGAGCCCAGCTCTCCCCCGGCACAGAATGCCTTGCCCGCGCCGGTGAGGACCATCACCCGCACCCCGTCGTCGGCCTCCGCGGCGGTGATGGCCTGGTAGAGCTCCTCGATGATCTCATCGGTGATGGCGTTGAGGGTCTTGGGGCTGTTGATGGTGATGACGGCCACGCCGTCCCTCACCTCATAGAGGATCTTTTTGTATTCCATAGAACATTCATCTCCTTGGTGATGTCAGCAGATGCCGAATGTGGAGGACAGAAACGCCAGGATAAAGCACAGGACCAGGGGCCAGACGGTGTTGAGCCAGAACATGTTAAAATAGGCCTCTTTCTGGGTGAGGCGTGCCTGATTGAACTCGTTGATCAGGGTGGCGCAGCTGGGCAGGGAGTCCAGGCTGCCGGAGGCCACCACGGAGATACGGTGGATGACGCCGGGATTGATGCCCAGTTCCAGGAAGTGTTGGCCCAAATTCTCCAGGGCGATGTTCAGGCCGCCGGAGGGGGAGCCGGACATGGCGGCGGCGATGGCCACGGCGATGACGATCTGATACTCGGCGGGGCCCGGGAGATTGAAGAGCTTCTCGATGATCCAGGCATAGCCGGCAGTGGCGGCCACGCAGCTTCCAAAGCCGATGACCATGGCGGTAACGAAGCCGGAATTGATGGCCTGGCTGGTACCGGTCCCCATCAGGGCGATGGCCTCCTTGAGGCGGAACCGCTTCTGGACCAGGCCGAAGTCGACAAGGGCCACCACGATGCCCACAAAGCAGGCGATGGTGACGCCCATATCCAGGACGTTGAGGACGACGAGGAGTACGATGGAGGGGAGCAGCGCAGCCAGCAGATTCATGGGTTCCGGATTTTCAAACTGCACTTCGGAGATCCCTTTTCCCGTGGGGAGAAAGCCCTCGCCGCTGGCCTTGATCTTCCTGACCTGGATGGTGAAATAGACATGGCCGAAAAGGATGGAAAGGACCACGGCGAACAGTCCCAGCACAGGTCCGGACATCGCGTTGGTGCCCAACCAGCCGGCGGCCACGGCGTTGTTGGCGGAGGGGGAGCCGGGGATCATGGTCATGGACAGGGCGGCGGTGCCGAAGGCGCCCACAGTGTACATCTTCCACGGCACGTTCAGCTCCTCATACATCTCCTTGACGATGGCAATGATGGTGAAGAAGGCCACAAAGATCATCACGCCTCCGTAAGTGATGACCACGCCCACCAGCACGCAGCACCACAGAGCGGCGTAGGTCTCATGGCCGGGAAACTTTTTGGCCAGCTTGGCCAGGGCCAGTCCGATGGAACGGGCCGCGCCGCTGGCTGCCATCAGATTGGCAAAGACAGCGCCGGTGAGGAACATGAGGAAATAATTCTTGATGAAATTGGTGGCGCCGGTCATATAGGCGCCGGTCATGCCGTCGTACACATCCATACCGGCGGTCAGCAGGACCACCATGGCCATAATGGGCGCCATCACCGTTGGGGGGAACCCCTGATAACACAGATAGATAAAGATGATGACGCAGACCAGCAAAATCAATACCGCAGGAATACCCGTCACAAAAATCCCTCTCTCTACATTTTATTGGGACCGGCGCCCGGAGGGGCCGGCCGCGGGTGTCATTTCAGGGCGGCAATCTGCTCCCGGGTGTAACCCAGGCCGGTCAGGACCTCTTCGGTGTCCGCGCCCAGGGCGGGGGCGATGCGCTGAGCGGGGGGCTCCTCATCACCGAACTGGACGGGCACCCGGGGCACCACCAGGTCGTCGCCGTTCTCCAGCGTGACCCGGGTGAGGTAGTCGTTGGCCCAGGCCTGCTCGTCGTCATAGAGCTCGTTGGGCCCCAGCAGCCGGGAACAGACGATGCCGTTTTGGGAGAAGGCGCTCATCAATTCGTCTGCGGTCATCCTGCCCCAGGCCTCTGCGATGAGGGCGCAGACCTTGTGGTAATTGGCCCGGGCGGCATCCCGCTCGTGGAGCATGGGATCGCCGATGTAGGACTCCAGGCCGATGAGCCGGAACACCTTGGGATAGAGATCGCTCCAGGAGGGGCTGGATGCCATCACCCAGTAGCCGTCCTTGCTCTTGTAGGGGGGCACCAGGGGGTCGGTGTGGATCTCCTTGGGGAATTTCAGCCCGTACCGGGGCTGACCGCAGATGAGACCGATGCTGTTGTACCACAGGGCGGCGGAGTAAAGGGAGGTCTGGATGTGCTCGCCCCTGCCGGTGCGTCCCCGCTTGATGAGGGCCGCCAGGATACCGTCCAGCATGATGGCGCCGCAGGCGCCGTCGCCAAAGCCGGGCTGGGGCTTGAAGGGCTTGTCGTCGGCCAGGGTCCACTCCACCAGGGTGCCGCTCTTGGCCCAGAAGGAGGCGATGTCAAAGCCGGGGAAGTCCTTTTCCGGCCCCTTCTGACCGAAGGCGCCGAAGTGGACATAGATGAGGCCCGGGCACTCCTCCCGGAGAGCCTCATAGCTCAGCCCCAGCTTCTCCAGGGCCTTGGTGCGGGTGTTGGTAATGAATACGTCGGCGCTCCGGATGAGTGTCTTCATGGCGGCCTGGCCCTCGGGGGTTTTCAAATTCAGGGCCACACTCTTTTTGTTGATGTTTTCCACCTCGAAGATGGGATTGTTGTCCGGCCCGGCCGGCATCTCGTAGCCGGGCCCCACATAGCGCCAGGGCTCCCCCTTGGGGGGCTCCACCTTGATGACCTCCGCGCCCCAGTCCGCCATGATCCGGGCCGCCTTGGGCACGGCCACATGGGTGCCCAGCTCCACGACCCGGATTCCCTCCAGATGATTGCTCATAGGAATACCCTCCTCCTAGAAATTGGATCTGTCCGAACCTTCCGGTCCGGTTGCGTCACACCTGCTATCATGCAAGGTTCATGCCAACTCGAAATTTGTGCAGATCGCCGATTTTCTTTTTGTTTTCGGCGCTGTTCTCCCCCTGTTTTCCCAAAATAAAGGAGATTTCCGTGTTCTGATGTGTCCGGGTATCCGCCGCCGTGTCCGAATGTGTTCCAGGCCGGAGGCGCCCGGCCGGCAAGGTCTTTTTTTGCTTTGTCTCACCCCATCCGGCACAGAACAGGACACTTTTGACACATATTGAAACACGTGGACAGGCCGACGTGGTGGAGCGGTTGATTTTTTCCCTCCTGACATGTCATAATGGACTGGAACAGCCGGACTGCGGTTTGGACATAGGACAAAGGGGGCAGGCGGCGTGGAATTTTTCAGGCTGGGCGCAGAGGAAAAGGCACGGTTTTATCAAAAGATCCTGCTGGAGGTGGGGCGTCTGGCCCCCATCATGCTCATCGACGCGGACGGGAACTTTATCTTCGCCTCCGATGCCTTTCTGACCGATATGGGCCTGGAGGCGGAGGACCTGAGGCACAAGAGCGCCTATGACCTGGTGGCGGAGAAGTACTACGACCGCTCTCCCAGCCTGAAGGCGCTGGCGGAGGGGAAGGACTGCGGGGAGCTCTCGGAGTCCAAGGACGGCTTTCCCGTCTACACCGAGACCAAGCTGCTCCGCAATGAGCAGGGCGAGGTGGAGTATGCCCTGTGTCACTCCCTCAAGCCCGCCAGCATCGACCACGAGGTGGAGCTTCTCCGCCATCAGGTGGCCTACTACCGGGGAGAGGTGGCCGAGCTGAAGAACCGGCTTCGGTCCGGCCCCCAGACCATCTACCAGAGCGAGGCCATGCGGCGGAGCATCGTGACGGCGGACCGAGTGGCCAAGGCGGACACGGCGGTGATGCTCACGGGGGAATCCGGCGTGGGCAAGGACCTGATGGCCCGGCACATCCATGAGCGCAGCGCCCGTTCCGGTAAGCCCTTTGTGCCGGTGTGCATTCCCATGATGTCCCCTTCCCTGCTGGAGTCGGAGCTCTTCGGCTATGTGGAGGGGGCCTTCACCGGCTCCATGCGGAAGGGAAAAACGGGCCTTTTCGAGGCCGCCAACGGCGGTACGGTCTTTTTGGACGAGGTGGGGGACATCCCCCTGGAGCTCCAGGTCAAGCTGCTGCGGGTGCTGGAGAATCAGGAGATCATCCGGGTGGGTGGCACCGAGCCCACCCATCTGGATATCCGCATCATCTCGGCCACCAACCGGGACATCCCGTCCATGGTGGAGCAAGGGCTCTTCCGGGAGGACCTGTATTACCGCCTGGAGGTCATCCAGCTTCGCATCCCGCCGCTGCGGGAGCGGACGGGAGACGTACCGCTGCTGGCGGACTTCTTCCTCCACAAACTCAACCAGAAATATCACTCTCACAAGTGTCTCGCGCCCGGTGCGCTCTCCCTGATGGAGCGTTACGACTGGCCCGGGAATGTGCGTCAGCTCCGCAATGTGGTGGAGCAGTCGGTGGTCCTCAGCGACGGGGATTTTATCCGGGAGCAGGATATCTCCCGCCTGATCCGGGGCGTGCCCGGCCGGCCCCCTGTCTCTCCCTCCGGGGCGGCGGCCGGGTCCTCCACCCATCCGGTCCCCGTTCCGGAGGCCGCCTCCGCGCCGGATGTGGTCAGTGAGGCCAGCCGGATCGAGCGGCAACAGATCGTGGACGCCCTGGTGCGGGCCCACGGGAACAAAAAGAAGGCGGCCGAACTGCTGGGGATCTCCCGCAGCAAGCTCTACCGCCGCCTGAACACTTTTTGACGCCTTCCTCTTATGGCACACGAAGGCCCGCGGTCTCCCCGATGCGGGGAGGCCGCGGGCCTTTCACACGCGCTTCTCTCTTCTCTCTTGTTTGGCTCAGCCGTCTGCGGCGGCCAGCACATCCCGGATGATGGCGTTGAATTTCCGGGCGTCCCAGGCGCTGCGCCCGATGAACAGCCCGTCGATGTTCTCCATCCGGATCAGACCCACGGCGTTGTCCGGGTTGACGCTCCCCCCGTAGAGGAGGGGCACCGCCTGACCCGCCTGCTCGCCGTAGAGCTCCGTCAGGGTGCGCCGGATGGTGTCGTGGCGCGCTTCGGCGTACTCCTTGGTGGCGGGCACGCCGTGCTCTCCGATGGCCCAGACGGGCTCATAGGCCACCCAGAGCCGCTCCGCGCCCCCGGCGCCCAGGCCGTAGAGCCCCGCCTTGAGCTGGGTGCGGAGCACCTCGTCGGCCAGTCCACGCGCCTTCTCCTCCGCGGTCTCTCCGATGCACAGCAGGGCGGTGAGCCCGTATTCCGCCGCGCACAGGACCTTGCGGTTCACCATCTCGTCCGTCTCCCCCAGCACATGCCTGCGCTCGGAGTGACCCAGCTCGGCGATGTCGGCCCCCACCTCCAGCAGCATTTTGGGGGAGATCTCGCCGGTGTAGGGGCCCTCCCCGGCCCAGCCCATATTCTGTCCGCCCAGCCGTACCAGCTCCCTCGGCGCGCAGCGCCGGGCGGATTCCAGGGCGGTGAAGGATGGGATGACGAAGAGCTCCAGCGCCTCCCGGCTCAGGTCGCCGGTCAGGCGGCAGAGTTCCTCCAGGTAGGACGCCGTGTCGGCCACGCCCTTGTACATCTTGGTGTTGGTGCCCAGGTAGACCTTTTTCCCTTTCACCTGCGTCACCCGCTCACTTCATGTTCTCGCGCTCGATGTCGAGAATGGCCTGTACCTTGGGGGTGGAGGAGCCGTCCTGAAACTCCAGGGTGATCCACTCCCTGAGGATCTTCTTGGCCAGCTCCGGCCCGATGACCCGGGCGCCGAAGCAGAGGACATTGCCGTTGTTGGAGAGGATGGACCGCTCGGCGGAGAAACAGTCGTGGCCCACCGCGGCCCGGATGCCGGGGAACTTGTTGGCGGTGATGCACATGCCGATGCCGGTGCCGCACACCAGCACCCCCCGCTTGGCGTAGCCGCTGCGGATGATGTTCTCACACACCCGCTTGGCCACAAGGGGGTAGACGGTGGGGTCGGAGGCGTCCATGCACCCCTCGTCCTCCACCGTGACCCCCTGCTCCTTCAGGCAGGCGATCAGGGTGTTCTTTAACTCGACGGCCGCGTTGTCGCAGCCCACTACGATGGTCATGGCGGAATCTCTCCTTTGCCCCCGCGCCCCTCAGCCCTTCTTGTAGTAGGGGGAGCGGCAGGGCATATCGTAATAGTTCTTCAGTTCGTCGTCCAGCTTCAGGATGGTGACGGAGGCTCCCGCCATCTCCAGGGAGGTGACGTAGGTGCCCACGTCCATATCGTGGACCTGAATGCCCTTCTCCTGGAGGAGCCGAGCCAGCTTGCGGTTCATGACGTACAGCTCCAGCGGGGGGGTGGCGCCCAGGCCGTTGACCAGGGTGCACACGGTGTCCCCGGCCTGGATGCCGGAGTCCTCCAGGATCTTCTCCACCAGCTCCTCCACAATCTCGTCCGCGGTCTGGAGCTTCACCCGGCGGACGCCCGGCTCGCCGTGGATGCCCAAGCCGTACTCCATCTCGTCGTCGGCCAGGGTAAAGATAGGCTTATCCTCGCCGGGGATAGTGGCGCCGGAGAGGCCCACGCCGATGCTGTACACGTTGTCCCGGGCCTTGCAGGCCACCCGGTAGGCCTCCTCCAGGTCCAGCCCCGAGGCGGTGGCGGCGCCGGCGATCTTGATGACCAGCACGTTGCCGGCGATGCCCCGGCGGTCCAGGTAGTTCTCCTTGGACGCGGAGGCCACGTCGTCCCACACCCGCACGGTCTTTACCGGGATATCCATATCGCCCAGCATCTCACCTGCGATGTCAAAGTTCATGTTGTCGCCGGAATAGTTGCCGTAGACGAAGAGGATACCCTTGCCCCGGTCCACGGCCTGGGCGGCCTGAAGGATGCTGCCGGGGTCGGGGGAGGTGAACACGCTGCCGGCCACGGAGGCGTCGGCCAGATTTTCTCCCACAAAATAGCCGAACATGGGCTCATGGCCGCTGCCGCCGCCCACGATCATGGCGGGTTTGTCCTTGAGGTTGCGGACCCGGATGGCGGAGGCACCCTCCACCTGTACATAGTCTTTGTTGGCGGCCAGGAAGCCCTCCATGGCCTCGCTGACGCAGTCCTCGGGCAGATTCATGATTTTTTTCGGCATATCCCTCACCTCACAGCTTCTGTACGTATTCGGCCATAGAACGGAAGATGATCCAGGTGGAGGTGGCGCCGGCGTCCGGGTGGCCCAGCGCGCGCTCCATCAGGGATTTGGCCCTTCCATACTTGGCCTGATAATTCTTGGTGGCCTCCATGCCCTCCCGGGCCGCCTCGGCCGCCTGGGAGAGCATCTCGCCCAGGTCGCTGGTCCCGGCGCAGGACTTCATCCGCTCCACGGCTGGCTCCAGGGCGTCCACCATGGTCTTGTCGCCCACCTGCGCCTTGCCCCGCTCCTTGATCTGGGCCAGGCTCCCCTCCAAAAGCTCGATGAGGGCCGCGCCGTCGAGACTGCTGCGCTCGGGCTTTCCCTTGGCCCCGCCCATGAACATGGTGCCGAAGATCACGCCGGAGGCGCCGCCCATGCTCATGAGCATGGTCTTGCCCATCTCCTGGAACAGGGCATAGACATTGGAGCCGCTCTCCATGCTCAGCAGCTTTTCCTTGGCCTTCTTCATGCCCCGCTCCATGCCGATGCCGTGATCGCCGTCGCCGATCTGGCTGTCCACCTCCGTCAGGAGGGCCTTGCTGTCGATGATCTGCTCCGCCACGTAGAGGAGCATATCCCTGACCTGGGCGTAATTGAGTTGCTCCATTGCAATTCCATTCCTTTCCTGTAATCGGTTTATTTGCTCTGGCCCAGTTCCTCCGCCACTTCATAGATGAGCGCATTGAGATAAGAGCCGCCGTGGGCCAGACAGCAGCCGGGCGCGAAGATGAAGCGGTTGGAACCGTTCTCCTTTTCCGCCTCCAAGAAGCGCCGCTTGAGAACGGCCTTCACCGCCTCGCGGTCGTTTTTGGGAGTGATGAAGTCGTGGTCCTGATCAAAGCCGGCGATGATGATCTTGTCGGTCTTGGCGCGCACGTCGGCGATGGTGGTGACCTCTTCCGCCGGCACGCCCACGGGACAGCACTCCCAGTTGAGGGCCTGAAGCAGGTCGTCGCTGTAAGAGAGGTAGCGGTCCATGCGCAGGTTCCGCGAGCCGTGGATGTGGGCCATGTTGAACCAGGTGTGCCCTTTGCAGTGCTCCAGGATGCGGGCCTCATAAGGCTGGCAGAACTCCTCATACTGGGCGTCGGTGAGGAGGTGGGACATGGAGTACTGATTGGCCAGGAAGATGCCGTCGATCCCCTCGGCAAAGAGGGCGTCGAGGTAGATGAAGTTGGTCTGGGTCATGGCCTCCAGGGCCTTGTGCAGGGCGTCGGGGTCCTCGGCCATCAGATGGAGCATGGGCACGGGGTCCAGGCATCCGGCGCACTCCTGGACGGCGGTGAGGGGATTGAAGATGGTGGCCACGATGGGCAGGCGGTCCTGGTAGTAGTCCTTCAGGTTCCGCAGGATCTTCAGCTCCCGCTGCCACACGGGGTTGTCGATGCCCAGCACGGGCAGGTTCCGGGCATCGGCGGCGGAGCGGATGGGGTAGCGTTTGATGGTGCCGCTCCACATGGTGTTGACTTTGGAGAACGCAATGTCACCGCCGTAGGCCTCGGTGTAGAAGTGGCCGTTGGTCATGATCTTGATAAAATCCCACTTGTTCAGGTCGGTGGAGGCGATGAGCTCCCGGGTGAAATCCGTCACATTGCGGTCCACCAGAGGCATGTGGTACCACCCGCCGATGGGGGTGCGGTCGATGGGGCTCCCATCCAGTAAGGCTTTGATGCGCTGTGTTCCTGTCATCATCCTGCTGACTCCCTTTCTCGTAATGCCGATTCGTTGAGTTTGAATTTTTCGATCCAGCGGTAGAGCGTGGCGCGGCTGACGCCCATCTCCTCCGCGATCTTTTCCTTGGTCATGCCCGCGCCCAGCAGCCTGCGCAGCTGGGACTCGATGCTGTCCTCCACGATGCCCCTGTTCTGGGGCCGGAGGCTCTCCTCCGGGAAGAAGGCGGCCAGCTCCTCCAGACCCAGTTCCTCCCCCTCCGCCCGGATGACGATGCGCTCGGCGGTCTCCCGGATCTCCTGGACACCGCCCTCCCAGCGCCGCCGCTCCAGAAAGCTCCATGCCTCCCCGCCCACCCGGATGGGCGGCTGTCCGTAGATGCCGCAGTAGCGCTCCAGGTACTTCTCAAAGTAGAAGCGGATGTCCTCAGGCACCCCGCTCACCTGCGGGATAGAGATCTTGTTCCGGGAGATCATGTTGTAGAGCTCCATGGAGAAGCGGTCCTTCTTCACCTGCGCGTACAGGTTCCGGCCGCTGGTGGCGATGACCCTCACATGGGCGGGCGCCTCGTCGTCCCAGCTCCCCCGCAGGGATTTTGCCAGCTTGTTTTGCAGGTACATGGGCAGGTGGTCGATGCCATAGAGGTACACCACGCTCTCCTGGCTGAGGAAGAGGACGCCCGGGGAGCCCTCCTCCCGGTCCAGCAGCACCGTCTCCAAAATACGCTCGTCCTCGGAGCAGTCCACCTTGACGATCTGGTAATTGTCCTGGATAGAGCGCATGAACAGGAGCCTTGCCAGCGCGTCGGCCTGCCTGCGGTCCGGGCACTCCACCAGGATGGAGAGCTGGTTGCGCATGGCCCGCTGGGTGTTCAGCTTGGCCCGCTCCATGGCGGGGCTCCTGCCGAAGAACTGGTCCACCAGCTCGGGGGAATAGGTGCTCTGGGTCTGGTAGCGGAGGAACGGGAGGGCATCCACCTTGTCGAAGATGTAGAGGAAAAGGGGGCCCTCCTCTCCGACCGCCATGCTCTGGATGCCCCGGAGGTGGAGCACCTCCGGCCCCTTCTTGTAGAAAGAGTTGTCGATGAGGCTGCGCTTCTCCCCCTCCGGAGGGGCCTGGAGCTTCCAGCGGGTAAAGATCTCGTCGATGCGGCTGCCCACCACGGCCTGTCCGTCGGAGAAGAAATCCATAAAATATCGGTTGGCGAAAAAGACCACGCCGGAGGAATCGGTGATGGCCGCAGCCTCATTGACGCTGTCCAGCACCACCCGAAACTTGGTCCGGACAGCCTGGAGCAGGCGGCTGTTGGAGGCGCTGCGCACCATCTCGGAGATCAGAATCGAAATCTGCTGGAGGAAATCGATGACCGGCGTCTGCTTCTGCTGGAAGGACACCACCTGGTTGGGCTCCACCAGCAGGGCGATGGCGCCGATGCACTCCCCGCCGCACATGATGGGGGTGCCGAACACACCGCCCAGCTCACAGGTGGTGTAGTCCGGACAGTTCACACAGTCGGTGAAGTACTTTCGGTCATAGATCATCTGCAGCTTCTGGGTGGTAACGATGTTCCCCACCACAGAGTTAATCCTGATGTCGGCGGAGTTGTACCGGTAGTGGAAGGTGTTCACGATCCGGTTGAGGTACTTGTCCACCACGATGACGTCTGCGCCCAGGACCCCCTTCAGGGACTGGGCGAGGGTGCCGATCTCCTCCTTATAGGGCAGCAGCGCGAACTGCTCCCCGTTCTCCCGGGCCATATCGCGCATCAGGCTGCACTCCTCTCTTTCCGGCCCCGCCGGGCTTTTTCAGGCGTCCTCCGTCATGAGGAGGAACTCGTCGATCTGTCCGGCCACCATGGCCAGGCTCTCCGCCCAGAACGCCTTTTGGGTCACGTCGATGCCGGCCACCGCTGCAGCCTCCTCCACGGTGGACACCGTAGTGGAGCGCAGGAAGGCGCGGTACTTCTCGACGAAGGGCGCCCCCTCCTTCTGGTAGCGGGCATAGAGCCCGGTGGCCAGCAGGGCGCCGAAGGCGTAGGGGAAGTTGTAGAAGCTCAATGTGGTGTAATAGTAGTGGACCTTGTTGACCCACATATAGGGATGGAGGCACGCGGGGTCCAGCCCGGGGCCGTAGGCCGTTTTTTGGGTCTCGGCCATGATCCGGCACAGCCGCTCCGGGAAGAGGAAGCCTCCCTTGCGCTCCTCGAACACCTCCCTCTCGAAGAGGAAGCGGGAGTAGATGTCGCAGATGACCTGGGTGTAGTCCTGGAGCCGCTGCTCCAGCAGCGCCAGCTTCTCCTGTCCCCGGGCCCGAGCAATGGCCGCGTTCATGACCAGGGTCTCGTTGAAGTTAGAGGCCGTCTCGGCCACGGGCATGGTATAGGTCCGGTTCAGGGGCCGGTGGTCCTGGATGAGGTGCCCGTGGTAGGCATGTCCCAGCTCGTGGGCAATGGTCACCACTCCGTCCAGATTACCCTCAAAGTTGGTCAGCACCCGGCTCTGCTTCTGATTGGAGAGATTCCGGCAGAAGGCGCCGCCGCTCTTCCCCGGCCGGGGATAGAAGTCGATCCAGTGCTCCCGGAAGGCCCGGTCCACCATCTCGCCCAGATCGGGGGCGAAAGCGCCCAGCAGCTCCACCAGGTAGGCCCGCGCCCCCTCGGTGTCGAAGCGCTGCCCGCTCTCCCCCAGGCCGGCGCACAGCTCGTACCAGGGAAGGCCCTTTTCATAGCCGAGCACCCTGGCCTTCCTGCAGAGATAGGCGTGGAATTTGGGGAGGGCGTCCTCCACCGCGCCCCACAGCGCCTTGAGGGTTTCCGGCTGCATGCGGCACTGGGCCATGGTCATGGTCATCACGTCGCCGTAGCCCCGCAGCTCGGCCATCAGGTTCATGTGCTCCTTGACGCCGTTGAGGGCGAAGGCCATCCCCCCCTCGATGCTCTTGGAGCAGGCGAGCTCCGCCTCGAAGGCGGCCTTGCGCAGGGCCTTGTCCGGGCTGTGGATGAAGCCCCGGAGCTGGGTCAGCGTGTATTCTTTTCCGTTCATGGGCGCGTGGGCGAAGGAGGTAAGGTAGCCCCGCAGGTCGGTCCAGGCGCCGCCCGCGCAACCCTGCATCCGGCCCAGGAGCTCCTCGGCGGAGGTATCCAGCATGTGCCGGCCCTTTTCCGCCTCCTCGCCGATGAAGAAGCGGTAGTCCGCCAGGATGGGGTGGGCGGCATAGTCCGCCTCGGTGAGGACGAGCCCTCCCATCCAGCGGCGCACCAGAGCGGCCTCCCCCGCCACGCTGCCGAACAGCTTTTTCAGCCGCCCCATGGCGCTCACCGCCTGGCTGTCCCCGGCGTCGGCCTCCCGGCGCATGTCGGTGAACTTCTGCAGGTCGGCGCCCACCACCCACATCGCTTCCTCCCGGCCCAGCAGGTCGGCCAGCGCCGCCGCGTCCAGGCCGTCCAGACTCCGAACCTGCTGCCGGTATGCCTCCATCATCCCGTCCAGGCGGGCGATGTCCGCCTCAAAGGCCGGGTCGTCAAATCCGTTGTACAGGGCGCTCAGATCCCAGCGCCCCTCGTTTGCTTCCATGCCGTTCTCGCCCTCCTTACAGCCCCTGGATCAGGTTCTTGAAGAAGTCCACCCCGTTGGGGATGGTGTCCAGGTCGATGTTCTCGTCGATGGCGTGGCACCGGACCTGCTGATCCGCGCTGATCCGATAGGCGGTAAAGCGCAGACAGTTGGGGCACAGGCTCACGAAATGCTTGGTGTCTGTACCGCCGGAGAGCAGGAAGGGCAGCACCTCGGTGCCGGGCCATGCGGCCTGGATGGCCCGCTCCACCCGGACGAAGGCCTCTCCCCTGGGGTCGGTGACGGGGCTGGGCTCGTTGGAGCGGAGGACCTCCAGCTCCACCTGATGCCGGTCCGCCACCGCCTGCAGGGCCGCCACCGCTCCGGCCACCGTCTCGCCGGGGGCCACGCGGATGTTGCAGATCACATAGGCCTCCTGGGGGATGACGTTGGCGGCCTGGGAGCCACCGGCCATGGTGAAGGCGATGGTGGTGCCCAGCATCTCCTTCTGCCGCTCCCCCAGGCTCTCCTGCCAGCCGGGGCGCTCCTCGGCGATGGCGGTCAGGTAGGCCCGCTCCCCCTCGTCGGCGGAGAGGGCCGCCATGCGGCGGTACATCTCGGCGCTGGCGCTGCTGAGGCGGACGGGGAACAAATCGGTGTTCTCCACCTCGCACATGAAGGCGCCCAGGCGGGGCAGCGGCGTCCCCTTGCCGGGGATGCTGGCGTGGCCGCCGGGCCCCCGGGCCACACACTTGACGTCGATATAACCCTTTTCCGCCACCGACACCATGGCCGCGTGGCCGTCGAAGCCCGGCACCGGGCAGGGCTGGATGGACGAGCCCTCGTCCACCAACATCTCGGGGACGATCCCCTGCTCCCGCAGGAAGTCCACGATGAGGGTATTGCCGCCGGTCTCCTCCTCATGGCTGGCGGCGATGTACACGTCCCACTCGGGGGTGTACCCCGCCTCCATGAGCTCCTCCACCGCCTGGAAGATGTCGTGGAGGTTGCCCTTCACGTCCAGGGCCCCCCGGCCCCACAACTTCCCCTCGGCGATGGTGCCGGAGAAGGGGGGATATTTCCATGCGCCGGACGCCTCCACCACATCCTGGTGGCTCATGAGCACCAGGGCCCTCCGGGTCTTCCCGGGCCAGCAGAAGAGCAGGCTGCTCTCAAATTCCCACCGGCGGCAGCCCTCGAACACACAGGGGAAGAGCTCCGCCATCACGGCGTGGAGGCGGTCGAAGTTCTCCTTGTCCGCTCCGGGCCGCCGCACCGTGTCCACCTGGATCATGCGCGCGATTTGCCGGGCATAGCGCATGGCCCGGTCCTGGTTTTCCATTTGATTCACGCTCCCAAGCTTTACCTATGCAGGTCCTGGAAGGCATCAAGGTCGTCGATCTGAGCACCGCCTACTCCGCCCCCATCGCCACCATGCAGTTGGCAGACTTCGGCGCGGAGGTCATCAAAATCGAAAATACGGCCGGGGGCGACGGCTCCCGGAGCTGGAACCCCTCCGTCAACGGACAGGGTATCCATTTCCTGTACATGAACCGGAACAAAAAGAGCGTGGCCCTCAACCTGAAGAGCCCGGAGGGCAAGCGGATCCTCTTTGAGCTGGTCAAGGACGCCGACATCGTGGTGGAAAATTTCCGCCCCGGCGTGACCCGTAAGCTGGGCATCGACTACGAGGCCATGCGCGCCGTCAAGCCCGACATCATCATGGCCTCCCTCTCCGGCTACGGGCAGACCGGACCCTACGCCACCCGCGGCGCTTATTCCAACCTGGCCGAGGCCCTCAGCGGCCTCATGTACGTCACCGGCTGGCCCGCGCCGGAGGGCAAACCCACCGCCTCCGGCGTGGCCTTCGGCGACAGTGTGGCCGGCATGTTCCTCACCCAGGGCATCCTGTACGCCCTCTACCACCGGGAGCGCACCGGCCAGGGCCAGTACATCGACGTATCCATGGTGGACTCCCTGGTGGCCCTGCTCCAGCACTGCTTCGTCCAGTGCTCCCTGATGGGCCAGGAGCCGGAGCGGATCGGCAACCGGGACCTGTCCGACTACCCCTACGATCTCTTCGAGGCCAAGGACGGCTACTGCCAGTTGGGCAACTCCACCCCCCGGGACTGGAGCCGCTTTGCCCAAGCCATCGGTCGCCCCGACCTGGGCGAGGACCCTGCCTACAAGACCTCCGCCCAGCGCTGGGCGCACATCGGAGAGCTCCACGACATCATTCAGGACTGGGCCTCCCAGCGCACCCGGAAGGAGATCGAGGCGATCTTTACCGAATACGGCCAGCTCTACGCCCCTGTTCTGAAGATCAGCGAGGTCATGCAGGACGAGCAGGTCCTCTTCCGGGAGATGGTGGTGGATATGGAGTACGAGGGTATGGGCAAGTATAAGGATAAGGGTATCCCCGTGAAGATGAGCCGGACCCCCGGCCGGATCCGTTCCATGCCCCCCCACCTGGGCGAGCACACCGACGCCATTCTCTCCGGCCTGGGCTACACCGACGCCGAGCGGGAGCGGCTCAGAAACGAAGGCGTGATCCGCTGACCCCTTCTCCCCCGCCGGGGGAAACATGGATGATTGGAGTGAACCAAGACTATGGGCGTTCTTCATTATGATTTCAAGGGCATGCTCTATGACGAATGGGAGCTCAACCGGGCATACACCACCGGCGCACGCACCATCTGCGAGGCCGACGTAGCCCGCTACTGCTCCCTCTCCGGGGACTACAGCCCCCTCTACACCAACGCGCTCTACGCGGAAAACACCGTGTACGGCCGCCCCATCGTGCCGGGCGGACTCACGTTCATCATCGCAAACGGCCTGGACTGCCAGACTCTGTGGGTGGATGGGAGCTATATCGGCCTTCTGGACCAGCAGATGCGCTTCCTCCGGCCCGTCTATGTGGGCGACACCATCTGCCTCACCATGACCCCCACCGCCAAGCGGCTGTCCAAAAAGCCGGGCCGCGGCATCATCACCTACCGCATCTGCGTGTTCAATCAGCGGGACGAGATGGTCATGGACGGGACCTGGGTCATCCTGATGGCCACGGACCGGGACCACATGGAATAAGCGCCTGTCTTTACAGGCTTTAAGGAGGAGCAAGCCCTATGGGAATCAGAGATTACGAGTTCCGCGGCAGGACTTACGACCAGTGGGAGCTGGGCGAGGAATATATCACCGGCGCGCGCACCATCACGGAGGCCGACATCGTAAATTTCGCCGGTCTCTCCGGCGACTGGAGCGCCACCCACACCAACGACGTCTACGGCAAAGGCACCATCTACGGCTCCCGTATCGCCTACGGCAACGTCACCTTCATCGTCAGCACCGGCCTTCTGACACAGACCCTGATGTTCGAGGGCACCACCGTGGCCCTGCTGGACATGCAGATCAGCTATCAGGAGCCGGTCCGCTTTGAGGACACCATCTACTGCAAATTCATCCCGGTGGAGAAGCGCCCCACCAAAACGCCCGGCCGGGGTCTGGTCACGTTCCACGTGTTCGTCTACAACCAGAACGACGAGCAGGTGGCCGAGGAACGGCTGGTGTTCCTCATTTCCAGCGAAAAAGGGCACATGTAACCGCGGCCCCGCCCATCACTTAGGATTTCGGAGGTAGACAGCATATGAGCGCATCCCCCTTTTTCAACGAGGATCACGAGAGCATCCGCGAGATGGCCCGTGACTTTGCCGACAGGACTCTCTCCCCCATCGCCGCCGAGGTGGACAGGACCGACGCCTTTCCCCTGGACGTGGTGAAGCAGATGGCCGAGTTGGGCTTTCTGGGCCTGAAAATCCCCGAGGCATACGGCGGCCTGGGCCTGGATATGCGCAGCTACGTCTGCGCCATGGAGGAACTGGCCCGGAAGTCGGTCACCGCCACCCTCTTTCTCTCCTCGGCCAACTCCCTGGCCACCGCCCCCATCGTCCTCTCCGGCACCGAGGCCCAGAAGCAGGCGTACCTGCCCGGGGTGGCCGCCGGGGAGCGATTCATCGCCTTCGGCCTCACCGAGCCCAACGCCGGCAGCGACGCGGCCAGCCTGACCACCCGGGCCGAACGGGACGGGGACAGCTATCTCCTCAACGGCCGCAAATGCTTCATCACCTTCGCCCCCATGGCCAGTCAGGCCATTCTCTACGCCAAGACCAGCCCCGACAAGGGGGCCAAGGGCATCACCGCCTTCGTGGTGGATATGTCCCTGCCCGGCGTCTCCTGCGGCAAGCACGAGGAGAAGATGGGGCAGCGGGGCGTCCCGGTGAGCGACATCGTGCTGGAGGACGTGCGCGTGGGCGCCGACTGTGTCATCGGCGAGGTGGACATGGGCTTTCTCAACGCCATGAAGACCCTGTCCGTGGGCCGCGTCGGCGTGGCCGCCATGTCCCTGGGCATCGCCCAGGAGGCCGTTGACCTAGCGGTGTCCCACACCAAGAACCGGGTCCAGTTCGGCCGCCCCCTGTGCAAAAACCAGGCCGTCGCCTTTATGCTGGCCGATATGGAGACCCGGCTCAACGCCGCCCGCGGCCTGGTATATCACGCCGCCTGGCTCATGGACAACGGGCGGCCGGCGGACAAGGCCGCCTCCATGGCCAAGTACTTTGCCGCCGAGGCCGCCGTCTCCATTGTCAACCAGTCCCTTCAGCTCCACGGCGGCTACGGCTACTCCCGCGAGTATGAGATTGAACGGCTCTACCGGGATGTCCGCATCGCCTCTATCTATGAGGGCTCCTCGCAGGTCCAGCAGATGGTCATCTCCGGCGCCATGCTCAAATAGCGCGTATGCCGGGAAACATGGGCCGTACATTTTGTCTCCAGAAACGAAAACGTACCGGCGCGGCAGATGCCGCGCCGGTACGTTTTTTCCTTCTTCTATCCTTGCTCCGTCCCATCCGCCGGGGGGAGCGCTTTTAATCCCGCCGCGGGCCGGTCAGGCCGCCATGGCCTCCTGCTCGCCCTGGACCTCCTTCAGACGTTCCCGCTTCATGATCGGATACCACTCCGTAAACGCGAGGAACAGGGACACGCCGAGGCAGATCGGCGACATCACGATACAGTTCACAAACTCTTTCTTGGCCTCCAGATACGCTTTGCTGTGCATGAAATGCTCCTCTCCGCCGCGGTCGATTTTGACGGGTCGCTCCGTCGGTCTGCGGCTCTTTTCTGAAATTATAGCACCTCCGTCCGCTAATTTTCCGGAAAGCTTTTCTCTCCGCCCGGCCGCCCCGTATTTCTCTTTTGGGCAGACTGTGCTATACTGGAGCGGCGGAGCTCTCCCCACTCTTTCCTTCGGGCGGTGATACCATGTGAAGTCTTTGATCCGTTCTTCCGTGTGCAGGAACACGGCCATTCTGCTCTCCATCCTGTCGCTGTGTATCGTGGTCTGCTATGCCCTTTCCCATCTGCACGACGACAACAACCCCTTTGCGGTCCCCATCTTCATCCTGGGCGTCGCCGCCATCTCCCGCTTCTCGGACGGGTACGTCTGCGGCATCGCCGCCTCGGTGATCGGCGTGGTATGTGTCAACTATATGTTCACCTATCCCTTCTGGGTCTTTGATATGACCCTGTCCGGCTATCCCCTCACCTTCACCGTTATGCTGCTGGTCTCGGTCATCATCAGCACCCTCACCACACAGGTCAAGCACCAGCAACGGCTGATGTACGAGGTCAAGAGCGAGAGTATGCGCGCCAATCTGCTCCGGGCCGTCTCCCATGACATCCGCACCCCCCTCTCCTCCATTCTGGGCGCCACCTCCACGCTGTTGGAGTCCCAGGACCTGGATGAGACCGCCCGCCGGGACCTGCTCCTGGAGGTCCACAAGGATGCCCAGTGGCTGGTGCGCGTGACGGAGAACATCCTCTCCGTCACCAAGTTCAGTGCGGACGGGGTCAAGCTCAAGTTGACGGAAGAGGTGGTGGAGGAGATCGTGGGCAGCGCCATCACCAAATTCCGCAAGACCGGAGGCAGTATCTCCATCCAGGTCCATAAGCCCCAGGACATCCTTCTGGTCCCCATGGAGGCCACCCTGATCGAACAGGTGCTGCTGAACCTGCTGGAAAACGTGGTGTTTCACGGGAAATGCGCCACCCGAATCGATATCGACATCGCCGAGGAGCCCTCCCGGGTCTGCTTCCACGTGTCGGACAACGGCGCGGGGATCGCCGAGGGCGTCCTGCCCCATCTGTTTGACGGGAGCTATGCGGCGCAGGACGGCACGGCCAGGGACGACAGCCGGAACATGGGCATCGGGCTGTCGGTCTGCCAGTCCATCGTGGCCGCCCACGGCGGCGGGATGTCGGCGCGGAACAACCCCTCCGGCGGCGCGACCCTATCCTTTTGGCTCCCAAAAAGAGGAGGCACAGAACCATCATGAATGTCAGAGACAAGGTCCTCATCGTGGAGGACGACGAGGGCATCCGGAAATTTCTCTCCACCACCCTCATTGCCAACGGCTACAGCGTGATCCTGGCCGACGACGGCAAAAGCGCCCTGGAGCTGGTGTCCTCCCACTGTCCGGTGTGCATCCTGCTGGATCTGGGACTTCCGGACATAGACGGCAATGAGATCATCCGGTCCATCCGGTCATGGACCTCCATCCCCATCCTCGTCATTTCAGCCCGGACCACGGAGGACGACAAGGCCGGCGCCCTGGATCTGGGCGCCGACGACTACCTCACCAAGCCCTTCAGCACCGTGGAACTGCTGGCCCGTATCCGCACCGCACTCCGCCACGCCAGGACCCCCGCCGGGAACGACGAGCTCTCCCTCACCGGCAGCTACCATGTGGGGGAGCTGACCGTGGACATGCGTAAGCACCGTGTGTTCCTGGCGGGCCGGGACGTGGGCCTCACCCCCAACGAATTTCGGATCGTGTCCCTGCTGGCGGCCCACGCCGGTCAGGTCCTCACCTATAAATACATCCTGCGGGAGCTGTGGGGACCAGCAGCCAGCTCGGACAACAAGATCCTGCGGGTCCATATGGCGAATATCCGCCGCAAGCTGGAGCCCAATCCCGACGAGCCCATCTATCTCTTCACAGAGGTGGGCGTGGGCTATCGGATGGCGGACAGCGAGGACTTCCCGCCCGACTCCCACATATAAATATAGAAACACCGGGCGCACCGTAAAGAGCGGTGTGCCCGGTGCTTTTTCTTCCCTTGCGGTCATGCCGCGGCCCGTTCAGCCCCGTGCCGCCGGCGGGCCAGCGCGCCCGCCGCCGCCAGCAGCGGCAGGCAGAGCCATGCGCTCCGGACCCCCAGTCTCAGGTGCGCCGGATAGGACAGCGTCACCCCCAGGTGGAACGAGCACAGCGTCAACCCGAAAAATTTGGCCTGCTCCAGTTCCTCCCGCCGCTTGGTGATGCAATACCTTGTCACCCCTTGGGTGGTCTGCCTGTAATTGTTGGTGGAGAAGATGGTGGAGCTGACATATTTCCCGCACCCCTTGAAGGCACACCACTGCAGCGCCATGACAAAGAAAATGGGGTAGAGGCCCAGCACAGGATCCATCTCCGCGGGCAGGACACCCAGCAGCATAGATACAGCCGCAGTGCAGGCAATGCTGAAGCGCTGCAGGTCCCGGCCCAGGTACTCCGGCACCAGGATCGACAGGGCGATGGCGCAGGCGTAGAGGGCAGCCGCGCCGAGGCGGATCAGCACCTCCCGCAGGTCCCCCCAACAGCTTCAGCGTCATGCTCAGCAGGTTGGCCGTCTGGGCCGAGCCCAGGATATCACAGCGGTTGAGGATGGCGTAGCCGCCGAAAAAGTCCCCGATCACCGCCATCAAATTGTGCAGATACCGCTCCCGTCGCTGCTCTGCGCCCATGTCATATCCCCCCATGGCCTATGATTTTATCACACTACCTCATAAAACAACTCCCAATTTCCTTATGTGTTCCCGAAGTATTGGTGGGATTTTTTAGTGAATATTCATTCATTAGGGACATAAAAAGAGGCTCCATCCTTATCGGGTGGAACCGCTTGCGCTTTTATACCCATTGACATGGCATCAATCAGTTGTCGTGAAATCCGAATGGTCATAGAATAGATGAATGAGCTCATCACCGGAGCCGTTGTATGCACCGTCGGCCGTTTCGTGCAAAGGCTGTACTGTCAAATGAATCAGCCAGCCGTCTAAATTCGATGCTCCGGCTTGGTTATAGGTGAGAACCCGGTCGAAGTCATTCGGTACACCATAGTCTACCTGTTCTATAGAATAACCGTCAGCATCTGGCGAGAGTTGACGCACTTCTCCCTGCGGAATATATTTTAGCGCCTCTAAATAGTCTTGAAGTTTGAAAATACGCTCCTGCTTAACCCACTCTGTACGCTCTGTAATAAAATACTTATTATCATCATGGAACATTCTTAATTGTGCGCTATAGGTTTTTTCCCTTTCGGTATAGAAAAATCGGATTGCACCGTCGTTTGCCCAGTCAAAATCAGATGTAAACATTAAGTCAAAATTGTCCACATTAGCACACAACAAAGAACCATCTTCCAAATTTTCAGCATCAGCTATTTTACGAATGATTTCTTCCGTATTCAAATTGGAAACATTATCACCGTTTATCGGAAATTCCCGATCGACTCCGGAAGTGGTCAGAAAGTATGCCCCTGCGAGAACGATTGCCGCAGCCATAAGCAATGCTGTCAATTTTCTCATGTAAGTTACCTCCTCTGTCGTTATATGATCGCTTATGTAGATTCCAAAATTTTCCAGGCCACGTCCGTTCAGCGTTTTATATTATCTTGATCTTGCTGTTTTTGTCAAGGTCATCAGTGAAATCGCCGGAGATCATTTCATCAGCACAAAAATTTATACTTTTTCTTATCAAAGTGCTTTGAGATTAGATTGCAAGGAAAAGAGGCCACCGTTCTGTCAATCTCTCATTGATTTGGTTGCTTATTTTGATTGCATTGTATATTTATGCGCGATTTCTGCCGGGAACACATAAGTGAATTGGGACTAAAACAAAATACCTTTTCCCCCTAATCTTTTTGTTTTTCCCCATAATTTGCCCCTACGGCGTCCAGTTGAGCCCGGAAGGCCGCCGCCGCCCAGTCCGGAGCCAGGAGCTCCACCCGATCCCCCAGGCCGAAGAGCCAGCCGAAGAACTGGGGGGACACCACCGCGTCCACCGTGACGGTAAAGTGGTTCCTGCCGTCTGGCACCAGGACACTCTCCTGTCCAAACCGGTCCAGCACCACCCCCACCAGGCCGTTCTCGCACCGCAGGCGCACCCGCCCTTCCCGGCCGCTGAACATGCCGAAATGCTTGGCGGCATAGGCCGCCACGTCCAGCGCCCCGGGGCCTCCACCCTCCTTGCCGGTCCGGTCCGTGATCTCCAGCCCGGCCATCTTGTCCACCCGGTAGTGGCGCACCCCGCCCTTCTCCTCGTCATAGCCCACCAGGTAGTAGTTCTCGTCGTCCCAGATGAGGCCATGGGGAAACACGGCGTACCAGGCCCCCTCCCGGCGGAATACCTTCTCTTTGCGGACATTGTACTCAAAATAGCGGAAGCGCACCCCTCTGCCCTCCGCCAGGGCGGCGTGAAGGGTGTCGATGGAATAGTATACGCTCTCGTTCATGGTCTTGACCCGCCGGTCCACATAGACCTGCCGCTGAAGCTGCCTGGCCTGCCACACACTGGTGAGCCCCTCCAGCTTGCCGATGAGCTGGTCGCTCTTGCGCCGGGTGATGAATTTGCACGACTGCACCGCGTCCACCAGCAGCTTGAGCTCCGGGAGCTGAAAGGGCCGCTCTCCGATGAACCACCCGGGGGCCCGCCCCTTCCGGCTCTGTACGTCCAGCCCAAACCCCCGCAGGGCCTCCAGGTCGTCATAGACGCTTTTGCGCTCCGCCGTCACGCCTTCGGCCTCCAGAGCCGTAATGAGCTCCGGCACCGTCATGGTGTGGTCCTCGTCCGTCCGCTCCAGCAGCACCCGGGCCAGGATCAGGGTTTTGCGCTTCTGCCCCGCACCCTTCGCCATGTGCCTCTCCTCCCTCCGCCCGCCGTCCGGCGCGCTTTTTTCCAGTATATCACATTGCCGCCAGCGGGAGAAAGCCCCCTTTTCATCGCCGGCGCCGGAGGGACTGGCCGTGAAATGTCCCCTTCGACGGCGTCCGCTCTTTCGATTTGCAGTTTTTTTATCTTCAAGTTGCAAACAGAAGCGCCGTTTTTCTCTTTCCCGCCACCGGACGCCCGCCCTCCGCCATGTTTTTTCTTTACAATAGAGTAGATACATGGTACAATTTATCTAGTTGAAGTTTCCCTTTTTCTTGAAGCGGACGAAACGTGAAACTTGATTTCTTTAAAATTTCATTTCAGGGGGCATTCTCATGGTCATTCAGGATATTCAGACAGGCCGCATCTCCCTTCCCCTCCGCCACCCCTTCAAGACCGCTCTACGCACGGTAGACGCCGTGGAGGACGTGGTGGTCCGGGTGATCGCCGACACCGGCGAGACGGGGTACGGCGAGGCGCCTCCCACCGCCGTTATCACCGGGGACACGCTGGGCTCCATCGAGTGCGCGGTCCGGGACTTCATCCGCCCCGCCCTTCTGGGGATGGAGATCGAAAATTTGGACGGCATTATGAAAAAACTTCACGGCTGCATCCTCAAAAACACCTCGGCCAAGGCGGCGGTGGATATGGCGGTATACGATCTCTACGGAAAGCGTCTGGGCGCGCCGGTCTATCAGCTTCTGGGCGGCGCCCGGAAGCGGGTGGAGACCGACCTCACCATCTCGGTCAATCCCATCGAGGAGATGGTGGCCGACGCGCTGGAGGCCGTGGACCGGGGCTACCGCATCCTGAAGATCAAGGTAGGCAAGGAGGGCAGGGCCGACGTGGAGCGCATCGCCGCCATCCGCAGCGCCGTGGGTCCCGACATTCTCCTCCGGGTGGACGCCAATCAGGGCTGGAACGCCCGACAGTCGGTGTCCATCATCTCCGCCATGGAGGACAAGGGGCTGGACATTGAGCTGGTAGAGCAGCCGGTGAAGGCCCACGACATCGAGGGTATGAAGTACATCACCCGGCGGGTGCAGACCCCCATCCTGGCCGACGAGTCGGTCTTTTCCCCCGCCGACGCGGTGGAGATCATCCGCCAGCGCGCTGCGGACCTCATCAACATCAAGCTCATGAAGACCGGCGGCATTCACGAGGCGCTGAAGATCTGCGACGTGGCGGAAATCTACGGTGTGGAGTGCATGATCGGCTGCATGCTGGAGTCCCGCCTCTCCGTGGCCGCCGCCGCCCATCTGGCCGCCGGCCGGAGCGTCATCACCCGGGCCGATCTGGACGGCCCCTCCCTCTGCTCCGTGGACCCCTATGAGGGGGGCCCTGTGTTTGACGAGGCGGCCATCTCCATGACCGGCGACCCCGGAATCGGCGTGGGGAACCTCCCCTGCGCCCAGTGGAGCTGAGCCTCAACGTCCCTTTCCCGGAAAGCGGCATGCCGCTTTCCGCTCCCGGCGCCGCCGCCGGGGGCCTCTCTCCCGCGTGCAATGGGGCACGAAACCCCTGAAATATCGAAATGGAAAGAAGGAACACGCATGAAGAGAAGAAATCGCATCCTCGCCCTCTCGCTGACCCTGGCCATGGGCCTGGGCCTGCTCTCCGGCTGTGGCGGAGGCAGCGGCAACGCCACGCCCGCCCCCACCGGCGGCGGCGCGGCCCCCGAGAGCGCCGTCTACCGCAAGCTCTACGGCTCCGAGGTCTCCACCATGAACTACCTCACCACCAACACCATTCTGGAGCAGACCGTGGGCGCCAACGTCATCGACTGTCTGGTGGAGTACGACCAGTACGGCGCGCTCCAACCCTCCCTGGCCGAGAGCTGGACCACCAATGACGACGCCACCGTCTATACCTTCAAGATCCGCCAGGGCGTGAAGTGGGTGGATTCCTCCGGCGCCGAGCAGGGGGAGCTCACCGCCAACGACTTCGTCACCGCCGCCGCCTACGTGCTGGACGCCGCTCACCAAAGCGGCACCGCCGCCTCCTATTTCGGCGTGGTGAAGAACGCGGAGGCCTATTTCAATTATACCTCCTACCTCATCACCAGCGAGAACGGCGCTAAGACCACCGACGCCGAGGGCAACGCCATCGAACCGGTGGACCCCATCACCTTTGAAGAGGTGGGCGTGAAGGCCCTGGACGACTATACCCTGGAGTACACGCTGGAACAGCCGGTGCCCTATTTCCTCTCGGGCCTGACCTACGTGTGCTTCATGCCCGTGTACGGCCCCTTCCTGGAGGAGAAGGGCGACAGCTTCGGCGCAGCCACCGGGCCGGACACCCTGCTCTACTGCGGGGCCTATATCCTCTCCGACTTCGCCCCCCAGCAGACCCACGTCTACACCAAAAACGCGTCCTACTGGGACAAGGACAAGGTGTACATCGACCAGATCGTGGAGACCTATAACTCCCAGTACAACACCGTGGGCCCCCAGATGGTCAAGACCGGGGAGATCGATCAGGCCGACATCGGCTCCGACATCCTGGACTCCTGGCTCCTGGACCCCAACACCGCCGACCTGGTGAGCAAGTACCGCGCCAAGGTGGACTACTCCTATTTCTACTGCTTCAACTTCAATCCCACCTTTGACGCCGAGTACGAGCCGGAGAACTGGCGTCTCGCCGTCAACAACGAAAACTTCCGCCAGTCCCTGATGGCGGGCCTGGACCGGGTGCGGGAGCTCTCCGTCCTGGACCCCAACGACCCCCAGAGCCTGGCCATCAACTCCGTCACCCCGCCGGGCTTCACCAATGCCGACGGCAAGGAGTACACCCAGTTCGGCGACCTGGCCGCCATCATGGCCCGGGACAGCTTTGACGAGACCAAGGCCCTGGAGTACCGCGACGCCGCCCGGGCCGAGCTGGAGGCCGCCGGCTGCACCTTCCCCGTGAAGGTCCTGGTGCGCTATAACCCCGCCACCGTGGACTGGGACAAGGAGTGCGCCGTGGTGGAGCAGCAGATGGAGGGCCTGCTGGGCAGCGACTACATCGACATCATCACCGTGGCCGGCCCCGAGTCCAACTTCCTCACCGAGGTCCGCCGCTCCGGCGACTACGCCTTCATGAAGTGCGGCTGGGGCGCCGACTACGCCGACCCCCAGACCTGGACCGACCCCTTCTACGGCGACTATAAATACGCCTTCCTGACCGAGGCCATGGAGGCCGGGGACCCCGTGGCCGACACTGTGGCGGAATACCGCACCCTGGTGGAGGCCGCCATCGCCGAGACCTCCGACATGGCCCGCCGTTATGAGCTCTTCGCCGCCGCCGAGGCCTACCTCATCGACCACGCCCTTGCCATCCCCTTCTCCACCAGCCAGACCTCCTATCAGGTGGTGCGCCTGAACGTGTTCGAGACCCAGTACGCCCCCTTCGGCGTGTCGGGCCTGCGCTATAAGGGCCAGCACCTCCAGAGCGACTATGTGAGCATGGAGCAGTTCGAGGCCAATCTGGCCGCCTGGGAGGCCGCCCGCTGAGCCTTCCCCGCAGCTCCACCGCACCCTTCGGCGGCAACCTCCCGGCTGTGCCGGGAGGTTGCCGGCCGTTTCCAAGGGGCCCGGCGGACCGGACCTTTTGGAAACGGCCGGGAAGAAACAACAGGAAGGATCTTGCGTATGCTGAAGTATCTGGCCAAACGGATCGGTCGGTCCCTCATCACCCTGTTTTTCATCATCTCCCTGGTATTCTGCCTCATGCGGCAGATGCCGGTGGAGGGCTATTTCACCAACTATGATAAGCTCACCGCCGCCCAGGTCCAGGCCGGTATCGCCCAATTGGGCCTGGACAAGCCCCTGCCCGTCCAGCTCGCCCGGTTCTACCGGGACGCCCTGCGGGGCGACTTGGGGGTGTCCCACATCTACCGCACCAATGTGCCGGTGACCACCATTCTGGCCGAAAAGATCCCCGTCTCCCTGAAGCTGGGGATCGCCGCCATGCTGCTGGCCATGGCTGTGGGCATCCCCATGGGTATCCTCATGGCCCGGTCCAACCGTACCAGGCATAAGCTGGGCGACAAGCTGGGCACCGGCTTCATCGTCTTTATCCAGGCGGTGCCTGCGGCGGTGTACTACCTCTTTCTCCAGCTTCTGGGCAGCGACCTCTTCCACCTGCCCATGCTGGTCACCGGGTCTGCCACCTGGACGGCCTGGATCCTGCCCGTGGTCTCCCTTTCTCTCCCCAACATCGCCTACTACGGCATGTGGCTACGGCGGTATATGGTGGATGAGACCACCAAGGACTATGTGCGCCTGGCCACCGCCAAGGGCGTGAAGAGCAGCACCATCATGCGCCGCCATATCTTCCGAAATGCCTTTGTTCCCATGGTGCAGTACATCCCCACCTCCTTCCTCAACACGGTGGTGGGCTCCATCTACATCGAGTCCCTCTACTCCATCCCAGGCATGGGCGGGCTGCTGGTGGACGTCATCAAGCGCCAGGACAACACCATGGTCCAGGGCATCGTCCTCCTCTACGCCACCGTGGGCATCATCGGCCTCATTCTGGGGGATCTTCTCATGACGGTGGCCGACCCCCGCATCAAGCTGAGCAAAAAGGAGGGCGCGCGCTGATGTCCAGCTATCGTTCCCACAAGGAAAAGACGCTCCTGGAGCAGGTGGAGCGGGCCCTCACCCCGGAGGAGGAGAGCGCCCTCTTCACTCCCGCCGGGTACGACTTCCGGGAGGCCGAGAAGGGCGGCTACTCCAACTACTCCTATTGGCAGAGCACCTTCCGGGCCTTCTTCAAAAACCGGGTGGCGGTCTTTCTCCTCCTGGTCATGGCCGCCCTGCTCCTCTTCACCGTGGTGCAGCCCTACCTGCCCGGCCAGCGGGACCCCAACCTCATCTATGACAACCCCCTCAACGGCCTGCCCCTGCGCAACCAGCAGCCCAACAGCGATTTCTGGTTCGGCACCAACTCCATCGGCCAGGACCTGTGGGCCCGCATCTGGTCGGGCACCCGCACCAGCCTGTTCATCGGCTTTGTGGTGGCCGGGGTGGAGGCCCTTCTGGGCATTCTGGCGGGGATGCTGTGGGGCTATGTCCGCAGGGTGGAGTTTCTCTTCACCGAGCTCTACAACATCCTGGATAACCTCCCCCAGACCCTGGTGTTGGTCCTCTTTTCCCTCATTCTCAAGCCCAGTATCCAGACCATGGTGCTGGCCATGTGCATGACGGGCTGGATCCAGATGGCCCGCTTTGTCCGCAACCAGATCGTCATCCTCCGGGACAGGGACTACAATCTGGCCTCCCGGTGCCTGGGCACCTCCACCTGGCGCATCCTCTTCAAAAACCTGCTGCCCTATCTGGTCAGCGTCATCATGCTGCGGGTGGCTCTGGCCATCCCCGCCGCCATCGGCAACGAGGTCTTTATCACCTACATCGGCCTGGGCCTCCCCCTGGAGATCCCCTCCCTGGGCAACCTCCTCAACGAGGGCCGGCTCCTCATGACCGCGCCGCCCCTGCGGTATCAGCTCATCTTCCCCACCGTGGTGCTGGCCGTCATCACCATCTCCTTTTATATCATCGGCAACGCCTTCGCCGACGCCGCCGACCCCAAAAATCACGTGTAAGGAGGCCTGGACCTTGACAGAAACAGACATCATCCTGTCCGTCCAGGACCTGGACGTGAAGTTTGACCTCCGGGGCCGCACCCTCCACGCCATCCGCGGCGTGTCCCTGGACGTGTACCGGGGGGAATCCCTGGCCATCGTGGGGGAGTCCGGCTCGGGCAAGAGCGTGTTCACCAAGTCCTTCATGGGCCTGCTGGACCAGAACGGCTCGGTCACCGGGGGGCACATCCTCTACGGCGGACAGGACCTGGCCGGATACGCCTCGGAAAAGCAGTGGCTCACCATCCGGGGCCGGGAGATCGCCATGGTCCTCCAGGACCCCATGACCTCCCTCAACCCCCTCAAGACCATCGGCAGACAGATCGAGGAGGCGGTGGTCCTCCACCAGGGCCTGAAGGGGGACGCCGCCCGGCGGGCGGTACTGGCGACCCTCTCCGACGTGGGCATCGACGACCCGGAGCACCGGTACGGCCAGTACCCCCACGAGTTCTCCGGCGGCATGCGCCAGCGGGTGGTCATCGCCATCGCCGTGGCCTGCCGCCCCAAGATCCTCATCTGTGACGAGCCCACCACCGCCCTGGACGTGACCATCCAGGCCCAGATCCTGGACCTGGTGAAGGCCCTCCAGAAGAAATACGACCTCACCACCATCTACATCACCCATGACCTGGGCGTGGTGGCCAACGTGGCCGACCGCATCGCCGTCATGTACGCCGGGGACATCGTGGAGCTGGGCCGCTGCGAAGAGGTGTTTTACGACCCCCGCCACCCCTACACCTGGGCCCTTCTGTCCTCCCTGCCCCAGCTGGGCGTGAAGGGGGAGCCCCTTTACTCCATCGCCGGTACGCCGCCCAACCTCTTCCACGAGGTAAAGGGGGACGCCTTTGCGCCCCGGAACCCCCAGGCCCTGAAGATCGACTTTGTGGCGCGCCCCCCCTATTTCGAGGTGAGTCCCACCCACAAGGCCCGGACATGGCTCCTGGACCCCAGGGCTCCCAAGGTGGAGCCGCCGGAACACATCCGCCAGCTGCGGGAACAGGGGGTGAAATTCCGTGCCCAGTGAGAACAGGGAAGTCCTTCTGGACGTCAAAAATCTGTGCGTGGACTTCGGCTCCAGGCGTCGTCCCTTCCACGCCGTCAGCGACGTGTCCTTTCAGATCTTCCGGGGGGAGACCTTCGGTCTGGTGGGGGAGTCCGGCTCGGGCAAGACCACCATCGGCCGCTCCATCATCCGCATCCATCCCACGGCCTCCGGCGAGGTGTGGTTCCAGGGGAAGCGGATCAGCGGCAAGATCAGCCGGGAGCTGGACCGGGAGGTCACCCGGAAGATCCAGATGATCTTCCAGGACCCCATGGCCTCACTCAACGAGCGGGCCAAGGTGGACTACATCGTCTCCGAGGGGCTTTATGCCCAGGGGGCCCGCCTGCCGGAGGAGGAGCGGAAGGCCAGGGTGGCCAAGGCCCTTTCGGACGTGGGCCTGCTCCCCGAGTTTGCCAGCCGCTTCCCCCACGAGTTTTCCGGCGGCCAGCGCCAGCGCATCGGCATCGCGCGGGCCCTCATTCTGGACCCCGACTTCATCGTGGCCGACGAACCCATCTCCGCTCTGGACGTGTCCATCCGTGCCCAGGTGCTCAACCTGATGTCCCAGCTCCAGAGGGAGCGGGGCCTCACCTATCTCTTCATCGCCCACGACCTGTCTGTGATGCGCTTCATCTGCGACCGCATCGCCGTCATCTACAAGGGCCGGCTCCAGGAGCTGGCCGGGGCGGAGCAGCTCTTCGCCCACCCCTTCCACCCCTATACCCGGGCCCTCCTCTCCGCCATCCCCCAGCCCGACCCCGTCTCGGAAAAGCAAAAAAAGCTGGTGGTCTACGACCCCTCCTGCCATGGCTACGACGATTCCAATCCTCCCCTGTGGGAGGAGCTGGAGCCCGGCCACTTTGTCCGGGGCAGCCGGCGGGAACTGGACGGCTACCGGGCTCAGCTCTGACCCCGGATCCCCGGCGGCGCCCCCGCGCGGCTCACGCCTCGCGGGGGGCCATTTCTCTCTTTTGAGGTGAACCATGATCACGCCCAATCCACTCTACCCCGGGGCAAAGGTCGCCCTGGTCTGCGCCTCCTCCGCGGTGCCGGAGGAGCGCCTGGCCCCCGCCGTGGAGGCGGTGCGCGCCCTGGGCCTCCAGCCGGTGGTCTACCCCTCCTGCTATTATGAAAACCGCCACGGCTACTTCGCCGCCGACGACGCCCAGCGGGCCGGGGACCTCCAGTCCGCCTTTGCCGACGACACCATCGCCGGGGTGCTGGCTATCCGGGGCGGCTACGGCGCCCACCGCCTTCTCCCCCTGCTGGACCTGGACGCCATTGCCCGCACGCCCAAGCTTTTCTGCGGCTACAGCGACGTCACCGCCCTCCATACCGCTTTCAACCAGTGCTGCGGCTTCGTCACCTTCCACACTCCCATGCCCTCCACCGAATACTATCAGCCCGTGGACGGCTACACCGCGGCCTGCCTCCGCCGCGCCCTCTTCGGCCCGGTGGATGGCCCCCTGGAGAATCCGGAGGGCATGGCCATGACCGCGCTCCAGAGCGGCTCCGCCGCCGGGCTCCTCTGCGGCGGGAACCTCTCCCTGCTGTGCGCCTCCCTGGGCACCCCCTGGGAGATTGACACCCGGGGCAAGCTTCTGTTCCTGGAGGACATCGGTGAGCAGACCTATCGGGTGGACGCCATGCTCACCCAACTGCGAAACGCCGGTAAATTCGACGATTGTGCCGGCGTGCTGCTGGGGGCCTGGACCGACTGCGTGCCTGAATACCCGGAACGCACCCTCACGCTGCCGGAGATCTTCTCTGAGCTCATTGTCCCCGCGGGAAAGCCGGTGCTCTCAGGCCTTGCCTGTGGGCACACCCTGCCCACCATGTCCCTGCCCCTGGGGGCCAGGGCGGCCATGGACACCGAGCTACGCCGAGTGGAGGTGCTCTCCCGATGACACCTGCGGAACTGAGCGCCTATCTGGCGGCCGAGATCGCCGCCTTTCCTGGCAAGACCTCCCTGCTGGTGGCCGATCTCCCCACCGGCGCGGTCCGTCATGCCTGGCAGCCGGAGGAGCCGGTCCCCTCCGCGTCCACCATCAAGGTCCCCATCCTCCTGGCCGCCCTGGAGGAGGTGCGTCTGGGCCGGCTCTCCCTGGAGCAGCGAGTGGTGCTCCCCGCCGCGGCTCTGCTGCCCGACACCGAGGTGTTTGACCGGGGGGAGACGGACTGCTCCCTGTGGGAGCTCCTCTATTGGATGACGGCCCTCAGCGACAATACCGCCACCAATGTGATCCTGGACCTGCTGGGCCTGGACGCCGTCAACAGGTACGCCACCCGGGTGCTGGGGCTCCGGCACACCGTCTGCCGCCGGAAAATGCTGGACGCCGCCGCCGCGGCTGCCGGGCGGGACAACCGGACCTCCGCCGCCGACCAGTGCCGCCTCTACCGGCAGCTCTGCCTGGGACGGCTGCTGACCCCCCGTCTCACGGAGACCGCCCTGGATCTGCTCCGCCGTCAGCGGTGCATGGACGCCGCCCTGCGTTATCTCCCCTACCCGGTGGACTTCGCCCACAAGACCGGCGAGCTGGACGGCGTGACCCATGACGCCGGGGTATTCTTTCAGGGGAGCGGGGGCTACTACCTGGGAATCTTCACCTGGGAGGGCCCCAGCCCCGACGGCGACCCGGAACAGAAGCGCTACATCGGCCGCCTGGCCCGGGCCATCTATGAGACTTATCTGTGAGGTGCTGTTATGAAAGCCATCGTCACTTCCCCTATCTGCCCCCTGATGACCCGGCCCTCCCACCAGTGCCGGCGCGGGGATGAGGCCCTCTTCGGCATGACCCTGGAGGTGCTGGAGGACACCCGCACCGGCTGGTATCAGGTGGAGGCCCCCTACCGCTACGGGGGCTATGCCCCGGCGGAGTGCCTTCTCTTCGGGGACAGCGGCATCCGCCGCTGGGCCGACCTTCCCAAGCAGGTGGTCTGCAAGGCCATCTGCGACGTGCTCTCCGGCCCCGCCGTGGAGTTCTGGCCCCTGGTCACCCTGACCCGGGGGGCGTTGGTCTCCCCCGTAGGAGCGCCCGACGAAAAGGGCTGGCAGCGGGTGGTCCTCCCCGACGGCCGGGAGGGGTATACAAAATGTAGTTTTCTCTGTGAATATTACAAAAAATCCTTTCCTGCCGAGGAGAACGCCTTTCGGGCTGCGGTCACCGCCACCGCCCGCTCCTATCTGGGTGTCCATTACCGCTGGGGCGGCAAAACCCCCATGGGCATCGACTGCTCTGGCCTCACCTCCATGAGCTACCTGCTCAGCGGCGTGGTCATCTACCGGGACGCTGAGATCCGGGAGGGCTTCCCCGTCCACCCCATCCCCCGCTCCTCCATGCGCCCCGGCGACTTGCTGTACTTCCCCGGGCACACGGCCATGTATCTGGGGGAGGGCAGGTATATCCACTCCACCGCCCGCTGCGGCAGCGACGGCGTGGTGATCAACAGCCTCCGCCCGGAGGACCCGGATTACCGGGAGGATCTGGACAAGGGCATGACCGCCGTGGGCAGTATTTTTTGACGGAGCACCCCGCCCGGGCTCCCGCTTCGCGCGGTCTTTCTTGACAGCACGGCGCCGGGGCTGGTATACTTGCCTCCCATCCCATGTTCAGAAAGGAGCTTGTATGGGCTTTTCCATTGAGACCGGCGTCTCCGCCGTCACCGTCTTTCTCCAGGGGGTTCTGAGCTTTTTCTCCCCCTGTGTCCTGCCCCTGGTTCCCCTCTATATCGGCTATCTCTCCGGGGGTGCCAGGACCGTGGAGCCGGACGGCTCGGTCCGCTACCGCCGGAGGCGGGTGCTGGGGAACACCTTTTTCTTCGTCCTGGGGGTGTCCTTCGCCTTCTTCCTTCTGGGCCTGGGCTTTACCGCCGCGGGCCGGTTCTTCTCCCGGTATCAGTCCCTCTTCACCCGGGCGGGCGGCATTCTGGTGGTCCTCTTCGGCCTCTACCAGCTGGGCATTCTTGGGCAGTCCCGGCTCATCGCCTCCGAACACCGCCTCCCCTTCCGGCTGGACCGCTTCACCATGGGGCCACTGGCCGCCCTGCTGCTGGGTTTCACCTTTTCCTTTGCCTGGACTCCCTGCGTGGGGCCCGCCCTGGCCTCGGTGCTGCTGCTGGCCTCCTCCGCCGCCTCTGCGGCCAGGGGGTTTGCCCTCATCGGGCTCTATACCCTGGGCTTCACTCTGCCCTTTCTGGCCGCAGGCCTCTTCACCGGCACTCTGCTGGACTTTTTCAAGCAGCACCAGAAGGTGGTGCGGTATACCGTCAAGGCGGGCGGCGTCCTCATGGTGCTCATGGGCGTCATGATGTTCACCGGTTGGATGAACGGCGTGTCCTCTTACCTTTCCCGCTTCGGCGCCGCCGGGACGCCTCCGGCCGCCGGGAGCCCATCCTCTCCCGCCGTCACGGCCTCCCCCACGCCTTCGCCCTCCGTCCATCCGGAATCCACGGCCTCCCCGGCCCCGGTTCCGTCCCCCGACTTTACCCTGTACGACCAGAACGGCGTGGAGCACACCCTGTCCGACTACCAGGGCAAGACCGTCTTTCTCAATTTCTGGGCCACTTGGTGCCCACCCTGCAAGGCGGAGATGCCCGACATCCAGGCCCTCTATGAGGACTGGGGTGAGAACGGCGGGGAGGTGATCGTCCTGGGGGTGGCCAATCCCAAGACTGACGATTTCCCCTATAACCAGGACGTCACCCGTGAGGAGGTGGAGACCTTCCTCAGTGACGGCGGCTACACCTATCCGGTGGTGATGGACCTCACTGGGGACGTCTTTTCCGCCTATGGCATCCGCGCCTTCCCCACCACCTTCATGATCGCCCCGGACGGCAGCGCCTTCGGCTATGTCCAGGGGGGCATCAGCCGGAAGATCATGGACAGCATTGTAGAGCAGACCCGCACCGGCGTCCGCGAAGCGCAAAAATAGACCGGCCTTGCCGGCGTTAAAAACAGCATTGTGCCCGGACGGAATCCACCGTCCGGGCACAATGCTGTCTCTGCTTCCGCTTCTTGTCCCGCAGGAAGATGTGCTTTGTATGGGGGGCGACGTCTGCCCCACGTCTCCCCCGGAAAAGGCTCCGCCTTTAGGTCGCATCCCATATCGAAGTATTTTGGCTCATAGTACTAAAGCAGGGTGGGTGTTCCATGGAACACCCACCCTGCTTTATATCTTGTAAGCGGCATTTGGATGTGATACAATGTGAACGATAAATCGGGAGTTGTACAGGAGAATGTAAATGGATGTTCGTTTAATACAGATAAATGAAGATAATTTTATCGATGCATTTAATTTGAAACTGGAGGAAGAACAGGAACTATTTGTTTCACATCCTATTAGAAGCCTCGCGCAGGCATATGTGTATTATAAACAATGTACTCCATTTGGAATATATGATGGAGATAAAATAGTGGGATATGTAATGGTCATTTATGATTATGACATCCCAGAATATGATATATGGCATATGATGATTGATAAGTCTGAACAGGGTAAGGGATATGGGAAAATTGCATTACAGAAAGTGATTGATTATATTCGCGAAAAACCTTTTGGAAATTCTGATCGTATAGCACTCACCTGTAATAAAAGGAATCAGGTTGCTCTGAAAATATATAAAGAAGCAGGATTTGAGCCAACAGGAAATAGTGATGGAGATGAGATTGAACTTGCCATCCAATTAAGTTAACTAGAAGAAATAGGGTAGGTGTTCACAAATTTTTTGTCAATATGATACCAAAGAGGCGGGTAGTTTATGAAACTACCCGCCTCTTTTACTTGATTCTTTATAAACTTTGGGCCGCCTTGTAACAACCCCCATACTTCCTTATCATTCTGTGCCTTTCCCGGGGACCCCGTCCTTTTCTTCCTCGGGCGGAGTGAATCCGCCCTGCGGCAAGGTGGGCCGCCTGCTGCGGCCCGCCTTGGGCGCGCCTTACGGCGCGAGGGCGCTCCGCGCCCGGTGGACGTGCGGCCACTCCGCTCCCCCTCTACTTCCGCTTCTTGTCCCGCAGGAAGATGTGCTTCGTATGGGGGTTCGACGTCTGCCGCACGTCCACCTCGAAGCGGTCCAGGCTCTTGATGAGCTGGGTCAGTTTGGAAAAACCGTAGTTCCGGGGATCAAAATCCGGCTGCTGCCGGATCAGCAGGTTTCCCAGCTCCCCCATAAAGGCGTATCCGTCTTCGTCGGCGATCATATCCAGGGCGCCGGCGATCAGCTCCTCGATCTCCGGCGGGACCTTCCTCTGCGGTTCCTCCGGAGCGGGCTCCGGTTCCGGCGCGGCGGGGGGCTCCGGGGCCGCCTTCTTCTTTCCCTTCTTGCCCGCCTTGGTCCCCTCCGCCGGGGCGGGCACCGCCTCCGGTTCCGGCGCGGGCTCCGGCTTAGCCGCCTTGTCCTTGGCGGCGGCCCGAATGACCTCGATATAGATGAACTTGTCACAGGCCACGATGAAGGGACTGGGCGTCTTCTTCTCCCCCATGCCGATGACCTTCTTGCCCGCCTCACGCAGCCGGGTGGCCAGACGGGTGAAGTCGGAATCACTGGACACCAGTACGAAACCGTCGCACTGTCCGGTATAGAGGATGTCCATGGCGTCGATGATCATAGCCGAATCAGTGGAGTTCTTTCCGGTGGTATAGCTGTACTGCTGGATGGGGGTGATGGCGTTCTCCAGCAGGATCGGCTTCCAGGAGGCCATATTGGGGGTGGTCCAGTCCCCGTAGATGCGCTTGATGGTGGGGGTACCGTAGACGGCGATCTCGGCCATCACGTCCCGCATGGCGGTCCGGGAGGCGTTGTCCGCGTCAATGAGCACCGCCAGGCGCAGGCTCTGGTCGTTTGACTGCTCCATATCCGCCCTCCTCAGCCGTCACTGAGCACGAAGTGGTAGAACCGCAGCATCTCATACCAGTCGTCGGTGGAGAAGCACACGCTCTTTCCATCTTCCAGCCGCGCCCCGGGGTAAAAGCTCTTGGAGTAGGCCGTCCGGTGCTCCCGGAATCGGATCTCGCTGTCGAACCGCTCCGGCATGGGCACCTTGCACTTGGCGCCCCGATGCACCGCCTCCTTGGCTCCCGCCCGGATGCGTTCCACGGCCACGTCGGGGTGGATGGAGATCACGCCACCGCCCACGCCCCGGTTGACCGGCACGGCCACGATCTCGGGGATGAACTCACGGGCAAAGGCGCACAGCTCCTCGTCGCCGGAGAGGAATACCGCAGGCACGCCGTAATATCCGGCGGTATAGGCGTTGATGAGGAACTCGCTGGCCCGCACACCGTTGAGGAGCACATGCTCGTTGCGCAGGTTCATGGTGTGGGAGAGGGGATTGCCGGGGCAGGAGGCCCAGGCGTGATAGCCGGTGAAGAGGACGGCGCCGTAGTCGTCCCTGTCCAAGCCGGACATCATGGACAGGGGGTCTCCCGTCCAGCCCCGGAGGATCCGGATGCACTCGGGCAGCTCCGCGGCGTCGATGTTCCGGGCGGAGTCGTGGGCGTCCTTGAGGAAGATCTCCCCGGCCCCCGCGTCCAGGGCCCCCTTGCAGGCGGCCTTGACCTCCCGGGTCATCTGCTTCTGAAAGGGCTTGTAGTCGTCCATGGTACACCGCTCGGTCTCCGCCCAGTCGGTGATCCCGCAGGTACCCTCGATATCGGCGCTGATAAATACCTTCAAAGTACAGCACTCCTTTTCTTTTTTTCGTCTCTTTCTGGAATCAGTATAGCATAAAGAGACGGCTTTGCATATGCGGCCGAGCAAAAAAGTCGCCCGCCGGCGCAGACTTTCCGGGGCATTTGATTCCATGCGGGGCGGGCTGTCGCCCGCTCGCGCTCCCCCACCGCAGGCCATGAGCGCTCCCTAGCATACAGGGTTTTCGACAGACAGAGCGGACCTCCTGCCCAACCATTGGACAGGAGGTCCGCTGTTCTATCCTTTTGCGTCAGTTGAACTCCCAGGGGCTCACATACTTATGGGAGCTGGTCGCATACCCGTTTTCATATTTTACCGTCATATACAGGGGTTCCCCATGATTCACCAGCTTCACATAGCAGACGCCGTCTTCAAATCTGTCTGTGATGTCAAGGCTCTGGTCGAACCAGTGGAGCCACACGGACCCATCCTCCTCGTACTGCACATCCGGCTCCGTGAGCTGCGCCATGAGGTCCTCCTCCGATACGGGGATCTCTGTCCCGTCAGGCGCAAATGCCACGCCTCCGCCGCTCTGATGCCGCACATGCCCCTCGCCGTCGGTATATTCCATGCGGTAGCTTCCGTTTCCGTCAAATTGAATCGTGGCCGCTGTTTGGTCTCCGTGGATCCAGACCTGAACGGCGCGCTGAATTCCACCCGCATCTGCGGCATATGCGGCCGCGGCGCCTCCCACGAGCGCTGCACAGACGGCAACAACGGCGGCCATTGTTCTAAACCGATGCTGTTTTGCTGTTCTTTCCATTTTTTCTGCCTCCAAAGAAAAATTATCAGAGGCATGAACCGCCGAAAACGCCTGCTTGTATTTTTCCCTATTCGTCATCTTCCCATGCCTCCTTCAATGTGTTGCGGAGCGACATCCTTCCGCGTGACAGCCTGACCTTCACATTGCCCGGCGTTATTTTCAGAATGTCCGCAATTTCCTTTACCGAATAATCTTCATAGTAAAACAAGTGGACCACGATACGATACTTTTCCGGGAGTTTCATCACCGCCTCAAACAATTCCGACGACTCCTCCGACTGGAAGGCCAGGGTTTCCATGTAGTCCTCCAGCGGGAGCGCGTTTCGCCTGAAAAAAGTATTGTTCTTGTTCTTCGCCTTGTTGATCGCCACGCGGAGCAGCCACGCACGGATATGCTGCTCCGTCTCAAATTCTTTTTTCTGGGACCAATACTGAAGAAAGGTATCCTGAACAACATCCTCGGCATCCTGCGCATTTTTACATACGTTAAATGCCGCTGTATAGAGATTGTTCCGATATTTTTCAATCAGCATCTTGAGGGGTGGTTTCATATAGCATGCTCCTTAACCCGGTTGAAAAGCCTTTCATCCATAATACAAAGTAGCGGAGTGAAAGGTTACAAAGCGCCGCTACCGTCTTTTCCTCTGCCGTGGCGGACAAAGGCCGCCGCTTCTCAAAATGAGGGCGGCCGTTTTTTCTTTTGCCTGCAACTTTTTCCGCTCTCCCAGCGTCTAAGAAACACAGAAAGCCCACATATTTCCTCCCGCGTCTCTGCGGCAGCATTCATTTCTTAAGTTTTTCTTAAGCCGCTATAAAAGCTGTTACAAAACGCCCTTCTTCATCGTTATAGAGGTAGAAACCTTTTCCAGAAGCGAAGAAAGGAGGCGCTGTCCATGGCGCGCCATACCCGGCTGCACTGGGCTCCGGCGGCGGCGATCCTGATCCTGTGCGCCGCTTTCGCGTGGTTCTCCCCCCGCAGTACGCGGGACATGCTGCCACTCTCCGCTGAGGGGGGGGATGTGCGCGCCCTGACGGTCTCCGGCGACGGCACCCTGCGCGCTTTCGCGCTCCCCGCCTCCGGACTACTGTCCTCCGCGCTGGCGGACAGCGCCTGCGTCCGCCTCCCCACCGCCCTGCCCGGCCCCTTTACCGGGGATATCTGTGTATCCGCCGGCGGCATGTGTGCCTGGATCACCCCCCGCGGCGCCTTTCTCAGTCCCGCGGACGGCGATTCCGGTTGCTATATGATCCTGGGCTCCGGTCCCGCGCTCTATCAAAAGATCCAGGATCTGATTCCCTATAATGTTTGAAAAGAGGGATTTCCTGTGCACACTCTCAGAAAACGTATTTTCTGTACCCTGACTGCCATGGCCCTGCTGGCCGCCGGCTCGGCGGGCCTGTTATTCTGGGCGGACGGCCAGTATGCCGCCCGCCTGGCAGAGGAGACCCGGACCCGGTTCGAGGGCGGTGTGCTGATGGACGAGACCTTTTCGCCCCTGCCCCCCTCCGACTCCGTCCTGCTCTTCCAGAGGGCCGCCTCTCCCATCCGGCCCCTGTCCCTGAACGCCAGCTCCTCCGGAGATGCGTCGGTGCTGATCCCCTACCTCCCGGATTACGGCTCGGATCTCTCCCTTACCGTGCCGGAGGCGAGGCGCTGGCGTCTTTCCTACCGCACCCTGGACGGTCTGGAGGTGACGGCGGACTACACCCATGCTGGCCAGGAGGCGCTGACCGTCTATCTCCCGAAGGCCGACCTGGAGGTGCATCTGGCCGGCAGCGGCGATCAGGCCGCCATGGCATACATCCCCCATGCCCGCCGTCCGGCCACCCCCGCCCAGCTGTGGACGGCCCTGACCGCCGAACTCTCCTACCGGTTATAACGGCAAAAAGCCGCAGGACCCCCTCATCTGAGGATTCTGCGGCTTTTACTTTTAGGGTCTGTTTTCACAGCACCGGGACCGTTCCGTCTCCGACACACCGCCCCAGGGACAGCGGCCCCGGTACGTTGGGACGGGGCGCAATTTTTGGCCCGGGCAGCGGCGGTCAGCTCCTGGCCCGTTGGATGAGCTCTTTTGCCTCCTCTTTCTTCAGCACTCTGCCGCAGGACACCACCTGTCCATCCACCACCAGGGCCGGCGTGGTCATCACTCCATAGGAAGCGATCTGTGCAAAGTCCGTCACATGGTCCACAGCGGCATCCATGCCAAGTTCTGTCAATGCGGCGCGGACGGACGCCTCCAGCGCATTGCACTTTGCGCATCCGGATCCCAGCACCTTGATTCCCGCGCTTGCCCTCCCGGCGCCGCTGCCTTCGCAGCGGCGCGTATTTGTTTCCGCTCTCTTTTTTTTGAACAGTTCCATTCCCAATGGCCTCCCATCTTTATATCAGCAAATATTCCAGGGCATTGAACAGATAGCCCACAGCCAGAATTCCCCCGGCGCAGATGCCGACGAATATCCCCAACAGCTTCGGTTTGACCGCCTTGCGGAGCATGATGATGGACGGCAGGCTCAGGGTCGTAACCGCCATCATAAAGGCAAGGACTGTTCCCAGCTGCGCCCCTTTTCCCAGCAGTGCCTCCGCCACGGGAATCGTACCAAAAATATCGGCGTACATGGGCACACCGACAATCACGGCAAGAAGGACGCCAAAAGGATTTCCCCCACCCAGGATACCCTCGATCCACTGTTCCGGAATCCAGTTGTGGATGACCGCGCCGATCCCAACACCGGCCAGAATATAGGGGGCCACTTTGCGGAATGTGGCAGCAACCTGCTCACCGGCATACTCCAAGCGCTCCCGCCGGGTCAGTGAGGGCAATTCCGCGTCCACCCGGCCGGCAGTTCGAATAAAATCCTCCACATATTCCTCCAGATGGAGCCGTTCGATCAGGGTCCCGCCCACCACCGCAATGGCCAGTCCGACGGCCACATAGATCACCGCGATCTTGCCCCCAAAGATGCTGGTCAGCAGGATCAGGCTACCCAAATCCACCATGGGCGAGGAGATCAAAAACGAAAACGTCACGCCCAGCGGCAGTCCTGCGCTGGTAAATCCGATAAAAAGCGGGATCGACGAGCAGGAGCAAAAGGGGGTCACCGTGCCCAGAAGGGCGGACGCCATATTTGCCCCCAAGCCGTGAAAGCGCCCCAGCAGCCTCCTGCTGCGCTCCGGCGGGAAGTAGCTCTGGATATAAGAAATCATAAAAATCAGCAGGCACAGCAGCAAAGTGATCTTGATTGTGTCGTACAGAAAGAACTGGATGCTCCCGCCCCAGCGGGAGGCAGGGTCCAGTCCCAGGGCAGACACCCCCCGCCCGATCAGCACATTCAGCCACTCCATCCCCAGGACCTGTTCCTGTATCAGCCGTCCTGCGGCCTGTAGCCACTGCATCATGGATTCCTCCTTTTTATGTCCATTAGATCAAATTTTTTTGATGTATTTCCGTCAAAGCTCCCTGCCCCATCAAGCAGGGCTATCACACCTCTGGTCATCAGGCGCCTTTCGACTGCCGGTGCGCAGCTCCGGACTGCCCTTCCGCCTCGGAGCAGCGCTCTTGCGTGGCATATGGCGTCGTCAGCTGCAGCAGCAGCGCCGCAGCAGCCTGGCCGCCTGTTTCGCTCAGGCGGTAATGGGTCCATTTTCCCTCCTGGCGACTGGTCACCACCCCGGACGCGCATAAAATTTTCATATGATACGACACTGCGGACTGCCCCATATCCAGCCGTTCCATCAGCACGCAGGCACATTTCTCGCCGCTGCGGAGCAGCGCGAGAATGGCTAGACGGTTGGGATCGCCCAGCGCCCTAAACAGTTTGGCATTTTTCTGGTGAATTGCTTCCAATCTCATCACATCACATCACATAAAAATTTTTTGATATGAAAAGTATACCCATCCCCCTGGGCTATGTCAACCCCTTTCACGGGGTGCGGATCATAAAAGCCCGCCCCGGAGCATAGCTCCGGGGCGGGCCCTTGTACTGCCTGGATTCAGACGTCGTCCTCAATGAGGCCGTAGCCGCCGCCGTTGCGGGTATAGACCACGGAGAAGGCCCCGTCGGCATCGGCGTTCTTAAAGGCGAAGAAGGTGTGTCCCACCAGATTCATCTGGAGCACCGCCTCTTCCACCGTCATATGCTTGATGGGGAACCGCTTGGTCCGCACGATCCTGAACTCGGACTCCTCCTCCTCGGGTGCGAAGTCGGAGACTTCGGCGGCGTCCACCGTGCGCTCGAAGGCGTCGGTGCGCAGACGCTTTTCCAGGCGGGCCTTGTTCTTGCGGATCTGGCGCTCCATGCCGGAGACACAGGCGTCAATGGATGCGCGCATATCGGAGGTACTCTCCGAAGCGCGGAGGATCATGCTGCCGGAGCGGACCGTAATTTCGCAGACGTTCCGGTCCTTTTCCACACTGAAGACGACAGATGCCTCGCCTTCCGTCTTGAAATAGCGGTCCAGCTTGCCTACCTTCTTTTCCGCATAGGCATGGACGGACGCGGGCAGAGTGACCTTCTTGTCGGTGAATACGAACTTCATTCGATTCAGCTCCTTCTTTCGTCCCCTCACGGGGACTGTGGTAACCGGGGGCAGTCCATTCCGCCCTTCGGTACCTTTATTATACCAGCATCTCTACGGAAAGTCACCTGGATTTTATGAACTTTATACAAATTCTGTCCCCGCTCCTCCGTCCCATTGCCCAAATCGGCGGTCACTTCACCTGGATACCGTTGATAAAGACATGTTCCACACTTCCCGTCCACTCCAGCGGGTGGCCGCTGGTCACCACCACGTCGGCGTCCTTCCCGGGCGTCAGGGAACCCACACGGTGAGCCACACCAGCCAATCGGGCGCCGCCCAGAGTGATGGCCCGCAGCGCCTCTTCCGGCTCCAGGCCGCCCCGGACGGCAATGGCCGCGCACAGGGGCAGATACTGGATCGGGGTGACGGGGTGGTCGGTGCAGATGGCGATCTCCACCCCCGCCTTTGCCAGGCGGGCGGGGTTTTCAATGGTGAGGCCCGCCAGCTCGGGCTTGCTGCGGTCTGTGAGAATGGGCCCGGTGATAACGCCTACGCCCTCGGCGGCCAGCAGCTCGGTGACGCGGTAGCCCTCGGTGCCGTGGACCACCACGAATTGCAGTCCGTACTCCCGGCAGATCCGCACCGCCGTGGCGATATCGTCCGCCCGGTGGGCGTGGATATGGACGGGCAGCTCTCCCCGCAGCACGGGGATCAGCGCCTCCAACCTGGGATCATAGCCGGGCGCATTGGTGCCCGCCTCGGTATCCGCCTTGTCCTGACGGTCCATATACTCCAGCGCCCGGGCCAGCTCCGTGCGAATGACAGACGCGGTCCCCATCCGGGTGGTGGGGGTCTCCTTTCGCCCGTTGTACACCGTTTTGGGATTCTCGCCCAGAGCCATTTTCATAGTGGCCGGCGCCTTGAGCACCATTTGATCCACCCAGGCGCCCAGGGTCTTGATCACAATGCCCTGTCCGCTGATGGGGTTGGCGCTGCCCGGCCCGGTGAGCACCGTGGTGACGCCCCCCTCCCGCGCCTCCTGGAAGCAGCGGTCCAGAGGATTCACCCCGTCGATGGCCCGCACATGGGGGGTGCAGGGGTTAGTGGCCTCGTTGCCATCGTCGCCCTCAAACTTCAGGGCGTCGCCGAACAGCCCCAGGTGACAGTGGGCATCCACAAAGCCGGGAACGATGTGCCCGCTCTTCACGTCCAGGGAAGGGCCCTCGCAGCCCTTCGGCAGCGCCTCCATAGGGCCGACGCCTTTGATCTTGCCACCCTCCAGCTCCACATATCCATTGGGGATCACCGGAGCGTCCACCGGGTGCACCACACCGTTGAAAATCAGCATTGTCTCCTCCGCCTTTCAAAATTTTAGTTGACATTTTTAGGAATATATGTTACTCTCTGTCTGTACAGAGTCCTGTCCCTCCTACCGGCTGGACTCCTGCCATTCTCCCACGCAAGATCCTTCCTTTGGGCGCGCCTTATCGGGCGCGCCCGCTTTCTTTTGCGGCGGATATACCGCTGTGCCTTTCTCTCCCACACAGAAAAAATGCGCGGCTTGTCCTTCAGCCGCGCATTTTCCTCTGCATTCTTATTTCCGTCCGCCGCGGCGGGAGCTTCTCTTCTCTGTGTACTTCATCTCCGACAGCTTGCTGTCGGAGGCCTGCATGAAATGCTTGAGCCGTTCCTCAAAGGACTCCGGCTCACTGGGCTGCCTGGAAAATCCGCCGGACCGCCCGCCGCCCTGCCGCGGCGCATAGCCGCCCTGTCGGGGACCGCTGGGCCGGGGTGCAAAACCGCCCTGGCCGCCCGCGGGGCGAGGCGGCCGGGGAGGGGGATCCATGGCCTTTTTGATGGACAGATTGATGCGGTTGTTTTCATCGATTCCGATGACCTTGACCTTGACCTCCTGTCCCTCGGTGAGATGGTCTTTCACATCGTTCACATAGGAATAGGCGATCTCAGAGATGTGCACCAGACCCGAGCGTCCGCCGGGCAGTGACACAAAAGCGCCGAATTTTGTGATGCCTGTCACTTTTCCTTCTACAATAGAACCTACACCAAACTCCATACTGCTCCCAAAATCCTCCTTGAATATTCGCCTGAATCTCTTTAGGGCTTGTCTGAATATGGACCGTGTGCCCGGCGCCGAAGCACTTTGCCCCCGGCAAGCGTTCCCTCGCCGGGGTCCCGGCGGACCCCGGCGGAAATCGGCGCCCGACCGGGGGACAAAAGACCCGGCATTCGGACGGATGATCCATTTCAAGCAAGCCCTAGTTGGTGATGATAAAGACTTTCTCTCCGGGCGCCACAAGGCCCAGCTTATCCCGGGCGATGTCGGCGATGCGGTCGGGGTCGTCCGGATTTGCTACGTCCTCGGCCAGTTCGGCGTTGATCTGGGTCTGCTCCGCCACCTGCTGGCTCAGCGTGTCCCGCTGGGCCTGCGCCTCCTGGATCTGGCCCTGGAGGTTCAGCAGGGCCGTCGCCATGTAGATGAGCAGAGCCAGAACCACCACCTTTGTGAGCAGTCCGGCCTTTTTTGTTCTGATCACGTCGTGCGCCCTCCCCTCCTCCCGCCGCCCGGCGGGTCAAGTCTTCCATCTCTTCGGGTATCAGTTTAATATTATACCATCTTCGGCCATAATGGAAGTGCTTCTTTGCAACTTTTTCAATTTTTTTACTGACATGCCCCAGCAGGACCAGGGGAAATGTGCAGAGCTTCCAGAGAAAAGCGATCCCGTCGGCCACCAGACCGGCCAGAAAGAGGGCCGGACGGCTCAGCGCCAGAAAATAGACGACCGCTCCCAGGAAGAGGGCCAGCACCATATAAATGCGCAGCTGCCCGCCCCCGGCGGCGATGGCATAGAGAAAGAGCCCCGCGGTGACCAGAGCCCAGAAGAGGAGATCCAGCGCGGAGCCCAGCAGGGGGAGCCGGACCCGCCGCCGGAGGATGCGGAACAGATCATATACCAGGCCTAGCGCCGTCCCCAGGCCGGCGGCGCCCAGGAACGTAAGGGCCTGGTCCAGAAGGTCGACGCCCATCGCGTGGACCTATCGGAACAGCCGGGCCAGGAAGCCGCCCCGTTCGCCCCCGTCGTCCTCATAGGTCAGGGAGTCCACGCTTCCCTCCACCTTCAGGTCTCCCCCGTCCAGACTCAGCTTTTCGATGTGGAGGTCCTCCCCCCGCACCACCAGGGTCCCCTTGCAGGTGCTCATGACAATGCTGTTCTCGTCGAAGCTCTCCACCTCCTCCACCCCGGATACGGACAGAGATTCCCGCCCCTCCAGAATCACATGATGGGGCGCAGTCTCCGCCCGGAGCTTCTTCTCCTCGTATTGCATCCTTCTCCCGCCTTTCCCAGCAATGGCTTTCTGCTGTAACCATGTATATGGGACAGGGGCCGCGGATATGCAGAGGCGCCCCCGTTCTATGAGAACGGGGGCGCCTCTGCCTGCCGAAAAACCTGTATGTTAGGGATCCTTGCGGTCTGCGGCAGGGGAGCGCGAGGGGCGACGCCATCCGCGGCTTTCAAATCCCTAGTTCGTCGCGGCGGCAGTCCCCGCCGTGGGCCCCAGCGCCTTCCGCAGAGGCCGGTATACGGCCGCGGTGGCGGCAATCTTCAATGCGTCTCCAGGGAGGTACACCAGCATCCCGATCTGCGCCACGGTCCAGGCGGACAGCCCCTTCCCCAGATAGACGTTCAGGATGAGATACATATACGGCAGCCCCACCAGGTAGAGCACACCCAGCCCGACCAGACACGCCAGGACCACCCGCGGGAGCTTCGCCTCCCCCTCGGTCAGTTTTCCCATAACCCAGGCGGAGGGGATCAGCCCCAGCAGAAATCCGAAGCTGGGCTGAAAGACGTAGCCCAGTCCGCCCCCCATGGTGAAAATGGGCAGGCCCACCAGGCCCAGCACCACATAGGCCGCCTGGGACAGCGCCCCCCACCTGGCCCCCAGAAGTACGCCCGCCATGGCGGTAAACAGGAATTGCAGCGTGACGGACATCGCCCCCAAAGGAAACTTGAGGAAGGCCCCGATGGCTGTCAGGGCAGAGAAAAGGGCGGCCAGGATCAACATGCGGGTGTTGGTTCTCATTGTGTACTCTCTCCAATCGTAAACCAATTTTTTATTGTAGGTTTACAATATCACATTTTCCCCCGATTGTAAACTGTTATTTTTCATTTGGTTGACGTATCCTCCCTTCCGGGGATATAATATCCTTGATACACAAGGCGGAGGTCCGCCTTCTCCCTGCCGGATCGGCCGCAGGGCGGCTCATTCCGCGCACGGAAAATGGAGAGGACAAAAGGGGGCTCGACTATGCTACAAGATGAAATTCTCACGCTTCTTCGCTCCGGCGGCGGGGCCTATCTCTCCGGTGAGGCCATGAGCCGGAAGCTGGGGGTCAGCCGCGCGGCGGTGTGGAAGGCGGTGGACGCCCTCCGGCGGGAGGGCTATGCCATCTCCTCCGGCTCCAACCGGGGCTATCGGCTGGAGTCGGCGCCGGACACCCTGCGGGCGGGGGAGCTCTCTCAGGCCCTGGCGGGGCGCCTGGTGGGAAGCAATCTGGCCTGTCTGGAGACGGTGGACTCCACCAACAACGAGATCAAGCGCCGGGCGGCCAACGGCGCGCCGGAGGGACTGGCCGTCCTCACCGATGAGCAGACCGGCGGCCGCGGCCGCCGGGGAAACACCTTTCAGTCCCTGAAGGGCAAGGGGCTCTATTGCTCCATCCTCCTGCGGCCCCGTCTGGTGCTGGACCTGGACAAGCTCAGTACGCTCACCGCCTGGGTGGCGGTGGCGGCCAGCCGCGCGGTAGAGGCCTGCTGCGGGCTCCGCCCCGGGATCAAGTGGACCAATGACCTGGTCCTGGGCGGGCGGAAGCTCTGTGGCATCCTCACCGAGCTGGAGCTGGAGGCCGAGACCGGGGAGCCCTCCGCCGTGATCGCGGGCATCGGCATCAATGTCGGACAGACCGACGGGGACTTCGGCCCGGCACTCTCCCGGGTGGCCACCTCTCTGGAGCAGGAGCTGGGCTCTCCCGTCCGCCGGGCCGACCTGGCCGTGTGCCTGCTGCGGGCGTTGGACGACATGTACGCCGCCTTCCCGGCGGCGAAGGCCGACTATCTGGCGGAGTACCGCGCCCGGTGCGTTACCACCGGGCACGAGGTCTACCTAGTCCGCGGAGAGGAGCGCCTCCCCGCCTTTGCCGAATCCGTGGACGAAGACTTCGCCCTCCTCTGCCGGATGCCGGACGGCTCCCGCCGCCGGGTGACGGCGGGAGAGGTGTCGGTCCGGGGGCTGATGGGCTATGTGTGAGAGAGGGGGAAGCACCGTTATGCATGCCGCACAGCGTCGGGATGCCCTGTTGGAGCTGCTCCGCACCTCCCGGGGGCCGGTGAGCGCCACGGCGCTGGCCCGCCGCTTTTCCGTCAGCCGTCAGATTATCGTGGGAGATATCGCCCTCCTCCGGGCTGGCGGGGCGGATATCGCCTCCACCCCCCGGGGCTATGTGATCCCCGCCCAGGAGGATACGGGCCTTACCTGCACCCTGGTCTGCCGCCATACCGCCGCCGATCTGGAACGAGAGCTCAATCTCATGGTGGACAACGGCTGCACTGTGCTGGACGTGGTGGTGGAGCACCCGGTCTACGGCCAGCTCTCCGGCCAGCTCCAGCTCTCCTCCCGGTATGATGTGGCTGAGTTTATACGCCGGGTAGAGAAGGAACAGGCCACTCCTCTCAGCGCCCTCACCGGAGGGGTCCACCTCCACCGCCTCCGCTGTCCCGACGAGGCGGCCTGCCGCAGGGTGTGCCAGGCATTGGATGAGGCCGGATTTCTGGTGAAGGAGTAAGCCTGGACCGAGGCGAGGCGGTGCTTCTCCTCCGGCGCCGGACCCCATGACAGTCGGAACCTGCGCTTGACAAATCCTGCACAGACGCTATAATAGGGCATTACAGGTGTCAAGACACCTGTAATGCCCTATTTTTCCGGATCCCATCTATTAAAGGAGTGGTCCCATGGACGGATGCAAGTCTTTCCTCGCCCGCAAGAATATCGTAATCTCCGCCAAACGCTACGGCATTGACGCGCTGGGCGCCATGGCCCAGGGGCTTTTCTGCTCCCTGCTCATCGGCACCATCATCAAGACCCTGGGCCAGCAGCTTGGCCTCCCCTTTTTGGTGGACATCGGCGGCTACGCCTCGGCCATGTCCGGTCCGGCCATGGCCGCCGCCATCGGGTACGCCCTTCAGGCGCCGCCTCTGGTATTGTTCTCCCTTATCGCCGTGGGCTCCGCCGCCAATGGTCTGGGCGGCGCGGGGGGGCCGCTGGCCGTGCTGGTCATCGCCATTTTGGCCGCAGAGGTCGGCAAGGCCGTCTCCAAGGAGACCAAGGTGGACATTCTGGTGACGCCCCTGGTCACCATCTGCGTGGGCGTGGCCCTCTCGGCCTGGTGGGCCCCGGCCATCGGGGCCGCGGCCTCCGCCTTCGGTCAGCTCATTCAGGACGCCACCGTGCTCCAGCCCTTCTGGATGGGCATCGTGGTATCCGTGCTGGTGGGCGTCGCCCTGACCCTCCCCATCTCCTCCGCGGCCATCTGCGCCGCGTTCAACCTCACTGGGCTGGCCGGGGGCGCCGCCGTGGCCGGCTGCTGCGCCAACATGGTGGGCTTCGCCGTGCTCTCCTTCCGGGAGAACCGCTGGGGTGGCCTGGTGAGCCAAGGCATCGGCACCTCCATGCTCCAAATGCCCAACATCGTTCGGAATCCCCGCATCTGGCTTCCCGCCATCCTTACCTCCGCCGTCACCGGCCCCATCGCCACCTGCGTGTTCCGCCTGGAGATGAACGACCCCGCCAGCGGCGTGGCCTCCGGCATGGGGACCTGCGGACTGGTGGGGCAGATCGGAGTCTACAGCGGCTGGGTGAATGATGTAGCCACCGGCGTCAAGGCCGCCATCACCCCCTTTGACTGGCTGGGCCTGATCCTCATCTCCTTTGTCCTCCCCGCCGTGCTCTGCTGGGCCTTCGGTCTCTTCTTCCGCAGGATCGGCTGGATCAAGGAGGGGGACCTCACCCTCTCTTAGGGCCTGTTTGAAAATGGCCGACACGCCCCTGCACATTCCTCCAGGTCTGCGTCAGCCGTCCGTAAAGATCTGGCAGTAATAGTACAGTCCGCTGTCCGAGCGGGCTACCCCCACTCCGATACGGGTAATCTCCGGGTTGACCATATTCTGATAGTGCCCGCTGGAATTTTCCCAGACCGTCACCGCCTCTCGGGCGGAGAGGGCGGAGACCATGGCCAGGTTTTCGGAGGCGTATCCGGTAAGCCGGTCTCCCAAGACGGTGTAAAACGGTCCTCCGTCGGGGCGCACATGGTTGTAGTTGTCCAGATCGTCCATGGCCGCGCACTCCTCGGCCCGGATCTGGGCGGCCGCCATCAGGGTCTCGTCCGTCTCCAGTGGGGCCTCGCCGGCCTCCTGGCGGAGCCCATTGGTCAGGGCCACAAGCTCCTGCCGCGCCGCCTCCAGCCCGTCGGGCGCCTCCGCCTTCTCCCGGCCCGTCCACCGGAAGGTCTGGTCGTACCGTGCCAGCATGACCGCGGCCTCCGCCCGGGTCACACCGCCCTCCGGGTCCATGGTGGTCTCCCCGGTACCTGTCAGGATGCCGTTGGGACAGGCCCAGCCCAGCACCGCCAGCCGGACCTCCCCGTCCACCCCTTCCATATCGGAAAAGGGTCCTGCCGGGGCCTCCTCCGCCGCCGGGCTGTCCCCCGTCAGCAGGGCAAAGCGGTAGAGCATGACCGCAAACTCCCCCCTCTGAACGGCCTCATCGGGCTTGAGCTCCCCTCCGGTCGCCGCTCCGCTGTCCGGATACAGCCCGCTCTGATAGGCCCAGGTCACCGCGTCCCTGTAATAGGCCCCATCAGGTACGTCGGAATAAGTCCCGGAGCCGGTGACGGCAGGGGCCCCCGCGTAGCGGTAGAGCACCTCTGCCAGCATGGACCGGGTCATGACGGCATCCGGGATAAAACGATCCCCACCCGCGCCCTGAAACAGCCCCTTCTCCGTGACGTAGGCCACGCTGTCGCGGGCCCAGTGGCCCTCAGGCACATCGGCAAAGCCGGCGGCCAGGGCCGGTGACGCCAGCCCGGTCCAAAGGCTCAGTGCCAGGCCCAGGCATGCGATCTGTCTTTTCATACTGCCTCTCTCCCTATAAAATAAGCTGTGCCCGGACCTTTTTTCACGGTCATACCGCGTGCAGACTGCGGCCGGGTCCCCGCTCTTCGGCGGGGGCCCGGTTGTTTCATGGCCCGTCCATTCGCGCCAGCAGCCCATGCGGCCGCGGGGATCAGGAGGTGCAGCCCCAGAAAGCCCAGGTCCGCCAGGCAGATCGTCAGGAGACACCGCTCTGCGGCTCCCCCAGGGAAAAGGGACAGCAGTCCATAGAAAAAACGGCGGGCATGCCCCGTGTACAGGCCGTACCCGCCCAGCAGCACGGCCACAGCCGCCGCAGAGCGCCGGCAGGGCCTTTCCGCCCTGCCTCCACTCCCGTCCCCAGGTCAGCCGGAGAGGCCGTTGGACTGCCGCTCCATGTTCTCCACTACAATGTCGTGGATCTCCCCCAGGGAAGCACAGTACTCCAGCACCGCCCAGGGGACGTTGGTGTGGAAGTGGATCTTGACCAGCGACTCATCCCCCACCGCCAGCAGGCAGTCCCCCGGGATGTGGGCCTGAATGTAGTCGTGGATGTCGTCTTCCGAGAGGTCTTCCCCCTCGATGAGCAGTTGGGTGTCGAACGGATAGTCCAGCATGGCCGTACCGGCTCCTTTCATTGGTTGAGTTCATACTGCTCCACCAGCCGGACGGAGTACTCCAGGCAGGCTCCCTCCCGGTCCGCCTGGAAGAGGATGCTCTCGCCCACGTCCAGGGCGTCCCGGACGGCCAGCAGATCGTCGGTGGTGTTCAGCTCGGTGCCGTTGGCGGTGAGGAGGATATCCCCCGCCTGCACCTTGTCCGCGGCGTCCGAGCCAGCCTGGACGGCATCCACCAGCAGGCCGCAGGCCACTCCCCTGGCCTCCTTCTCAGAGGGGTAGAGCCCCCGCACCGTGACGCCCAGGGTGGGCCGTCCGGTGACGTGGCCGCTCTGGATGAGGGAGTCCACCACCGGCTTCACCGTGGCGGTGGGGATGGCGAAGCCCAGCCCCTCCAGGGTATTGCTGTCGGCGTCGGTGGAGACCAGCTTCATGTTGGTGATCCCGATGACCTGCCCCCGGTCGTTGACCAGAGCCCCCCCGGAATTGCCGGTATTAAGCGCGGCGGTGGTCTGGAGGAGGGTCATTGGGTTACCGTCCACCTCCATGTCCCGGTTGATGGCGGAGAGGATGCCGTCGGTCATGGTGCCCCGCAGCTCCTCTCCCATGGGGTTGCCGATGGCCACCACCGCGTCCCCCACCACCATGTCCTCGGAGTCCCCGAAGGCGGCGGGGGTGAGCCCCTCGGCCTCGATCTTCAGCACGGCCAGATCGGTGGTGCTGTCGCTTCCCACCAGCTTTGCCTGGAACCCGCGTCCGTCCTCCAGGGAGACGTCCACCCGAAAGGCCCCGTCGATGACGTGGGCGTTGGTGATGAGGTAGCCGTCCCCGCTCATCAGGATGCCGGTGCCCTGGCTCACGCCCTGGAGCGTGCCCTTCGCCACCGTGGCCTGGATGGATACGATGGAGGGGATGACCTTCCGATAGATGTCCTGGAGGCGCATCCCCTCTCCCTCCGGCTTGGCCTCCAGGGAGAGCACGGTGCCGTCCCCGGTGGGCGCCCGCTCCAGTTCCGCCTGAAAGGAGAGGGAGGGAGTGACGGAGGCCTGCCCGCCTCCGGAGGGATAGAACGCTCCCGCGTCCACCAGCGGCTGTGCCCGCAGGGCCAGCAGCACCGCCGTCCCTCCCAGCACCAGGGTCAGGGCGGCCAGGACCAACGCCGCGCCCCGCTCGGACTTTCGGCGGGTCGGTCGCACCGCCGGTCCTGCATGGGCGGCGGGCTGCTGCTCCCCTTCCCGCCGGCCGGGCGGCTCCTGCGGTGCGGGCCGGACCGCTGGGGAGCCTTCTCCGGTGTTCTCCTCCGGGGGAGGATCAAAATAATACGGATGCATGGATTCTCCTCCTTCCAAAATGCCCGCTCCGGGGCGGGGGCCCGCCGGCCCCCTACGCCAGCGTCAGCGTGAAGGTGAACTCCGTCACCCCGTCCGCACTGGTCACGGTGATGTTTGCCCCACCCGGCTTCACGCCGGGCAGGGGCCCCTTTTTTCTTCCTCGGGGCAAATCAATTGCCCCTGCGGCAAGGCTTTGGCCTTCGGCCAAACCGCTTGTGGCGGCTTGCGCCGCATCCCTGCTCCGCAGGGTCGCGAAAACATCCTGCCCGCCGGCCCCCTACGCCAACGTCAGCGTGAAGGTGAACTCCGTCACCCCGTCCGCACTGGTCACGGTGATGTTTTCGTGGTGGTTGTTGAGGACAGTCTTGACAATATAGAGCCCCAGGCCCACGCCCTCCCGGTCCACGCTTCTTGAGCGGTCCGTCTTGTGGAAGCGGTCAAAGACCAGGGGGAGCTCGTCGGGCGGGATGGTGTCCCCGTGGTTGCGGACCGAGACATAGGCCTTGCCCGCCCGGGTGGTCACTGTGATGCCCAGGGTGCTCTCCTCATAGGAGAACTTGATGGCGTTGTCCAGCAGATTATAGCACACCTGGGTGATGGCGTCCGGATCGCCCCAGACCTGGACCGGATCATCCGGAAGCTGGGTGTCCACATCCAGATGCTTGTCGTTGATCTTGGTCTCCAGGCTCACCAGCACCCGGAGCATAACCTCAGAGACGTCGAACTGCTCCTGGGGCGTGACATACTCGGCGGACTGGAGCCGGGAGAGGTCCAGCATTTTCCGCACCAGCCGGGACAGGCGCTTGGTCTCTGAGGAGATGACCTTCAGATACTCCCGCTCCCGGTCGGGGGGAATGGTGCCGTCCAGGATGCCCTCGGCAAAGCCGGAGATTGTGGTCATGGGAGTCTTGAGCTCATGGGAAATGTTGGCCACGAATTCACTTCTCCGGGCCTCGGATTGGGCGATGTTGTCCGCCATGGCGTTGAAGGCCTCGGCCAGCTCCCCCACCTCGTCGCAGCGGCCGCCGCAGCTTACCCGGGTCTCATACTCCCCGTGCCCGAACTTCCGCACGGCCTCCGCCATATCCTTGAGGGGCCGGGTCATCCGGAGGGAGGTGACGGAGCTGGTGATAAAGGCCACCAGCATGACCACAACGGCGGTAAAGAGGAAGATGTTGGCGAAGGCCCGCCACATCTCGGTGATGCTGCCGGCCTCGGCGGAGACAAAGACCAGAGCCACCACCTGCTGGCCGCCTTGGATGGGCAGCAGCACAGGGGCCCCCGCCACGTACCGTTTTTCGGGAAAGATCCCCTCCAGATCGCTCATGGCTCCGAAGGTTCCGGTGGTGTAGATGGTCTGCACCACGCCGCTGGGGATGTATTGTCCCACCATGCCGCTCTGCTCCCCGGTGCTGTCCCCGGCATAGATGATCTGTCCGTCCTGCATGGTGAAGAGAACGGAGGCGTCCGTCACCTCCGCCACAGCCTCCACCGTGGGCCGGAAGAGGGCGGCCTTCATGGAAAAGCCGCCCAGCTCCTCGCTGCTGGTGATGGCCTCTCCGGCTACCCCGGCGATGTAGTCGGCGTTGTGCCGCAGGGAATTCTGGCGTTCGCTGACGGTGTAGCGGTAGGAGAGGGTGATAAAGGCCGCGCCCAGCAGCGCGAAAGACACCAGGATCACGCCCGCCATGATGGCAAACTGCCGCTTATAGAGACTTTTCAGAGGAAAGTCCCCCTTTCCCGCCCCGGCTGTTACTGGGGCTCGATGACCTCAAATTTGTACCCCACGCCCCACACGGTTTTGAGGCTCCACTGCTCCGAGACACCCTCCAGCTTTTCCCGCAGGCGCTTGATGTGCACATCCACGGTGCGGGAGTCGCCGAAGTAGTCAAAGCCCCACACCTCGTCCAGGAGCTGGTTCCGGGTAAAGACCCGGTTGGGGGAAGAGGCCAGGTGGTAGAGCAGCTCCAGCTCCTTGGGGGGCGTATCCACCCGCCGCCCGTCTACCAGCAGCTCGTAGGAGTCCAGATTGATCACCAGCTTGTCAAAGCTGAGCTTTTTCTCCTCGCTTCCCTCCTCTGCGCCGTAGCGCCGGAGGACGGCGTGGATGCGGGCCAGGACCTCCTTCATCTCGAAGGGTTTAACAATGTAGTCGTCGGCCCCGCCCTCCAGGCCCTGGACCTTGTCCGTGGTCTCACCCTTGGCGGTGAGCATGATGACGGGAGTCTTGTCGGACTCCCGGATCTTCTTGAGTACGGACCAGCCGTCCATGACGGGCAGCATGATGTCCAGCAGAACCAGGTCGGGGCGGAAGGCGCGGAAGAGCTCCACACCCTTGCCGCCGTCGGGGGCCACCTGGGTCTCAAAGCCCTCTTTCTCCAGATAGAGGTGTAGCAGTTCCGCGATATTGCCGTCGTCCTCGACGATCAGGACCTTGCGCGGCATAGGATCACCAGCCTTTTCTCATTCTCATCGGCGGGCGGGGACACGCCTCGCCCCATTCTCCACCATTATACCCAATTTTCACCCCCGTGGGTGAATTTTTTGTAAATGCTCTCCGTCCCGGCGGCCCGGGGCCCACCCGCTCAGGGCTCCGGGCTCTCGGCGTAGGCCCGGTCGATGGACACCACGGTAAAGTAAGGTCCGCCCTCCAGCTCCCCGGCCTTTTGGGCGATGGCCGCCTTCACCTCCTCGTCGGTGAGGGCGCACTGATAGGGCACCACCGTGTCGAAGATCAGGTTCTGATGGTCGGGACCGGCGGTCATCCGGAAATCGTGTATGGTCATGGCCGGATCGATCTCCCGCACCAGTCCCGCCACCCGGCCCCGCATGGCGTTGACCGCGGGATCGTGGGTGGCGATGGGGTCCATATGTATGACCGCCTCGGTGTGGAATTTTTCCTTGAGCTCCCGCTCCACATTGTCGATGATGTCGTGCACCTCCAGCACATCCGCGTCCATGGGCACCTCGGCGTGTAGGGACATCATGGACCGCCCCGGTCCGTAGTCGTGGATCACCAGGTCATGGATACCGGTGATCTCCGGGTGGCTGAGCACGGTCTCCTGGACGCCCTGGACCAGGGAGGGATCGGGGCTCTGTCCCAGCAGGGGATCCAGGGTGTCCTTGGCCGCGCCCCAGCCCGCCCTGAGGATAAACGCAGCCACCAGAATCCCCACCCAGCCGTCGATCCGCAGCCCGGAGAAGCGGCCCACCAGGGTGCCCAGCAGCACGGCGGAGGTGGCAACCACGTCGGAGAGGGAATCTGTCGCCGTGGCCGCCATAGCGGCGGAGCCGATGCGGCGGCTCAGGTCCCTGTTGAAGGCCGCCATCCACAGCTTCACCAGGATGGAGGCCAGAAGGATGCCCACCGACAGCCAGGAAAAGGAGACCGCCTCGGGGGCCAGGATCTTCTCCAGGGACGACTTGACCAGCTCCAGCCCCACCAGCAGAATGGCCACCGCCACCACAAGGCCGGAGAGGTACTCGATGCGCCCGTGGCCAAAGGGGTGATCGTCGTCGGCCTTTTTCGCCGCCATATGGAAGCCGGCCAGGGTCACCACCGAGGAGCCTGCGTCGGAGAGGTTGTTGAAGGCGTCTGCCGTGACGGCGATGCTCCCGGTGAGGACGCCGGCCAGGAATTTCCCCGCCGAGAGGCACAGATTGAGGAGGATGCCCACGATTCCGGAGAGGAGCCCATACCGCTGCCGGACGGCGGGGTCCTCCCCATTTCCCGCGTCCCGGATAAAGGTCTTGACCAGCCAGTTCGTCATATCCTCACAGCTCCTTGTACATGGCGGCGGCCTCGCCCTTCCCCACGTGTTCGCCCACCGAGAGGACCTCCACCCGGGTCACCCGCTCGCCGAAACGGAACTCCAGCACGTCCCCCACCTTCACATCGTAAGAGGCCTTCACCGTCCGCCCGTTGGCAGACACCCTCTGCCCGTCGCAGGCCTCGTTGGCCACGGTCCGCCGCTTGATGAGGCGGGATACCTTGAGCCATTTGTCCAAACGCATGCTTATCACCTCGGAATCAGTTTTCCCGCCGGGCATACCGCCCCCTCGGGATGCAAAAGCGGCCCCGGGTCTCCCCGGAGCCGCCGTATTCACAAGTGTACCCTCGCCGGAAGAAGCTCCGCTTCGCGTGGGCCCCTTGGGGCGTGCCCTCCGTGCTTTGGGCTGTCACGCTGCGGCGGCTGCGCGACGCGCGGCTTCCCTCCGTCTCGGGCTGGTCTTTGGGCCGCCTTGCGGCCCGCCGCTCGCCCTCGCTCCGGTCCATCCGCGCTGCTCCGCGCGCCTCCGCGCTTCTTATTTCGCGACGGCGTCCTTCAGGGCCTTACCAGGCTTAAAGACAGGCACCTTGGAGGCCGGGATCTTGATGCTCTCCTTGGTCTTGGGATTACGACCGATGCGCTCGGCGCGCTTCTTCACCTCAAAAGCGCCGAACCCTACCAGCTGCACCTTGTCATCGTTGGCCAGACATTCCACAATTGCCTCGATAGCGGCATTGACCGCGCTCTCCGTGTCCTTCTTGGATAGGCCGGCCTTCTCAGCCGCGGCATTGATCAGTTCAGCTTTATTCATTTTGCGGTACTCCTCCTAAAGATAGTCTCGGGCGTAAAGATCGTTCACGTCCTTTGTATTACTTAAAGCCGCGCCGAAGAATGGCAGCCATCCCCCCGCGTCCGGCCTTTAAGCCTCCTGCTTTTTGGCCTCGTCCCAGAGCCGGTCCATCTCAGCCAGGGTCATCTCATCCAGAGTCTTCCCCTGGGCGGCGGCCGATGCCTCCACCTGGCGGAACCGCCGCGCGAACTTGTCGCAGGCGACGCTCAGGGCGTCCTCCGGGTCCACCTTTACGAATCGGGCCACATTGACGGCGGCGAACAGTAGATCGCCCAGCTCTTCCGCCACGTTGGTGTCCTCCCGGACAGCCTCCTCCAGCTCTCCCGCCTCCTCGCGCAGCTTTTCCAGCGCGCCCGAGACGTCCGGCCAGTCGAAGCCCACCTTGGCGGCCTTCTTCTGGATCTTTTCCGCCCGCCACAGGCCGGGCAGGCTCCGGGCCACGGAATCCACGCTGTCCGCGGCCGTGGTCTGGTGCTTTTCCCTCTTTTTGAGCTCCTCCCAGTTCTGGAGCACCTCTCCGCTGCCGGAGACGGTCACATCCCCGAACACATGGGGATGGCGGTAGATGAGCTTCTTACAGATGCCGTCGGCCACATCGTCCAGATCGAAGCCCCCCTGCTCCTCCTCCATGCGCGCATGAAAGACGACTTGTAGCAGAACGTCCCCCAGCTCCTCCTGCAGGTGCTCGGGGTTTCCCTCGTCGATGGCCTCGGCGGCCTCATAGGCCTCCTCCAGCAGATTGCGCCGGATGGAGTGATGGTCCTGCTCCCGGTCCCAGGGACATCCGCCGGGCGCCCGCAGGATGCGGACGATCTCCCGCAGGTCCTCCACCCCGTAAAAGGACTTCTTTTCAAAATCTATCATATTTTCAACCCTTCTGCAAGCTATTTTTTGATAAAACTGCCTTAAAGCCGCAAAATCTTAGCAATTTTATCCCCCTTGGGCATCAGCGAAAGGTCTTCCCTGGAAATTGTTCTCAGCGCGACCACCAAAACGGCGTAGACCAGCACGCCCACACAGATGGCGCCCAGGGTGGAGAGGGTATTGCCCAAGAAGCGGTCGAGCAGTCCGTAGACGGCCCAGACTGCCAGTCCCATGACGGCCGCCGCCGCCGCCGGCTTGACAAAGACCCGGCCATAGCTGGGCGCGGCGGGGATGACCCGCTTGATGAGGGCCAGCTCCAGCACGGCCACGATGATGTAGCACACCAGGGTACCCACCGCGGCACCCACGGCGCCCACACTGCGCACCATGAAGTTATTGACGATGAGCTTGGCGGCGCAGCCCGCCACCATGATGACGATGGGCAGATTCACAAAGCCGCTGGCCTGGAGCACGGAGTTGCACACCAGCATAATGCACACGAAGATGGACGCCAGCCCGAGGAGCATCATGGAGGGGTCGGCGATGGCGTGATCGGTGGTAGGATAGAGCAGCTGCATGATGGGCCCGGCCAGGGCCAGCAGCCCGATCCCGGCCGGCAGCGCCAGCAGCATGCCCACCCGCATGGAGGATTCGGCGATGCGGCCCGCCCCCACAAGATCCCGCCGGGCCCGGCAGGCGGCGATGGCGGGGACCACGCTGGCGGTGATGGCCACCATGAAGGAGGAGGGCAGGTTATAGATGGTGATGGCCTTCTGATAGGCGCCGTAGGCCGCCACCACCGGGTCCACCACACTCTGGGCCTCATACCACTCGGCAGGCTGGGCCCCCATGATGTCCCGCAGGATGTTCTGCACCTGTGCGGTGTCCAGCCAGGAGGTGATGGGGGTAACGGAGGCGCAGAGGGTGATGGGCACGGCGATGACCATCAGCTTTTTCAGGATGACGCCGTGGTCCTCCGGCGCGTCGTCCAGCCGTCCCGTCTCGCTTCTGCGGCGGCGGACGTGGTCAGCGATGAGATAGATGAGGCAGATGCCCGCCCCGCATGTCACGCCGAAGATGGCCCCCGCGGCGGAGAAGGCGGAGGACATGCCCTGCTGCACCAAAAACCAGGCCAGGGCCAGGCCGATGATAAGCTTGCCCAGGGCCTCGATGATCTGGGACACGGCGGTGGGCACCATGTTGGAGTGCCCCTGGGCATACCCCCGGAAGGTGGAGAGGACGCACACAAAGAAGCAGGCGGGCGCGATGGCCTGGACGGCGTAAACCGCCATGCCGTCTCCCTGCAGATCGGCTAGGGGCTGGGCAAAGAGGAACATGACGGCAAAGCTCACCGCCCCCAGGAGGAAGAAGGTGACCAGCGCCACGTTGAACACCCGATGCACCTGGTTCCTCCGGCCCAAGGCGTTGGCCTCGGAGATGGTTTTGGAGAGGGCCACAGGCAGGCCCGCCGTGGACACCATCAGCAGCAGATTGTAGATCACATAGGCGTTGTTGAAGTGGCCGAAGCCCTCGTCCCCCAGGATATTGCCCAGAGGGATCTTGTAGACGGCTCCGATGAGCTTGACGATGGCGATGCCCGCCGCCAGAATGGCGGCGCCGCCGAAGAAGGTGCTTTTCTTTTCTCGATTACCCAATGGGCGCACAGCCTTTCGCATGGATTGTGGGGCGCGGCGCAGACTCAGCCGAACAGCAGCGGCAGGGCGTACCCCTCCACCTCTTTTTTCACCCGCTCGATGTCGATGGTGAGAAACTCCCCATTTTTGTATATGACCTTGCCCCGGGCCATATTCATCACCACGTTGGAGCCGTGGGCGGCGTAGGCCAGATTGTTGGCCGCGTCGTGACAGGGGATGAGGTTGACGGCCTCGGCGTCCAGAAGGATGAGGTCGGCGTCATACCCCTTCTCAATGCGCCCGGTCTTGCGGCCCAGGGCCTTTCCGCCGTTGACGGTGGCCATCTCCAGGGCGTCCCACGCGGTGAGGGCCATGGGGTCGTGGCGGACGCCGTTCTGGAGGATGGCGGCCAGCTTCAGGTCTCCGAAGAAATCGGTGCAGTTGTTGGAGGAGACGCCGTCGGTGCCCAGGGCCACGTTGACCCCTGCCCCCCTGAGGTCCACCACCGGCGCCACCCCGGAGCCCAGCTTCAGGTTGGACACCGGATTGTGGACCGCCGAAACCCCCTTTTCCGCCAGCAGGGCCCAGTCCTCGGGGGTGGTCCAGACGCAGTGGGCGGCGATGGCCCGCACGTCAAAGACGCCAAGCCCGGCCAGATAGGCGGCCGGGGTCAGCCCGCCGTGGCGGAGCTTGCACTCCTCATGCTCCTTCCGGGTCTCGGAGAGATGGACATGCATGCCCAGTCCGTGGTCGGCGGCAAACCGGGCCATCCACCGGCACAGGCCCTCCCGGGACGTGTACTCCGCGTGGAGGGAGGCATCCACCCGGATGCGCCCGTCATCCCTGCCATGCCACTTCTCGGTGAGCTCCCTCTGCACGATGCAGTCATGATTCTTCTCCGGGTCGAAGGTTTCCTCAAACTGTACGCCGCCGCAGCAGACGTTGGCGCTCAGGCCGGCGGCGTCCACCTCCCGGAGGACGACGTCGGTGTGCATATACATGTCGGCGATGCAGGTGACGCCGGAGGAGATCATCTCCGCAAGGCCCAGGGCGGCGCAGACCCGGACGGCACGGTCGTCCCACTTGGCCTCCACCGGGAAAATATACTGGTTCAGCCATTCGTGCAGGTCGTGGCCGTCTCCGTAGCCCCGCATGGCGGTCATGGGCACGTGGGTGTGGGCGTTCACCAGACCGGGCATGAGGATGCCCCCCTTGCCGTCGATGCACTTGCCCGTAAAGCCCTGAGGCCGCTGGGCGCCGAAGTCGGTGATCCTGTGGCCGTCCACCACCACATAGGCCCCCGGCAGCACGGTATGTCCCTCGTCCATCAGCACGGCGGTGACGTTGTAGATCATGGTTGCCATACTCTCATCCCTCCCCGGTCAGATGCGCTCCAGGCAGGCCAGCACCAGCCTGGAAAACTTATCCTTGCAGGCCTCGGCCGCGTCCAGCACCTCCTGCTCGGAGAGGGGCTGGTCCAGGATGCCGGCGGCCAGATTGGATACCAGAGTGAAGCCCAGCACCTGCATCCCGCAGTGTCCGGCCACAATGACCTCGGGAGCGGTGGACATGCCTACCGCGTCGGCCCCGGCCACCCGGGCAAAGCGGACCTCCGCCGGTGTCTCATACTGGGGCCCGGGGAAGTACATATACACGCCCTCCCGCAGCGGGATGCCCAGATCCCTGGCGGCGGTCCGGGCCACCTCCTGCAGGGCGGGGGTATAGAGGTGGGAGGCGTCGGGGAACCGGGGGCCGAACGCGGGGAGATTCTCCCCCCGCAGCGGAGACTCCATGAAAATTTTGATGTGGTCGGTGATGAGCATCAGGTCCCCGGCCTGGAAGTCCAGATTGACCCCGCCGGCGGCGTTGGTGACCACCAGGGTGTCGCACCCCAGCAGGCGCAGCACCCGGACGGCGTAGCCCACCTCCTCATAGGAATAGCCCTCGTAGTGGTGCATCCGGCCCTGCATGACGGCCACATTCCGGCCCCGCAGGGTGCCGAAGACCAGCCGGCCCTTGTGGCCGGGGGCGGTGGACGCCTTGAAATGGGGGATATCGCGGTAGGAGACACAGATGGGGTCCTCCACCTCGTCGCCCAGGAAGCCCAGGCCGGAACCCAGGACCATGGCGACCTTGGGGGCAAAGGAGCCGATCTTGGCGCGGATGAAGTCCGCGCTCTCCTGATACTGGGCAAAGGTATACTGCATGATAAAAGCCCTCCTTGATCCATACTAGCTTTGGTCAGTCACAGGCATTTTACACCAGGCATGGAAAAAAAGCAAGGAAAGCGCCGGAACGCGAAAAAACGGCCCCCGCCCTCCGTTTCCCTCAATGTCACGTTTCGTTGCACATCTGCCGCCCCTGCTTGATTGACCCGCTCCGGTCCCCGTGATAGAATGAGCAGGTAAAATCCGGCACAGGAGGAATTTAGGATGACCTTGGGTGAAAAGCTATACCGTCTCAGAAAAGAAAAGGGTTGGACACAGGAACGGCTGGCCGAGCAGATCGGCGTATCCAGGCAGGCGCTCTCGAAGTGGGAATCCGGCAGCGCCGTCCCTGACGCGGTGAACATTCTGCGTCTGAGCAAGCTGTTCGCGGTCTCCGCGGACTATCTTCTGGACGATGCCTTTGAAAGCAGCGACGCCACATGGGCCGGCCGCCCCTCCGGCCAGGCGCGCCGTCCCGCCTCCTGGGCCGTTCTCCGCACGGCCGCCGGAGTCTGCGCCGTCGGCGTCTCCCTGCTCGGCATGCTCCTTCTGGGGATCCTCAGTTCGGTATTCCCCTGCGTCTATTCCATCTCTCCGGCTGGTGTGGAATGGACGCGGGTTTATACCGGCCTCTGGGGGTTTTTGAAAACAAATCATCTCGAGTGGCTGTTTGCGCTCTGTGGGGCACTCCTCCTCGCCGGAACAGCCGTTCTCTGTTCTCCCGTTCTCAAGCGGCTGCGGGACAGGCGCGCGTCCTCCCCCGCCCCGGACCAATGAGCCCGCCCTCTCGCATGCCCTCCGACGCGCCCCCTTGCCAGCGGGAAAGATCTGTCCTATAATAGTGCGCGCCTCCGGCACAGGCACGGCGGGAAATGCTACACAGGAAATGGAGACCAGAGTGATATGGCACTGACACAGACAGACATCGCCAGGGTAAAGGCCCTTGGCTTTTTGCGCAACCGCGGCACGGAGCTCTTTTCCGGACGGATCGTCCCGGCCGGTGGGGTGTTCACCGTTGAAGAACTCGCCGCAGCGGCGGAGCTTGCCGCCCGGTTCGGCAACGGGAAAGTGGCCCCCACCACCCGTATGACGCTGGAGATCGTAGGTATCCCCTATGAACAGATCGACCAGGCGATCGCCTTCGGTGAGGCCCTGGGGCTGCGCTTCGGCGGCACAGGCGCCAAGGTCCGCCCCGTGACGGCCTGCAAGGGAACCACCTGCGTATTCGGCAGTTACGACACCCAGGCCCTGGGCCGCGAAATCCACCAGCGGTACTATCTGGGCTGGGACAAGGTGGCCCTGCCCCACAAGTTCAAAATCGCCGTGGGCGGCTGCCCCAACAGCTGTATCAAGCCCAGCCTCAATGACTTCGGCATAGAGGGCCGCCGCACGCCCGAGGGCGTGCGCTACCAGATCTACGTGGGCGGCACCTGGGGCCGGCACACCCGGGTGGGCGACCCGCTGCCCAGGCTGGTGGAACAGGAGGAGATCCTTCCCCTTCTGGAAAAGACCCTGCTGTGGTTCCGGGAAAACGCCTTTCAGAGGGAGCGCCTGGGCGCGGCCATCGACCGGCTGGGCACGGCGGCCCTTCTCTCCGCGCTGGTGGGAGACGGTCTGCCGGCGCGGAGGGAGGCCATTCTTGCCGCCCCGCTCAAGCAAAGGCCGTAATCGTCCCCTTCCCGCTTTTCCACGGCCCCTCCCTTCTTCAGCGCAAGCGAAAGGCCCTGCGCGCCGCTTCCGCGGTGCGCAGGGCCCTTTCTTTTCCCGCCTGGGTTCTTCTTAGAATTTGTTCTCGGTACGGTAGCGCTTCTGGGGCACATAGGTGCAATGGAGCAGCTCGTGGGCTCTGTGGCCGCCGGGCTCACCCAGGTAATCCTGATAGACGGCCTGGAGCACCGGGTTCTCATGGCTCTTGCGGATGGGCATGGCCTCGTCCTGCCGGTAGAGGGCGGCGGCCCGCAGCGCCTTGATGTCGGTGAAGGAGCGGACCTCCGCGCTCTGGAGGGGCTGTCCGCCGCCGTTGATGCAGCCGCCGGGGCAGGCCATGAACTCGATGAAATCGTAGTGCAAGGTGCCGTTTTTCACGCCGTCCAGTACTGTTTTGGCGTTGTGGAGGCCGGAGGCCGCGCAGACCCGGACGGTCCTGCCGGGCAGCTCGTAAACCGCCTCCTTGATGCCCTCCATACCGCGGACCTCGTGGAACTCCAGGGGCTTCATCTCGCCGCCGGTGACCACCTCCACCACAGTACGCAGGGCGGCCTCCATCACGCCGCCGGACGCGCCGAAAATCACGGAGGCGCCGGTGCTCAGGCCCAGCATGGGATCGAACTGCCCCTCGGGCAGGTGGTCGAAGAGGATGCCCGCCCGCTGGATCATGCGGGCAAGCTCCCGGGTGGTGATGGAGATGTCCACAGGCATACAGCCGTTGGCCATGCGTTGCTCCTCCCGCTGGACCTCATATTTCTTGGCGGTGCAAGGCATGACGGAGACCACCACGATATCCTTGGGGTCGATGCCCGCCTTCTCGGCATAGTAGCTCTTCACCAGGGCGCCGAACATCTGCTGGGGGGACTTGCAGGTGGAGAGATTGGGCAGCATGTCAGGGTAGTGCTGCTCACAGTAGCGGATCCAGCCGGGGGAGCAGGAGGTGATCATGGGCAGGACGCCCCCCTCCTTCATGCGCGCCAGAAACTCCGTGCCCTCCTCCATAATGGTGAAGTCGGCGGCGTTGTCCACGTCAAAGACCTTGTCGAAGCCCAGGCGGCGGAGGGCGGAGACCATCTTGCCCTCCACGTTGGTTCCGATGGGCATTTTGAAGCACTCGCCCAGGGTCACCCGGACGGAGGGGGCGGGGCCTACCACCACGTGCTTGGCGGGGTCGTTGAGGGCGGCCCAGACCTTCGCGGTATCGTCCTTCTCGGAGAGGGCGCCAGTGGGGCAGGCCACGATGCACTGGCCGCAGGAGACGCAGTCCACCTCGGAGAGGTCCCGGTCGAAGGCGCAGCCGATGTGGGTGGAAAAGCCCCGGTCATTGGGGCCGATGACCCCCACCTCCTGATATTTGCGGCACACGGCGGTGCAGCGGCGGCACAGGACGCACTTGGAGTTGTCCCGGACCAAGTGTGGGGCGGAATCCTCGATCCGGGGCAGCAGCTCGTCGTTGGCGTAGCGCACAGCGTCGATGCCCAGCTCGGCGGCCAGCTCCCGCAGTTCACAGTGGGCGTTCCGGGCGCAGGTGAGGCAGTCCATGCGGTGGTTGGACAGGATGAGCTCCAGGGTGAGCTGACGGGAGTGGCGCACCCGCTCGGTGTTGGTCTGGACCTCCATGCCCTCGCTCACAGGATAGACGCAGGAGGCCACCAGGCTCTTGGCCCCCTTCACCTCCACCACGCAAATGCGGCAGGCGCCGATCTCATTGACCCCCTTGAGGAAGCAGAGGGAAGGGATCTTAATGCCGGCGTTGCGGGCCGCCTCCAGGACGGTGGTCCCCTCGGGGACGGTCACCGGGATGTCGTTGATTTTCAGGGTTACCATTTTCTGTTCCATCTTCTTCTCCCCTCCTTAATGCTTGGAAATGGCGCCAAAGCGGCAGTTGTCCATGCACGCGCCGCACTTGATGCACTTATTGGGGTCGATGACGTGGGGGGCCTTCACCGCGCCCATGATGGCGTTGGCCGGGCAGTTCTTGGCGCAGAGGGTGCAGCCCTTGCACTTGCCCGGATCGATGACAAAGTGGAGGAGGTTCTTGCACACTCCGGCGGGACAGCGCTTCTCCACCACATGGGCGATGTACTCGTCCCGGAAGTGGTGCAGGGTGCTGAGCACAGGGTTGGGGGCCGTCTGCCCCAGGCCGCACAGGGCGGACTGCTTGATGTGCTCGCACAGCTCCTCGATGGTGGTGAGGTCCTCCAGAGTGCCGTTGCCCTCGGTGATCTTGGTCAGCAGGTCGTAGAGCCGCTTGGTGCCGATGCGGCAGGGGGAACACTTGCCGCAGGACTCGTCGATGATGAACTCCAGGAAAAACTTGGCGATATCCACCATGCAGTTGTCCTCATCCATGACGATGAGCCCGCCGGAACCCATCATGGAGCCGATGGCCCCCAGGGAGTCGTAATCCATGGGGGTGTCGATGAGGGAGGCGGGGATGCATCCGCCGGAGGGGCCGCCGGTCTGGGCGGCCTTAAACTTTTTCCCGTTGGGACAGCCGCCGCCGATGTCCTCGATGACGGTGCGCAGGGGGGTGCCCATGGGGATCTCCACAAGGCCCGTGTTGGCGATCTTCCCGCCCAGGGCGAATACCTTGGTGCCGGTGGATCCCTTGGTGCCGATGGCGGCGAATTTGTCCGGGCCATTGTTGAGAATCCAAGTGATATTGGCGTAAGTCTCCACGTTGTTGAGGAGGGTGGGGCGCTCAAAGAGGCCCTTGTTGGCGGGGAAGGGCGGACGGGGATGGGGCTCGCCCCGCTTGCCCTCGATGCTGGTCATGAGGGCGGTCTCCTCGCCGCAGACGAAGGCGCCGGCGCCCAGGCGCAGCTCCAGGTCGAAGCTGAAGCCGGTGTCAAAGATGTTCTCCCCCAGCAGGCCGTACTCCTTGGCCTGCCCGATGGCCACCTGAAGGCGGTGGACGGCGATGGGATACTCGGCGCGGACATAGATGTAGCCCTGGTGGGCGCCGATGGCGTAGCCGGCGATGGTCATGGCCTCGATGACGCTGTGGGGGTCGCCCTCCAGCACGGAGCGGTCCATGAACGCGCCCGGATCGCCCTCGTCGGCGTTGCAGCAGACGAATTTCACCCCGTCGGGGCTCACCGCGTCGTGGGTCATCTGCCACTTGCGCCCGGTGGGGAAGCCCGCGCCGCCGCGGCCCCGGAGCCCGGAGGCCAGGATGGCGTCGATGACCTGCTGGGGGGTCTGCTGGGTGAGGGCGCGGCCCAGGGCCTCATACCCGCCGGTGCCGATGTACTCGTCGATGTTCTCGGGGTTGATGACGCCGCAGTTGCGCAGTGCGATGCGGAACTGATTCTTATAGAACTTGGTGTCGGAGAGACTGGTCACCTTTTCGGCGGTGTCCCCCTCCTTGTGCAGCAGCCGCTGGACGATGCGGCCCTTGACGATGTGCTCGGAGACGATCTCCGCCGCGTCGTCCGGGGTCACGTGGGTGTAAAAAGCCCCCTCGGGATAGACGAGGACCACCGGGCCCATGGCGCACAGTCCAAAACAGCCGGTCTTGACCACCCGTGCCTCCTGCTCCATGCCCTGGGCCTTCAGCTCCCGCTCAAAGGCCTCAATGATCTTGGGACTGTTGGAGGAAGAGCAGCCGGTGCCGGTGCAGACCAGGATATGGGAACGGACAAAATTCATCTGTAACTCCTCCCCTTACTCCGCCGCGCCGATGGTGTACTCGGCCACGGGGTTGTGGTTGACCAGGTGCTCGGAGACGATGCGGGGCACCATCTCCGGGGTCAGCTTCACATAGGTGACCTTCTCCTCGCCGGGCACGTATACCTCGGCGATGGGCTCCAGGCGGCACACGCCGATGCAGCCGGTCTGGGTCACGGTGACGTTCTTGAGCTCCCGTTTGGCCACCTCCTCCAGGAAGGCGGTCAGCACGGGCCGCGCCCCGGCGGCGATGCCGCAGGTGGCCATGCCTACCACGACGCGGATATTATCCTCGCTGTTTTCCCGCAGGTCGATCTGTTTCTGCATCCTTTCGCGGATGGCTCTGAGTTCTTCCAAACTTTTCATGACTTCACTCCCCCAATGTCCTGTGTTCTCTTTTCCTCGCCGTGTGCACACCGCACACGCGTTTCTCCTTCTTCCACATATTCCTTCACCCACCGGGCCACCTCCGGCTCCGAGAGAGGCACCTCCGGCCCCAGTATAGAGCGGATCTCCGCCGTGTCAAAGCGGAACTCTCCCCGCCGGGTCCTGTGGATGTAAGTAAAATCCATATGCTCCGGCAGGCCCTGGGCCAGCAGGGATATGGTGGCGGCCACATCTCCCAGGGGCGGACAGTCGATGTGCCCGGCGTGGAAAACGGCGGTGACGGTGGTCCCCACGCCCAGGGTGCTCTCTATGTCCATATGTCCACCGGTCATCTCGGCCGCCATACGCAGAAGGGGCAGGCCCAGCCCCACCTTTCGGGTGGTGCGGGTGGTGGTGAATGGGTCGGCGACGGTGGCCAGGAGCTCGGGCGGCATGCCGCGCCCGTCGTCCGCCGCGGTGAGGATGATGCGCCCGCCCGTTTCCTCCACCGCCAGGTCCATGTGTCCGGCGCCGGCGGCAATGGAATTTTGGGCGATATCCAGCATGTGGAGCGAGAGCTCCTTCATATCTCTTCCCCTCCCCCTGTGGTCCGGCTCGTCCTTGCGCTTCGGTTTGTCACGCTGCGGATTGGACGCGTTGCCGGGAAGGTAAGCCGTCATTCCGCGAAAAATGCCGCCGGGCCTTGCCCGGCCTGTTTTTTCGCCTCCATGCCGTCTTATCTCCCCGGCGCGTCTATCCTCCGCGCTTCTTATTCATACTTATCCAGAATACTCCCCACCTGATCCACCGTAAGGCGGCCGTACACATCGTTGTTGATCATCATAACAGGGGCCAGGCCGCAGGCGCCGATACAGCGGCAGGCGTCCAGAGAGAACTTTCCGTCCGGCGTGATGGAGCCGGGCTTGATACCTAGGCGCTGCTGGACCGCTTCCAAAATATCGGAGGCGCCCTTTACGTAGCAGGCCGTGCCCAGGCACAGACTGATCTGATACTTCCCCTTGGGGTTGAGCGTAAACTGGGCGTAAAACGAGGCCACCCCGTAGACCTCGGTGAGGGGGATGTCCAACCCTTCCGCCACCATGATCTGGACCTCCTCGGGCAGGTAGCCGAAAATCTCCTGCGCCGCCTGAAGCACCGGCATGGTAGCGCCGGGCTGTCCCTTGTGCGTCCGGATGACCTCCCGCAGGCGCTCCTCCTGCTCCTCCGTCCCAGCGTAGGGGACTACGGTTTTCACATTTGGCATATTCGCGTTCCTCCTTTTGTCCCGATACCGGCCGGCCCTTCCGGGGCTCCCATCCCAAATCGCGCCCCGTTTCCGGTCCCTCGTGTGCCCGTTCTGGCCGGCGTTTTCCCATGAACCCACCACATGTCGGTTGATTCAATCTTTTATATTGTAATGCAGAATCCTCCAAGGCTCAACTCTTTTTTTAGGTAAATTGAACTCCGGACAAATTTTATTTTGTCTTTCTCCGGCCGGCCGGGCCGCCGGGCCCCTCTGCCGACTGGTCTTTGCCCCTGAGGCAGCACCGCTCTCCTTCAAAATATTCCAGTTAAAATACGCTCCGTTTCCCGTGTCACCGGCAAAAAAAGATGCACCCATCTCTGAGTGCATCCGTTTACCGTGACTTTCCCTGTTCCGGACGGGGACCGTCAAGCGGGGCCGGGCCTTTCGGGCTGCGCTGCCGGCTCTTTCACGCGCCGCCCCGGCGCAGCCAGGCCAGCACCGCCTCCCGGGACCGGGCGGGGACCTCCATAAACTGGCCGGTATCTGAGATCTGCTCCAGATAGTGGGCGTCACAGCCCGTGATGGTAGGCACGCCCCGCAGGTCCCGCCTGCCCGGCATAAAGTCAGGGGGGCAGTTCCGGGACACCTCGGCCAGGGAAAAGCCCAGTCCCGGGTCCCACAGGCCCAGATTGGACAGGAGCGAGAAGGACGGCCGGTCGATATGGGCGGGCCAGGCCGCCCCGCCGTACCGCTCCACCAGGGCGGGCACCTCGTAGACGCCGATGGCGGTCGCCCCCGCCAGCAGCCGGGACTCCTCGCCCAGCACACGGTCGTCGGTGTCCAGATAGAGCTGACGGCCGAAAATAGCCGGGTCGTTGCGGGCCTCCCCCAGGCTGCGGTACACCTCCTCCTGGAAGGCGCCGGCCCGCTCCAGGTCCGGGAATACACACACTATATGGACCTCCTCCCGCGTGCACAGCTCCATGCCCGGCAGGGCCAGCAGCCCGTAAGCCTCGGCGGCTTGGCAAAAGGCGGCGCAATTGCCGCAGGTATTGTGGTCGGTGAGGGCCGCGGCGTCCAGCCCGGAGAGCTTGCACATGCCGGCGATGGTGGCAGGCGTCATAGCCTCGTCCCCACAGGGGGAGAGGCAGGAGTGAAAGTGAAAATCGAAATGTAATTTGATACCTCTGGCACCTTCCTTTTCAGACACGCCGCCGCCTCGCGCTACCGCAGGAGCTGCTTGAGCACCGACGCCGCATCGAACGTGGACAGCTTAGTGCCCAGGATGTTGATATTCTGCTGCTCGGCCCGCTGGCGCAGGGTCTCGTCCGGGACTACGCCCTCGGTGAGCACCACGCAGGCCACCTCGGCCATCAGCGCCACAGCGGCCACGTTCTGATTGGACATGATGGTGAGCCAGGCGTTGCCCGCCTGGGCCCTGCCCATCACCCAGGACAGAAGGTCTCCCACATAACCCCCGTTCACCTCCCGGTCGGGCTCGGGCATGATAAATTCTGTCAAGGCCATCACATGGGCCAGCTCTCTTACATTCAAATCTCGGAACCTCCCTCTGATTCTTTCTCCGCGGCGCGGCGGGTGGCGGAGCGCCGCTGCCGGAAGGGGGCGGGCAGATATTCGTCGGCATCGCCGCTGCCCGCCATGTACTGCATGCGCTCCCGGACCTTGAAGATGCAGTCCTCCATGCTGGCCCTCCCCAGCACCACGTCCTCGGCCAGGGCGTGACAGGAGGGGGCGCCGCAGGAGCCGCAGTCCAGGCCCGGCAGACTCCGCTCTAGCTCGTCGATCTTGAGGAGCTTTTCCAGGGCCACCGATCGGTCCTGATCCAGCCGGAAGGCCGGCACATATTGGAGCTCCTGGTCGATCTTCACCAGGTCCCGGTCCCCGCCCCGGAAATCATACCGGCTGCGGGAGACAGGCAGGCCCTTCATCAGCCGCTTGATCCGCATCCGGGCCCCGTAGGGGTTCTCCACCGTGAGGCACCCCCCCACACAGCCCTGGGTGCAGGCGCACAGCTCGATGAAATCCGCCTCCGGCAGGCGGCCGTCCTCGATCTCCTCCAGCATGCGGATACAATTTTCAATGCCGTCCACGGCCAGGTACCGCTCGCCCAGCCGGGCGGCGGACTCTCCCCCGCAGAAGGCCCAGCCCACCCCCATGATGCCCGCCGAAGAGAGGGGCTTCACCTTCTGGAGGTCCTTCATGGGGCCCAGCAGGCGCAGGTAGATGTCCCGAATGGCGAAGGCGCCGTCCAGCACCGGCTTCTGGAGCCCCTCGGGACTGTGGGCCGCCGTCACCTGGGAGGAGCAGGGCACGATGGAAAAAACGCCGATCTCCTCCGGCGGCAGGCCGGTCTCAGCCTCCGCCTCCCGGCGGGCCAGGATGGCGGCCAGCTCCACCGGCGTCACCGTGGCGGCGATGTTGGGGATCAGCTTGGGAAAGCGCATGCGGATGAGCCGCATGATGGTGGGGCAGGCGGAAGAGATCTGGGGCATGACCCGGGTCTCTCCGCTGCTGATGGCGTGCCTGGCATAGTCGGAGAGGATCTCCGCCGCCTTGGCGGTCTCAAAGACCTTCTGGAAGCCGATCTCCAGCAGACCGCTGAGCACAATGTCGATGTCGTCCAGATGCTGGAACTGCCCGTAGAGGACCGGGTCGGGAAGAGCCACCCGGTATTTGTACTGCTCCAGCTTGTCCAAGCTGTCGCTGACGGATTTGACCGCCTTGTGCGGACACACCTGGATGCACTTGCCGCAGTCGATGCACCGCTCATTGAGGATGGTGGCCTTGCCGCTGCGGACCCGCACGGCCTCAGTCGGGCAGTTTTTGATGCAGGTGGTACAGCCCCGACAGCGCTTATACTCCAGGATGACCGAGTGCTTCATCATAAATCCTCACCCCCTGGTTGAAATCGAAACGGGCGCCCTGTGGGCACGGCCGTCCCGCCGTCAGCCGTTGTTGATATCGATCCGCATGGTCACCGTGGTGCCCACCCCCACCGTGGTGTCGATGCGCATTTCGTCGGAGTACCGCTTCATGTTGGGCAGGCCCATTCCGGCCCCGAACCCCAGGTCCCGGGCCACGTCCCCAGCGGTAGAGTAGCCCTCCTCCATCGCCCGGTCCACATCGGGAATGCCGGGGCCCTGGTCGATGAGGCGGATGGTGATGGCGTCCATGCCCACCTCCACTTCCACCCGGCCCCCGTCGGCGTGGATGACCATATTGATCTCGCCCTCGTACATGCACACCGAGGCCTTGCGGATGATCTCCGGCGGCAGCCCCAGCTTCTTCAGGGTCATCTTCATCTGGCTGGAGGCCTCTCCGGCCTGGACCAGATCGCCGCCGTCCACCTGATAGGTCAGCTTCAGGTCCCCCATGCCCTCAGCCTTCCAGTCCCCTGCTGTAGAGCAGGCCGCAGGCGATGAACATACGGATGGCGGAGCTCATGACCACGATGTCCCGCTCCCGGGCCAGCTCCAGGATGTCCTCTCCGGGCACCTTGCCCCGGACGAAGATGATGCACTTCATATCCATCATCTCCGCCGTGCGCACCACCTGGGGGTTGACCATACCGGTGATGAGCAGGCTCTGGTCCTTGACATAAGCCAGCACATCGCTCATAAAATCGCTGGCGCAGGCGGATTTCACCTCCCGGTCCAGATGCTCCTTCCCCGAGAGGACCCGCGCGTTCAACGCCTCCTTGATCTCGTACAGATACATAGACGTTTCCCCTTTCGGCGCCCGCCCCAGTCCCCGGCGGAGGGCGCTTTACTTCGTCTGTTATTTTATCACAAGCGCCGCCGGTTGGGAAAGACTTTTTTCTCCTCTCCGGACGGGCGCCGGGGAGGAGCGCTCCTCCTCTCCCCGCTCCGCCCCGGGACGGTATACTATACAAAGAACGCCCGTCCCCCGCTTTTATTTTTTGTGTCTCCCTCTCATTGACACCTGTCCTCGGTATGTATATAATAAACTTTAACTCAGTAAAGCGATCAAAATTATCGCGGAACTGGTACAAAGAGGCGCCAGTTTCCCCCAAAATCGGGCAAATTGGCCCCTCCAAATTGTTAAGGAGGCTTATCAACCATGGGTAAAGAGCGCGTGTACAACTTTTCCGCCGGTCCCTCCATGCTCCCGCTGGAAGTCCTGGAGCGTGCGGGCTCAGAGATCACCAACTACGAGGGCTCTGGCATGTCAGTCATGGAGATGAGTCACCGATCTAAAGTGTTCCAGAAGATCTTCGACGACACCCAAGCCAAGTTCCGCCGCCTGTTCCACGTCCCGGACGGGTATCATATCCTCTTCCTCCAGGGCGGCGCGTCCACCCAGTTCGCCGCCGCGCCCATGAACCTCATCGGCGCCGCCGGCAAGGCGGACTACGCCGTGACCGGCAATTTCTCCAGCATCGCCTATAAAGAGGCGAAGAAATACGGCGCCATCCACCTGGCGGCCTCCTCGGAGGACAGGAACCACACGTACATCCCCGCCCAGGATCAGCTCGAGCTGGACCCCGAAGCGTCTTATTTCTATTACTGCGCCAACAATACCATCTACGGCACCGAGTGGCAGTACGTGCCCGACACCGGGCGCGTGCCCATCGTGTGCGACATGTCCTCCGACATCCTCTCCCGTCCGGTGGATGTGAGCAAGTACGGCGTCATCTTCGCCGGCGCCCAGAAGAACATGGCCCCCGCGGGCCTCACCGTGGTCATCGTCAAAAAAGAGCTGGCGGGCCGCGAGCTCCCCTATACCCCGCTGATGCTCAGCTACAAGACCATGATCGACAAGGATTCCATGTACAATACGCCCCCCTGCTGGTGCATCTATATGCTGGGCCTGGTGCTGGACTGGCTGGAGGAAAAGGGCGGCGTCGAGGGCATGGAGGCCATCAAGCACGGCAAGGCCCGGATGCTCTATGACACCATCGACGCCTCCCGCCTCTTCACCTGCGCGGTGGAGAAGGACTCCCGCTCGGATATGAACGTGGTGTTCCGCACCGCCAGCGAGGAGCTGGACGCCAAATTCGTCAAGGAGTCGGTGGACGCGGGCTTTACCAATCTGAAGGGCCACCGCAGCGTGGGCGGCATGCGCGCCTCCATCTACAACGCCATGCCCGTGGAGGGCGTGGAGAAGCTCTGCGACTTCATCCGCGCGTTTGACAAAAACAACTGAAGATCAGGGAGGGTACAAGGATGTTCCGTATCAAAACTTTGAATCAAATCAGCCCCACCGGCCTCTCTGTGCTGGACGCCTCCCGCTTCACCGTCTCCGACGGCGTGGAGAACGAGGACGGCGTTCTGGTCCGCTCCGCCGACATGCAGGAATACGTCTTTCCCCCCGCCCTCCGGGCCATTGCCCGGGCCGGGGCGGGCACCAACAACATCCCCGTGGACCGCTGCTCTGAAAGCGGCATCGTGGTCTTCAACACCCCCGGCGCCAACGCCAACGCGGTCAAGGAGCTGGCGGTGTGCGCCCTGATGCTGGCCTCCCGGGACGTGGTGGGGGGCGTGGAATGGGTGAAGGCCCAGGCCCGGGCCGGCGAGGACGTGGCCAAGGTGGTGGAAAAGGGTAAGAGCCAGTTCGTGGGCCCCGAAATCTCCGGCAAGAATCTGGGGGTCATCGGCCTGGGCGCCATCGGGGTGCAGGTGGCCAACATCGCCACCAAGCTGGGGATGACCGTCTACGGCTACGACCCCTTCCTCTCCGTGGACGCCGCCCTGTCCCTCTCCCGTCTGGTCCACCATGTCACCGATCTGACCGCCATCTATAAAAACTGCGATTACATCACCATCCACGTGCCCCAGACGGCCGACACCAAGGGGATGCTCAACGCCGCCGCCTTCGACCAGATGAAGACCGGCGTGCGCGTTATCAACCTGGCCCGGGGCGGCCTGGTGGCGGGCGAGGACATGATCGCCGCCCTGGAGAGCGGCAAGGTGGCCCGGTATGTCACCGACTTCCCCGACAACGCCCTCACGCTGGTGAAGAACGTGGTCCCCATCCCCCATCTGGGTGCCTCCAGCCCCGAGAGTGAGGAGAACTGCGCCCTGATGGCGGCCCAGCAGCTCCGGGACTATCTGGAGACCGGCAACATCCGCAACTCCGTCAACCTGCCTACCCTGGAGCAGGACTGGTCCGGCGAGACCCGGCTGTGCATCATCCACCGGAACGTCCCCAACATGCTGGCCTCCATCACCGCCGCCCTCTCCAGAGAGAACGTGAACGTGGAGAACATGACCAACAAATCCAAGGGCAATTATGCCTACACCATCGTGGACGTAAGCGCCCGGGTGGGCGACGCGGTGGCCGACGAAATCCGCGCCATCTCCGGCGTGCTGCGGGTCCGCGTCCTCCGGCACTGAGCCGTCTTTCCCTTTTTCTGAGAACAAAGCTGCCCGCGCGCCCCATTGAGGGCGCGCGGGCAGCTTTCTGCTCTCTATACCGCGGATTCAGCTCCGCTCCAGAACCTGCATAAACTCTTCGCCGGTGATGGTCTCCCGCTCCAGCAGGTACTTGGCCAGCGCATGGAGCTTGGACTCGTTGGCCTTCAGAATGTCCGCGGCCTTCTGGTGGGCGCTGCGGACGGTCTCCACCACCTTGGCGTCGATGCGGGCGGCGATCTCGGCGGAGCAGGCCAGGGCGGTGTCCCCGCCCAGATAGCGGTTCTGCACCGCCTCCAGCGCCACCATATCAAACTCTTCGGTCATGCCGTACCGGGTGATCATGGACCGGGCCAGCTTGGTGGCCTGCTCGATGTCGTTGGAGGCGCCGGTGGTCATATTATCCGCGCCGAAGATCAGCTCTTCGGCCGCCCGGCCGCCGGTGAGGGTGGCGATCTTGTTCAGCAGCTCGGTGCGGCTCATGAGGTTGCGCTCCCCCTGATCCACCTGCATGGTGTAGCCCAGGGCGCCGGAGGTCCGGGGCACGATGGTGATCTTGGTCACGGGGGCGGAGTGGCTCTGGAGGGCGGCCACCAGGGCATGGCCGGTCTCGTGGTAGGCCACGATGCGCTTCTCCTCGGGGGAGATGACGGCGCTCTTCCTCTGGGCTCCGGCGATGACGGTCTCCACGCTCTCCTCCAGGTCCTCCTGTGTCACCAGGCCCCGGCCCATACGCACCGCCCGGAGGGCTCCCTCGTTGATGATGTTGGCAAGCTCCGCCCCGGAGGCGCCCGAGGTGGCCCGGGCAATGGCCAGGAAGTCCACGTCCTCGGCCATACGCACGTCCTTGGCGTGGACCTTCAGGATGGCCGCCCGGCCCTGGAGGTCGGGCAGCTCCACCGGCACCCGGCGGTCAAAGCGCCCGGGGCGCAGCAGGGCGGGGTCCAGGGTGTCGGGCCGGTTGGTAGCCGCCAGGATGACCACGCCCTTCCGGCCGTCAAAGCCGTCCATCTCGGTGAGGAGCTGGTTCAGGGTCTGCTCCCGCTCGTCATTGCCGCCCATGCCGGAGCCGTCCCGCTTTTTGCCGATGGTGTCGATCTCGTCGATAAAGACGATGCAGGGGGCCTTCTCCTGGGCCTGTTTGAAGAGGTCCCGGACCTTAGCCGCACCCATGCCCACGAACATCTCCACGAACTCCGAACCGGAGATGGAGAAGAAGGGCACCTTGGCCTCGCCGGCCACAGCCTTGGCCAGCAGGGTCTTGCCGGTGCCCGGAGGTCCCACCAGCAGCGCACCCTTGGGCAGCTTGGCCCCGATCTGGGCGTATTTTTCCGGGTTGTGGAGGAAGTCCACGATCTCGGTAAGGGCCTCCTTGGCCTCCTCCTCGCCGGCCACATCGGCGAATGTGACCCCGGTCTCGGTTTCGGCGTAGATCTTGGCCCCCGATTTGCCGAAGGTCATGGCGTTGCCGGGCAGGCCGCCGCCCATCCGCTTCATCATCTGGCGGGAGAGCAGCTCCCCGATGAAAATAAAGAACACGATGGGCAGCACCCAGCTCACCAGGAAGGTCATGATGGGGCTGGCCTGTGTGGGGATCTCGGCCTCAAACTGGATCGCCGGCTCGGACTCCCGGAGCTGCTGGAGGAGTCGCTGGCCGTCGTCCGGCCAGATGCCGGTCTTGTAGTAGCCTTCCCTGCCGTTTTCCCCTTCGGCGACGAACACAAGCTGGCCGTCGGCGTCGTCCAGGGCCACCTCCTTCACCTTGCCTTCGTCCACCATGTCCAGGAACTGGTTATAGGGCACCTCCACCACCTGCTTCTGGAGGAGGGAGGGAAACAGCAGCGCGTTGAGCAGCAGCAGGACGATCATCGCCAGGATATAGTAGTAGATCAGTGGTTTTTTGCTGGGCTTCTGCGGGTCTTCCGTATGGGTTACCATGGTAACTCTTCCTTTCCGCGGTCTTTTGTTCTGTTTCGACCTCTATTATCTTTTTATTTCTTGTACGAAATATGGATAAGTTTTAAATTTTTTGCAAACTTGGGACGGCTGCTCTCATTTGTCCCCCAAAACCGACCCGCGCACGCCGCGCGGCCCGCAGACCGCCGGAGAGGCCCCCTTCCATACAGAAACCGCCCGTCCGGCCTGGGCCGGGCGGGCGGTGTTTCAATTCACGTCCTCCGGGGCGAACACCCGGGCGGACAGCACGTCGGAGAGCTCCACCAGCACCGGGGAGAAGCCCCCGGCGTACTCCCCCGCCGGGGAGCGCAGTCCAACCCCCGCCTCCGGAGGCTGCACGGGCAGGGACACCACCGCTCGCAGGCCCTCCTCGGGCCGCCCCTCCATCATGAGGAAGCCCCCGTGGAGCCGCGCGATGCGCCGCACCGCCTCCAGCCCCAGGCCCAGGCCCTCTCCAGGGTCCATGGAGACGCCGCGCGCCTCCCCGCCGAACAGCCGGGCCAGATCTTCCGCCTCCAACCCCTTCCCCCGGTCCCATACCGTGAGCACCGCCCGGCCCCTGCGCTTGGCCAGCCGCGCCCCCAGCGCGCCCCCGGCCCCCGCCGCCTTCATGGCGTTGGAGACCAGGCTGAGCACCAGCCGCCGCAGCAGGGCCTCGTCCCCCACGGTGAGGAGGGTGACGAGCTCCGTCTCATAGGAAAAACGGTACCCCGACATAGCGCACACGCTCTCCACCTCCCGGAACAGCTCCCGGCAGAACCCCGCCATGTCCAGCGGAGCGGGCCGATAGAGGTCCTGGTCCCGGGCGTCGGCGAACTCCAGGTGGTCGGCCAGCCGCAGCAGGCGGTAAAGTCCCTGATTGGCAGCCGCCAGATATTTTTCCCGTTTCTTCTGGTCGCTCTCTCCGCCGGCGGGTTCCAGCCGCTGGAGGGAGGCCGCCAGACCGGCCGTCTCCTGCCGCAGCCGCAGGGCCAGCTTTTCCAGCCCCGGTCCGGCGGCCGCCTCATGCTCCGGGCGCAGCACGGCCAGGAGCCCCTCCCGCCCCACGCCCTGGACGCTCATGCGGAAGCTCCTTGCGCCCACGCGCCCGGTGCACACGATGGGGAATTCTGCATCTGCCGGAACCGCGAGCTCTTCCGGCGCGCGGTCCCCCTCCCGCAGGCCCGGGAACACCCTCCCCGCCGCCGGGTTCCGATACCGTACCGTCCCCTCCTCCAGCAGCAGCACCGGCTCCGGAAAGCCGTCGAAAAGCTGTGCCGGGTCCAATTCCATGGTTGACAAAAAAATGCCTCCTCAATGGTCTTCGCTACTAGCATGCGCAGAGGGCTCAAACTATAATTGCTTTAAGTGTACCAAATATTGGGCCCCCCTACAAGAGAAAATGTCGAAATTTGTCGAATTTTACGCACCTTACAAACTTACTATCGAAAGCCATGGAATTTTCTTTTCATAGGCTCTTGATATTTTTTTGATGGTGCATTATAATAATGGCCGTAAACGAGGTCCCATATGATTTTCAAAGGAGAGTATGAGCTTATGAGCATCAAGATCGGTATCAACGGCTTCGGCAGAATCGGCCGCCTGGTATTCCGCGCGGGCCTCAGCCGCCCTGACGTGGAGTTTGTCGGCATCAACGACCCCGGTATGACCCCCGACTATATGGCCTACATGCTCCGGTACGACACCATCCACGGCAAGTTCGACGGCACCATCGAGTATGATGAGGACAGCATTACCGTCAATGGCCACAAGGTGATGGTCTACGCCAAGATGAGCCCCTCCGAGATCCCCTGGGGCGAGATCGGCGCGGAGTACGTGGTGGAGTCCACCGGTCTCTTCCTCACCAAGGAGAAGGCCCAGGGACACATTGACGCCGGCGCCAAGAAGGTCGTTATGTCCGCTCCTTCCAAGGATGACACCCCCATGTTCGTCATGGGCGTCAACAATACAACCTATGATCCCAGCATGACCTTTGTGTCCAACGCCTCCTGCACCACCAACTGCCTGGCCCCCATCGCCAAGGTCCTCAACGACGCCTTCGGCATCCAGGACGGCCTGATGACCACCGTGCATTCCGTCACTGCCACCCAGAAGACCGTGGACGGTCCCTCCAAGAAGGACTGGCGTGGCGGGCGCGCGGCCACCTATAACATCATCCCCTCCAGCACCGGTGCTGCCAAGGCCGTGGGCAAGGTCATCCCTGCCCTCAACGGCAAGCTCACCGGTATGTCTATGCGTGTGCCCACCCTGGACGTGTCCGTGGTGGACCTCACCGTGAACCTGGCCAAGCCCGCCAAGTACGATGAGATCTGCGCCGCCATGAAGGCCGCCTCCGAAGGCGAGCTGGCCGGCGTGCTGGGCTACACCGACGAGGACGTGGTCTCCTCCGACTTCATCTCCGACCCCCGCACTTCCATCTTCGACGCCAAGGCCGGTATCGCCCTCACCGACACCTTTGTCAAGGTCGTGTCCTGGTACGACAACGAGTGGGGCTATTCCAACAAGGTGGTGGACCTCATCACCTATATGAGCTCCGTGGACCACAAGTAATCTTTCCCCGCACAGGTCAAAGGGCCGTGCCCCGTCTTTCTGACGGGACACGGCCCTTTTTCAGCTCCCGGACCCTCCGGCCAAATCTGACCTTATAAAATACATCAAAACTGGATATTTTAATCAGCTCAGTCTGTGGTATTCTGGATGCAGAAGTTTCCAAGGAGGTCCTTGCCATGCGCGCCCACACCAAGCTGCAATCTCTGGTCACCGCCGCCATTCTGGCCGCCGCCATCACCATCATGACCGCCTTTCTCTTCCATGTGCCCATCGGGGCCACGGGCGGCTATGTCCACTTCGGCGACGCGCTGATCTATCTCTCCGCCGCCCTGCTGCCCGCGCCCTACGCCGTTGGGGCCGCCGTGGTGGGGGCCGGTCTTGCCGACCTGCTCACCGCGCCCATGTGGATGCCCGCCACCGTCGTCATCAAGTCCCTGGTGGTCCTCCCCTTCTCCAGCCGGGGAGAGCGGCTGCTCACCCGCCGGAACGCCGCCGCCACCCTTCTCGCCGGCGCCATCACCGTGGTGGGCTATTATCTGGCCGAGGGCCTCCTATTCGGCGGTTGGGCCGCCTTTCTGATGTCGGTCACCGGCAATCTGGTGCAGGCCGTGGGCAGCGCCGTCCTCTTCCTGGCGCTGGCCGGGGTCCTGGACCGGGTAGATCTCAAGCAGAGGCTGTATGTTTCGCTTCAACACTGAGTCCATGGGAGTAGGGAACTGGGAAACGGGGCCCGGGAATGCCGCAGCGGCATTCCCGGGCCCCGTTTTACCAACATGTGCCCTTCCAGCCCTCTTCCTTTTTTGCTTGAAATATTTTTCCCTTCCCTATTGACAAGAGAGGGGCATTGCGTCTATACTGTATATGCTGGATATATACAGTATAGCATCTCGAGGTGACGTATGGACATCATCATCAGCAACAGCGCCGGCGTGCCGATCTACGAGCAGATCACCCAGCAGATGAAGGGCCTTATCCTGCGGGGAGAGCTGCGCGAGGGGGAGGCCCTTCCCTCCATGCGGCTGCTGGCCAAGGAGCTGCGCATTTCGGTCATTACCACCAAGCGGGCCTATGAGGAGCTGGAGCGGGAGGGGTTTCTCACCACCGTGCCCGGCAAGGGCTGCTTTGTGGCACCCAGGGATCTGGAGCTGGTCCGGGAGGACTGCCTCCGGCGGGTGGAGGAGCACCTCTCCCAGGCGGTACAGATCGCCAAAGTGGGCGGCGTCACCCTTCCGGAGCTGGCCGATGCGCTCACGATTTTATATGGAGACGACTGACATGACAAACGCCATTGAAGTAAGGGGTCTGTGCAAGGAATACGGGGACTTCCGGCTGGACCGGGTGGACCTGACGGTGCCCTGTGGGGCCATCGTGGGCCTCATCGGGGAAAACGGGGCGGGAAAGTCCACCACGCTGCGGGCCATTTTAAATCTGATCCGCCCGGACGGCGGCACGGTCAAGGTCTTTGGCCGGGCGGTATCGGAGGCAGAGCCGGACTTTAAGGAGGACATCGGCGTGGTGCTGGACGAGGCCAGCTTCCACGACCCGCTGAAGGCCCCCCAGGTGGGGCGTATCCTCTCCGGCGCCTACCGGAACTGGGACCAGCGCTGTTTTGACGGCTATCTGGACAAGTTTGGGCTGCCCCGGGACAAAAAGATCAAGGACTTTTCCAAGGGGATGCGGATGAAGCTCTCCATCGCCACCGCCCTGTCCCACCACCCCCGGCTCCTCCTCCTGGATGAGCCCACCTCGGGGCTGGACCCGGTGGTGCGCAACGAACTGCTGGACGAGTTCCTGGACTTCATCCAGGATGAGGGGCGCGCCATTCTCCTCTCCAGCCATATCACCAGCGACCTGGAGAAGGCCGCGGACTATGTGACCTACCTCCACAGGGGACGGGTGGCGGTGCAGGGGGCCAAGGACGAGCTGCTGGAGTCCTATGGGCGGCTGGCCTGCGCCCGCTCGGACCTCCAGGGCGTGGACCCGGCGCTGCTGGTTGGGGCCCGGACAGGCCAGTTCGGCTGCGAGGCCCTGGTGCGGGACCGCCGTGCCTTCCGGAGGCAGTATCCGGCGCTCACGGTGGACCCGGTAACGCTGGAGGACATCATGGTATTCACAGTAAGGGGGGACGAGGCGTGAAAGGACTGCTGCAAAAGGACTTCTATCTCATGAGGACCCTGGCCAGGAGCTACGCCTTTATCCTGGGCGTTTTTTTCCTTCTCTCCCTGACGGGGGTCTACGACGGCACCTTTCTTTGCACCTTCCTGGTGCTCATGTGCGTCATGATCCCGGCAAACACCTTCTCCTATGACGAGCAGGCCAAGTGGGACAAATATGCCGCCTCTCTGCCCGCGGGCCGGCCGGGTGTGGTCCGGGCCAAATACCTCTTCACGCTTCTGGTGAGTCTGGCCGCCCTGGCGCTGGCCGCCCTGCTTCAGGCGCTGCTCTTCTTCCTGGGCCGGGCGGGCACGGCCACCCTGCTGGAGGCCGAGCTCAGCGCCGTGGCCCCCGCCGGCTTCGGTATCCTCATGACCGCCATACTGCTGCCCCTCCTCTTCCGCTTCGGCTCCCAGAGGGGCCGGCTCTACCTGGTCCTGGTGGTGGCCGTCCTGACAGGCGGGACCGTGGGCGGCGCGATGGTCCTTTCCGAGGCGGGTCTGGACGCCTCCATCCTTCTCACCCTGCTGGCCGCCGCTCCCCTTGTGGGACTGGTGGCGCTGGTCCCCTCCTATTTTCTCTCTCTGCGCATCTACCGGGAAAAGGACCTCTGACGGGAGGAGGGCCCGCCTCATCGGACACCCCAACCTCAGACCACAGGCGATTCCTAACAACAGGTTTTTCGTCAGACTGAAAAAGCACCGCGGCCAATCGGATTGGCCGCGGTGCTTTTTTCTCACGGGAACGCTTGGACGGAACCTTGGGCTCAGGCCGGGCGGGAGATGGACTCCACCGGGCCGATGTCCTGGAAGGGGAGCAGCACGAACAGGGCGCGGCCCAGCACGCACCGCTCGTCCACCACGCCGAGCTCAGGGCTGCGGCCGTCGGTGGAATTGTTGCGGTTGTCGCCCATAACGAAAATAGAGCCCTCCGGCACCACCACATGGGTGGCAAAATGGGAGGGGAGCTCCCGCATGGGCTCCAGAATATACGGCTCATCCAGGACCACCCCGTCCACATAGACGGTGTTGCTCTCGTAGTCGATGTCCACGGTCTGCCCCCCCACGGCGATGACCCGCTTGACGATGGGCTGACCCTCCCGAAAGGACTTCTTGCTCAGCACCACCACGTCGCCCGACTCCGGCGTATAGCCGATGGACTGCAGGAGCAGCATATCGTGGTCGTGCAGGGTGGGCATCATGGACGAGCCGTCCACGCCGATGATGCGCCCGATGAAGGTAAAGACGAGAATGAGGCCCACCAGGGCCATCACCAGCGCCTGGAGCCAGAAGTAGAGATCCACCTTCAGCGCGTCCCGGTCGGAGAGCCTGCTCTCCTCTTCGCCGCTCTCCTGGGGCTCGAGATGTTCTTCTTCAAACACGGGGTTTCCCTCCCAATCGAAAACAGGTGAGGGTATTATACCCTTTTTGTGCCTGGATTGCAAGCCGGCTCCCGCTTGCCCGGCGGGGCGGCTTGTGTTATGATATTCTCTGTCAAAGCTGCCCCTGATACCCAAGGGCATGGAACGAGGAAAGGAGTCGAGCGCCATGATACGGCCCGCCGAACCGGGGGATCTGGACGCCCTGCTGGCAGTGTACGCCTCCGCCCGCGCCTATATGTGTCTGCACGGAAACCCCAGCCAGTGGGGAGACGACTATCCCTCCCCCGCTCTGCTGGAGGAAGATATCCGCCGGGGACGGCTCTACGTGGACACGGATGAGCGCGGCGCGGTCCACGGCGCCTTTGCCTTTCTCCCGGGCGACGATCCCACCTACGCCCGCATCGAGGGGGGCTCCTGGCTCAGCGACGCGCCCTACGGCGTGATCCACCGGGTGGCCAGCGACGGACGGATGCCCGGGGTGTTCCACCGGTGCGCGGCCTTCTGCCGGGCGCGGTGCGCCAACCTGCGCATCGACACCCACCACGACAACCACACCATGCAGCGCCTCATCGAGGGGGCGGGCTTCCGGCGCTGCGGCGTCATCTATGTGGAGGACGGCAGCCCCCGCATCGCCTACCAGACCCCGTGTCCCTGACCCCTTCCCCCAGTCGGGCAAAGCGGGGACTCTTCCGTCACCCCGGCCCCCCTTCCAAAGGAATGGGGGCCTTTTTCTATCCCCGCCCCGCCTGCCAGGCCCGCTCCCGGCCATGGCAGGTGAAGAGCAGGATCTGTCGCTCCCCGGCATACTGCTCCAGGCACTCCAGCGCCAGGGCCATACGGGCGTCGTCAAAGTCGCTGAGGGCGTCGTCCAGCACCAGTGGGGCGGGCTCCTCCGCCGGGAGGGCCAGCTCACACACCGCCAGACGCACCGCCAGATAGAGCTGGTCCACCGTGCCCCGGGACAGGCTGACGGTCCGCCGGGGCAGCACACCGCCGGCCTCCCGGGCCTCCGCCTCGAATGCACGGGTGAGGGTGAGCTCCTCATATTTTCCGCCGGTGAGGGCGGAGAAGAGCTGTCCCGCCCGACGGTTGAGCGCCGGTGAGAACCGGGCCTGGAGCTCTCCGTTGGCCTGGGAGAGGACCTCCAGCGCCAGCTCCAGGGCGCGGTACTCGCCCCGCCGCCGCGCAAGCGCCTCCTCCGCCTCCTCCAGGCCGTGTTCCAGCTCCGCCGGGTCCCCCAGGGCCGTTCTCTGCCCCTCGGCGTGGGAGAGCTCGCCCTGCAGCCGGGAGAGCTCCCCGCCCACTGCCGCCAGAGCGGCGGCGGTCTGCTGGGGGTTACGCTCCGTGGGCGGGGGCGGCGTGCCCGGCCCCGCCCCGGCCGGGGCGGGCAGGGAGTCCACCAGCCTCTGGGCCGCCTGGGCCTTCACTCTGGCGGCGGAGAGCCGCTCCTCCCGCCCCAGGGCCCGGGACAGGGCGGCGGACGCGCCAAAGGGGTCGTTTGCCTCGGGAGCGAAGGTCCGGACAAAGGAGAGGAGCTTGTCCCACAGCGCCCGCCGCTGCTCCTCCAGGTCCCGGATGGAGCGCTCCACCGCCTCGGCCCCCCGCCGGGCCTCCGCCGCCGCCGTCCACTTGTCCCGGTAGGCATTGGCCCGCGCCAGAATGTCGTCGGGGAACGCCGCGCCGTAGCGGGAGAGTATCTCCTCGCGGGCCTTCACCCGCCTCTTCTCCGCCCGCCCAGCGGACAGCAGCGACTGCACGCCGGCCAGCGCCTCCAGCGCCGCCGAGACAAAAAAGGCAAGATTTCGCCCGGAGAGGGCCCCGATCACCGCCGAAACGGCGGCCGCCGCGAAAAACAGTATCCCGACGGCGCGAAGGCCCGTCCCGGCCCGCTTCTCCAGCGCCCGGGCCCGCTGAGCGTCCTCCCCGGCCCGCCGCCATGCCTGATCCGGGTCCATGTCCGGAAACATGGGGTCCACGGCGGCGGATTCCGCCGCCTCCACCGCCCGGCGGGCGGGCTCACGCTGGTTTTTCGCCTCCTTCAGGCTGGAGGTGAGCACGTTGAGGTAAGCCAGCTCCCCCTGAGCCTCCCGCAGGGCTTCCTTGTCGGGGAGGGTCTCCCCCTCCAGGCCGTCCAGCTCTGCCCGGGCCTTCTCCAGCTCCCGGACAGCGGCGCGGTACTGCTCGGCCTGGGCCCAGTCCCGCCGGGCCTGCTGGGCGGCGGACTCCGCCTCCAGCTCCGCCTTCTGCCGTGTCAGCGCCCCGATCTGCGCCTGGGCCTCCGCCGCCCGGCGGGCGGCCTGCCGGGCCTGGGCCAGCCGCTCCGTCAGGGCCGACGCCTCCTCCTCCAGGCGGGGGATGAGGCCGGTCTTGTTGTGCTTCCGGCGGTTGAGCCAGCTTCGGAGGGTCTTTTCCGTCTGGGAGTAGGACACGTCCTCCTCCCCGGAGGAGACCAGGGCGGCGATCCGCTTCTCCAGGTCAGGATCGGCGTCAATGGGCACGCCGGACTGCCCCACGAAGGCGCTGCGCTGATAGACCTCCCGGCCCACCCCCAGCAGCCGCTCGCCGCAGTTCTCCCCGGTGAGGCCGGGGACGGTCTCACCCGTGTCGGCGTATACCGCCTGAAAGCCGCCGAAGGGGGAGGCCCCTTTGGCGAACCGGCGCAGGATCAGGTCCCGTCCCCCCCAGGTGAGGAGCATCTCCCCCGCCATGGGGGAGCCGGACCAGGGCTGATAGCGGTTCTTTTCGGCCAGGGTGGTCCTGGTGTCCCGCTCCCGGGTGGGGATCCCGTAAAACATGGCCCGCAGGAAGGCGCACCAAGTGGACTTGCCCCCCTCGTTGGGGAGCTGGAGCAGGTTGAGCCCCTCCTCCAGCTCCAGGGTCGCCCCCTCCAGCGCGCCGAAGGTGGCGGTCATTCTCTTGATCTTCATGCCATCGGCTCCTCCCCGTGCTCCAGCGCCGCCAGGCCAAAGCGGACGGCCCGCTCCAGGGCGGCCCGCTCGTCCCCGTCCCCCGCGGCGGCTAGGCGCTCCCGCATCCTGCGGAGGAAGAGCCCGGTGAGGGTGTCTTCCTCCGCCCGGCTCCACAGGTCCCGGCGGACCCGGGTCATATCCCGGAGGTCGGCGCTGTAGCATCTCCCCTCCAGCAGGCGGGCCAGAGGGGCCAGGTCCAGCCCCTCCACACCGCTCTCCCCGGTGAGAAGGACCCGGAGGATATCGTCACCGGCATCTTCCGGCAGAGCCGCTAAGAGGGCGTCCTCCGGGCGCTCGGCCCGGGAGACGTCGGCCTCCACGATGCGGTAGCGCCGTCTGGCCAGGGGGACGAACTCGGCCGAGATCGCCCCGTCGTCCAGCGTCACCCACAGGCCGCCCTTCTCTCCCAGCTCGTCAAAGCCCCGGCCCTCCGGACAGCCGGGATACGCCCAGGCGGTGCCGCCCTCCCACTGGAGGCCGGACCCGGCGTGGACATGACCCAGTGCCAGATAAGCAAGGCCCGAGGCGGCGATCTCCGCCCTGGGGATGGGGCCGTAGCGCCCCTTCCCGTCCACCTCCCCGTGGAGGACCCCCAGGTGGATCAGACCGTCCCCCGGGGCGGCAAAGCCGGAGAGGGGGGAGTCCTCCCGGGCCGGCGCGGTGAAAGCCGCGCCGTGGACGGCGCAGCCCAGGTCGGGAAGCTCCACTGCCTCCAGCGCGGCGGAGCGAAAAATATGTACGTTTTCCGGCCAGTGCAGGGCGGAATAGGGGGAGCGGAGGGTGAAATAGTCGTGGTTCCCCGGCGCGATGAACACCGGGCAGCCGGTCTGGCCCAGAGCTCTGGCCAGGGCCTGGGTGGTCTCGGCATAGGTGTCGGCGCTGTCGAACAGGTCCCCGGAGAGAAGGACCAGATCGGCCCCCCGGGTTCTGGCAAGATCGGCGAGCCGCCCGATGAGGTCCCGCTGCTCCGCCCGCCGCTCCGCGGCCTTGTGGGCGGGGAGGGAGGCAAAGGGGGCGTCCAGATGGAGATCGGCGGCATGGAGGATGTGCAGCATGAAAAGGCTCCTTTCAAGGGATCGTGGCGGAAAAACGGTGCTTTACTCCCCGACGTCCACCCGCTCTACGCCGACGCAGCGGCGCCGGTCGGTGTCGATGGAAAAGACGGCGCTCTCCAGCTTACAGGGGCCGGGCGCGGGCTCAAAGCGCATGGGGAGCCCGCCCAGGAAGCGGTTGACGGCCTGTTCCGGGCGCATCCCCAGCACGGACTGGGCGGGCCCGGTCATACCCAGGTCGGTGAGAAAGCCCGTCCCTCTGGGGAGCACCTTGGCGTCGGCAGTGGGCACATGGGTGTGGGTGCCCCACACCGCCTGGACCCGCCCGTCCAGATAGAACCCCATGGCGCCCTTCTCGCTGGTGGCCTCGGCGTGGAAGTCCACCAGACAGACATCCGCGTCCAGACCGTGGAGCAGCCGGTCCGCCACGGTAAAAGGGTTGTCAAAATTGGAGTCCATTTCGCACCGCCCGATGAGGTTCATCACCGCAATGCGCAGCCCCCTGGGGCCGTCGTAGATCCCCAGTCCCCGGCCGGGGACCCGGCTGGTGTAATTGGCGGGACGGAGGAGCCAGGGCGCCTCCGGGAGGAGGTCCTTGATCTGGATGCGGTTCCAGGTGTGGTTCCCCAGGGTTACCACGTCGGCCCCGGCGTCGTAAATGGCCCTGGCCTGCCGGGGCAGGATGCCCACGCCGGAGGCGTTTTCCCCGTTGACCACGGTGAAATGGATGTCGTGGAGCTTTTGCAGGGCGCGGAGATGGCGCGTTAAAAAGTCCAGTCCCTGCTCGCCCACCACATCGCCCACGGTCAGTACGTTGAGTATCATATCCGTCCCTCCCCAAATGCAGTAACCTTTATTATATGCGATTTCCGGCCAAAAAGCGAGACCTGTTTCCGCAGGAAAAAAGTGAGGGCTCTCGCCCTCACTTCCGCGCGTTGGCCTGCTCGAATTGACGAATCAGTTCATTCACTAAGACGGCCTGCTCGTCTGTCAGGCCGGAGAGATCATAGCCATTGCTGTCGCTGACGCCCAGCAGGTAGTCTGTGGAGACCCGGAAGTAATGCGACAGCCGGATCAAAATCTCCACAGATGGGTAAGAACCTCCGCCCTCATACATACTGATCATAGAGGGAGAAAGCTCCATCCCTTTGGCCAGCTCTTTTTGTGTCAGGCCGCGCTCCTCTCTGAGCTGTTTCAGTTTTGTTCCAAAATATATCATCATATCTTCAACCACACTTGATTTTTTGAGTATAACAATATATTATTGGAATCAAAGTCAATTATACTGATATAATTTATTTTAATTAATCGGAGGAATGAATTATGCCCGACTATGAAAAACTGTATTACGCCCTGTTCAGCGACTTGTCCCGCATCATCGATATCCTGGAGATCGTCCGGCAGAACGCCGAGACGCGTTTTCTGGCCGCCGTGGAAGAGGGCGAAGAGGAGGTTTGATTTTTTGCCTCCCATACGGTATACTGGTGCCGTAAAAAGGAGGATCTTCCGATGAATTGTCGACTGTGCGCCTTCTGCTGTGCCCTGGCGCTGGCATTTTCCCTCTCCGCCTGCTCCGGGGACAAGCCCATCACCCACGCCTCCCCTACGCCGGCCCCCACACCGTCCGTTTCCCCCACGCCGTCCCCATCTCCATCGGCGTCGGAGCCTGCTCCCGAGATCACGCCGGAGCCCTCCCCGGTCCCCACCCCCACGGAGTCCGCCGGCCCGGATGCCGCCCCCGTCGGTGCCCAGCTCCCAGGCGCCTGGAACGACCGGGAGGCCCAGGTCTCCTTCGGTATGTCCCCCGGCACGGACTGCCCCCTGGCGGTCTTTGACGCCCGGGTTGGGCTCAACGATCTCTCCGTCTCCCTAGTCCCCCTGGGCAGCGGTCCCGACATCCAGTCTTTCCTGGAGGCCGATATCCGCATCCCCCACACCTCGGTCTCCTACGACTCCGGCGCCGATGCCCTGGTCCTCCGCCTGGAGAACACGGTATTGGAGACCGGAGACCCCGCCGAGGCCGCCGGAAACGACGACTGGGTCTTCGACTTTATCGGTGAGCACGGCCTCCGCTACCCCCACAGCTTCCCCATGGGCTCCATCGGGGAGGACAACCGCTTTTTTGAGCGTGCCGCCATCTCCACCGACGGGACGGACACCACCATCACCCTCCGTCTCACTGGCAAGGCCATGTCCTACCGGGTGGAGAGCGGCAGCCTGGACGTGGAGGGGATGCTCCCCTATTTCCGCATCCTCTTCAGCGAAGCGCCTGCCTGAACTGCAGACGGCGCGCGGACAAGCTCCGCGCGCCGTCTGTCTGTTTTCTCCGTGTTCAGCCCTTCACGCCGTCCCGGAACATCTGGATGGCGGTGTCGTTGTCCCCGGAGATGATGAGCATCACATAGTCCCCGCTGGTGACCACCCGGCCGTTCTTGGCCCGCTCCAGGGGCTCGGGGAGGTACTGCTCAAAGCTCTGCTGCGTCCGGGCCCGGACGGCCTCCAGCTCCTCCTTCACCGCGTCTATCTCCCCGCTTTTGACCTTGCCGATGACAATGGTATCGGCGCTGATCATCATGGGGAAAAAGGCCGCCACCTCGTCAAAGCGGGCGGTGTCCAGGCCGTAGTACTCCTTGAGCTCGGACTCCGCGGGCTTGTTGGAGGCCCCCAGCTCTACCTTGGCGATGATCTGGCGGGCCAGCTTGGTCAGGGCCTCCCCGTTGGGGGTGGCGATGGCGATCCGGCTGTCCTGGACCGTGGCGGTGTAGCCCTCCAGATGATTGAGCAGCCCCACGGGGACGAAGGTGACTCCCTGGGCGAAGGACGCCGTCATGCCGGTCTGGGCCTCCCCGTTGAGTTCGATGGCCCCGGTGGCGCAGTCCACATAGATGCTGTTCCCGTCCAGCGAGAAGAAGGAGCGGCCCTCCTCGGGATACCAGGCGGCGTAGCCGTAATCGGCCTCCGCCACGCTCCGCAGGGGCACCGCCGTGTACGGTGCGGAGGCGGCGGGAAGCCCGGAGGTGTCCAGCGCCGTGCCGTTTATGGTGATGCTCCCGGCATAGCCGCCGGCGGCCAGGGCCGCCGTGTTCAGGGAGAGGGCCAGGGCTGCGGCCGCAGCCGCGGAAAGAAATCTCTTCATGATGATACATTCTCCTTTTCGTGGTGGTTGTCCCTTTAGACGGCGGGAGATTCCAAAAAGTTCCCCCGGACAGAAGGAAGGCGCTCCGGAAGTCCGGAGCGCCTTTTCCGTGCTTTTACTTCGCGTACTCGATGACCTTGGTCTCCCGGAGCACATGGACCTTGATCTGTCCGGGGTACTCCAGCTCCTCTTCGATCTTCTTGGCGATATCCCGGGCCAGCAGAACCATCTGATCCTCGGAGACCTGGTCGGGCTTGACCATGATGCGGACCTCGCGGCCGGCCTGGATCGCAAAGGATTTCTCCACTCCGGGGAAGGAAGAGGTGACCTCCTCCAGCTTTTCCAGCCGCTTGATATAGTTTTCCAGGTTCTCCCGCCGGGCGCCGGGCCGGGCGGCGGAGATGGCGTCGGCCGCCTGGACAAGGCAGGCCACCACGGTCCGGGGCTCCACATCGTTATGGTGGGCCTCGATGGCGTGGATGATGTTCTCCGACTCCTTGTACTTCCGGGCCAGTTCCACGCCGATGGCCACATGGGAGCCCTCCACCTCGTGGTCGATGGCCTTGCCCAGGTCGTGGAGCAGGCCGGCCCGCTTGGCCTCGGTCACGTTGGCGCCGATCTCGGCGGCCAGCAGACCGGCCACATGGGCCACCTCGATGGAGTGGTTGAGGACGTTCTGTCCGTAGCTGGTGCGGTAGCGCATACGGCCCAGGAGCTTCACCAACTCCGGGTGCAGGCCGTGGACGTTGGTCTCAAAGACGGCCCGCTCGCCCTCGGCCTTGATGGTGGCGTCCACCTCCCGCTTGGCCTTCTCCACCATCTCCTCGATGCGGGTGGGGTGGATGCGTCCGTCCTGGATGAGCTTCTCCAGGGCCAGGCGGGCGATCTCCCGGCGGACCGGGTCGAAGCAGGAGACCGTGATGGCCTCCGGCGTGTCGTCGATGATAAGGTCCACGCCGGTCATGGTCTCCAGTGTGCGGATGTTGCGGCCCTCGCGGCCGATGATGCGCCCCTTCATCTCATCGTTGGGCAGGGGCACCACGGAGACGGTGGCCTCGGCCACATGGTCGGCGGCGCAGCGCTGGATGGCCCCCGAGATGAGTTCCCGGGCGATGGTGTCGGCCTCTTCCTTGTAGTGGGCCTCAATCTCCTTGATCTTCATGGCGGACTCGTGGGTGACGTCGGCCTCCAGTTGGGCGATGAGGTAGTTCTTGGCCTCCTCGGCGGTGAAGCCGGAGATGCGCTCCAGCACATCCATCTCGGACTTTTTGAGGGTGTTCACCTCTTCCCGGGCCTCCTCCAGCTCGGCGAGCTTGCGGGAAAGGGTCTCCTCTTTCTTCTCGATGTTGTCGGTCTTGCGGTCCAGGGTCTCCTCCTTCTGCTGGAGACGGCGCTCCTGCTTCTGGAGGTCGGAGCGGCGCTCCTTGACCTCTTTTTCGTACTCGTTGCGGGCCTTCAGGATTTCCTCCTTGGCCTCCACCAGTGCCTCGCGCTTCTTGCTCTCGGCGCTTTTGATGGACTCGTTGATGATGCGTTTTGCCTCTTCCTCGGCGCTGCCGATCTCCTTTTCGGCAACGTTCTTCCGGTACTGGTTACCCAGGACAAAAAATACAACTGCCGCAACTGCGAAGCAGACAATGCCGACAATGACTGTCGTGACATCCATAGATTCTGAAAACACCTCCACTTTCTCTTTTTTATTTTTGACATGCTGCATTTTGCATAAAATGATTCGTGCAGGACCCTGCGGTACCGCGCTTTCCCCGGCGCGCAGCGCCGCCCCACACGATTTTGTGAAAAACATCCACTGAAAGTTCTTCAGTTTTGTCCATTTATATTGTAAGACTGCCTTGCTTTTCTGTCAAGAACATTCGCAGGCGAAATGGTAAGAAGCGCGGAGGATAGACGCGCCGTCGCAGAGAGCGCACTAAAAGGGTCCCCGCAAAGCCGCAAGGCTTTGTGGGGAGAGGATGAGCAAGGTTGCGCCCGCAGGCGCGTTTCGGAGCGCAACCGCCCCGCAGGGGCGGCGCTTGGCGCGGAGATGAGCGGAGTGAGCTTTTCCCGGTAGGGAGCAGCGAACAAAGCGGACTTTGTGAGGACGAGCCGCAGCGTGACACCCGAAGCACGGCCCCGCTTCCTACCCAAGGGCCGGGGGCAGGCTGTCGTCCTCCCGGATCCAGTCCTCCACGTGGACCACCGTGTACTCGCTGGGTGTGCGCCGGATCACCACCCGGTCAATGCCCGCGTTGATGATGAGCCTGCGGCACATGGAGCAGGATGTGGCGTCGGGCAGCAGCTCCCCGGTCTTGCTGTCCCGGCCCGCCAGATATAACGTGCCACCCAGAATGGCGCTGCGGGCGGCGGAGATAATACAGTTGGCCTCGGCATGGACGCTGCGGCACAGCTCGTACCGCTCCCCCGAGGGCACCTGGAGGGCGTCCCGGGTGCAGTAGCCCAGGTCGGTGCAATTCCTGCGCCCTCTGGGCGCGCCGTTGTAGCCGGTGGAGATGATCTCGTCGTTCTTGACGATAATGGCGCCATAGCACCGGCGCAGGCAGGTAGCCCGCTTGAGCACGGTCTCCGCGATGTCCAAATAATAATTTTCCTTGTCGATTCGGGCCATAGCCGGTCCTCCGATCTCTGTTTTCATTCAGTATACCGGGTTTTCCACCCGGACGCAAGAGTACAATTCACACTTTGTTTACGATTGATTTCTTGACTGGGACACATGGAGAGGCTATGATATCTAATTGATATCTCAATGGAAAGGAGTATGAGCCGCGATGAATTTTATGCAGCGTTTGATGTACGGCCGCTATGGCGGGGACCAGTTCTCCGTGTTTCTTATTGCCCTCTATCTGCTGCTCTACCTCCTCTCCTCCCTTCTGCACAGTTCCATCCTCTCCCTGCTGTCCACATTGGTGGCGGCATGGTGCATCTACCGCATGTTTTCCCGGCGGATCGACCGCCGGCGGGCGGAAAACGCAAAGTTTATGACGGTGGCGGGCCCCGCCATCCGCTGGTTCAAGCTCCGGCGCACCATCCACCGGGACAAGGAGCACCGCTACTTCAAGTGCCCCAACTGCGGCCAGCAGCTTCGCGTCCCCAGAGGGAAGGGGAAGATCACCATCAACTGCCGCAATTGCGGCGTGTCCTTTGAGGAAAAGACCTGATCAGCCGCCGCGCTCTCCGGCGGGTCCCTGATCACAGCGCGCAACGACGGCTCTCCCACTGCCGGGGCAGTGGGAGAGCCGCTTTTTCTCTTTATTCTGTTTTACTCCAATTTCTTGACAAAATCTTTACCAAATCGTTATCTTCTGTTATAATAACAGCACTCGCCGCTCTCCGGCGGCTGTGAGAAACGATCGGGAGATGTTGTGTGTGGACCTGGTGTTGATCGCTGCGATCGCCCTTCTGGGCGGGACCATCCAAACCGTGATCGGCTTTGGCGGAGGGATCGTCATCATGATGATCCTCCCCTTTTTTCTGGATATGCTGCACGCCTCGGCCGTATCCTCCGCATCGCTCCTGTTTTTGAATTATTCTCTGGCCTTCCGCTTTCGAAGCAGTATCTCCTTCCGGCGGCTGCCCCTCCCCCTGCTGATCTACATCCCGTGCAGCGCCTTTGCCATCTTTCTGGCCGCCTCCCTGGATCTGGAGGTGCTGGTCCTGGTCTTCGGCGTCTTCCTGATCGTACTGGCGCTCTACTTCATGTTTGCCGACGGGCGCTTTACCGTCCGGGACAGCATTCCCGCCGCAGTGGTCTGCTCGGCCATTTCCGGCCTGTCCAGCGGGCTTTTCGGCATTGGCGGCCCTCTGATGTCGGTCTACTTTCTCTCCAACTCCAGGAGCAAGGAGGAGTACACCGGCACCATCCAGCTCTTTTTTGCCTGTACCGCCACCGTCAACCTGCTGATCCGGATCGGCAAGGGCATCTTTACCCCGGCGCTGGTGCCCTTCACCCTGGTCAGCATGCTGGGGATCGCAGTCGGGATCCAGCTTGGGTTGCGGATCCTGCGCTGGATCAACATCTCCATGCTGACTAAGGTCATCTATGTGGCGCTGGGGGCCACCGGCGTGTTCACCATCCTGAGCCACCTGCCCTGACGTCCCGCGCCGGAAAACCGCCCGGCGCTTTGACGGCCCTCCGGACCTCTCGACGAGGTCCGGAGGGCCGCTGTCTTTTTCAAGCTGCGCCACAAGGGCGCCATAGTTCTTTACTTTCCCACACAGAACCGGGCGAAGATGCGCGCCACCACATCCTCCCGAATGTTCCGCCCGGAGAGCTCTCCCAGGGCCTCCACGGCCCCCTCCACATCGGTGAGGACCGCGTCCGGGGTGACGCCGGCGTCCAGACCCTCCCCCGCGCGCTCCAGGCCGCGCAGGGCCCGCTCCGCGGCCTCCGCCTGCCGGGCGTTGGTGAGAACGGCGCCCTCCTCCCCGGGGGTGCCCTGGGGAAAGAGGGCCTGGACGGCGTCGGACAGCTCCGCCAGTCCCTCCCCGGTCCGGGCGCTCAGCCGTACCACCGGCGGTGCCTTTTCCCCGCCCAGTACCGAGAAGCCCCGGTCCGCCCCCCGGGGCAGATCAGCCTTGGTGAGGACCAGGATGGTCCTGGGGCAGGTCCGTGCGGCCTCCTCCCAGAGCTGTAATTCCGCGGTCAGGCGGTCCAGGTCCTCCGCCGGCGCAGAGCCGTCCATCAGCACCAGGGCCAGCTCGGCCCCCTCCAGCGCGGCGCGGCTGCGGGCCACGCCCAGCCGCTCCACCGGGTCGTCGGTCTCCCGGAGGCCTGCCGTATCGATGAGCCGCAGCAGTACGCCGCCCAGCATGCACCGCTCCTCCACCGTGTCCCGGGTGGTGCCCGGGATATCGGTGACGATGGCGCGCTGATAGCCCACCAAGGCGTTCAGGAGAGAGGACTTGCCCGCGTTGGGAAGGCCCACAATGGCGCAGGGCGCCCCCCGGACCAGAAACCGCCCCCGCTGGTAGGTTTCCAGCAGGCGCCGCAGCTCCCCGGCGGCGGCTGAGAGCACGCCGCCGATCTGCTCTGCCTCCAGAGGGCCGATGTCCTCGTCGGGATAGTCCAATACGGCGTGGAAATGTGCCAGCAGGTCCACCAGACCGTGGTAGACCCCCTCCACCCGCCGGGACAGGGCCCCGGAGAGCTGTCCCGCCGCCGCGCGGACGCCCTCCGGCGTCTCGGCCTCCAGCAGGTCGGCCACCGCCTCGGCCTGGGGGAGGTCCAGCCTGCCGTTCAGGAAGGCCCTTTTGGTAAACTCTCCGGGCTGCGCCAGACGGGCCCCCGCGGCGCAGAGGGCCTCCAGTCCCAGGGAGAGCACCATGGGCGAGCCGTGGCACTGGAGCTCCGCCGTGTCCTCCCCGGTATAGCTGTGCGGCGCGCGGGAGACCGTAGCCAACACCTGATCCACCACCCGCCCCTCCCGGTCCAGAAGGGAGCCGTACACCAGAGTGCGGCTGGGCGCCTCAGCCAGCGGGCGGCCGCTCCGGGCGCGAAAGACCCGGTCCGCCGCCGCTGCCGCTCCCGGCCCCGACAGGCGGAGGATCCCGATGGCGGAGGGGCTCAGGGGGGTGCTGATCGCAGCGATCAAGTCGGACATTTCGCTCACCTCATCATTTTTGTGGAAAACGTCATCCCATTTCCCCTTGACAGCCTTCTTATGTCTCCTTACATGCATATTCCAGTTTTGCACGTTGACATAACCAGGTGTGGAAAACCCTGTGGATAATGTGGAAAACCCTTGGGAGAACCCATTTTCTTTACAAAGCGGTTACAATTATGGCCTGCATACTGTTCCGTATATTCGATGTACAAAAGAAATAGGAAGCGCGCCGCCCTCCGTGTCAGGCGGCGCGCCGTGTGGCCCAGGTCTCTTACACCTTCTCCGACAGCCGACGGGAAATCACCTGGGCCCTCCCAAAACCGCCGTGCGCTTTTGGGGCCCCAATTATTTTATGGATCACGTGGGCGGAGTGAATCCGCCCACGCTCCGGCGCACTCGCGCCGTGTGGCCCAGGTCTCTTACACCTTCTCCGACAGCCGACGGGAAATCACCTGGGCCACTTTGACGCCGGAGGCGCCGGCCTGCGCCAGCCCCCGGGTGATGCCCGCGCCGTCGCCGATGGCAAACATGCCGGGAAGCCGGGTCTCCAATTCAGGGCTCAGGGTGAGCCGGGAGGAGTAGAACTTCACCTCCGCGCCGTAGAGAAGGGTGTCGTAGTTGGCGGTACCCGGGGCCAGCTTGTCCAGTTGGTAGATCATCTCTATGATGTCGTCCAACTGCCGCTTGGGCAGGGCAAGGGACAGGTCGCCGGGCACGGCGGCGGTGAGGGTGGGCCGGGTGAAGGACTTGCTCATCCGGTGGTCGTTGGTCCGCACGCCCTTCACCAGATCGCCGAAGCGCTGGACCAGCACGCCACCGGCCAGCATGTTGGACAGGGACGCGATGTGCTTGCCGTAGCGGTAGGGCTCGTTGAAGGGCTCGGTAAAGCGGTTGGACACCAGCAGGGCGAAATTGGTGTTCTCGCTCTGCAGGGCGGGGTCGGCATAGGAGTGGCCGTTCACCGTGTTGATGCCCTCCACGTTCTCGGCCACCACGTGGCCATAAGGGTTCATGCAGAAGGTGCGCACCTGGTCGCCGTACTGCTTGGTCCGGTAGACCAGCTTGGACTCGTACACCACGTCAGTGATGTGCTCAAAGACCCGGGCGGGCAGCTCCACCCGTACGCCGATGTCCACCTGGTTGTTGATGAGGGCGATGCCCAGGTCCTTGCATTGGTTGGCGAACCACTCGGCGCCGGAGCGCCCGGGGGCGGCGATAAGCCAGTCGCAGGAGAGCTCTCCACCTCCGCTGAGGGTCAGGCGGTAGCCCTGATCGGCGGTATGGATGGCCTGTACGGCGGTATGGAACCGGAACTCGATGCCCTGCTTCAGGTCCTCATAGATATTCTGGAGGATGACCAGATTCTTTTCGGTCCCCAGATGCTTGACCTTGGCCTGTAGGAGATGGAGGTCGAACTCCAGTGCCTTTTTCTCCAGGGCCCGGGCGGCGGGAGTGTCTGTGGAATAGAGCTCCTCGGTGGCCCCGTGGGCGACGTTGATGGAATCCACATAGCCGATGAGGTCCATGACCTCCTGTGCGGGCATGAAATCGGTGAGCCAGCCGCCGAAGGCGGTGGTGAAGTTGAACTTGCCGTCGGAGAAAGCCCCCGCCCCGCCGAAGCCGCACATGGTATCGCAGACCTTGCACTGGATACAGTCCTTCACCTTGCCGGCCACGATGGGGCAGCTGCGGCTGTAGATGTCGCGCCCCTGCTCCAGGACCACCACCTTCAGCTCCGGATTTCTGCGCATTAGCTCATAGCCCGCGTAGATACCGGCCTCTCCGCAGCCGATGATGGCAACGTCGTATCTCTCGTTCATCATTGTTCCTACTCCTTCTGTCCGGTGGGGACATACTCTATCTATTTTAGTATACCATGGTCTGTCAAGGCGCCGAACAGTGCTTTGGACATTTGACGGCAGCTTGCATTCGTCCGCTGCCGATGAAAAATTGTTGCAAATGCATCCATTTAAAATTGAGGGGAGGTTTAAATTTGGACTTGTTCCAAATCTTAATAGAAGTTTGGGGATTGATGGAAACCTTATCGGGTTTACCGATTCGGAAATCGCCGTCCCTCACTTTTGCTATCCCGTGAATGCAACCGCAATCGGCTTTGAGGGCTGCATTTTATACTGCTTTCTTCCTGAATGTGGAGAAATGGTGTTCGCCTCCAACCCCGAAAGCTGTGCCGAGACATATGTCTATCCGCTGGCCGAAAGGTTTGAGGATTTTATGCGCCTGGTCATCACCTGCGGCTCTGCAAATCCAGTGGAACAAATCGTGTGGATGAGCAGGGCGCAGTTTGATCAGCATCTGCAAAACGAGCGCGCTCTTCGCACCGCGGAGCAGATCGCGCGCATCGGGAAGCTCCGCGAGGAGCTGAAGCTGTCCCCCATGGACAACCCATATGAATATGTGAAGGCATCGCAGACGCATTTTGATGGCAGTCAAATTCCATATAGCGATGCGTATTACGATATCTTGGGACAGGAGCGGTAGCTCCCTGTTTACGAAGCGGCTCGGAGCCGCCCTGTTTCTGGTGATACATAAAGACAGGGGCGCCGCGGAACTCACATTCCGCGGTGCCCCTCAGCCTGTTAAAAGAGTGCGCCCTGCGCTCAGGTCTCCATCACGGTCCTTCCTCCGGCCCGGGGCCGGACCACCAGGCGCAGCAGGCCCAGGCCGGGATTCCACCGGCGGACCAGCAGATCCAGCACCACGCTCAGGATGAGACCGCAGACCACGTCCACCGCCGAGTGTTGCTTGAGGAACATGGTGGACATGCAGATGAGGATAGTCAGCGTGAGGATCCCTCTCCGGACCGCCTTGTGTTCCCGCAGGGACCCGGCCCGGGCGGCGGCGATGCCGATGGTGGCCGAGACAAAGACGTGGATGGAGGGACAGACGTTGATGGGCGGATCGGTTTTCCGGATGAGCGCCACCAGTTGGCACAGGATGTTGTCGCGGGGCAGAGGCCGGCGCAGGAGCTGGCCGTTGGGCAGCACCGTGTAGATGAGCAGACACAGGGTGAGCCCCGTGAGGATGGTGCGGCACAGATAGACATAGCTCTCCGGGTCCCGCCGGTGGAAATAGAGGAACATGAGGGGCACCAGGGGGAACCACAGCACATAGGGGATCACGAACCCCTCAAAAAACGGGATATAGGCGTCCAGCTCGGTGTAGACCCAGAACTTCGGGCGGGCATATTCCTGCAAGAGGGTAAAGTAGAGCAGATAGAAGAAAAAATAGGCCACGGGCACCGCCAGCATCCGGCGGCGGGTCTGCTCCTCGTTCCAGTTGAGCGCCACGCCGATCGCCTCCCTTCAGATGAAATCATCTTCTCATAAGCAAGGACGATTGTACTCTGTTTTTTGTTACAAATCCAGGGATAAAATCTGAAGAATTTTTAAAGTTTTTTCCGCAGGCGTAGGATGCTGCGCACAAATCAGCTCCCGCTCCAGGGCGCCACCGTGACGCCGGTATAGTAGTGGGTGAGGATGTCCAGGTAGCTCTTCCCCTCCTTGGCCAGAGCGTTTGCGCCGTACTGGCTCATCCCCACGCCGTGGCCGTAGCCTGTCACGGAAAAGACCACCTGGTCCCCCTCCGCCTCCACGGTAAAGCTGGCGGAGCGCAGGCCGAAGAGGGTGCGCAGGGCGGTGCCCTTCACCGTCACGCCCCCTACGGACATGGTCTCCACCCCGCCGGAGGAGGTGGGTACCGTCTCCCCAAACCACTCCGACGCCTCTCCGGAGAGATCGGCCTGGGGATACTGGGCCAGGAAAGTGGTCCTGAACTCCTCCGCCGGCACCTCCACGGTGGTGCGGTAATTGGGGACCTCCTCCCCCTCCGGGCTCTCCACGCTCTCCAGATAGGGCACGCTGCCGCCCCACACCTCCACTGAGCTCAGGGTCCGCCCCGCCGCGGAGGAGAAGAACACCGCGTCGATGGGCGCGCCGTCGTAGAGGATGGCCTGTCCGTCCGTGGAAGAGACGGCCTGGGCGATCTTCTCCGTATAGGTCTGGGCGCTGTCCCCCCAGTTGGCGGCGGCCTTGTCCGGGTCCAGGTAGGCCTGACAGCAGTTGATGTCGGCACAGACGTCGGCGTCCGGGTGGTTGGGGTTCACCCCGATGCTCCGCTTGTAGAGCGTATACGTCCTGGCCGTGACGGCCTGGGCCTTGAGGGCTTCCGGCTCGAAGGAGGCTGGCATCTCCGCCGCCACCACCCGCCAGAGGTAGTCCGCCATGGAGAGGGAGACCACCGCACCGTCGGACAGCTTTACCTTGATCGTGGTGGAGGCGTCACTGCCCGGGTCGGGGGAGGTCACGGTGCGGTCGATGGGCAGGGTGGCCGTGGGCGAGGGCAGGGGCTCCTCCGGCCCCGGGGCCTCCCCCCGCAGGAACAGGATCGGGCCGATAAACAGGGCCAGCAGAAGCACCAAGGCCGTAGCCACGACAGATCTCATTTTTCCATCCTCCCATCTTTTTCATTCCCGACCGTTGACGCGGCGTGTCCTTTGGCGTAAAATAGTGCAAACTGTTGCACACTACTGTGCGAAGGAGGCCACCGGCATGCAGACCGTCCCGATGCGCGGCGACGAGGCCGCGCAGACCCGTGACTTTATCCAGAGTCTATGCGGGGAATTCCAGAAGCATAACTATATCGATCCCTCCTATTACGAGCATATCGACGTTAAGCGGGGCCTCCGCAACGCCGACGGCACGGGCGTTATGGCCGGCATCACCCAGATCGGCAACGTCCAGGGCTACTACATCCAGGACGGCGAGCGAGTCCCCATGGAGGGCCGGCTCATCTACAGGGGCATCAGTATCGAGGACCTGATCCACGGCTTTATGTCCGAGGGGCGGTTCGGCTTTGAGGAGACGGCCTATCTGCTCCTCTTCGGGGCTCTGCCCACCCGAAAAGAGCTGGCGGATTTCAACCATGTGCTCTCCGAGCTGCGCCCCCTGCCGCCCAACTTCACCGAGGATATGATCCTCCGGGTGCCGGGCCGGGACATCATGAACCGCCTGGGCCGATGCATCCTGGCCCTCTACTGCTATGACGAGGACCCGGAGGGCAGGTCCCTGGAGAATGAGCTGCGCCAGGCCCTGCAGCTGGTGGCCCGGTGCCCCATGATCATCGCCCACTCCTACGCGGCCAAGCGCCACTACTTTGACAACGACTCCCTGTATCTCCACCGCCCCCAGGAGGGGCTCTCCTTCGCGGAGAACTTCCTCTACGCCATGCGCCACGACAACCGCTTCACCGAGCGGGAGGCCAAGCTCCTGGATCTGTGCATGGTGGTCCACGCCGAGCACGGCGGCGGCAACAACTCCGCCTTTGCCTGCCGGGTCCTCTCCTCCTCCGGCACGGATATCTACGCTGCCGTCTCGGCGGCGGTGGGGTCCCTGAAGGGCCCCCGCCACGGCGGCGCCAACAAGAAGGTCATGGAGATGTTCCGCTATATCCAGGAGGGCGTCCGGGACTGGAAGGACGACGGTCAGGTGCGGGATTTCCTCCTGAAGCTCCAGCGGAAGGAGGCCGGGGACCGTTCCGGCCTCATTTACGGCATGGGGCACGCCATCTACACCCTTTCCGACCCCCGGGCCAAGCTCCTCAAGCAGTTTGCCAAGACCCTGGCCGATGAGAAGGGGATGCTGGAGGAGTTCGAGTTGGTGGAGGCGGTGGAGCGCCTGGCCCCCGAGGTCATCAACGGCTCCAGGGGCGTCCCCAAGCCGCTCTGCGCCAATCTGGACCTCTATTCGGGCCTGGTCTACCGGATGCTGGACATCCCCGAGGAGCTCTACACCCCCCTCTTCGCCATGGCCCGCATGGTGGGCTGGTGCGCCCACCGGGTGGAGGAGGTCTACAACCCCGGCAACAAGATCATCCGTCCCGCCTATAAGGCGGTGGCCCCCCTTCAGAAGTTCATCCCCCTGGACGAGCGGGGCTGAATACGACAAAAAGCCCGCATACCATTTTGCAATGGTATGCGGGCTGGTTTTTCAAAAGATCTCCCATTCCATCGAATGCAGCGGGATTTTTATAGGGCGACAGGGCTTCCCTTACCGCTCTTTTTCCGTGACCAGCTCTATGGCCTCCTTGCCGGACATGTGCTCCACGGCCAGCTCCACCATGCACACCCGCTGAAAGAGCTTGTCGATCTCCGCCCTGCGGCCCTCTTCCTGCCGGGGGGAGTACCGTTCCGCCAGCTTTTCCAGGGCGGCGCGCTTCTCCCCCTCGTCCTCCAGAACCCTGGCTCTTCCGAACGCGATAACGCTCCGGTAGTAGGTGGTGTACTCCTCCGGCACCACATGGTCCTGGTCAATCACGCAGAAGGACGCCTTTTCATTTCCCGCGATGGCGTCCAGCTTGTGCCCGGAGGGGGCGCAGTGGAAAAACAGCCTGCCGTCGTCATAGACGTAGCTCAGGGGTACGGCATAGGGGTATCCGTCGTCACCGGACACCGCCAGCACCCCGGAGGTCCCCTTCCGGAGGACCTCCACACAGCTCTCCAGGGACAGAGCCTGTTTCCTGCGGCGCATTTCTCTGAACATATTGATTCCTCATTTCCACCCGTGGTTTCCGTGCCCTCCGCCAGCGGGGCGGGCGCGTCTCGTCTTTTCACTATATAATAGTTTCTTCCAAAGTGCAAGCCCGCCGCCCTCTCCATTGCCAAATCCCGGATTTTCTGGTACAATGGCTCTCACCGATACAGGATGGAGGCGTTTTCATGTTCCAGATGCGCGCACAGGACTTCGGCATCCGGGTGGGCTCTCTGCCCAGGGGCCCCCGGAACAAGATCACCGACGTGCCCGGCGTACTGGTGGGCCACGCCACGGTGGACACCCCCACGCACAAGACCGGGGTCACCGTGATCCTGCCCGGTCCCCAGAACCCCTTTACCCATAAGCTCCCCGCCGGCGTCTGCCCCTTCAACGGCTTCGGCAAGACGGCGGGGCTCCTGCAGCTCCAGGAGCTGGGCACCCTGGAGACCCCCATCGCCCTCACCAACACCCTCAACGTGGGTCTGGTCCACGACGCCATGGTGGAGTACATGCTCTCCCGCTGTGAGGCCGAGGGGGTGGTGCTCCGGTCCGTGAACCCCCTGGTGTGCGAGTGCAACGACTCCACCCTCAACCACATCGGGGAGCGGGCGGTGGGCCGGGAACATGTCTTTTCCGCCTTGGCCTCCGCCTGCCAGGACTTTGCCGAGGGCGACGTGGGCGGCGGCAAGGGCATGATCTGCCACGGTCTCAAGGGCGGCATCGGCTCGGCCTCCCGGGTCCTGGCGTTCGACGGAAAAACCTATACCATTGGTATTTTGGTGCAGTCAAATCACGGTGTGTTGTCAGATCTGACCGTCTCCGGCGTCAACATCGGCGCCGGGCTGGCCCGGACGCTGGAGACCCGGGCGGCGGATCAGGGCTCCATCATCGCCGTGCTGGCCACCGACCTGCCCCTGGACGCCCGGCAGCTTGCCCGGGTGGCCCGCCGGGTCTCGGTGGGCCTGGCCCGGCTGGGGTCCCACATCGGTCACGGCAGCGGCGAGGTCTTTGTAGCCTTCTCCACCGCCAATCCCTTCGATTTCCGCGCGGAAAACGCCGTGCGCATGACGACGGCCTTCCACGAGGAGCTGCTGGACCTCCCCTTCCGGGCGGCGGCGGAGTGCGCGGAGGAGGCGGTGCTCAACTCTATGCTCACCGCCCACACCGTCACGGGCTGGCAGGGGAATACGGTTTACGCGCTGCCCGAGCTCTGGCGCCCGGGCGTCTGACCGGGCAGAACACAAAATTACATCAGATATCTGGAGGTCGCTATGCAGCACAAGCACGGAGGCACCTTTACAAGCTCCATGGGAGCGATCCTGGCGGCGGTGGGCTCCGCCGTGGGGATGGGCAACATCTGGCTCTTCCCCTACCGGGTGGGCCAGTACGGCGGCGGTGCGTTTCTGATCCCCTACTTCCTCTTCGTGGCGCTCTTCTCCTATGTGGGCCTCTCCGGGGAGTTTGCCTTCGGGCGGCTCACCGGCACCGGGGCCCGGGGCTCCTTTGACTATGCGCTCAAGACCCGCGGCCTCCGGGGCGGCGCCGCGCTGGGGGTCCTTCCCCTCCTGGGCGTGCTGGGCATCGCCATCGGCTACTCGGTGGTGGTGGGCTGGGTCCTCAACTACGCCGTGGGCTCCCTCACCGGGGCGGTCCTGGCCGGGGACCCGGACGGCTATTTTTCCGCCCTGGCGGTGTCCTTCGGCTCGGTGCCCTGGCACCTTCTGGTCATCGCCGCCACCGTGCTCATCCTCATTCTGGGAGTGGCCGGCGGCATTGAAAAAATCAGCAAATTCATGATGCCCGTCTTCTATGTCCTCTTTCTCATCATCGCCGTGCGGGTGGCCTTCCTGCCCGGCGCAGTGGAGGGCTACCGCTACCTGCTGGAACCGGACTGGTCCTATCTGCTGCGCTTCGACACCTGGGTCATGGCCATGGGGCAGGCCTTTTTCAGCCTGTCCATCAACGGCGCGGGCATGCTCATCTACGGCAGCTATATGAAGAAGTCGGAGGACATCATCCACCAGTCCGTCATGACCGCCATGCTGGACACCGCCGCCGCCCTCCTGGCCGGCTTCGCCATTCTCCCGGCCGTCTTTGCCTTCGGCATCGCCCCGGAGAGCGGCCCTCCCCTCATGTTCATCACCCTGCCCCGCGTCTTCCAGCAGATGCCCGGCGGGCGCTTTTTCTCCGTTTTGTTCTTTGTCTCGGTCCTCTTCGCCGGCATCACCTCCCTCATCAACATGCTGGAGGCGGTCAGCGAATCCCTGGGCCGGGGCGCCCGGCTCTCCCGCACCCTCTCGGTCCTCATCGTGGGGAGCGTCACCTTCGCCGTGGGCGTCTTTCTGGAGGCCCTCCCCTCCATGGGGGCCTGGATGGACGCCGTCACCATCTATATCGCCCCCTTCGGGGCCGTGCTGGCGGCGGTGATTCTCTATTGGGTGCTGGGCCTCCCGGCGGTCAAGGCCGAGCTGGCCCTGGGGCGGAAGCGTCCGCTGGGGCGGGGCTTCGACTTTTTGTCCAAATACGTCTATGTGATCCTCACCGCCGTGGTGCTGGTCTGCGGCATCCTCTACGGCGGGATCGGATAAAAAGCTGAAATGCTTCTCAAAAATGCAAGCATTTTTTCGAGGAGATGCAGACCGCTGCGCGCACTCGCTGGCGCTCGCACACTTGCGGCCTGAAATGAGTGTTTTTCGACGTACATGCCGCCGAAAAACACGCTTTGATGCGCTTCCGCCGTCTGCGGACGGCGGAACTCTGCGAGGCTCTTACAGCAAAAATCGCAGCAGTACACTTTATTGACATACTGACGCGGCGGACCGCCCAAGGCGGTCCGCCGCGTTTTCACTTCTTTCCACGTGGATAGGGTTCTGTGTTGTCGGTGAGTCCCAACAGGTAGTCCACGCTTACCTCATAAATGGCCGAGAGCTTAACGAGGACTTCCGGTGTCATATTGTGCGTCCCCGTCTCGTAAGTAGAGTAGGTTCTGCGATTGATAAACAGGAGGTCCGCCACCTTCTGCTGCGTCCAGTCTCTGTCCTCACGCAGATTTCTGATTCTTGGATATACCACTTTCATCACCGACATCAGTATTGCGATCCGCTGCTTTTTTTCGTCTTCCCATAGGGCTTGGGCTCATCGGTGAGCCCCAATAGGTAATCCACACTTGTGTGATAATATTGTGCGATTGCAATGAGGACTTGAGTCGGAATGTCATTTTCTCCCGTCTCGTACTTGGAATATCCAGTCTGGGACATTCCCAGCATCTTTGCAAATTCCGTTTGAGACAACTCAGCGTCATTACGCAAATCCCGCAATCTCGGATACATTGTCCTCACCTCATTTAAAGCATAATTAACCTAAATCAGAGTATTGACATTTTAATCTGTTTTAGGTTAAAATAAGTTGAGGTGATCCACATGCTCTGTCAAGACTGCCTGCCCACGGTGGAATGTATGACCTGCCAGTATTACTGTCCACATTACATCAAGCGGGGCGGGCGCTATGTCCCCCTGGCATACGGCCACTGCACCCGCCCCGCGGAGCGCGGGCAGCCCCCGAATCTCTTCCGCTGCCGCCACTGGCTCCGGAATTCGGACCTGAAAACGCCGTCTAGCGGCCCTCCGCCCAGCCCTTGAAGTCCTCCCACAGCTCGATGGCCTTGAATTTGACCACATAGCCCTCGTCCTCTCCGGTCATCAGGGCCACGTCGCTCTCGCTCAGGTCCCCCAGGGCGGCGGTCTCCTCGGTGGTCTCGGTGACGGAGCCCAGGCACAGCGGTGGAAAGACCACGCACCACCAGTTCCGTCCCCCGCCCTCGCCGATGACCACCCGCAGGGCGGTATAACTCCCCTGGGGGAGGGCGAAATCGGTGTACTGCTTGGTGGGGAACCAGACGTTTTCCTCCAGGGAGGCGGAGACGGCGTACTCGTACCCCTCCTCCCGCACCACCTCCGCCCCGGCCTCCGCCAGGGCGGGCAGGGCGAGGGTGAGGGTCTCCCGGGCCTGCGCCACCGTCTCCCCCGGCGCGAAGAGGTCGGCGGCCTCCGCCAGGATGCGGTCCCGCACCCGCAGCTTCAGGGCCTGGTCGGCCTCTGAATCGGAGTTTGCAAGGACATGGAGGCGGATGACCTTGTCCGCCAGGGCGGCCTGCTCCCGGTCCAGCCACACCCCCCAGAGCATGGCCACCGCCACCCCCGCCAAGAGCGCCGCCTCCCAGCGGCGCAGCCGGTTGTTCTCCCGCAATGTTCCCGTCATATCTGAGCACCATCCTCTTATGTAGTGCTCTTAGTTTTCCCACTCCCACCGGCCCTTAATCGCTTTTTTCCATTTTAGTGCCCTCGTCCAAAGAGGGCCGGCAATGCATGCTTTGCCGAACAAGACCGCAAAAAACAACCCCCCTTTCTCCTGAGGGGTAAAACCGCTGCGGCGGGTACCCTTTCTGGGTACCCGCCGCTTTTTTATTCCCGCATGAGCCAGAACATCCGGGTCCCGGACAGGGTCAGGCCGGCCTTTTGCTGGAGGGCCAGAGAGGGAGCGTTGTCCTCGATCACCTGGGCGAAGGGGAGGGCGCCCCGCTCCAGCGCCCGGTTTACCGCCGCCCGCAGGAGGAGCTCGCCCAAGCCCCGGCGCCGCCAGGCGGGCAGCACCTCCAGCATGCCGATGCTCCCCTCCTCATGAAAGCCCACAAAACCCGCGGGCTGGTTGCTGCCGGTGGGAAACGCCCCCAGGACCCCGCGCCTCACGGCCTCCTCCATATAGGGCAGGCCCCCAAAGGCGTGGCTGTAGTGCCGGAGAACCCAGGGGGCCCAGGTCCGGTCCAGGGGACGCAGCGCCCCGTCAAAGGCGGGCAGGGGCAGCGGCTCCGTCCCCAGATAGGCGGCGGAGTAGCAGATCTGGCTCAGTGGGAAGCCCCACCGGGCCTTTGCCTGCTCAAAATACGCCAGCTCATGGCCCACGAAAAGGTCGCAGTCCGCCGGGACCATTCCCAGCAGCCGCCCTGCCGCCGCCGGGGAGGCTACGGACATCATGTACGCCCCGCATCCCCGCTCGTAGAGGAGGACGCCCTCCTCCCCGGCCTCCAGCAGCTCGGCGCTCCCCCGCCGCAGCGCCTCCAGCAGATTGGCGTACAGCACCGGGTCCCGGCACAGATAGGCCTGTGCGGCCTCCTGTTTTGTCATGGCGTCTCCTCCTCCGCGCGGGGCAGGCGGATCACAAAGCTGGTGCGCCTGCCGTCGCTCTCCGCCCGAATGGAGCCGCCGTGGCGCTCCACGATCTCCCGGGCGATGGCCAGACCCAGCCCGGCGCCGCCGGTGCGGGTGGAGCGGGCCTGATCCAGGCGGTAAAATTTCTGAAAGATATTGGTCAGCTCCTTTTCCGGAATCTCCAGACCCTCGTTGCGCACGGCGATCTCCACGCTCTCTCCGTCGACCCTGGCCTCCAGGTCCACCTGGCCGCCGGACACACTGTAGCTCACGGCGTTGCGCAGGACGTTGTCGAACACCCGGGCCAGCTTGTCCGGGTCCCCCCGGACCACCAGCCGGGAGGCGATGTCCGTGCGGCAGGTGAGGTCCTTCCCCGCGAAGGCGGGGTAAAACTCGTCCACCAGCTGCTCCAGCAGGATGGAGAGCTGAATGGGCTCTCCGTTCCCGCCCAGAATGCGGAAGTCCATCCGGGTGATGTCGAAAAATTCGCTGATGAGCTCCTCCAGCCGCCTGGCCTTGTCCAGGGCGATGCCCGTATATTTGGCCCGCTGCTCCGCCGTGAGTCCCGGCTCGTCGTGGAGCAGGTTGAGGTAGCCCAGCACAGAGGTGAGTGGGGTCTTGAGGTCGTGGGCCAGGAAGGCCACCAGGTCCTGCCGCCGCTGCTCCGCCTCCCTGGCCTCGGTCTCCCGCCCTCCCAGGGTCCGCTGGATGGACCGCAGGTCCTCCTCCACGGGCCGGAGCTCCTTGGGCAGGCGCACCGTCTCTCCGGTCTCGTTCACCACCTGGCGCACCGCCGCGCCGATCTGGTCCAGCCAGCGGGTGAACCGCCCCATCGCCACGTAAAAGGCCCCCAGCATCAGAAGGATGGTCCCCACCAGCAGCCAGGTGCCCTTGTGATTGCGGAAGACGTGCTGGTAGATCTCCAGCGCCCCCGCCTCGTCACAGCCGAACAGGTTCTGGCACACCCACAGCACGCTCCGGGCAAAGGGGTCCTGGAACAGGCCGTCCACCACCATCTCCCAGAGGAAGAGGGCCGCGGCCAGCGCGCCCAGGGTGCCCGCCACCACCAGCAGGAGCATCTTCAGCTTGAGGCGGGTATACCGCTTGTCCATCATGACCCCTCCTCTCTCTCCCGCCGCCGGGCCTCTCCGGCCCGGTCCAGGGCGGCCTTCACCGGCTGGGACCGCACCCGGCAGTTGTTCCGCTCCAGAATGGCCTGAATCTCTCCGCCGGTCCGCTCCAGCTCCGCCCGGAAGGCGGAGGCGGAGAGGCGCAGGGCCCCGTGGCCCAGAATGATGAGCTGCTCCGCGCCGTCGGAGGTGGCCACCCGGACCCGGTGCTTTTTCCCGATCTCATAGGTGGCCTTCTCGATATAGGCGTCCGCCGTCTCGGCCTCCCTGGTATAGACCACATAGATATTGTGGTAGCGGACCACCTCGCCCGTGTTCCTGGGGACCTTGTAGGCGTCGAAGACCAGAATGACCTCGCACTTGCGGAACCCCTGGTAGTTGCTCAAAAGGTCCATGAGCAGCTGCCGGGCGGCGTCCAGGCTGTCCCGCGCCACCGCCTTCAGGTCCTCCCAGGCGAAAATGATGTTGTAGCCGTCCACCAGCAGGTATTCCGGCCCCAGGTCCGGGGGGCGGATGCTCCGCTTCTCCCCGGCCTCCTCCGTCTCCCGGCGGGGCGGTCGGGCCTGGGGCTGGAAGTCCCGCCGCTTCACCGGCCCGTAGGTCCGCTCGAAGATGGCCTGGAGCTCCTTGTCCTGTTCCAGGGAGTGGGCATAGCCGGCGGGGACCCGCCGGGAGGCCGGAGGGGCTTCCGCTTCCTCCGCCTTTTCCAGGCAGAGACCGCTGTCCACGTGCATGTATTTCCGCACCTGGTCCCATTTCACGGTGAAGCCCGCCCCGTGGGCGCAGAACACCGAGTCCGCCGGATTCTCCGTATCCCGAAGGCTGTCGTAGCCCAGGGCGGCCACCACCTCCGCCTGGTTGTGGCAGGGCGCGTAGCCCCTCAGGGTGCAGAAGAGCCTGCCCCGGCCCCGGGTATAGGCGGCCACCTCCCGGGCATAGTCCCGCAGGCAGGCCACCGGCGCCGCGCCGGTGAGCACCGTCTCCTCCCCCTCCGTCTCCGGCGGGGAGACCTCCCCCGCCATGCGCTGGAGGTCGGAGAGGGCCCGTCCCACATGCTCGGCGGGGAGCTCCAGGCGGAACTCGTACCAGGGCTCCAGAAGGATGCTCTCGGCCTGCATCAGACCCTGGCGCACCGCCCGATAGGTGGCCTGGCGGAAGTCGCCCCCCTCGGTGTGCTTCACATGGGCCCGCCCGGCCACCAGCGTGATGCGCAGATCCGTGACGGGGGCCCCGGTGAGCACGCCGGGGTGGCTGCGCTCGGCCAGGTGGGTGAGGATGAGCCGCTGCCAGTTCCGGTCCAGCATGTCCTCTCCGCAGGAGGAGAAGAACTGCAGGCCGCTGCCCCGCGGGCCGGGCTCCAGCAGCAGGTGGACCTCCGCGTAGTGCCGCAGGGGCTCAAAGTGACCCACCCCCTCCACCGGCGCGGCGATGGTCTCCCGGTAGACGATGCTCCCTGCGCCGAAGCCGACCTCCAGGCCGAACCGCTGCGCGATGAGCACCCGCAGGACCTCCAGCTGGACCTCCCCCATGAGCTGGATATGGATCTCCCGCAGCGGTTCATTCCAGACGATATGGAGCTGGGGGTCCTCCTCCTGGAGCTCCCGGAGCTTCAGCAGCGCCCTGTGGGGGTCGCAGCCCGGGGGCAGCAGCACCTGATAGGTGAGCACCGGCTCCAGAGCAGGGGGCTCCGGCGCCCGTTCACAGCCCAGGCCCTCGCCGGGATAGGTGCGGCTCAGGCCGGTCACCGCGCACACCGTCCCCGCCGGGACCTCCTCCACGGCCCGGTATCGCTCCCCGGAATAAATGCGGATCTGGTCCGCCTTCTCCTCCCAGATCTGCTCCTCCCCCAGATCCGCCCGGCGGTTGGTCAGCAGGTCCTTCACCCGGAGGCGGCCTCCGGTGACCTTCAGGTGGGTGAGGCGCCCGCCCTGGGCGTCCCGGGAGATCTTATACACCCGGGCCCCGAACTCCGGGGGATAGTCCGGCCGGGGTCCGTACCGCTCCAGCCCCTCCAGCAGCGCGTCCACCCCCTCCAGGCGCAGCGCGGAGCCGAAGTAGCAGGGGAAGAGCTTCCGCGCGCCCACCAGGCCGGCCACCTCCCCGTCGGAGAGGGTCCCCGCCTCCAGATACCGCTCGAGGGCGGCCTCGTCGCACACCGCCACATTCTCCAGCAGCGCGGCGCCCTCCGCGTCGAAGTCGGTGCAGCCGTCGCCCAGGCGGCGCTTCAGCCCGGCCAGCAGACCCGCCCGGTCCGCGCCGGGCAGATCCATCTTGTTGATGAATACAAAGGTGGGGACGCCGTACTGCTCCAGCAGCCGCCAGAGGGTGCGGGTGTGCCCCTGCACTCCGTCGGTGCCGCTGATCACCAGGATGGCGCAGTCCAGCACCCGCAGGGTCCGCTCCATCTCGGCGGAGAAGTCCACATGGCCCGGCGTGTCCAGCAGCGTGAGCTCCGTCTCCCCCAGGGGCAGCACGGCCTGCTTGGAGAAAATGGTGATGCCGCGCTCCCGCTCCAGGGGCGCGGTATCCAGGAAGGCGTCCCCGTGGTCCACTCTGCCCAGCCGCCGCAGACATCCGGTCCGGTACAGCAGCGCCTCCGACAGCGTGGTCTTCCCCGCGTCCACATGGGCTAAAATTCCAACGGCCAGTCTCCTCATATCCGCTCTCCATATCCTCAAGTCGTCTTCCTTATGATATCATTCCCCGGTCCATGAATCAACCGGGTTATCCGCGGCGCAAAAAATGGACCGGCGCCGCAAATGCGGCGCCGGTCCATTTTCCAAAACCCTTCCTGGGGGCTCTTTTTCCGGGAAACGAGCTCAGACGCAGGACCTGTTTGGAGACCGGCGATATGCCCGGCAAGGCCGTATTCAAACGAGCCCTAGGCGTATTTGGCCATCTCCACCCACAGGCCGCCGCCCCGGGCGGACACGCCGTTATTGGACAGCGGAGCCAGCGGATACCGCCTGCTCTGCGTCTTGTTTGCGCCGCTATGGGCCTTCGCCGCGTCTTTCTTTTCCACCTTCAGGGACATATCTGACACCTCTTCTTGGGGAGCTGCGCCCCCCTGATTTCACTTCTATGATACACCATGGCGTCAAATCAAATTTCTCCTGTTTTTTGTGCATATTTCCCCTTCTCGCACCCTCCCGCCCGTTTCTTACCGGTACAGGCCACCTTTTCTCACCATTTCGGCCCCACACGTCCGCGCAATTCTATGCCAATTTTAATATTGATCGCACCAATTTTAAAGTTGGCCTCTCCTCTCAAGCTCATCCAGCAGGGAGAGCAGGCGGTCCAGCTTTTCCTTGTCCAGGTCATAGATCCGGTCGATGGTCTCCTTGTAGGAGATCCTGCTTCCCTTTTTTTGCAGCAGCCTCAGCCACTGTACATATTCCCGCTCCAGGCACTCGTCCACCGCCTGCCTTCCGCTGCTGCCGAGTACCCGGTACTTCTGCATGTGATTCATCTCGTTCTCCCGGATGGTGCGCTTGTTCTGCCGGGTGGAGAACTCGTCCATCGGAACGTCCAGCCCCTCCGCGATGGACAGCATCACGTCCCAGGTGGGATTGGTGGTCTGACCGCTCACCAGCCGCACGATCGTGGAGAGGGGGGTACAGGTGAGCTCGGCCAGTTCCGAATTGGTCAAACCTCGTTCCATCTTCAACTGTCTCAACCTCAGCGCGATCAATCCCGTCCGCTCCCATCCACAATATATTCCACCATCCGTAGGTTTATTACACCATCTTTGGGTATTGAACAATTTCCGCCCAGCGGATACAATGAATATGTTGTTTTTACTGTGTCTGGATTTGCAAGAATTTTTTTCCATAGCGCGAATACAGTATAACATTGTTTTCTGGATTTGTAAAAGGAAATATGGAAGGGAGCGAGCTTTTTTGCTTCAGAGGAAACGTCCGTATCATCAGCGGCACCCGGCGCTGACGCAGTCCAACGAGCGTCGGGATCTCCGCCGCTTCAAGCTCAAGGCACTGACGGAGGAGGTACGTCCCTTTCCGGATCAGTACGCCTATCAGGTGGTCTGTACCGAGCTCCACTCCCCGGAACTGGGGCGCTACGTAGCCTACGGTCTGCTCTGCTGCCAGTATCTCCGCGGCGTGTGGAAGCCCGTCTCCGCCCTCTGCGACCTCTCCCTCCGCAGCGAGGAGGTCCTGGCGCTGGCCGCCCGCTTCAACGCAGCCCAACTCTCTCCCCTCCACTTTCGGGAGGCCGTGGAGGACTGGCTGGCCGACCTCTGATCCGCGGGAGCCCCGCCGGAACGGGCGGGGCCCATCCTGCGCCGTTCCACTGCCTTTTCCGCACGCAGCAGACAGAGGCCGCCGCAGCTGGGCTGCGACGGTCTCTGTTCGATTTCCCGGCCAGTGACGGCATTCCCCCGGGGGATCTGCTATACCGGGGGCAGCCACACTTTGGAAGGCGAGGGAATCCTGTAGAATCCATCTTCTCTGTCAAAGCCCGCCTGTCCGCTCTGCCCAGGGCGGAGCTCGGCTTCTTTCCCACGCCCCTGCATCGGGCGGAGCGACTCTCCGCCGGGCTGTGCGTGGAGCTCTGGCTCAGGCCGGACGACCTCACCGGCGTGAGCTTCTTTGGCTGCAATAAGATCCGCAAGCTGGAGTGTATGCTGGGCGAGGCCAGGCCCCGGGGCTGCGGGGCCTCCCACTCCAACTGCTGCGCGATGCAGACGGCCATGTATCCCTTCCACCGCCGGGGGACCCGTACCGCACTTGCCCCGGCTGGCCGGGGCCCCGCCTCGGTCTCCTGGAGCTTGTCCAGGATACGCCGGCGCATCTCGTCGGTCACTTCGACTCTATCCATGATCTCATCGTACCGTCTCTTCAAAGTCATACGCCTCCCTCAGGACCTCCTCCGCATCGCTCCGGTTGTGCAGATAGGAATAGGCCAGGCGAAAAATGCTGTTGCCGTAGTCGCTGAGCATCCGCTCCGCCCGGCGGTTGACGGCCTCGTGGTCCGCGCGTTCTCCCGCCGGACGCTCCCCGCCGGCGGCACAGCTCGGGCAGGCCCTGCTCCAGAGGGCGCGGATCGCCGCCACGCCTGTTCAAGCCGGCCCCGGGCCGGATATCTCTTCACAAGGCAAGCTTCCATCGCGATTCCTCCTCCAGTCTGCCGGAAGGGAGCGAGCCGCGCAGAGCGTTCCTCCACGGCCCGCTCTCCATTTGTCTTTACCGCACGGCGGCAACCAGTGCGGACATCTCGCCGCTGGAGACGCCGTCGGCGCTGCCGCCAAGCCCGATGGAATCGGCATACCCGCCGCTGGTCCAGATCGCCAGGCTGATCTGACCGTCGGCGCCCTTCATGGTCACCCGGAGGTCGTCGACATGGACTGTGCTGATCTCGGCGTACCGGTTGTAGTCGCCGCTTATGTCCTCGCCGCCCACGCCCTTGCGAATGCGGATCTCGCCCTCATCCGTGTTCTCGGTCTGATAGATCACCTCGATTATATCCTTGTCCATCGCGCGGATGATCCGGCTGGAAAATCCATCTATGGCGTCGGGCGCCGCCATGTCAAAGCCGGTCAGCTCGGCGGTCTTCTCCAGGCTCTCGCAGTCCGTCCACGGTTCTGGGATCTGCACAACAGCGGTGGTCTGGGCATTGCCGTTTGCCTTTCCGTCCGCCCCGGCATCACAGGCGGCGAGGGAGAGGCCATAGCGGCGCAGAGCGCAAATGTCACAATCTTTTTCATCGTACGTTTTCCTTTCTGCTTTTAAAATGGCTCAGGCGTGGAACGGCTCGTTTGCCGTTCCGCCTTATATACAGCTCAGGAAACGCAGATGTTGCAGGCCGGGTAAAATTTTTTGAAACGCGGAGGCGCGGGACGGCTTGACCGTCCCGCGCCTCCGCCTGCTATGTTCCCCGTCCTTTGGTCCGGGCGAACCAATAGGCCTCGGCCAGAAAGGCGCTCACCTCTCCGTCCACGTCCCCGGGGCAGGTCAGCACCACATGATGCGTCCAGCGGCCGGGGTAGGGCTCCGCGGCCTGAAAGATCCTGGGGTGCTCCAGCCGCCGCCCCAGGCCGAAGGTGAGCACCAGAGCCCCCTCCGGCCAATGCCTCCCCACGCGCAGAGGAAGAGACAGGGCGGCAAACAGCCTGGGGGCCTTCCAGGAGATCTGGGACCTTTTGACCTCCATGGCGCTCTCGCCCAGCTCCGCCACGGCGGCCTCCACGGCCTCAAAAATGGCCGTGCGCTCCGGCTGTGCGCCCAAAAAGGCCAGCGCCTCCGCCGTCATTCCGCCCACGGCCGGCCGGTGAGATACCGCCTCACCAGATCGAGGGCGTGAAGGGAGGCCCGGCTGCGCACCATTGCGCGCCCCCTTCCCAGATGGAGCTCCTGCACATGGCAGAACTCCGCGCCGGCCAGGGCCACATATACCAGTCCCACGGGGTTCCCCCGGTCGTCCGGGTCCGGCCCGGCCACGCCGGTGGTGGAGACGGCCAGATCGCACCCCAGTACCCTGCGGGCGCCCCGGGCCATGGCCTCGGCCACCTGGGGGGACACGGCCCCGTATTGATCCAGCAGCGCCTGTGGTACGCCCAGCACATTGTGCTTTACCTCGTCGGTATAGCTCACTACGCCGCCCTTCAGGACGGCGGAGGCGCCCGGTAGATCCGTCATGCGCTTGGCCACCAGGCCCCCGGTGCAGGACTCCGCCGTGCCGAAGGTGAGGCCCTGGGCCTCCATCAGGGCGAAGGCCACCTCCTCCAAACTCTTTACGTCCGCGCCGTAGATCACGTCTCCCAGCAGGTCCCGCAGCTCCTCCTCCACCGGGGCGATGAGGTCCCGGGCCTCGGCCTCGGTGGGGGCCTTGGCGGTGATGCGCAGCTCCATCTCCCCCTCCTTGGCGTAGGGGGCCAGGGTGGGGTTGGCCATGGCGTTCATGCGCTCCCGCAGCAGGGCCTCCACCGAGGACTCCCCCATCCCGAATATCTTCAGCGTTCGGGATACGATGGTGCCGTCGGCCAGAGCCCTGAGGTAGGGCAGGGCCCGGTGGGTGAACATGGCCCGGCACTCCCTGGGGGGGCCGGGGAGCATGATGACCCGTACCCCCTCCGCCTCAAAGGCGCAGCCGGGGGCGGTGCCCCAGTCGTTTGCAAAGATGGTGCAGCCCTCCGGCAGCATGGCCTGCTGGAGGTTGTTCTCCGTCATGGGCCTGTCGGGGTGGAGGCGCTGGAAGTAGCTGCAGATGCGCTGGGCCGAGGGCTCGTCAAAGACCAGCTCCCGCTCGAAGACCTGGGCCAGAGTCTGCTTGGTAAGGTCGTCGCAGGTGGGCCCCAAGCCGCCGGTGGTGATGAGGATGTCGGCCCGCCGCCGGGCGATCTCCACAGCGGAGCGGAGCCGGGCGGGATTGTCCCCCACCACCGTGTGGTAGTAGACGTGGATGCCCAGCTCCGAAAGGCCCTGGGAGATCATCTGGGCGTCTGTATTGGCGATATTGCCGAGGAGCAGTTCGGTGCCCACGGCGATGAGTTCCGCGATATGAGGCATATGCGTTTCCTTCTTCCTGGCTTCCCGCAGATTTTTCTCAGCCGCCCACCTGGACCCGCTCGATTCCCTCCAGGGCCTCTTTTACCAGACCCTCCACATCCAGGGGCTCCTCGATGGCCTCCACATCCTCCAGCCGGGGCCGGGTGCGGGGATGGCGGGGCGTGAACACGGTGCAGCAGTCCTCATAGGGCAGGATGGAGGTCTCGAAGGTGCCGATCTTCCGCGCGATGCGGACCGCCTCCTCCTTGTCCATCCCCACCAGGGGCCGGAAGATGGGAAGCGCGGTGACGGCCCCGGTGACGGCCATGGCGTCCATGGTCTGGGAGGCCACCTGTCCCAGGGATTCGCCGGTGACCACGGCGCGGCAGCCCGTGCGCCGGGCCACCCCCTCCGCGATGCGCATCATGAACCGGCGCATGAGGAGGGTGAAGTAGTCCTCCGGACAGGAGCGGCGCAGCTCCTCCTGGATGTGGGTGAAGGGCACCACATGGACCGTAAGGCGTCCGCACCAGGGGGTGAGCAGCTTGGCCAGCTCCAGCACCTTCTCCCTGGCCTCGGGGGAGGTGTAGGGGTAGGAGTAAAAGTGGACCATCTCCAGGGCCACACCCCGCTTGGCCATCATCCAGGAGGCCACCGGGGAGTCGATGCCGCCGGAGAGCAGACTGAGCGCCCGCCCGCTGGTCCCCACCGGCAGGCCGCCCGCCCCCGGCTCCGGGTCGGCATGGACGAAGGCGGCGTAATCCCGCACCTCCAGGTGGACGGTGAGCTCCGGCTGGTGGACGTCCACCTGCAGGTTGGGATAGAGGTCGTCCAGCTCCCCGCCCACCCACTGGGACAGGGCGATGGAGGTCATGGGGAAGGACTTGTCCGCCCGCTTGGACTCCACCTTGAACGTATGTGCGGCCGAGAGCTTGTCCCCCAGATAGCTCCGGGCGGTCTCCAGCATAGCCTCCCGGGTCTTTTCACAGGCTTTGGCCCGGGAGATCCCCACCACACCGAACACGTGCTTCATGGCCTCGTAGGCCGCGTCCATGTCGCAGGCGTCGCTGAGGGGCTCCACATAGGTGGTGGACTGGCGGGTGTACACCCGGAACTTGCCCAGCGGGCGCAGCCGCCGGGCGATGTTGGACTTGAGCTTGTCCTCAAAGGTGTGGCGGTTGGCGCCCTTGAGCACCAGCTCGCCCAGCTTGAGCAGGATCATTTCGGTCATAAATTTTGTCTAACTCCTTTCGGGCGGCGGGCGGGGACGGACAATGCCCTGTCACCGCCGCAAATAGCCGCTCTCCCGGTATTGGATGGCCTCGGCCAGGTGGTGGACCCGGATGCCGGGGCTCCCCTCCAGGTCCGCGATGGTCCGGGCCACCCGCAGGATGCGGTCATAGCTCCGTGCGGTCAGGCCCATGCGCTCATAGGCACCCTTCATCACGGCCCGGCAGTCCCCGTCCAGGGCGCAGCAGCGCTCCAGCTCGGCGGGCCCCATACGGGCGTTGCAGTCCGGGCCGTCGGGGCCGAAGCGCTCGGTCTGCCTGCGCCGGGCGGCGTCCACCCGGCGCTTGATCTCCGCCGAGGACTCCCCGGCGCTCTTTCGGGAGAGAGCCTCGTATTCCAGGGGAGGTACCTCCACATACAGGTCGATGCGGTCCAGCAGGGGGCCGGACAGCTTGCCCAGGTATTTTTCCACCTCTCCCGGCGAGCAGCGGCAGCGCCCGGAGGGGTGGCCGTACCAGCCGCACTTACAGGGATTCATGGCGCATACCAGCATGAAGCGGCTGGGAAACACCTCGGTCCCGGAGGCCCGGGAGATCTGGACCCGCCCGTCCTCCAGCGGCTGGCGCAGGGCCTCCAGCACGTCCTTGTGGAACTCCGGCAGCTCGTCCAGAAAGAGGACGCCGTTGTGGGCCAGGGAGATCTCCCCCGGCCGGGGCGCAGGCGCGCCGCCCCCCGCCATCCCCATGGCGGAGATGGTGTGGTGGGGCGCACGGAAGGGCCGCAGGGTCAGCATGGGCCGTTCTCTCCCCGTAAGGCCCATCACCGAGTGGACCGCGGTGGCCTCCAGGGCCTCCCGCCGGGTCATATCCGGCAGAATGGAGGGCAGGCGCCGGGCCAGCATGCTCTTGCCTGAGCCGGGCGGCCCCACCATGGCCAGGTTGTGTCCGCCCGCGGCGGCGATCTCCAGGCAGCGCTTCACCTGCTCCTGGCCCTTGACGTCGGCAAAATCCGGCGCGTCCCCATTCTCCGGCTCCGGCCTCCAGACCGGAGCGGGCGGGAGAGGGCGCTCTCCCCGGAGATGGGCCGTCAGGGCCTGCACATCCTCCACCGGATAGACCGTCATGCCCCCGGCCAGCGTGGCCTCCGGCGCCGAGTCCGCCGGCACAAAGAGGGTGCGGAGCCCCGCCGCCCGGGCCGCCAGCGCCATGGGCAGCATCCCCGCCACCGGCCGCACCTCCCCCGAGAGGGAGAGCTCCCCCACAAAGGCCGCATCCGCCGGCGGGGCGGGGAGCTGGCCCCCCGCGCACAGGATCCCCACCAGAATGGGCAGGTCATAGACCGTGCCCGCTTTTTTCCGGTCCGCCGGGGCCAGATTGACGGTGATGCGGGAGACCGGAAAGGTAAACCCGCAGTTTTTCACCGCCGCGCGCACCCGCTCCCGGGCCTCCCGCACCGCCGCGTCGGGCAGGCCCACAATGTCGAAATTGGGCAGCCCCCCGGAGAGATCGCACTCCGCGGCGACCAGATATCCTGTGACGCCGTGGAGTCCCAAGGAATTGAGTTTGCACAGCATGGCCCGCCCCTCTTTCCGGAACATTTCTCTTAACTATACCCTATTTTACAGGGGTTTTCAAGTTTAGAACTTCGTCATTTTTTCCGTTTCGCCAAATTGGAGGGGCCAATTTTGGTCTCATCGCCGAAAATCTTCGTTGGAAGTAAGATGCGGTTTACAAATGAAGCGAGGAGTGATACTATAAAGGGCGAAAAAATGGAGTTGTATCCATTTAAATAAGGAGGAAACAAAGCATGGCAAGGAAAAAGAAGTCCATGGACGGCAACACCGCCGCGGCGCATGTCTCCTATGCGTTCACGGAGGTTGCCGGTATCTACCCCATCACCCCCTCCAGCCCCATGGCCGATAATGTGGACCAGTGGGCCGCCGCAGGCCGCAAGAACATTTTCGGAGATCCCGTCCGGGTCATCGAGATGCAGTCCGAGGCCGGCGCCGCAGGCACCGTGCACGGCTCACTGAACGCCGGCGCCCTGACCACCACCTATACCGCCTCCCAGGGTCTGCTGCTGATGATCCCCAACATGTATAAGATCGCCGCCGAGCTGCTGCCCGCGGTGTTCCACGTCTCCGCTCGGACCGTGGCCACCCAGAGCCTGAACATCTTCGGCGACCATTCCGACGTTATGGCCTGCCGCCAGACCGGCTTTGCCATGCTGGCCGAGACCAACCCCCAGGAGGTCATGGACCTGGGCGCAGTGGCCCATCTGGCCGCCATCAAGGGCCGCGTCCCCTTCCTCAACTTCTTTGACGGCTTCCGCACCTCCCATGAGATCCAGAAGATCGACATCTGGGACTACGAGGATCTGAAGGACATGGTGGACATGGACGCCATCGAGGCCTTCCGCGCCCGTGCCCTGAACCCCGAGCACCCCACCATGCGCGGCTCCCACGAGAACGGCGATATCTTCTTCCAGCACCGCGAGGCCTGCAACCAGTACTACGAAGCCGTCCCCGAAATCGTGGAGGAGTACATGGGCAAGGTCAACGCCAAGCTGGGGACCAACTACCAGCTCTTCAACTACTACGGCGCGCCCGACGCCGACCGCGTCATCATCGCCATGGGCTCCATCTGCGACGTGGCCGAGGAGGTCATTGACTACCTCAACGCCCATGGTGAGAAGGTCGGCCTCGTGAAGGTCCGCCTGTACCGCCCCTTCCGCGCCGACAAGCTCTTGGCCGCCATCCCGGAGACCGCCAAGAAGATCGCCGTCCTGGACCGCACCAAGGAGCCCGGCTCTCAGGGCGAGCCCCTCTACATGGACGTGATCACCGCCTTTGCCAACGCCGGCCGTCAGGCCGTCATCACCGGCGGTCGCTACGGCCTGGGCTCCAAAGATACGCCTCCCCGCAGCGTCTTCGCCGTCTACGAGGACCTGGCCAAGGACGCGCCCAAGCACGAGTTCACCATCGGCATCGTGGACGACGTCACCAACCTCTCCCTGCCTGAGCACGACTGCCCCAACACCGCGGCGGCCGGCACCATCGAGTGCAAGTTCTGGGGCCTGGGCGGCGACGGCACCGTGGGCGCCAACAAAAACTCCATCAAGATCATCGGCGACCACACCGACAAGTATGTGCAGGCGTACTTCCAGTACGACTCCAAGAAGACCGGCGGCGTGACCATCAGCCACCTGCGCTTTGGCGACAAGCCCATCAAGAGCCCCTACTACATCAACAAGGCCGACTTTGTGGCCTGCCACGTGCCCGCCTACATCATCAAGGGCTTCCCCATGGTCCGCGACGTCAAGGACGGCGGCACCTTCCTCATCAACTGCCAGTGGAGCGATGAGGAGCTCGACAAGCACATGCCCGCCGTGGCCAAGCGCTACATCGCCGAGCACCACATCAACGTCTACACCATCGACGCCATCGACCTGGCCGCCAAGATCGGCATGGGCAAGCGCACCAACACCATCCTCCAGTCCGCCTTCTTCGCCCTGGCCAATGTCATGCCCCAGGACGAGGCCATCGGCTACATGAAGGACGCCGCCACCCACTCCTACCTGAAGAAGGGCCAGGACGTGGTGGATATGAACCATAAGGCCATCGATACCGGCGCCACCGCCTTCAAGAAGTTCAACGTCCCCGCCTCCTGGGCCACCGCCGCCGACGAGGTGAAGGAGGAGAAGCTGGAGGGTCGTGACTCCACCGTGAAGATGGTCACCGAGATCATGGAGCCTGTGGGCCGCATGGACGGCGACAGCCTCCCCGTCTCCGCCTTCTCCGACCACGTGGACGGCACCTTCGAGCAGGGCGCCGCCGCCTATGAGAAGCGCGGTGTGGCCGTCATGGTCCCCACCTGGAACGCCGACAAGTGCATCCAGTGCAACCAGTGCTCCTATGTCTGTCCCCACGCCACCATCCGTCCCTACGCGCTGACCGACGAGGAGGCCAAGAACGCCCCCGAGGCCGCCAAGATCGTGGACTTCAAGGCCGGCAAGGGCAAGGGCGTGTACAAGTTTTCCATCGCCGTGAGCCCCCTGGACTGCATGGGCTGCGGCGTCTGCGTGGGCGTGTGCCCGGTGAAGGCCCTGGAGATGGTTCCCCAGGAGTCCCAGGCCGAGCAGCAGCCTGTCTTTGATTACATGGTCGCCAAAGTCGCCGACAAGGACGACGTGGCCGACACCACCTCCGTCAAGGGCAGCCAGTTCAAGCAGCCCCTGCTGGAGTTCTCCGGCTCCTGCGCTGGCTGCGCCGAGACCAGCTACGCCCGTCTCATCACCCAGGTCTGCGGCGACCGGATGTACATCTCCAACGCCACCGGCTGCTCCTCCATCTGGGGCGGTCCCGCCGCCACCTCTCCCTACACCGTCAATAAGCAGGGCAGGGGTCCCGCGTGGGCCAACTCCCTCTTTGAGGACAACGCCGAGCACGGTCTGGGCTTCTACTATGGCCAGAAGGCCCTGCGTGACCGCCTGACCGAGCAGACCAAGGCTCTCCTCGCCATCGACTACGCCGACGAGGACATCAAGGCCGCCGGCCAGGAATGGCTGGATACCATGGCGGACGGCGTGGCCAACGCTGAGGCCACCAAGAAGTATGTGGCCGCCCTGGAGGCCATTGTCTCCCAGCGGGGCGACTGCGGCTGCGACGCCTGCAAGCTGGCCCGTGAGATTCTGGCCCGCAAGGAGTTCCTCGCCAAGAAGTCCATCTGGATCTTCGGCGGCGACGGCTGGGCTTACGACATCGGCTTCGGCGGTCTGGACCATGTGCTGGCCTCCGGCGAGGACGTGAACGTGATGGTCTTTGATACCGAGGTGTACTCCAACACCGGCGGTCAGGCCTCCAAGTCCACCAATGTGGGCGCTGTGGCCCAGTTTGCCGCCGCCGGCAAGACCATGCCCAAGAAGTCCCTGGCCGAAATCGCCATGAGCTACGGTTATGTGTATGTGGCCCAGGTGGCCATGGGCGCCAATCCCGCCCAGACCCTGAAGGCCATCACCGAGGCCGAGAACTACCACGGCCCCTCCCTCATCATCGGCTATGCCCCCTGTGAGATGCACTCCATCAAGGGCGGCATGACCAACTGCCAGAGCGAGATGAAGAAGGCCGTCGAGTGCGGCTACTGGAACATGTTCCGCTTTAACCCGGCTCTGAAGGCCGAGGGCAAGAGCCCCTTCACCCTGGACTCCAAGGCCCCCGCCGGCGGCTATCAGGAGTTCCTCATGAACGAGGCCCGCTACTCCGCTCTTACCCGCGCCTTCCCGGAACGCGCCGAGAAGCTCTTCCAGGAGAACGAGGCGTTGGCCAAGGCCCGTTACGAGCATCTGGTCAAGCTCCAGGAGCTCTACGCCTGATCCATTCCCAAAACCCATAAACGCATTTGAAAAGCGGCCCGGCAGGATTTCCCGCCGGGCCGCTTCGACTGCCGCGCAGCGGGCAGTCGAATGACTGTTTCGACGGTGTCGAAACAGTGCTTGACTGTACGTGAAAGTGGGGGCTCACCGCCCCCCTTTCACACTTTTCCCCCGGTGCTAATCCTGCGCGGCACCTCCTTTTCGAAAAGCCGAAGCGGCCCGGCGGGATTTCCGCCGGGCCGCTCTCTCTGCTCCTCTTCCGCGCCTATCGGCTGCCGCCCAGGGAGCGGTTGCCGGTGGAGCGGGGCTGTGTGCTGCTCCCCACTTCTCCGGAGCCCGTTCCGATCCCATAAGGACCCGCCGGAACGGTGCCCACCCCGGGAATATTCACCGTGGGGACGCTGATGCCCCCTCCGCTCTGTCCGGGACGCTGACCGGGCAGATAGAAGGTTACGAATTTCACCGAGAAGATATCACAGACCACAAAGGTCTGGCTGTTCTCTTCATAGAGGGTCATATAGCTGCGCCCCACATTGTACAGGATTCCCTCTTTCCGGGTCATGGCCTGGGTCCCCACCAGGAATTCGCACACCACGAAATTGCCCAGGTTGTCGGCCAGGATCTGCTGCATGGAGCCCCGCATGGCGTCGGTATTGAAGTCTTCTTCGGGAGGCGTCACCAGTCCGCCGTTTTCCTGGGCCCGGTTCAAGGCCATGTCACGCATCCCGTCGGGATAAAACTGATTCATAAAACCATTCTCCTCCATCATGAAAATTGGGGATCGCCGCCGGTCCTCTGCCGGCCCTTCCCCATGCTATGTATCCGCGTAAGCGTCGGTGGGGTTGTAGAAACAGTGGTTCCCAATGCGCACCATGAACTCCCCCACATTGGACGGGAAATTGGGCCGGCAGCTTGGACTGAAGGGGTTGAAATACCACAGGGCAAAGCCCAGGTTGGTCAGACGGTTCCCGGCTATGGCCCACTCCGCAATGTCGTAGTGGATGTCCTCCACGGACATGTTGTAAATATTCTGGGCGTTGTATTTGCCTCGAATGGTCTCCCGGGCACAGTCAAACTGGCCCATCTGGTAGATCACCTCTCTGATCGTCGCCAGCCTGCCGTACTCCCCGTAGTCCACATGGACCCGGTTCATCACCACGCAGGCCACGGCCTTCATCCCCTGTTCCCCCTCTCCCCCAGCTTCACACTGGACGATCCGTGCCAAAATCTCCAAATCTGTCATAACATTCCCCCCAAGGAAATCAAAACCTGTACACATCAGCAGGGCACGGCAGGCGGGCGTGGCTTTTCCGTTGGACAAGGCGATTGATGCCGCCATATTCCGTGTATGGCAAAGAAAATCAACGCGGTACGGCGGGAAGGCCCCGCCCCGATGCTGCGGAATGCTTGTCAGTACAGGTTCTCAGTCTGGTAGCGTGTCCTCCTCCTCCAGCGAGGCCTGGCACCGCTCCACAAAATCCAGGTCCTGATAGCGGAGCATGGCGGCCAGCAGCACAAATAAGGATGCCCACAGGTTGCTCCGTGCCGACCGCTTCGCCACACAGTCGCCGCCCTCTTCCGCCTCCTCCAGCGTACGCAGAGCCAGGCACAGGAAAAAGCCCAGCGCGCCGACGATGATGGCGGAGGCCTTGTGCCGGATGGGATAGATAGGGGGCAGTTGTCCGGCGGTCTCCGTCTCCCCCTGGATGGTGAGGCAGAGCCCCTTTCGCTGGAGGGACACCGACCAGAAGGAGAGCAGTGTGGCGGCAATGATCAGCAGTAAAAAAAACAGGGAATCGTCTACCACCCCAAGCTGTGCGCAGAGCGTCTTTTCCTGCTCCTCCTCCATCCTGCCGCCCTCCTCTTGAGAACTGCTTCATTCTATACAAATCCGCTGATCTTGGTGCACTTTTTCTCCCGCTCGGGAAAGAAAAAAGAGGTCCGGGCCGCTTCCATGCGGTCCGGACCTCTTTTGTTCTCCGTTGTTTTCAGCCCTGGCTGTCCCGGGCCCCGCCGAACTCGGTGAGGGTCAGGTCCTTGTTCTTGTCCTGGACCCAGTGGATGGACCACTGGGATGCGAACAGGAGGAGCTGGTTCCCCTTGTAGTCCTCCACCAGCTTTACGTCGGTGCCCAGAATGAGCTGCTCTTCCTTTATGGGCTCGCCGGTGTCGTTTTCGATCCAGCGCAGATATTCGTAGGGCAGTCCCTCCATATAGAGCTCCACCCCGTACTCGTTTTTGAGCCGGTACTCCAGCACGTCGAACTGGAGGGTACCCACCACGCCCACGATGACCTCCTCCATGCCGGTATAGGGGGTTTTGAAGATCTGAATGGCGCCCTCCTGGGCGATCTGCTCCATCCCCTTGAGAAACTGCTTGCGCTTCATGGTGTCCAGAGGTCGGACCCGCCGGAAGTGCTCAGGCGCAAAGGTGGGGATGGGGTCGAAGCGGAACTTCTTCCCCGGCGCGCACAGCGTGTCGCCAATGGAAAAGATCCCGGGGTCAAAGACGCCGATGATGTCTCCGGCGTAGGCCTCCTCAATGATCTCCCGCTCGGCGGCCATGAGCTGCTGGGGCCGGGAGAGCTTGATCTTCTTGCCGCCCTGAACGTGGTAGACCTCCCTGTCCGCGTCAAAGCGCCCGGAGACCACCCGCATAAAGGCGATACGGTCCCGGTGGGCCTTGTTCATATTGGCTTGGATCTTGAAGACGAAGGCGGAGAACTCGTCGTCCATGGAGTCCACGATCACCTCCCCCGCCTGGCGGGGCAGGGGCGGCGTGGTCATGCGGAGGAAGTCCTCCAGAAAGGGCTCCACGCCGAAATTGGTGAGGGCAGAGCCGAAGAACACGGGGGAGAGCTTTCCGTGGCGCACTCGCTCCATATCAAAGTCACAGGAAGCGCCGTCCAGCAGCTCAATGTCGTCCTGGAGCTGTGTGCGGAAGGCAGGGCCGATCAGGCCGTCCAGCTCCGGGTCGTCCAGGCCCACCTCTACCGCCGTGGCCTGCCTGGCGCCGCCGTTGGAGGTGAAGTGGATGATCTCCCGCTTGTTCCGGTCGTAGACGCCCTTGAAGTCCTTGCCGCAGCCGATGGGCCAGTTCACCGCATAGGTGTCGATCCCCAGCTCCTTCTCGATCTCCTCGCAGAGCTCAAAGGGGTCCCGGGCCTCCCGGTCCATCTTATTGATAAAGGTGAAGATGGGGATATCCCGCATCACACACACCTTGAAGAGCTTCCGGGTCTGGGCCTCCACGCCTTTGGCCGCGTCAATGACCATAACGGCCGAATCGGCGGCCATGAGGGTACGGTACGTGTCCTCAGAGAAGTCCTGGTGACCGGGGGTGTCCAAGATATTGATGCAGAAGCCCTCATACTGGAACTGCATGACCGAGGAGGTGACGGAGATGCCGCGCTGCTTTTCGATCTCCATCCAGTCGGAGGTGGCGGCGCGGCTGTTCTTTTTTCCCTTGACCACACCGGCCTGGGCGATGGCTCCGCCGTAGAGCAGGAACTTCTCGGTCAGGGTGGTCTTGCCGGCGTCGGGATGGGAGATGATGGCAAAGGTGCGGCGGCGTGAGATTTCGGATTCGTATTTGGACAAGGCAGCGGCCTCCTAGCGTTTTACAAGTCTTTTTATTGTAGCATACTCTCCCGCCGAATTGCAAGGAAAATGGACGTACCTCCGCCCAAAGCTCCACAAAACCCGCACCTTTTTTCACAGGCGGCGGCCAGGGAGGGCGGTCCGTCTCTCCGGCCCCATGGCCCCGGGCTTCTCTCATGCGGGCCTTCTCTTCAAGAGGGCTCCCGTCCAGAGATGCCGCATTTGTTGCTCTTGATAGTCCGAATTTTCGGAGCATTCTGCTGCTATTTTTCCGATATTTTGGACCATCTTTTTCTGGCGGCCGGGCCGCTGACGGCGCTTTTTCTTAGCGGGGCAGGGGCTGCGGCGTCCCGCCCTCTGGTTGGCATGAAATTTGCTTATTCTATAGGCGGTACCAAAAAGGAGGTCCGATCATATGATGGAAACCAAAAACGGCAGGCTCTTCTTCGATGGCTGTGACGTCACGGAGCTGGCCAAGAAATATGGAACCCCTCTGTACGTCTATTCCCAGACCGCCATAGAGCGCCGCTTCGACGAGCTGCGCCGGGACTTTCTGGACCGCTGGCCGGGAAGCCGGGTCGCCTATGCGGCCAAGGCCTTCTGTACCACCGGCATGTGCCGGCTGGTGGAGCGGGCCGGGATGTGCGTGGACGTGGTGTCCGGCGGCGAGCTCTACACCGCCCTGGCAGCCGGCTTCCCGCCCGAGCGTATCGAGTTCAACGGCAACAACAAGCTCCCCGGCGAGCTGGAGCTGGCCGTGGACCGGGGCGTGGGCCGGATCATCGTGGACGGGGCCCACGAGCTGGAGGCCATTGAAGCCCTCTGCGCCGCCAGAGGAAAGCGGATGAAGGTCCTCTACCGGGTGACTCCCGGCGTTAAGGCGGACAGCCATGACTACATCGTCACCGGCAAAAAGGACTCCAAGTTCGGCTTCCCCCTGGATGAGGATGTCATCTATCCCGCTGTGGAGCGGGCCGTCGCTGCGCCCCATGTGGACTTTCTGGGCTTTCACTTTCACATCGGCTCCCAGCTCTTCGACGCCTCCCCCTATCTCCAGGCGGTGGAGGCGGTGCTGGAGCTGGTCCGACAGGTCAGGGACCGCTTTGGCGTCCGCGTCTCAGAGCTCAACCTGGGGGGTGGATTCGGCATCACCTACACCACGGAGGAGCGCAGGCCCTACCGCTATTATCTGGACCCCATGCTGGAACGCATCGCCGCCTGCTTTGACGCGCTGGAGCTCCCCCGCCCCGCCGTGGTCATTGAGCCGGGCCGCAGCATCGTCGGGGACGCCGCTCTCTCCCTCTACACCGTGGGGGCCATCAAAGAGATCGCCGGCGTGCGCAAATATGTGGCGGTGGACGGCGGCATGACGGACAACATCCGTCCCGCCCTCTATCAGGCCGTCTATCGGGGCATCCTGGCCAACAAGGCGGACGCAGCGCCGGCCGAGACGGTCACCGTCTGCGGCAAGTGCTGTGAATCCGGGGATATCCTGCTCCGGGACGCGGCGCTCCCAGCAGCGGAAAGCGGCGACATTCTGGCCGTCCTCTCCACAGGCGCCTATGGCTATTCCATGGCCAGCAACTACAACAGCAACCCCATCCCCGCAGTGGTCCTGGTCAAGGACGGGCGGGATGAGCTGATGGTCCGGCGCCAGAGCTATGAGGATCTGATCCGGAATCAGATCATCCCGGCGTCGCTGAACAGTTGAGGGAGGCCGCAGCATGAGAACCCTGATCAAAAACGGCACCATTATCGATCCTGCCAACCATATTCATGCCAGGAACAACCTCCTCCTTCAGGACGGAAAGGTCTTGGCCACCGTGCAGGACGAGCCCGAGGCCGACGTTGTTCTGGACGCCGTCGGAAAATATGTCTGTCCTGGCTTCATCGACATCCACATGCACGAGGACCCCTATGATCCGGTCCGGGACCGCCTGATCCCCAGCATCATGACCTCCATGCTGAGGATGGGCGTCACCACCGCCATCGGCGGGAATTGCGGCATCAACACCGTCTCCCCGATCCGATACCTGGAGCTTATGGACCGGGACGGCGGGCCCGTCAACATGGGGCTGCTGGCTGGGCACACCTTTCTCCGGGAGCAGGCCGGACACCTGGACAAATATGCTCCTATCACCCCCGATGCGCTCCGCCGTCTCTCCGGACTGGCACAGGAGGCGCTGGAGGCGGGCTGCTTCGGCATCTCCTTCGGCATCCGCTATGTACCCGGCATCTCCATGGATGAGATGGTGGAGACGGCCCGCGGCTGCCGGAAGTCCGGCAAATTCATCGCTGCCCACGTCCGGGACGACGCGGCGTACATTTTCCGCGCGGTACAGGAACTGATCGACGTGGGACGGGCGCTGGATCTCCCGGTGCAGAATTCTCATGTGGGCAGCATGGGCGGCTTCGGTCAGATGGAGCGGCTGCTTGCCATGATGGACGCCTACCGGGCCAACGGTATGGATCTGTCCGGCGACTGTTATCCCTATTATGCCTTCAGCACCCGCATCGGAGAGACCACCTATGACGACGGTTTCCTGGAGCGGTATCAGACGGATTATTCCGTCATCGAGGTCTGCGAGGGCCCCTACAAGGGGCAGCGCTGCACGGAGGCCATTTTCCGGACGCTTCGCCGGGAGGCCCCCCGTACCATCACCGTCTGCCATGTGATGAAGCCGGAGGACGTGGACATGGCCCTCCTCCACCCCAACATCATGCTGGCCAGCGACGGCCTCATGGACAACGGCCAGGGACATCCCCGGGCAGCGGGCGCCTTTCCCCGTTTTGTGCGCAATTACGTCGGAAGCGGACGTCTCAGTCTGGACGAGGCAGTGTACAAAATGACCGCCATGCCCGCCGCCAAGCTGGGGCTCTCCCACAAAGGGAACCTCCGCAGCGGCGCCGATGCCGACGTGGTGGTGCTGGATCTGGACCGAATCGCGGACCGCGCTACCTTTGACCAGCCCAACGCCGGACCAGAGGGCTTTGACTACGTCCTCGTCGGAGGGGAGGTGGCTGTAGACCATGACCGGGTTGTCCGTTCTGACCTGGGCCGGGCATTGAGAAAGTGAGTTCTCCGAATTCATTAAATACTAGGAGGAGAGTCTTGTGGAATTTGGGTTTCTATCAATCTTGCCGCCGTTGTTGACTATTGTTTTGGCAATTATTACTAAAAATGTATTTATTTCTCTGTTTATTGGTGTATTCCTTGGCTTCTGCGTTATTGATGGTTTTCACATCATCTCTGCGCTTAATGCCACCCTTAATGGTTTTATCACCACATTCGAGAGCCACAGCAACACCATTGTTATTGCCTCCATTCTTATGATTGGCGCGTTAATCTATATCATTGAGCGCTCCGGCGGAATTGAAGGCTTTGTCGAAATTATGGTGCGAAAAAAAGGAGTTATCAGGTCTAAACGGGCCGCCAATATTTTTACTTGGCTAGTAGGCGTTCTAGTCTTTACCTCGGGCTCTCTTAGTTGTCTTGTTGTCGGCTCTGTTACTCGTCCAGTTAACGATGCCATGCGGGTCTCACATGAAAAATCAGCATTCTTGGTCCATGCCACTTCTACACCAGTTTGTGTGTTGCTCCCATTGAGCGGCTGGGGTGCCGCCATGATCGGTTACCTCACTTCCGGCGGCGTAGAGGAGTCCCGAGCAGCCACACTGTTGGTCCAATCCATACCATTAAACTTCTATTGTATGCTGGCTGTCCTCGGCTCTCTTTTACTCTGCCTGCTCCGCAAGGATTTTGGCCCTTTGAAAGCCGCTGAGCTGCGGGCTGACACCACTGGTGAATTGGATTCGCCCTCATCTGCTACTTCTTTAGACGAAGTGAGCGATGACAAAAGTTATTTGGATACCGACCGTCCTTTGGCCCGCAATATGCTCATTCCCATTGCTGTTCTCATCCTGGGCGTATTAGTTGTACTGACGGTCACTGGCAGTGGGAATCCTTTAGATGGTAACGGCATGAATGCCCTTCTGTGGGGCGTCTTCCTTGCTTTAGTTGCTTCCGGTATTCTGTGTATAACCCAAAAAATTTACAACCTATCACAGTTCATTGATGTGGCATTCAAAGGTGCGTCTGGCATGCTCTCCATCGCTATGATTTTAATTTTCGGCTTTACCATGGGAGGCGTGGTCTCCCAACTTGGCACCGGACTGTATCTTTGTTCCATCTTTGAGCAATTTCTTTCTCCCTCTCTCCTGCCCGTTCTTGTCTTTTTGATGGCCTGTCTTATTTCTTTTGCCACCGGTACTTCTATGGGTACTATGGCGATCACCTCGGTGATTTGCCTACCTATGGCTCTCCAGCTGGGCGTAGATATTCCTTTGGTGGCAGGTGCTGTATGGGGTGGTAGTATTTTCGGTGATCACTGCTCTCCCATTTCAGATACTACTATTATGACCTGTTCCACCACTGGGTGTAATATTATCGACCATATCAAAACACAGTTTCCTTATTGTCTCGCGTTTGCCGTTCTCTCTATTATCTTCTATCTATTTTTGGGCTTTATTATGTAATATCCTACCCCCTCCTTTCAGCGCTCCGCCCCGGCTTGTTGCCGGAGCGGAGCGTCTTTTTCCTCCGCACTTGTGCCGCGCCCTCCTTCGTCCTATAATGAAAGCACCTTAACACCGGAAAGGAGGCCCCCGATATGGAAAGCAAGCTGCTCGACACCATAACCGAAATCGTGGGTGAGGGCATCGTCTGCGTCAACGCGGGCGGGATCGTCACCCACTTCAACCGTAAGGCCAAGGAGATCACCGGCATCGTCCTGGAGGGCGGGCGCTCCCATCCCGCCGGCTCCATTCTCCCGGGAGACATTGTGCTCATCGCGGACAACATGCTGGGGGACGATGACGGCGGCATGACGCCGGAGGACCTCTCCCATCTGAATATCCGCGACCCGGAGCTCCGCCCCGGAGACGTGGTGCTGGCCGCCGGCGTTTATCACAGAGGAGGGTCCAAGCCCCTCTACCGCCGCTGCGGACCATACGCCATGCCCCAGGCGCTGTGTCTGGAGGGCCGCTGCGGCGGCCTGGAGGTGCGCCTTTCGGTGAGCCGGTACGAAAAGCTGCTGACCATCTCCGTCGGGGGCGAGCCCTACCACCTCCGGTATCTCCGCTCCATGGCCCACCTGGTGGTGGTGGACGGCGGGACCGGGAAGGTAAAATTTTATCAGGAAAAGGGCTGTACCATCCGTCACGAGGATCTGAAAGGACTCCTGGAGGGGGGAACTTTCCAGCCGAAAAATGACGGCACCACCGAGTTCAGCGTCATCGGCCGGGACTTTTTTGAGCTCTTTCAGCCCTGTGAGCTCACCCAGCGCATGGACCGCCTCCTCTCCGGCGGAGGCGGGGCCACGCTGGACGAGGAGCTCTACATCAACAAGCGTCTCATGCTCTGCTCCATTCTGCCGGTGCGGGAAGGAAATCATGTCCGCGGCGCCGTGCTCAAGCTTACCGACCTCTCCGAGCTGCACAAGCTGCTGGACCAGCGCAACGAGCTCATCACCAAGGTGGAGCAGGCCAGCCTCAACGTGGACAACCAGGCCATGCGGGTCCCGGCCAACGCCTTTCCCGACTTTGCAGGCAGCTCTCCCCCCATCCAGCGGGTCAAATATCTGGCCTTCAAGGCTGCCCAGGCCAGGTGCAACGTCATCATCACAGGGGAGAGCGGCACCGGCAAGTCCCAACTGGCCCGGGAGATTCACCGTCTCTCCCGGCCCGACGGCCCCTTCGTGGAGGTCAACTGCAGCTCCATCCCCAGGGACCTCTTTGAGAGCGAGCTCTTCGGCTATATGGGCGGAGCCTTTACCGGAGCCCTCTCCGGCGGAAAGCCGGGCTACTTTGAGCAGGCGGACGGCGGCACCATCTTCCTCGACGAGATCGGCGAGATCCCCATGAGCGCCCAGGTCAAGCTGCTCTACGCCATCCAGAACAAGCGGTTTTACCGCGTGGGTGCCACCAAGCCCACCAACGTGGACGTGCGTATCCTCTCCGCCACCAATCAGGACCTGTGGAAGGCCGTGCGCGAGGGCCGTTTCCGGGAGGATCTCTACTACCGGATCAACGTCTTTTCCCTGCGCATCCCGCCCCTGCGTGAGCGTATCTCGGACCTCTATCTCCTCAGCCGCAGTCTCACCGAGTCCGTCTGCGCCCAGTACGGCATCCCGCCCAAAAAGCTCTCCGGCTCGGCAGTGGAGAAGCTGCTCCAGCACACCTGGCCGGGCAATATCCGGGAGCTGGGCAACGTCATCGAGCGGGCGGTAGCGGTATGCGAGAGCAGCATCATCGGCCCTGAGGAGATCGAACTCTCCCCCGTGGGCGCGCGTCCGACGGAAGCCGCCCCCGTCCTCTCCGGTCCGCTGAAAGCCCAGCTGGAATACGCCGAGGAACAGGCGCTTCTCCGCGCTCTGGCGGCCGCAGAGGGCGACAAGCGCCGGGCCATGGAGCTGCTGGAGATGAAAAAGTCCAGCTTCTACGAACGTCTGCAACACTATGGGATCAAGTGACGTTTTTTCTCCTCATATTGACATATGTCAAAAATGGGAGTATGATATTTTCGACATATGTCAGGAACAAGAGGTGACGACATGTCCAGACCACCAAAATGCAGACGGGTATGCACCCTGCCCCGGTGCGGTGGGTTCCGCCCCATGGAGGACGCCCCCTGGAGCGGGACCGTGACCCTGGGAGTAGATGAATACGAGGTGATCCGCCTCATCGACCTGGAGGGCCTGACCCAGGAGCAGTGCGCCGCGCAGATGGAGGTGGCACGCACCACAGTAACCGGCATCTATCTCAGCGCCCGCCGCAAGCTGGCCCAGGCCCTGGTGGAGCGCAAGGCGCTGGCGGTGGCGGGGGGGCATTACCGCCTGTGTGACGGTGGGGAATGTCGCCGCCGGGGGCACGAATGCCCCAAAAAGCAGAAATTGGAGGCGTTTCATCGTGAAAATCGCAGTGACTTATGAGAATGGGACCGTGTTTCAGCACTTTGGCCACACGGAGCAGTTCAAGGTATACCAGGTGGAAGACGGCAGGGTGACAGGAACAGAGATCCTGGACACCAACGGCAGCGGACACGGCGCGCTGGCGGGCTTTCTGCGGGATGCCGGCGTGGAGGCCCTGATCTGCGGCGGCCTGGGTATGGGCGCCCGGAACGCACTGGCACAGGCGGGCGTCACCCTGTACGCCGGGGTCACCGGCGACGCGGACGCTGCGGTCCAGGCCCTGCTGGCGGACCGCCTGGCCTACGGTACCGAGGCCAACTGCAGCCATCATGACGGTGGCCATGATCACACGCACCACGGAGACTGCGCGTCCCACGACTGCGGCGGACACTGCGGCGCATGAAAAAAGGTCCGGGACCGGCATATGCCGGTCCCGGACCTTTTTCTCTCCCCGTTTCCGGCCTGTCAGGGGATGACAGGCCGGGCCATCCGTGGTACAATCAGGATAAATGCTTTGCTCTGATGAAGAGCGCACAACAAGGGGAGGCATGCTTATATGGAAGACCATCTGTTCACAAATGCCCATATCCTGGCCTGGCTCCAGTATTTTGCCGAGAATACCAGGGTGGACCTGGAAAAGGTAAAGCTGCTGGATATCACCAGAAAGAACAAAAACCTCATCCCCACAGTGGAGTCCCACTCCTCCGTGCTGGTATTCACTGAGGCGGGCCACCCGGATATCTTCTACCGCATGTGGGACGCGGGTCTGGGAGAATGCGACGTGTGGTACAACGAGGGTTCCGATCCCGCGGGTCCCATTCTCCACTCCAAGCTCAAGGATATGATCAACCGGGGGATCAACGCCTCCGCCGGTATGCTCATCCTCAACCCCAACGCCCGCTCCACCTATAAGATCGGCATGCGCAACTCCAGCTTCTCCCGGGGCTCCGTCCACTATGTGGGCAATGAGATCCGGGCGGTCATCCTCAGCAAGATGCACCTGGCCCAGGGAGATACGGTGTGCGTCATCTCCGGGGAATCCATCGCGGTGGAGTCGGCCATCCTCGCTTGTGAGGGCACTGTCATCGCGGTGGAGTACAGCCAGGGAGACCGCACCACCATGGAGGAGAATGTGCGGCAATTCGGCCTCAACAACATCGCCATCATCGATCACGTGGACGACGAAACGCTGGCAGCCCTGCCCGCCCCCTCACTGGCCTTCTTGGTGGCTTCCGCCAGCATGGAACAGGAACTCGCCTGCCTGCTGCGCCGCAACCCCCATATAGAATTCCTCATCTATACCCTGGATTTCCGCTGCGCGGCCACCCTGCCGGCCCTCTTTGAGCGCCTGGGCATCGGGGAGACCGAGGTGGTGCAGCTCTCGGTGTCCAAGCTCACGGCCAAAGGCACCTTCCAGACCGAGCCCGCCCCCTGGCTCATCTCCGGCAGGTCCTGAGTTTTTCTATTTTGTGTATTTTACCCATTGACAAATGTCCTTTCAGCCACTACAGTATATATAACAATTTAACGCATGAAAGATGATGATGGAGACAGTAGTGCCTCTCCGAGGATCTCAGAGAGCCGGCGGCAGGTGGGAAGCCGGTATCAGTAGGGCAGGCAGGAACATCACTCCGGAGTTGCGGCCCGAACCGCTTTGCCGCGAAGTAGGCGCCGACGGGATTCCCCGTTAGAGGAAGCGCATATGTCGGTATGCAGTAACGGGTGGTACAGCGATGGTGGTTTGATCCTCGTCCCTTTACAGGGGCGGGGATCTTTTTCGTCTGTGCCGGGCATACCGGAACAGAGGGAGGAAGGAACGTATGAGCAAGCAAATGACCGAGATCCGCTGGCATGGCCGGGGCGGGCAAGGGGCCAAGACCGCCTGCCTGCTGCTGGCCGACGCCGCCTTTTCCTCGGGCAAGTATGTCCAGGGCTTTCCGGAATACGGCCCCGAGCGCATGGGCGCCCCCATCACCGCCTATAACCGCATCAGCGACGTCCCCTGCACCATCCACTCCAACATCTATCAGCCAGACTACGTGGTGGTGGTGGACGAGTCCCTCCTCTCCTCGGTGGATGTCACCGCAGGGCTGAGCCAGGAGGGCGCCGTCCTCATCAATTCTCCCAAGGCCCCCGGTGCCCTGCGGCCCCTGCTGCGGGGTTATTCCGGCGGGGTGTACACCGTGGATGCCCGGCGCCTTTCCGAACAGTACCTGGGCGGCTATTTTCCCAACACCCCCATGCTCGCCGCCATCGTTCAGGTCAGCCGGGTGCTGGAGCCGGATCAGTTCGCGGCCGATATGGAGGCCAGCTTCCGGCACAAATTCGCCACCAAGCCCCAGGTCATCGAGGGCAACATGAAATGCCTGCTCCAATCCATGAAGGAGGTGCGCGCATGAACTTCCAGGCATCCAAAATCAACGAGCAGACTCCCTGGCAGGAGATGACTCCGGGCGGGGAGATCTACGAGGGCGGCACCGCAAAGGCAGTGCGCACCGGCGAGTGGCGCTCCGACGTGCCGGTCTGGGACCCGGCCAAATGCAAGCAGTGTCTGCTGTGCGCCCCCTTTTGTCCCGACTCCTCCATCCCCGTCTCCAATGGAAAGCGGGGCGCATTTGATCTGGACCACTGCAAGGGCTGCGGCATCTGCTGGAAGGTCTGCCCCTTCGGCGCCATCGCCTTTGAAAAGGAGGAGAAGTGATGAGTATCCGCGACCGCCTGTCGGGAAATGAGGCCATTGCCTGCGCCATGCGGCAGATCAACCCCGGCGTCTTTGCCGCCTTCCCCATCACCCCTTCCACCGAGATCCCCCAGTACTTCGCCCAGTATGTGGCCAACGGCCTGGTGGACACCGAGTACGTCACCGTGGAGTCGGAGCACTCCTCCATGTCCACCTGTATCGGAGCCCAGGCCGCCGGCGTTCGGGCCGTCACCGCCACGTCGTCCTGCGGTCTGGCGTACATGACGGAGATGCTGTATGTGGCCGCCTCTTCCCGCCTGCCCATCACCCTCGCCTGCGTCAACCGCGCCCTCACAGGCCCCATCAACATCAACAACGACCACTCCGACTCCATGGGTGCGCGGGACACCGGCTGGATCCAGCTCTATGCGGAGAACAACCAGGAGGCCTATGACAACTATCTCCAGGCCATGCGCATCGCCGAAACCCCGGATGTGCGCCTCCCGATCATGGTCTGCCAGGACGGCTTCATCACCTCCCACGCGGTGGAGAATATCCTGCTGGAGGCGGACGAGAAGGTCCGGGCCTTCGTGGGGGAGTATACGCCGGAGCGCCATCTGCTCCAGCACGGCAATCCCCTGGCCGTGGGCCCCTATGACACCTGTCCCTACTGTATGGAGCATAAGGTCCAGCAGGCCGAGGCCATGAAAAACGCCAAGCGGGCCGTGCTGGAGGTGGCCGCAGATTTTGCACGGACCTTCGGCCGGAAATACGGCCTCTTCGAGGCCTATGCGATGGAGGACGCCGAGGTGGCGCTGGTGCTCATCGGCTCCACCGCCGGCACGGCCAAGGCCTGTGTCCAGCGCCTGCGGGAGCGGGGCGTCAAGGCCGGGCTCCTCAAGTTGCGTGTGTTCCGCCCCTTCCCTATGGAGGAGATCGCCCAAGCCCTCTCCCATGTGAAGGCGGTGGCAGTCATGGACAAGAGCGAGGGTTATTCCGGCTGCGGCGGTCCCCTCTTTGCCGAGGTGCGCTCCGCCTGCTACGATCTGCCCAACCGCCCCCTCATGACCAACGTGGTCTACGGCCTGGGCGGACGCGACTGTGCGGTGGAGGACGTGGAGCGGGTCTACCGCCACCTGCTCCGGATGGCCGAAAGCGGCCAGGCCGGCCCCCGGTATCTCCACATGGGCCAGCGCAGCAGTGAACAGGAGGTGCTCTGAAATGGCGTACAATCACAAGCGCGAGCTTTCTAAGCCGGAGCGATTTGTCGGCGGACATCGGCTGTGCGCCGGCTGCGGGGCGGGCATCGTCTGCCGGGCCGTGACCCGCGCCCTGGACGAGGGAGACAGGGCGGTCATCTGCAACGCCACCGGCTGCCTGGAGGTGTCCTCCTTCCTCTACCCCTACACCGCCTGGGAGGACAGCTACATCCACTCCGCCTTTGAAAACGCCGCCGCCACCTGCGGCGGCGTGGAGGCCGCGTACCGCTTTCTCAAGCGCCGCGGCAGCGTCGAAGATTCCTTCAAGTTTCTGGCCATCGGCGGCGACGGAGGCACATATGACATCGGCTTCCAGTCCCTCTCCGGCGCCATGGAGCGGGGCCACGACATGGTATATTTCTGTTATGACAACGAGGCCTATATGAATACCGGCATCCAGCGCTCCTCCTCCACCCCCCGCTTTGCCAGCGCCACCACCACCCCGCCCGGCTCCGCCTCCAGCGGCAAGCCGCAGAACAAGAAGGACCTTACGGAGATCATGGCCGCACACCACATCCCCTATGTGGCCCAGACCACCTTTCTCACCAACTTCAAGGACCTCCATGAAAAGGCCCATCGGGCCATCTATACCCCCGGCCCCGCCTTTGTCAACATCATGTCACCCTGCCCCCGGGGCTGGCAGTACTCTCCCGAGCTGCTCCCCGAGCTGTGCCGCCTGGCGGTGGAGACCTGCGTGTGGCCCCTCTATGAAGTCATCGACGGCGTATGGCATCTGAGCTACGAGCCGAAAAGGAAGCTGCCCGTCACCGAGTTCATGCGTCTGCAGGGGCGATTCAAGCACTGCTTCCAGCCCGGCAGCGAGTGGACCCTGGAGGCCGCCCAGCGGTATGTGGATGAAAAATGGGAGGCCCTGCTCTCCCGTTGTGTATAAGCGCCGCCAAGGCGGCTTATCCTCTTTGGCAGCGCGGAGTCCCCGTTTCAGCCGCCTGCCTTTTGATGCGCTGAAGGCCCTGGAACCGTTGGTTCCAGGGCCTTTTTCCCGGAAGGAATCCCCCGCGCCGCCGTTTGCCGCAGCAAAAGCGCAGGTATGCGGCGATATTTTGCAGAGGAATAAGGGTCGTGTGCTGCAGGAGGTTCCGGGCCCCGCCCTGTACTGCTTACCGCTGGACCCGGCCGGAGCCGTCGCCGCCGGCGAGCTTTTCCACCTCAGCCAGCGTGACCCGATTGAAGTCCCCCTCGATGGAGTGCTTCAGCGCCGACGCCGCCACCGCGAATTCAATCGCCTCCCGGCTGTCCTTCCCGCTGAGCAGCGCGTAAATGAGCCCGCCGCCGAAGCTGTCGCCGCCGCCCACCCGGTCCACGATGTGCAGGTGGTACTCCTTGGAGAAACAGCACTCCTTTCCGTCATACAGCATGCCCGCCCAGTCGTTGTCGCTGGCGGAAATGGAGGTGCGCAGCGTGATGGCCACCTTCTCAAAGCCGAACCGGTCGGCGAGCTGCTTGGCCACGGACTGATATCCCTCTTTGTTCAGCTTGCCGCCGTAGATGTCGGTGTTTTCCGCCTCGATGCCGAAAACATCCTTGGCGTCCTCCTCGTTGGAAATGCAGACGTCCACATACCGGCAGAGCTCGGTCATCGCCGCGCGGGCCTGCTCCCGGCTCCACAGCTTTCCCCGATAGTTCAGGTCGCAGGAGACCTTCACACCGTGCCGCTTTGCCGCGGCACAGGCCTGCCTGCAAATTTCCACCAGGTTGGGGCCCAGGGCGGGCGTGATCCCGGTGAAGTGGAACCAGTCCGCGCCTTCAAAGATGGCGTCCCAGTCAAAGTCGGAGGGCTGCGCCTCCTGGATGGCCGAGTGGGCCCGGTCATAGATGCAAACGCTGCCCCGCTGGGAGGCGCCCTTCTCCAGGAAATAGATGCCCACGCGCTCCCCGCCGCGGACGATCCCGGAGGTGTCCACCCCCAGCCCCCGCAGCGCGTTCACCGCGCCCTGTCCGATGGCATGGGCGGGCAGCTTGGTGACAAAGGCGGCGTCCAGACCGTAGTTGGCGAGGGATACCGCCACATTCGCCTCTCCGCCGCCAAAGGTGGCCTGGAGCTGGTCGTCCTGGAAGAACCGATAGTATCCGTTGGGCGCCAGCCGCAGCATAATCTCTCCGAATGTTACCACACGCTTGCTCATAAGTGAGAGCCTCCTTATTTCTGTACCAGATGAATGGCAAAGCCGCCGAAGGTTCCGTCCAGATAGATGGCCTTGGTCCTTCCCTTGCCGTCGGTCTTTCGGGTCTCCTCCAGACACTTGACGCCCTGAAGGCCCAGATGATAGACCGCCCTGTCCACGCTGTTGGTGCCGATGGCGATGTGGCCGTGGACGCCGGGGCCGGGCGTCTTGGTGCACTCTGCCGCAGGCAGCGCCTGCACGGAGGAGTTGCCCATCTTATACTCGAATCCAAAGATGGCGCACAGCGTCCTGGCCGTCTGGTCCGCCTCCGCCTCGCTGCCGCAGTTGATGCCCACGTGATGCAGGGAGAACCCCAGCATGGTGCGCACGGCTTCCCGGGTCATGCGGGTGATCTCCTCCCACTTTTCTCCCTCGATGAGCTCCTTTTTCACCATCCAGGTGCCTCCGCAGGCCACGATCTGGTCAAAGGACAGGTAATCCATCAGATTCTTTGCGTTGACTCCGCCGGTAGGCATCCATTTCAGCGCCCGATAGGGGCCGGCGATGGCCTTCAGCTTGGCCACGCCCCCGTTCTGTTCGGCGGGGAAAAACTTTACCACCTCCAGGCCCATGGACATGGCCTGCTCCATCTCGCCGGGGGTGGCGGTGCCGGGCACCATCAGCGCCCCCTTGGAGAGGACATACTGCACGGTGTCCGGGTTGAATCCGGGGCTGACGATAAACTTGGCCCCGGCCTCCAGCGCCCGGTCCACCTGCTCATAGGTCAGGACAGTGCCCGCGCCCACCAGCATCTCGGGCACTTCCCGAACGATCGCCCGCATTGCCTCCTCCGCTGCGGCGGTGCGGAACGTCACCTCCGCCACGGGCAGGCCGCCAGCCACCAGGGCCTTCGCCAGCGGCACCGCCTTCTCAGCGTCGTCGATGGCGATCACGGGCACAATGCCGACGTTGGAAATTTGTTTCAGAATGGGGTCCATGCGCTCAACCTTCTTTTCTGCAAATTTAGAACCTGTATTCCTGAGACGGGCAGGGTCCCCGCAGCATGGCGGGAAAACCCCGCCTGGATGCCGCGGGACGGAGGTGCATACGGGCTCTTACACACGAAAAACACCGCACCCGGCGTCGAAACCAGCCGGCATGCCGGGACGCGCACGAATGCGGTGTGCTCTCTCTGTTACCGGTGGTCCTTTTGAATGGCCTCCCACAGGCCGCTGAGGTAGGCCACGCCCAGCGCCCGGTCGTACAAGCCGTAACCCGCCCGGCCCTGCTCATCCCAGATCATACGTCCGTGGTCGGGCCGGATATAGCCCTCGAAGCCGATGTCATAGTAGGCCTTCATGATCTCGTACAGGTCCAGGCTGCCGTCGGCGGAGAAGTGCGCCGCCTCCTCAAATTGGCCGGGCCCGGTAAACTTGATGTTGCGCACATGGCCGAAATGGATGCGCCCCCGGCTCCCGAATTCCCGCACCATGGCGGGGATATCGTTGCAGGGATTGGAGCCCATGGAGCCGGAGCACAGCGTCAGGCCGTTGCAGGGACTGTCCACCAGGGAGAGGATGCGCGTCACATTGTCCCGGTTGGTACAGATCCTTGGCAGGCCGAAAATATCCCAGGGGGGATCGTCCGGATGGATGGCCATTTTGACGTCGTACCGCTCACAGACCGGGATAACGGCCTCCAGGAAATAGCGCAGATTGCGGAAAAGGTCCTCATGGGAGACGCTCTGATACTGGGCGAAGAGGTGCTTGATCTCCGCCATGCGCTCCGGCTCCCACCCGGCCATCTCGAACTCGCCCGCCCCCTGCTGGATCCGGTCGGCAAAGTCCTGGGGATCGGTGATCTTGTCGATGACAGCCTGGTCATAGGCCAGTACGGTGGCCCCGTCGGCGCGTGGCTTGAACAGGTCGCTGCGGGTCCAGTCAAAGACCGGCATGAAATTGTAGCAGATGACCTTCACGCCCGCCTGTCCCAGCCGTTCAATGGTCTTGCAGTAATTGTCGATGTACTCGTCCCGGCCGGGCAGGCCCAGCTTGATATCCTCATGGACGTTGACGCTCTCGATGACCTCCAGCTCCAGCCCTGCGTCGTTGACCTCCTGCTTCAGGGCCTGGATGCGCTCGGTGGGCCACAGGGCCCCGGCGGGCATGTCCATCAGGGAGCTCACCACACCGCTCATATTGGGGATCTGTTTGATATAACGCAGCGGTATGGGGTCCATCTGGCTCCCGTACCAGCGAAATGTCATCTTCATGGATGATCGCTCCTCATGCTCTCTCACTCAAATACCGGCGCAGAGTGGTACGGACCGCGCCGGGGCCCGCCAGCATGGCCCGGAACGCGGCTTCTGTTTTTTCTCCCAGCCCCGCCTGATACAGGTCCACGCCAAAAATAGCGGCGTTGGAAAGGATGGGGCGGAGCTGATCGGTACAGGTCTCGGGCGTGCCCACCTTCACTCCGGCCAACAGGGCCTGGAGGGCAGGCACCATGGGATCGGGGCTCACCGGCATCTCCCGCAGGGCGTCGTCCACCCCCAGCAGGTACCGGCACCACCCCGCGAAGACCAGCGGGATATATTCCAGCGCGGAGACCGCCAGATCGGTGCGCTGGGTATAGCGCTGAAGCGTGCCGCCGTACCGGACGGGCAGCTTCTGGGAGGTGTCCGCGGCGATACGCTGGGGCGTATCCGGGATGGCGGGGTTGGGAAAACGCTGGCGCAGCACCTCGTCGATGAACTTTCGGGGACTGAGGAGGCCCGGGTCCTCCACCACGGGGAGACCTTCGGCGGCGATGTGCTCCACCAGAGCCCGCAGGTCCGGGTCGGCCATCTCCGCGGCGATGGTGGTGTAGCCCAGCAGGCACCCATACACGGCCAGGGCGGTGTGCAGGGGATTGAGGCAGGTGCCCACCTTCATCTTCTCGGCCTTTTCCACCGTGGCGCGGTCGGTAAAGTAGACCCCCGCCCGCTCCAGGGGAGGGCGTCCATTGGGGAAGGCGTCCTCCAGCACCAGGTATTCTGTGGTCTCGGCGTTGACAAAGGGGGCGATCAGCGTACCGGTGTTGGTCCTGGAAATGGTCATGTCCTGCAGCCCCAGGTCCTCCAGGGCCTTTTTGACCTGCTCGGAGGGGTGAGGGGTGATCTTATCGATCATGGACCAGGGGAAGGTGACCTTTTTCTGGTCGGAGAGCCATGCCAGGAAGGCGGCGGGGACCAGTCCCGCCCGCTCCCATGCCTCTGCGGCGGCAAACACGCCCTCCCGGAGCTTTTTTCCGTTCTGCGCGCAGTTGTCCATGCTCACCATGGCGATGGGGTGTCCCCCCGCCTGGAAGCGGCGGTAGAGGAGCGCCGCCGCAATGGACATGGTGTGCCGCGGGGCGTCCGGCCCGGCGGCAAAATCCTGCCGGGCCACGGGGAGCGTCTCGCCCGCCAGATCGGTCAGCGCATACCCCTTCTCCGTGATGGTAAAGCTGGCCAGCTGGAGGCTGGGATTCTGGAACACCTGCACCAGCCGTGCCCAGTCAGGCCCCGCGCAGTCGGCCTTGTATCCGCCCGCCACGCTGGCCACGACCTCCTTGTCGTAGAAGCCGTCGGCATGCATGCGCACCAGCAGGCTCAGCTCGTCATAGGGCTCGTATACTTTGTCGATGATCTGGAAGTCGAAGGATTCGGCCGCCAAAATGCCGGTATCGGTGACCCCGGCGTTCAAAAGGGTCTGTTGGGCCGCGGCCAGAAAGCCCCGAAAGATATTGCCCGCGCCGAAGTGGACCCAGGAGGGCCTTTGCAGCGTCCGGGCCTTCATGGCCTCCACATCGTACCGCGGCAGCGCAATGCCGGCGGCTTCCCAGGCGGAGCGGTCCTTCAGTCCCTGAATATTCAAATGCAACATAGCAGATCGTTACCCTTTCCGTCAGACTCTGGTGTCCACCAGATGCTTGCCCAGCTTCTTTTCCAGCATTCCCTGGAGCTGAGTGAGCACGGTGCTGAAAATCAGGTAGACAAGAGCGGCCTCGCAGTAGAGCAGCAGGGGCTGGAATTTGACGGCGATGATGGACTTGGCCGTCATGAGGATCTCCGCCACCGTGATGGAGGAGACCAGGGAGGTGTCCTTCAGCAGGCTGATGAAGGAGTTGCCGAGAGATGGTACGGCCACCAGGGCCGCCTGCGGGATGACCACCTGGGCCATTGTCTGGAGCTTGTTCAGTCCCAGGGCCCTGCATGCCTCAAACTGTCCTTTGGGGATGGAGCCCAGGGCGGCGCGGATGACTTCGGAATTGTAGGCGCCCTGGCTGATGACCAGCGCCAGGATAGCGGATGGGATGGGGTCCAGCACAAGCCCCACAGAGGGCAGTCCAAAATAGATCACATAAATCTGGACCAGCAGGGGGGTGCCGCGGATCACCCAAACCACAAACCAGGCGATTGCCTTGAAGGGTGCGATCTTGGACATGCGCATCAGCGCCAGGACGAATGCCAATACCAGGCCCACGACAAACGAGACCAGCATCAGCGGGACAGAGATCAACAGGCCCGCTTTGAACATGGGCCAGAAGGAATCGACCAGCAATTGAATGTTTTCCATGGCAGCCCGCCTCCTTGTTTTTCGAGAAAAGGGGGCGCCGCCCAAGGGCGGCGCCCCGGTCAATGCTTGACTTACTTCTTGTAGATGCTGGTGCTGTCGGCCACGGTCTGGCCAAAGTACTTCACGGTCAGGTCATAGCAGGTGCCGTCGTCGATCATCTCCTGGATGATCTCGGAGATCTTGTCGCACAGTTCCTGATCCTCTTTGCGGAGCATACCGGCGGACTCGATCATGTACTCCTCGCCTTCGGCGGGCTCATAGATCGCGGCGATCTTCACGTTGACCTCGGGACGGTTCTTCATATACTCGTCCACGGCGGCCACGTTGTTGATGGTGCCGTCGGCGCGACCGGTGTTCAGCTGCTCCATTGCGGCGGTCAGATCACCGTCGGCAGTGGTGGCGCCGAAGCTCTGGGCGATCTTGCCCGCGGCGGAGGAGGGAGAGTTGATGCACAGCTTGCCGTCGAGGTCCTCAAAGGAGGTGATCTCATCGTTGTCGCCGTTGACCACCAGGCAGTAGGGGTTCTCCGCGTAGGAGGCGGTGACGGCGTATTTCTCCTGGCGCTCGGGGTTGGGGTTCACGCCGCAGATCACGATGTCATAGCGGGCTGCATCCAGGCCGGCCAGGACGGGGTCCCAACTGTCGGAGATCTGGAACTCGGCCTCCACGCCCAGGCGGGAGGCGATCTCCTTGGCGATCTCCACCTCGAAGCCGGTGAGCTCTCCGGTGCCGTCCTCGTTGTACACGTAGGGGATCCAGTTGCCTTCGGCGCCGATGGACAGCTTGCCCGCGTCCAGCACGCGCTGGAGGGAGCCGTCTCCCTCGGGAGCGGCCGTGACGGGCGTAGTGGTCTCGGGCGCCTCGGTCCCGGGCGTGGGCGTGGCGCTGCTGCCGCCGCCGCAGGCGGCCAGAGAGACGATCATCGCAAGAGACAGGGCGCCGGTAAGGATCTTCTTTGCTTTCATGACTGCTTCACCTTTTCCTTTTCATTATAATTTATTTTTCAGCGCGCCGCGCTGAGAAATACGGATCTCCAGGGCCTGTTGGAACCATGGGGGCAGGCCCGGCGTTGGGGTGTGCCGCCCGTTTTCAAACAGGCCCTAGTCCTGGAGGAACCGCTCCAGGACCCGAAAGTTTCTCCGGTCCGCGGCATAGGGGTCGGTAAAATAGTGCTCGTCCGCCACCTCCTGCACCAGATATCCGGTGAAATGGTGGTCGTTCAGGGTCTGGATCTGCCGTGCCAGGGCGGTGTTTCCGTCACCCCACACATTGTGGAGCCAGGGGTCGCCGTCCAGGAAGTGCATGTGGATCAGATCGTCCCCAAATGCCTGAAACCAGTCCTCCAGGGTCTCCCCCGCCGCGCCGGTGGCAATGTTGTCCACCATCATTTTCAGATTGGGATGGTGGATCTCCTCATACATGCGGCGGGCCCGCTCCAGACTGTAGACCAGATTGCTCTCGTCCTGGCGGAGGGACTCCATCACCAGCAGGATACCCTCCCGCCCGGCCGCCAGGCACAGCCGGCCCAAGTGATCCCGGCATCGGCCCCACATGGCGGCCTCATCCTCCCCGCAGTAACCCCAGCCGGAGTTGACCACGACCCGGTCCGCGCCCAGCTCGGCCGCCAGATGGATGGCGTTGGAGAAGTACCGGAAGGACCGCTCCAGAAGTTCCGGCTCCTGGGAGGCATACTGATATTGATAGGCTATACTGGGCGCCGTGACGGACACCACCCGGACATTGTGCGCGGAGAGCTTGCCCCGGAGCGCATTGACATCGCCGAGTCCCTCATGATCCAGCCAGAAGTGGGCCGCGCCGCACCAGAGCTCGATCTGCTCTACGCCCAGGCGCTGCTGGCAGTCCAGAAAGTAGTCCAGAGAGAAGCGGCGGTAATGCTGGTTCATGTTGACCAGTTGTCCTCGTTTGATGCCCGCCATGGCTACACCTCCCCACACAGGGCCGCCAGGGCCCGCTCGTCCGGATAAGAGGGCCGCTCCAAATACCGCTCACCGGGCAGGCGCAGGGAAATCTCCCCCCCATAGCCCACCTCATTCAGCTGGCACAGGTACCGCTCCATGGGAAGTACCCCTTCGCCCCAAGCCCGCCAGCCGTGGTAATTGCCGTCGCACAGCCGCACCAGCCCCGTCCGGTCCCCCAGCCGGTCGAACCAGTCCGGAATGGTATCGCCGCAGGCGCTCATGACATTGGTATCCAGACACACGCCCAAGCCGGGACGGCGGAGCCGGTGGAGCATGGCCTCCAGCTCCCGCGCAGTGTTGAGGACGGGGGCCTCGGCGATGAGAGGGGTCTCCGCCCCCATGGCCGGGGCCAGCAGCAGGCCAACACCCGCGGCCTCCGCCGCATCACACAGGATGCAGAGGGTGTCGGCGGCGTGCTCCCGGAGCTGTTCGACCTTCAGGTCCCAGCAGGCGCCGGCCGCGTCCAGCACCAGCCGGTCGCACCCCAGTTCGGCGGCCAGTTGGATGCAGCTTTTGTAATAGCCCAGGGTGGCCGCCCGCTGTTCCCCGGCCGGAGCGGTGATGGAACAGCGGTAGGACGGCGGCGTCAGGACCGCCACGCGAAGCCCTGCCCGCGCCAGCGCCGTCTTCAGTCCCGCGGGGTCGTCATGGTCCCGGTATCCGCAGAAGAAATGGGGGACCTGTGGAACAAAGTCCAGACTGCGCAGCCCCAGCCGCCTCATCTCGTCCAGGAAGAATGCCAGAGGGTAGCGGCTGTACTGGCCGTTGGAGCCCAGCAGCCGTGTGCTGACCGCCATTTCTTACTTGATCTCGCCGGGGTAGCCGTTCTCGCACAGCTCGAACCACACATAGGCAAACTTCTCGCCGTCGGCGCACTCGCTGCCGTGGTGGGAGCCGTGGGGGGTATAGGTGATGTCGCCGCCCTGGACGTGGATCTTTTCCTCCTCGGCGGTGTAGGTGAAGGAGGCTCCGGGCAGCATAATGTACCACTGCTCCAGCTCGTTGTGGATGTGCTGGCCGATGTAGTTGGGGCCGGTGCCGAAGTTGGCGCCCATGGACAGGCGGCCCAGGTTGCGGTGCTCCAGCATCATCATCTGCTGGATGTCGGCGCCGGTGAAGTCCTCCTTATAATGCCACGCCTCGGACACGCCGCGGAAACGGGGCAGGCTCATATGCGCCTCACGGAGGCAGGTCTTGTCGTAGTCGTTGAGCTCGGTGACGAAGTGGACGATCTCCATCGTCTCCTTGGCGTCGGCAGCGCAGTGGAAGGTGAAGGTCTCCTTATCAAAGTCGGGCACAAACACGGAGACCTCCTTGATGTTGAACACGCGGCGGGGGGTGACGATGTAGCCCTTGCCCGCGGTCACCAGGAAGACCTGATTGTGCTGCTCCCGGGTATAGGTCTCCGGGGTGAAGTCCGCGCCGGGCTGGAGGGACACTCGCTCCACGGTGGCGTCCTTGTAGGCGCCCTCCAGGACGCTCACGCGGGACACACCGTTGGTATACTTGTGCTGGATATCAGTACCTCTTGAAATCTTGACCAGAGCCATGGTAAATTCCCCTTTACAGTGAATTGTTGTGTATGAACGATCAGGTAGGCGTCCCTTTCGGTGGACCTTATTTGATCTCTCCGGGATACCCGTCGATGCACATCTCGAACCAGATGTAGTCGCACTTCTTGCCGGCCTCGACCTTGCTGCCGTGCCAGAAGCCGGTGGGAGTGAAGGACAGGTCGCCGCCGGTCATGTGCACTTCCTCGCCGCCGGCGGTATAAATGAACTCCGAGCCGGGCAGGGGGAAGTACCACTGGGCCAGCTCGTTGTGGATATGCTGACCGATCTCGATGGGGCCGCAGCCCTTGACGCAGCCCATGGACAGGCGGCCCAGATTGCGGTGCTCCAGCAGCATCATGGAGGTGGTGACGGAGTTATCCTTGAAATCCTCGTCGTAGGTCCAGCCCTGGCTGATGGTGCGGAACCGGGGCAGCACCATGCGGGACTCCACCAGGCAGGTCTTGTCATACCCGTTGAGCTCGGTAATGATGTGCAGGAATTCCAGGGGCTGCTTGCTGTCGGCGGAGCAGGTGATGGTGAAGCGTTCGGTGTCGAACTCGGGGACGAACACGCCGGGCTCGGTCACGTTCCAGGCCTCGCGGGGCGTGGTGACATAGCCCTTGCCCTTGGTGAAGATGAAGAGCTGATTGTGCTCGGTGACGGAGTATACGTCGGGGGTAATGGAGTGGCCGGGCTGGAGCGCACAGTGGGCGAAGCGGGCCTGATCAAAGGCCTCCTCCAGCACGGGCACGCAGGCATAGCCGTCCTTGAAATCGTACTTGACGTCGCTGTACCGGGCTACCTGAATGAGAGACATAAGTTCGTTCCTCCTAGCTAAATTTTCTGTGGTTGATTTAGATCAAAGCATCTTGCTCAGGAAATCCTGGAGACGCTTGTTCTTGGGATGCGCAAAAAACTCCTGCGGCTCGCTGTCTTCCACGATCACACCACCGTCAATGAAGATGACCCGGTCGGCCGCCTCACGGGCAAAGCCCATCTCGTGGGTGACCACCAGCATGGTCATGCCGTCGGCGGCCAGCTTCTTCATGACGTCCAGCACTTCGCCCACCATCTCGGGGTCCAGCGCGGAGGTGGGCTCGTCGAAGAGCATGACCTCCGGCTGAAGGGCCAGGGAGCGGGCGATGGCGATGCGCTGCTGCTGACCGCCGGAGAGCTGATTGGGGTAGGCGTCGCGCTTGTCCTCCAGGCCTACCGTTCTGAGCAGCTTCAGGGCCCTTTCCTCGGCCTCCCGTTTGCCGGTGCCCTGCACCTTGATGGGGGCCAGCGTGATGTTGTCCAGCACCGTTTTGTGCGGGAACAGGTTGAACTGCTGAAAGACCATGCCCATGCCCAGCAGGACCTTGTTGGTCTCTTTAGGCGCGCCGGAGACCAGATCCACGTCATGGTAGAGGATCGAGCCGCCGGAGGGCTTCTCCAGCAGGTTGAGGCAACGCAGGAAGGTGGACTTGCCGCACCCGGAGGGGCCCACGATGGCCACCACCTCGCCGGGCTGGATCTCGATGTCGATGCCCTTGAGGACCTCATGCTTGCCGAAATTTTTTCGGAGTCCCTTGACGCTGATCATACTCATAACGTTTCTGCCCCCCGTAAGTGATAGCGGCCGAAGCCGAAGTAGGCAACGCTGTTGCGGTAGGAGATGTCGGCCACCAGGCGCTCCAGCGCCTGCCTGTCGTCCGGAAACTGCCCTTCTTCCACCCAGCGTCCCAGCAGAGCGCACAGGATGCGGCGGAAGTACTCGTGCCGGGTATAGGACAGGAAGCTGCGGGAGTCGGTGAGCATCCCGATGAAGTTGCCCAGGACGCCGCCGGCGGCCAGATTTTTGAGCTGGGCTTCCATGCCCTCCTTGCAGTCATTGAACCACCAGGCCGAACCGTGCTGGAGCTTGCCCCGCACGCCCTCCCCCTGGTAGCAGCCCATCAGGGTCACAAGGCCCGCATTGTCGCCGGGCTCCAGGGAGTAAAGGATGGTCCGCGGCAGTTCTCCGTTCTCGTCCAGCGCGTTCAGGAAGGCGGCCAGATCCGGCAGGTGCACCGCCGGTCCGATGCTGTCATATCCGGTGTCCGGTCCCAGCAGGCGGTACATGCGGGAATTGTTGTTGCGCTGGGCGGCAAAGTGCATCTGCATCGCCCAGCCCCGCTTGGCATAGCCCCGGCCAAAGAACAGGAGCAGGGCCGTTTTATACTGCCACAGTTCCTCCTCCGTCACACCCTCTCCCGCCAGGCGCTTTTTCAAGATCCCGTCCAACTCTGCCTCCCCGGCGGGGCGGAAGCAGATATTGTCCAGCCCGTGGTCGGCCAGCGCGCAGCCGTGGGCGTCAAAGAAGTTCAGCCGCTGCTCCAGGGCGTCCAGAAGGCTCTGCCAGCCGCCGATCTCCATTCCCGCGGAGGCGGAGAGCCGCTTTATGTATTCGGGGAAGTCCTCCTTCTCCAGGTTCACCGCCCTGTCCGGTCGGAATGCCGGGAGGACCTTTGTCTCCAGCGTCGGGTCGTCGGAGAGCCTCTCATGCCATTCCAGCGTGTCCGCCGGGTCGTCGGTGGTACAGATCAGGGTCACGTTGGACTTTTTCAGGATGTCCCGCACGTGCATCCCCTCTCCGATGACCGCCTGACAGTGGTCCCAGACCTCTTTGGCGTTGGCTCCGGTGAGGTGCCCGTCATAGCCGAAATATCGCTTGAGCTCCAAATGGCTCCAGTGATAGAGGGGATTGCCCGCCGACCGCTCTAAGGTGGCGGCCCAAGCCTGGAATTTTTCCTCGTCTGGCGCAGACCCGGTGATGAGCCGCTCCGACACACCGTTGGCGCGCATCAGCCGCCATTTGTAGTGGTCCCCCTCCAGCCACAGCTGGGTCAGGTTGCGGAAGACCCGGTCTTCCGCAATCTCCCGCGGACTGACATGGCAGTGGTAGTCCAAAATGGGCATCCCCTCCGCCACGCCGTGGTAAAGCGCCCTGGCCGTCTGTGTATCCAGCAGAAAATCCTCGTCAAGGAATGGTCTCATTCTTCCATCCTCCGTCCCGTTCACAGGTTTTGCCGTTCTGTTCAAAGTTCCATCATATATGAATGATATATTTGTGATATATCTCTTGTAGCCAAACATAACATAGTTTGTCCGCCGTGTCAAGCAAAAACCAGACTATTTTGCCAAAAAAATATTCTGTTCTGAAAACGAACTGTTGATTTTCGCCATAAGTCCTATCCCTGAACCTGTTTCCGTCCTTGACATCCCTGGCATATGCTGGTATACTGACAGTGTTCTTGATATATTACATACCACCTATTTTCAATCATCTGATATATTACAGTGGAGGTGCCTTATGGCAAAAGCACTTGCCCAAAAGCGGGAAAGCCTGTCACAGGTCGCATACGACCAGATCAAGGCCATGATCCTGCAAAAGGAGCTGATCCCTGGACAGTTTATCAACGAGTCCCAGCTTCAAGAGATGCTGTGCCTGGGCCGCACACCGGTGCGTGAGGCGATTCTGGCGCTGGCGCAGGACAACCTGGTTACGGTGCACCCCAGGCGCGGGATCGAGATCACCCGCCCCACCCCCAAGGACATCCACGATATTTTTGAGATCCGTTCACTGTTGGAGCCCACGATCCTCCGCCAGTGCTTCACCATGGTGGACCCTCAGTGGGCAATGGATATGCGCGCACTGCTGCTCCAGCACGAGGACGACAGCGCCGGCAATTCCGCCGAGACGGCGGCGCCGCTGATCGAGCTGGACAACCGCTTCCACCTGGAACTGGTGGACACGCTTCGAAATCAATATGCCACCAACCTGATGCGCAGCCTGGTGGACTACCTGAACCTGATCCGGGTCACCGCCTGGCGCCCCATCCGGTATCGGGCCAGCAACCGGGAACATATCGATATCCTGAACGCCATTCTGGAACAGGATCTGGAGAAATCCTGCCGGTTGCTCTCCGATCACATTCATCTGTCCTATCAGGAGGCCATCAACACCATGATGCACAGTTCTTTTTGAAGCGGCGCCAGGGGCCACCGATTAGTCGGCGGGAAGGGTGCCGGAACGTGTGCGTACAAAGGCCGTGAAAAGCCTGTGCCGACAGGCGTTCGGAGGGCGGGGCGAAAGCTTTCCCGGGGCAGAGCACTGGGAAAGTAACGGCATTGGAAAGTCTGGGAGAACCCAATGGGCAATGTCATTAAGTTAATCTAAAAAACCAGCCGTTGAGGGACGGAAAGGTGCTTTCCGTTGTTCGCATGCCATTCCTTTATTCTATGTTTGGTATGCTTTAAAGAAAGCACCCAATCATACAAACCAGAATTCGAAAGAGGAAGGTAATGGAAGAGAATATCGTAGCGAAGTTGACCGCAAAGGATGATAAATATGCTTGTGCTCTTGCCGATAAAATAATATCCGAAAGTCAGGAAACAGATGAATGGTACGGATATTTTGACGACTTTGCATCGTTGCTTGACCATCCAAAATCATTGGTACGAAATCGAGTGCTGCATATTCTGGCAGCAAATGCTCAGTGGGATGAGGAAAATCATTTTGATTCCATTATATCTGATTTTCTCACGCATATAATGGATGAAAAACCGATTACCGCAAGACAGTGTGTTAAGGCTCTTGCACAGGTAGGATTGGCAAAGCCACAGTATATTCCAAGGATATTATCAAGCCTTAAACGTGCTGATTTATCTAAGTACAAGGACAGTATGCGTCCATTAATTGAAAAGGATATGGCAGAAACCGAAAAGATATTGACAATTTCCAGTTTGTCGAAAAGATGAAGGCTTGACTTGCTGGAATATGATATAAAAAGCTGCATCATGTAGAACCTATGTCCCGCTCCTGTAGAAAAAGTACCCACCCCGTTCAAAATAGGGTGGGTACTTTTTATGTGTGCCCAAAGGTTTAACTTAATGACATTTCCCAAATGGGTCCGCCCTTTTTCCATATCCCTACAGGGTCACGCCGTCTTTCCAAATGGCGAGATCCCGGTAGCCCGCCTGTTCCGACCGGGTGGGCGCGCCGGAGGCCGTATCCAGCACCTTCCGCAGCAGGGCCTCCGTGTGTTTGTCCCAGCCCTCTCCCTGCGCCAGGCCGCCGGCGCTGTAGTCGATCCAGCCCGCCTTATGTCCCGCCAGCGCAGTGTTGGTGGAGATCTTGACGGTGGGTACCGGCGCGCCGAAGGGCGTCCCCCTGCCGGTGGTGAAGAGGATCAGCTGGGCCCCCGCTGCCGCCAGTCCGGTGGTGGACACCAAGTCGTTGCCCGGGGTCTGAAGTATGCACAGACCCCGCTTTTTCGCCCGTTCTCCGTAATGGAGTACATCTCTCACAGGAGAGCTCCCGCCCTTCTGCACACAGCCCAGCGATTTTTCCTCCAGGGTCGTAATGCCCCCCGCCTTATTGCCGGGAGAGGGATTTTCATAGATTACCTGGCCGTGGCGGACAAAGTAATCCTTGCATTCCTCCACAAGGGCGGGTAGGCTCCGGGCTGTATCTCCGTCGGCGCAGCGGCGGAAAAGCACCGCCTCCGCCCCAAACATTTCGGGGATCTCGGCCAGCAGCGCGGTGCCGCCCATGGCCACCAGGCCGTCGGCCACCCGTCCCACCAGGGGATTGGCGGTGATGCCGGACAGACCGTCGGACCCGCCGCACTTCAGCCCCACGATCAGTTCATCCACCCCGATCTCCTCCCGGGTCTGTCCTGCTGCGCGGTCGATCAGCCCACGCAGCAGGGCCTCCCCCTCCGCCAGCTCATCCTGCGCGGCCTGGCATTCCAGGAAGGCCGTGCGCGCGCTGTCCCAGCCGCCAAGCAGCTCCTGGAGCACCGAGATGCTGCTGTTTTCACACCCCAGGCCCAGCACCAGCACACCCCCCGCGTTGGGGTGGCGGATCAGTCCGCAGAGGATGCGCCGGGTAGCCTCCTGGTCCTCCCCGATCTGGGAGCAGCCATAAGGGTGGGGCCAGGCGTATACGCCGTCCACCCTCCCCCGGGCATAGGTCTCCACCACCCGCGCCAGGGCCTGGGCCACACCGTTGACACAGCCCACCGTGGGGATGATCCAAATCTCGTTCCGGATCCCCACCCCTCGGTCGCGGCGCCGGTAGCCCCGGAAGGTCCGGACCGGCATCGGCTCCAGGGTCAAGGCGGTCACCTGCGCCCCCGGGGTCTTACCCTCTTCCAGCGCGGTACCCAGATTGTGGCTGTGTACCCACGCGCCGGGGGCGATATCCCTCTTGGCCCGCCCAATGGGGCAGCCGTATTTGATCACCTCGCCCCCGGCGGCGATGGGGGCGAGTGCCAGCTTGTGTCCCTGTGGGATGTCCTCCAGCGCTGTGACCTCTCTTCCCTCCACCCGGACACGTTCCCCCGCCGCGACGGGAGAAAGGGCAACGGCAACGTTGTCCCTGGCATGAATCCGCAGTACTGCCATATCTGTCCCTCCTATCTGCAATCCGCCAAGACCGCGGCCATGCCGTCTGCACGGATCCGGGCCAAAACCTGCCCCGCCGCCGGGACAAAGCCGGGCAGCGTGCGCAGATCCTCCCCCCAGAAGTCCGTGCGGGCCGCCAGGGCGGCGATCAGCGCCTCCGGCGCCAGCCCGCTGTTTTGGGCAAAAAAGTCCAGTACGGCGGGCTCGTCCCGGACCGGATAGGCATGGCCGCACCGCTCTGCCTGGGTATAGAAGGCGGCCAGAGCGGCAAACGAGAAGGTGAGGCGGCCCGGCGCCCGGCCGTTCTGTGCCAGGAAGGCGTTTACGCTGGGCAGCACCCTGGCCCGCCACTTGGACACGGAGTTGAGGGCAATGTCCAGCAGCCTGTGGTCGATATAGGGATTGGAAAACCGCTCCTCCACCGCCCTGGCAAATGCCTCACAGTCCGTCCGGGGCAGGGAGAGGGTGGGGATGATCTCCTCAAAGAGGGCTCCCTCCAGGAAGGCGCGGACCGCAGGGTCCTCCATGCAGGTGCGGACGATATCATGCCCCGCCAAGAAGGCCGCAGGCACCATGGCGGTGTGACCGCCGTTGAGTATACGCACCTTCTGTTCCTTGTACGGATGGTGGTCGGCCACAAACTTCACCGGCAGGCCCGCCTGCGGCGCGGGGAACTCCTCCGCCAGGGACTCGTCTCCCTCGATCACCCACAGTCCAAATGGCTCCGCAGTATCCAGAAGCGCGTCGCGGTAACCGTTGCTCGCATGGAGTTCCTCCGCCCAGTCCTTGGGATACCCGGTGACGATGCGGTCCACCAGGGTGCTGCAAAAGCGGTTCTCCTCCCGCAGCCAGCGCCGGAACGCCTCCCCCAAGCCCCAATCCTCGGCGTGGCGGAGCACATACTCCCGGAGCACGCTGCCGTTGTCCGCAATGAGCTCGCAGGGCAGCAGCACCCACCCCCGCTCTCCCGCCTGCCAACGTTCCCACAGCAGGCGGGTCAGCTTGGCAGGAAAGGAGGCGGGAGGCCGGTCGTCAAACCGGCAGGACCCATCATAGACGATGCCCGCCTCCGTCGTGTTGGAGATCACAAAGCGCAGCGCCGGGCTGCGGGCGGTACGCAGCAGTTCCTCCCAGTCCGTAAAGACATCCAGCCCCCGGCTGATGCAGCTGATGACCCGCCGGTCGTTTACCACCGCGCCGTCATACTTCCCCCGCAGGCAGAGTTGGTAAAGCCCCTCCTGCGCGTTGATGCGCGCGGCCTTGCCGGTAGAGGCCGGAGGCACCACCACTACCTTGCCGTTGAAGCCCGCCCGCTCGTTCATCACATCGATGAAGTGATCGGCAAAACCCCGGAGGAAATTCCCCTCGCCAAATTGGAGCACCCGCTCGGGCGCCTGCCGGAGGAGATAGCCCTTCCACTCCCCCAGCGTCGTATAGGTCAGTTGTTCCATCTTGAAAACCCCTTTCCTGCCGTCTCAGCCCTCACTGATATATCTATGATATATCATAAGTTTCAGCCGCCGCCCTGTCAATCCTCTTTTTTGATCTGACCACTGTGCTCTTTTGTAAGTGTCTTTGTAGCGGCAAAAAGCGCCGGGCCTGATCAGAATCTGATAAGGCCCGGCGTGTCCCATGCCGTTCCAGGCCGCCAAGGGCACTCCGAACGACATGACATATGTGTATTTGATGAGCAAGCGGAAATGCAGAATGCTTTCATTTGGATGTGTTTAAGGGATAATCTCCATCACGGCGCGCCGAAAACAGTGAGGCGAAAGCGAGACCCGATTGAAGAAGCTGGCTGTGTCCTCCACAAAGGCCCGGTCGACCGAGATATCCGCTATCGTGATGGCCTGGGACTTGCCTGCTGTGCTGTCCTTGAACACACAGGCAATGCCGTAAGTGGTACACTGTCCGGCCTCCTCAATGGAAACCTCTGATTGCACCACCTCATAGATGGGCGCGCGCTCGGAATGCTTCATTGGAATCTACCTCTCTTCTATTTATTTTCCCGGCTGTGAACCGGGCCCACACTAAATAGAACGAGGTAAAACGGGAGATATGACACTTTTTATAACATATTATAGCATAATTTATGTATCTAAATATTCATATATGGGGCCGACATACTCCAGCTCGGTGCTGCCGTCGTAGATATAGACCTCCGCAGACACCCGGTAGCTGTCCCCGGCGATGTTGTCGGTGTAGGTGCCGCCGGCCCCCGAGATGTGGCTGGACTCCTTGTTGCTTTTCGAGGCCACGGTCAGCCAGCCGGTGGAGGTGCGCAATTGCAGCTTGACGTCCACTTTGACCGCCGTGACGCTTTGCACGGAATACGCCATGGCTGTGGCGCCCCACTGTATCCCATCGTCCTTCTCCTCCAGGGTGATGGCCAGGGTGCTGAGATAGGACCACCGGGCGACCGCCGCGCTGGCCGAGGCCGCAAAGGAGAAGACCAGCAGGACCGCGAGCAGTGATGTCAGTTTCTTTTTCATCTAATTGTCCTCCTTCTGGATCAGTCTCATGCTTTCTGCAATTTCCAGCAGCTCATCAAAGGCACACTCTCCCTGCAGGCAAAGGTTGCTGCCCCCCTGGGACCAGGAGAGGACCCTCAGCTCCGTGCCGGCAAGCTCTTTTTCGACCGCATAGGCGCTGAAGCCGTTCACATAGATCCCCTCCGCCTCAGTTGCCTCGTTGTCGTTGAAAAGAGGCGTGCTTGCATCGCATTGCAGGAGGCTGATTGCCCGGTCCTCATCATTGGAAAACACAATGGCTTTTATAGCCCCATCGGCATTGTAAGCGTCGGAAAAGACATATCCCTCCGGCATGTCCTGCGGGTACCAGTAGTTTGTCCAGTCGGATGGGATACCGACGTCAGAGGCTGTGTCCTCCGGGGCCCGGGGCGTGACGTATAATTTCGTGTAGGTGTCATGCACCTGTGTGAAGAATAGGTTGAGCTGCTCCCAGAAGGCCCCGGCCGTCAGAACGCCGAGGAGCAGAAGCACCGTGGCGGCCACGGCCAGCACCCTCCCCGGCAGGAAGCGCCGCCTCCTGCGGGCGGGACCGCGGCGCTGCAGGGCCTCCAATCCCTCATAAAACTGCTCGGAGAATGTGTGCTCCGCCTGCTCGGCCGCTTTGAGAAGGGCGTCGTCATCGTCAAGGATTGACTCTCGGATCATTTCATCGATCTGATTCACAAAATAGTCCCTCCCGCTCCAAAGAATCCATCAGCTTTTTCCGGGCCCGAAAGGCAATCGTCCGGACATTATCCGGAGTGATAGACAATGTCTCGGCGATTTCCTTGTCGGACAGGCCGAGGGATCGATAGCTGAAAATGGCCTTTGTCTTTTCTGGAAGCGCCTGAATAAATCTGCCGACATATTCTTCTGTGGAGTGTGCCGCCGCTGCGGAATACGTGGTGTCTCCCCGCTCCATGGAGAGCTTGTCCATACTGATATCATCCAAGGTCTCACAGGGCTTGTTCTGCCGAAGAAGATCGATTGCCGCATTTTTGGCGGCGCGCAGCGCGTAAACGCGTTCTTCGCGCGCAGTCCTGAAGCTGAGCTTCCCAAAGGTCCGATAAATGCGGAACAGTGCTTCTTGTACAGCGTCTTCAGCCTTTTGCGAGTCGCCCAGGACATTACATGCAATATAGAACATTCCGCTTTGATGTCTTTCGCAAAACAGCTCGAAGTCGCTTAACCGCACATAGCATCACCTTGCCTTGCAAAGTTCGTCCCTATTTTATCACAAATTCCAGCATAATAAAGAGATTTTTGCCGAAAAACAGAAAATAATATCCACAGCAGCGCCTAAAAACAGATTTTCCCTTCAGCCGTCCCCCTCTGCCCTTTCGATCGGTCCGTTTTCCCTTTCATAGCGGGCAATATACTGTTTGATGGCCTGATTGATCTCACTGTTGCGGCTTCTGCCGTTGGCCCCCGCAATGTAATCCAATTTTTGCACGCTCTCGCGGTATACCCGCAAAGTGAAGGCTAATTCGTCAAGTTTCTTTCTTGGCATACGTACCACCGCCTTGACGTTAAGTATAGGCAAATATGGTACTATAAAGTAACCTATTTGGTATCAAAATATAACCAGTTTATTTTTTGTGTCCAAAAACCGCCCCGCCACATGCCTGCCACCGCTCTGCGGCCCTTTACCTTATAAGCGCAAAAGAGCCCTGGCGCAAATGGGCGGTGTTCATAAGACAGTAACAGTCACAGTAGTTTGCTCTGCTGTGGCTGTTCTTGTATATTATCCCGTTATGTGATAATATGGAACCGAACGGACCTGCAATTCAGAATTTGATTGGGAGGTGAGACTTTGGAAAAATTTAAAAGTTTGAATCGCTATCAAAAAGGTGTCCTGATATTTTTGATTGCAATGGCACTGGTGTTTGCAGTGGTTTATCCCATGACAATTTCAAAAGTTGGATTTGAATACAAGGACACAATTCTTGTCCCAAGTCTAGAAAATGGCAGTACGGTGTATTCCGGTAAAATCCAAGGGCAACAGGCACGTTTTACGGTGTCGGAGGATAAGACCGTTGTATTTCAGCATGGCAATAAAACCTATGGTCCTTATACAGCAAAAGAAGACCCTACAGCTATTCCGAAGGACGAAGAAATGGCAGAATACATGACCGGTGTGGAGCTTCGTCAAGGAGAAGATATTCTGTTTCGTGGGGGCGTTTTGGAAATCGGGGATTCATATTGGTTATACAATGAGGATGGAACCTTAGATAACTTTGGATTTTCCTATGTAACCAGCGACGGAATCGAAAGGGACGAAAACGGGAATGAAATTGATCCCCTAGAGCCATCTGCCTCTACCATACTGGAGCTGATGAATGATCCCGAACTGACACATAAGGGCGAATGGTTTGCATGGTTTGGAGCTTTGTTCATTTGCGCTCTCAATGCAATTTCTATTTTGTTTGCAGATGAGCTGTTCCGTTGGAATCTGGCATTTCGGATTCGCAATGCCGACCATGCAGAGCCGTCTGATTGGGAAATTGCAGGAAGATATATCGGCTGGACTGTTCTGTCGATTATGGCATTGGTACTCTTTATCATTGGGCTACAGTAGCAAAACTTCCAGTTTATCGAGCAGATACAAGGGCGCACTTCTATACGGGTATTCCCCGTATGTGCGCTCTACGAGATCGAGCAGCCCGGACAGTTGAATGTCCGGGCTGTTTTGCGTCACTTCGTTCCGAACAAGGGACTGCATCCCCCGCGCCGCTCTGCGGCTATCCTCATAAGACAAAATGCGTGACCACAAAAGTCACGCATTTTGCATAGTTAACTGTCTTACGAACACCCCGCTAAGCGCCAAGGCTCTTTCTTGAAGTGCCTCCGCAGAGTCCGTCTCTTCGCCTCGGAACGTCCCTTTGCTTCCCCCATGCCTCGAACCGTACCGGAACAGCAACATGGCGGCGGGCCTTCTACAAATCTAAATAAAAATCCCCAGAAACTGTACAGTTCCTGGGGATTCACTGGTGGACGATACAGGACTTGAACCTGTGACCTCCCGCACGTCAAGCGGATGCTCATACCAGCTGAGCTAATCGTCCAAATGGCGAAGGTTATAATATCATTTTTATCTTGCTTTGTCAACACCTTTTCAGATTCTTTTTGATCCTCTTTTTTTCATATTATGATAGAAAACCTCCCGCATCTGAAATCTTCCACTGTTCAAACTACACCTGTCCTGCTATACTGATGATACTTGATACTGACACAGACGGGATGTCGGCACAGAGCCGCACCCGGAGTACGAGGAGGTGCCTCCCTCTCATGCAGCAGACGGTTCTGATCACTGGCGGCAGCCGGGGTATCGGTGCGGCGATGGCCCGCGCATTTGCCGCCGCCGGCTATGCGGTAGCGGTCAACTACCACCGCTCCGAAGCCGAAGCCCGCGCCCTGGTGGAGGAGCTCTCCTCCTCGGGATATTCGGTCCGGGCCTTTCAGGCCGACGTGTCCGATCCCGGCCAGGCCCAGTCTTTGGTTGACAATGTGTTGGATATTTTTTGTCAACTTGACATTCTGATATGTAACGCCGGCGTCGCGTGGACAGGCCTTCTCTGCGATATGACGGATACGGACTACCGCCGGGTGCTGGGCACCGACCTGGACGGCGTCTTTTACTGCTGTCGGGCGGCCTATCGGCACATGGTACACCGGAAGTATGGGCGTATCCTCACGATCTCCTCGATGTGGGGACGTTCCGGCGCATCCTGCGAGGCGGCCTACTCGGCGGCCAAGGCCGGTGTGATCGGGCTTACAAAGGCTTTGGCCCAGGAGCTTGGCCCCTCCGGGGTGACGGTCAACTGCCTGGCACCCGGTGTGATTGACACACAGATGAACTGCGCGCTGTCTGCGGGGGACCTGCACACGCTTGCCGAGGAAACCCCGGTGGGCCGTCTGGGCACGGCCGAGGACGTGGCCCGCGCCGCCCTGTTTTTGGCCTCTCCTCAGGCGGGCTTTATTACCGGGCAGGTCCTTGGGGTGGACGGCGGCTTTCTTTTGTAAGCTGCTTTTGTCACTTTTGTGGATATCTTTGTTTCTTTCCTCTTTTTAGGTTGTCAAAAACAACGGTTGACAATTTCATGGGGCAAGGCTTATAATTGTCAACAACCTAAAGGAGGGTTTTACAATGAAAATGAATCGCGCTTTGTCTCTTGCCATGGCAGGCGCCCTGGGCCTGTCCCTGTTGGCCGGCTGCGGCGGCGGCAGCGGCTCCGCCACGCCCGCCCCCGCCGACACCTCTGCTCCTGCCGACCATTCCGGCGCTTCCGGCGTCATCAAGATTGGCGGCATCGGCCCCCTGACCGGCTCCGCCGCCGTGTACGGCCTGGCCACGAAGCAGGGCGCCGAGGTCGCCGTAGCGGAAATCAACGCCTTGGGCGGTCTCCAGTTCTCCCTGGATTTCCAGGATGACGAGGGCGACGCCGAGAAGGCCGTCAACGCCTACAACAAGCTCAAGGGCGACGGCGTGCAGCTCATCTACGGCTGCACCACCACCACTCCCTGCGTAGCCGTGGCCGCCGAAACCTTCAACGACCGCTACTTCCAGCTCACTCCCTCCGCCTCCTCCACCGATGTGACCAGCGGGCGGGACAACGTCTTCCAGGTCTGCTTCACCGACCCCAATCAGGGCCTCACCGCCGCTAATTACATCAAGGAGAACGGCCTGGGCACCAAGGTCGCCGTCATCTACAACAACGGCGACGCCTACTCCACCGGCATCTACAACGCCTTCCAGTCCGAGGCCGACGCCATCGGCCTGGAGGTCGTCTCCGTGACCACCTTCCCCGACGACACCAACGCCGACTTCACCGTGCAGTTGGGCGAGGCCCAGAGCGCCGGTGCCGACCTGGTGTTCATGCCCATCTACTACACCCCCGCCTCCCTGATCCTGAACCAGGCCAAGACCATGGGTTACGCCCCTACCTTCTTCGGCTGCGACGGCATGGATGGCATCCTGGACCTGGAGGGCTTTGATACCTCCCTGGCCGAGGGTCTGATGCTGATGACCCCCTTCAACGCCTGGGGCACCGATGAGCGCACCGTCAACTTCGTCACCACGTACCAAGGGCAGTACGACGGCATTCCCAACCAGTTCGCCGCCGATGGCTATGACTGCATCTACGCCATCTATGAGGCCTGCCAGAAGGCCGGCATCACCGCAGACACCAGCGCCGCCGACGTGTGCGAAGCACTGGTGTCCACCTTCACCTCCGAAGACTTCAGCGTGGACGGTCTGACCGGCACCGGCATGACCTGGTCCTCCACCGGTGAGGTCTCCAAGGCCCCCGTGGTCGTCAAGGTCGAGGGCGGCGTGTACGTCACTCAGTAAGAAAACCAGAAAAGGGAACCCAGGAAGAGGGTTGCCGGGTCTCTCGGCAGCCCTCTTTTCCCCATTCCGGGCCGGAGGCGGCCCCCGCCTGTATGGCGGACACATCCGCGGCCGGAGCGACTGCTGATGTGTCTGCCATATAGTCCCGTTTTGGACCTTTTGCAGAGAGAAAGAAAAGAGAGGTGACTGGCTTGAGTCTTCTCAATAACCTGATCAACGGCATCAGCCTGGGCAGCGTCTACGCCATCATCGCCCTGGGCTATACCATGGTCTACGGCATTGCCAAGATGCTCAATTTCGCCCATGGTGACATCATCATGGTGGGCGCCTACGTCTGCTTTTTCGCCACCGGCCAGTTCGGTCTGCCCCCCATCGCCGGGGTGCTGCTGGCCATGGTGGTATGCACCATCCTCGGCATGGTCATCGAGCGGCTGGCCTACAAGCCCCTGCGGCAGGCTCCCTCCCTGGCCGTGCTCATCACCGCCATCGGTGTGAGCTATTTCCTTCAGAACTCCGCCCTGCTGCTGTGGAAGTCCGACCCCAAGGTCTTTACCTCCGTGGTTCCCGGCGGCGCTCTCACCCTGGGGAGCGTCAACATCACCTATGTAGCCCTTGTGACCGTGCTCTCCTGCGTGGTCATCATGCTGGTACTCAGCTTCTTTACCGGCCACACCAAGCTGGGCAAGGCCATGCGGGCCTGCTCCGAGGACAAGGCCGCGGCCCAGCTCATGGGGATCGACGTCAACCGCACCATCTCCATGACCTTTGCCATCGGCTCTGCGCTGGCCGCCGTCGCCGGAGTGCTGCTGTGCTCCACCTATCCCACCCTGATGCCCACCACCGGGTCCCTGCCCGGCATCAAGGCCTTCACCGCCGCGGTCTTCGGCGGGATCGGCTCCATCCCCGGCGCCATGCTGGGGGGCATCCTGCTGGGGATCATCGAGATCTTTGCCAAGGCCTTTAATACCAATATCTCCGACGCGGTGGTCTTTGCCGTGCTGATCGTGGTGCTGCTGGTGAAGCCCTCCGGCCTGCTGGGCAAGACCGTGCGTGAGAAAGTGTGAGGTGGCCGATATGAAAACCCTTTCTTCCGGCCGGAAACGGCTCTTCCGCAACGCCATTACCTACGGCATTGTCATCGCCGCCTTTGTGATCCTCCAGGTCCTCAACGCCGGCGGGCTCCTATCCCCCTCTCTGCAGGGACAGCTTGTGCCCATCTGCGCCTATGTCACCATGGCCATCGCCCTGAATTTGGTAGTGGGCATCTCCGGTGAGTTGAGCCTCGGCCACGCCGGCTTTATGAGCGTAGGCGCGTTCTCCGGCGTTGTGGTCTCCCTCTCCCTCCAGCAGGCGATCCCCTCCGGCCCCGTCCGTCTGGCGGTGGCCATGCTGGTGGGCGCCGTGTGCGCCGGAATCGCCGGCTTTATCGTGGGCGTGCCCGTTCTGCGGCTCCGGGGCGATTATCTGGCCATCGTCACCCTGGCCTTCGGCGAGATCATCAAAAATATCATCAACATCCTCTATGTGGGCATAGACGGCAACGGACTCCACTTCTCTACCCAGAACGAGGCCGCGCTGGCCCTGGGCGAGGGCGGCAAAGCCATTCTGAAGGGGCCCATGGGCGTCACGACCAATGCGAAGCTTTCCTCCTTTACCGCTGGCTTTATCCTGGTGCTCATCGCCCTGACGGTGGTGCTCAATCTGATCAACAGCCGTTCCGGGCGGGCCATCATGGCACTGCGTGACAACCGCATCGCTGCCGAGAGCGTGGGCATCGGCGCCACCAAGTACAAGCTTCTGGCCTTTGTCACCTCCGCCGTGCTGGCGGGCGCCGCCGGCGCCCTGTACGCCATGAATTACTCCTCCCTCGCCGCCAAAAAGTTTGATTTCAATACCTCCATCCTCATCTTGGTCTTTGTGGTACTGGGCGGGCTGGGCAACATCCGGGGCTCCATCATTGCCGCCGCCCTGCTCTATGTGCTGCCCGAGATGCTCCGCGATTTCTACGATTTCCGCATGCTGATCTATGCCATCGTTCTCATTCTGGTGATGCTGCTCACCAACAGCCCCTTCTTCCAGGACCTGCGCAGTCAGCTCCAGAGCAAGCTGCGGGACCGTGCGGTGGCCAAAGCCGATGCGAAAGGGGGTTCCGGCCATGAATAAGCCCAAGAGAGAGCCCACCCGTCTGGTCCCTGTGCCCAGCCCCAATATCATCCCCGAGCGCGACGTGGACAAGACCCCCATTCTGGAGGCCCGGCATCTGGGCATCGACTTCGGCGGCCTCACCGCCGTGGACGAATTCAACATGGCCATTGGCCGCACCGAGATCGCCGGGCTCATCGGCCCCAACGGCGCGGGCAAGACCACAGTGTTCAACCTTCTAACCAAGGTTTATCAGCCCACCCGGGGCACCATCCTGCTCGACGGCATAGACACCGCCGGCAAGTCCACGGTCCAGGTCAACCGCATGGGGATCGCCCGTACCTTCCAGAACATCCGGCTGTTCTCCAACCTCAGCGTGGAGGACAATGTGAAGATCGGCCTCCACAATCACATCAAATATGGCACCCTCCAGGGGGTGCTCCGTCTGCCCGGGTACTGGAAGGAGGAGCGGATTGCCCACGAGCGTGCATTGGAACTGCTGTCCATTTTCGACATGCAGGATCTGGCCGGCGCCAAGGCGGGCAGTCTCCCCTACGGCGCCCAGCGCCGCTTGGAGATCGTCCGCGCCCTGGCCACCAATCCCTCCCTGCTGCTCCTGGATGAGCCCGCGGCCGGCATGAACCCCTCCGAGACCGCCGAGCTCATGGAGAATATCGTAAAGATCCGCGACACCTTCCAGATCGCCGTCCTGCTCATTGAACACGATATGAGCCTGGTCATGGGCATCTGTGAGGGCATCTGCGTGCTGAACTTCGGCCACATCATCGCCAAGGGCACGCCCGACGAAATTCAAAACAACCCGGAGGTCATCAAGGCCTATCTGGGTTCCGGGAAGGGGGAGTGACACCATGTCCATGCTGCATGTGGAAAACATCAACGTATACTACGGTGCCATTCACGCCGTCAAGGACATCTCCTTCCATGTGGACGAGGGCGAGGTGGTCACGCTCATCGGCGCCAACGGCGCGGGCAAGTCCACCATCCTAAAGACCATCTCCGGCCTTTTACACAGCCATACCGGCTCCATCACCTTCCTGGACCAGAAGATCGCCGGCGTCCCGGCCCACAAGATCGTCTCACGGGGCCTTGCCCAGGTGCCCGAAGGTCGGCAGGTCTTCCTCCAGATGACGGTGGAGGAGAATCTGGAGATGGGCGCCTACACCCGTCCGGGCAGTGAGGTCGCTCCCGGCCTGGAGACCGTCTACGAGCAGTTTCCCCGCCTGAAGGAGCGCCGCCGTCAGGTCGCCGGCACGCTCTCCGGCGGCGAACAGCAGATGCTGGCCATGGGGCGCGCCCTGATGTCCCGCCCCAAGCTGATGATGCTGGACGAGCCCTCCATGGGGCTGGCCCCCATTCTGGTGGAGCAGATCTTCGAGATCATCCAGACCCTCCACAAGGCGGGCACTACCATCCTTCTGGTGGAACAGAACGCCCGGATGGCCCTCTCGGTGGCGGACCGCGGCTATGTGCTGGAGACCGGGCGCATCCTCAAGACAGCCCCCGCCCACACCCTTTTGGAAGACGAGGACGTCAAAAAAGCCTATCTGGGCGGCTGAGAGGCCGTAAAAAGTCCGCCGGCTCTGCCCGTCGGACTTTTTCCCGTTTTTTGCCGCTTTTGTCTTGGCGTATCCGGTGGTATGATAGGAATTGATACGCCGCCGTGGAGGACGGCGCAAAATTCGATCGCATCCGAACAGAGGAGAATCCCAGCCATGCCAAACTATTACGCCCATCTGAGCCTCGGCGCTCAGGTCCTGTCTCAGCTTCCGCAGGAGCTCTCCCTGCTTCTGAACCGGGAGCGTTCCGCCTTCGATCTGGGCTGTCTGGGGCCTGACCCACTCTTCTTTTACCGCCCGACCCTGCCCAACCCGGTCCGCCGGGAGGGCGTCGCCATGCACGCCCGGTCCGCGCTGCCCGTATTCGGCCGCCTACGGGAGGCGGTGGAGGAGGGCGCCCCCATGTCCGCAGGATATGCCGCCGGTTTTCTGTGTCATCTGGCCCTGGACAGTGCCTGTCACGGCTGGATCGACCGCAGGGCGGCCGAAGGGACCGTCACTCACCTGGCCATGGAAGCCGAGTTCGACCGCCTGCTGATGGAGCGGGACGGCCTGGTATCACTGGGACATTCCTACCTCCCTCCCATGCCCTCCGGCGAGGTGTTCGCCGCCGCCGCCCGGGCCTACCAGCACACCTCTCCCAGGCAGTTGGAAGAGGGCTATCGCTCTATGCGGCGGGACACCGCCCTCTTCGCCCGTCTCTCCGGCCACCGTCTGAGCCGCCCGGCCAACCGCGCGGTGGGCGCGCTGCCCGGGCTCAAGGCCCTGCAGGGCATCTTCCTCACCGCCGATTCCCACGATGCCTATGCAGAGAGCAACGAATATCTCACCCGCCAGCTCGCGGCCACCGTGGAGGCGGCGGCCAAACAGACGCAACGCTTTTTCCAGGCGGCGGAGTCCGGCGCCCCGTTGGACCCCTGGCTGGACCGGGATTTTAAGGGCACCCGCCTCTCCGAGGGGGCCGGCGGTCTACCTCAGTCCGCACCGGCCTGAGCCTTCCTTTAAAACGGCAAGAGGGCGTATCCCCACATGGGGATACGCCCTCTTATTGCCCCAGCCCGCCGCCTGCCGGTGTTCTCCTCGCTGCCGGCTGCAGAACATCATTGGAAGTACGCCGCGCCGCTTTCGAAAATGGGCTGGTACTTGTCGCCGGGTATGTTTTTGGCAATGTAGGTCCCCCGCCGCTCGGAGTGGCCCATCTTGCCGAACACCCGCCCGTCCGGAGAGAAGATCCCCTCTATGGCCAGCACGGAGCCGTTGGGATTGGCGGCAATGTCCATGGAGGGCGCCCCGCCCAAGTCCACATACTGCGTGGCCACCTGTCCCCGGGTGATCAGCTCCTCCAGCAGCGCCCCGGGGGCCACGAACTTGCCCTCTCCGTGGGAGACGGGGATGGCGTGGAGGTCGCCCACCTGAGAGCGGAGCATCCAGGGGGAATTCACCGAGGCCACCCGGGTGGTGACATACCGGCTCTGATGGCGGCCGATATCGTTGAAGGTCAGCGTGGCACAGTCCTCGTGCATAGGCCGGATCTCGCCGTAGGGCACCAGTCCCAGCTTGACCAGGGCCTGGAAGCCGTTGCAGATGCCCAGCATCAGGCCATCCCGGTTTTTGAGCAGGTCGTGGACCGCGTCGGTGAGGCGGGGATTGCGGAAGAAGGAGCAGATGAACTTGGCGGAGCCGTCGGGCTCGTCGCCGCCGGAGAAGCCGCCGGGCAGGACGATCATCTGGGCCCCCTGGATGGCCTGCTCCAAAGCTTGGGCGGACTGGGCCAGAAGCCCGGCGCTCAGATTTTTCACCACCACGATCTCCGGCTCGATGCCCGCCCGAAGGCAGGCCGCAGCGGTATCGTATTCGCAGTTGGTGCCGGGGAACACGGGGATCACGGCCTTGGGCCGGGCGGTCTTGTGGGCGCACACCGCCGGAGATCGCCCCTCCCAGGAAATGGCCTTCACGCCGCCGGAGGCGGGGGTGCGGGTGGGGTACACCCGCTCCAGCACCCCTTCGGCACACTGCAGCAGCTCCTCAATGGAGGCGGAGTCGTTCTTCAGGGTGACGATGGGCTCGTCAGAGGTATAGCCCAGCAGAAGGGCGCCGGGGATCTCCCTGCCGCATTCGGCCACAATGGCGCCGGGAGTGGGGTCCCAGAAGGGGTCGGACTCCAGGCGCGGGTCGGCGAGGAAGCCGATCCGGTTGCCGAAGGACATCTTCATCACGGCCTCTGCCGCCCCGCCGGGTCCCACGGCCCAGGCGGCCTTTACGGTCCCGTCCAGGCACAGGCCGTGAAATTTCGCCCACAGGGCGCTCAGCGCCCCGTAGTCCCGGAAGTCCTCCGGCCGGAAGAGGTAGACCGGGTGCCCCGCCTCCTTGAACTCGGGGGAGAGCACATTGCCGGCCCGCTCCGGGGCGATGGCAAAGGAGATGAGGGTGGGGGGGACGTCCAGCCCCAGGAAAGAGCCGGACATGGAGTCCTTGCCGCCGATGGCGGCCACACCCAGGCCCAGTTGGGCGGACAGGGCGCCCAGCAGGGCGGAGAAGGGCTTGCCCCAGCGCACCGGATTGTCACGCAGCTTTTCAAAGTACTCCTGGAAGGAGAGGTAAGCCCCCTTGGCGTCGCAGCCCGCCGCCACCAGCCGACACAGGGAGTCCACCACCGAGACAGAGGCCCCTGTGAAGGGATCGCTCTCCATCCACTTGGGCCGGAAGCCCCACGCCATTACCGAGCAGAGGTCCGTCTCCCGCCCGGGGCCCACCGGCAGCAGGGCGGCCATGGCCTGGGTGGGGGTGGTCTGGGTCCTTCCGCCAAAGGGCATCAGCACCGAGCCCGCGCCGATGGAGGCGTCGAACCGCTCTCCCAGCCCCCGCTGGAGGCCCAGATTCAGCTCGGCGGCCAGCCCCCGCAGATCCTGGGCGACGCCGGCCCCTGCCCGCTGCACGGGCGGCACGGTGACGGCGGTGTGCTTGTCCGCCCCGTTGGAGGAGAGGAAGGCCCGGGAGAGGTCTGCGATGACCTTCCCGCCCCAACGCATCACCATACGGGGGCTCTGTGTGACCTCAGCCACCACATAGGCCTCCAGGTTTTCTGCGTTGGCGGCGGCGATGAACCGCTCCACGTCCCCGTCGGCCACCACCACGGCCATGCGCTCCTGGCTCTCGGAAATGGCCAGCTCCGTGCCGTCCAGGCCGTCGTATTTTTTGCGGACCTGGTCCAGGTCGATGGAGAGCCCATCGGCCAGCTCGCCGATGGCCACGGACACGCCGCCCGCCCCGAAGTCGTTGCAGCGCTTGATGAGCCGGGTCACCGCCGGGTCGCGGAACAGGCGCTGGATCTTCCGCTCCTCCGGGGCATTGCCCTTCTGGACCTCGGAGGCCATGGTGTCCAGGCTCTTGAGGTCATGGCTCTTGGAGGAGCCGGTAGCGCCGCCGATGCCGTCCCGCCCGGTGCGTCCGCCCAGCAGGATGACCTTGTCGCCGGGCGCGGGCGTCTCCCGGATGACGTTGGCCGCCGGGGCCGCGCCCACCACGGCCCCCACCTCCATGTGCTTAGCCACATAGCCGGGGTGGTAGATCTCGCTCACCATACCGGTACACAGACCGATCTGATTGCCGTAGGAGGAGTATCCCGCCGCCGCGGTGGTGCACAGCTTCCGCTGGGGCAGCTTGCCCTCCATGGTCTGGTCCAGCGGGGTGCGGGGGTCGCCGCAGCCGGTGACGCGCATGGCCTGGTACACATAGGACCGGCCGGACAGGGGGTCCCGGATGGCGCCGCCGATGCAGGTGGCCGCGCCGCCGAAGGGCTCGATCTCGGTGGGGTGGTTGTGGGTCTCGTTCTTGAACATGAGGAGCCAGTCCTCCTCCTGCCCATCCACCGTGGCGGTGACGTGGACGGAGCAGGCGTTGATCTCCTCGGACTCGTCCAGCCGCTGGAGCACGCCCCGCCTTTTGAGGACCTTGGTGGCGATGGTGGCCAGGTCCATCAGCGTCTGGGGCCGCCGAGCGGCCTTCTCCTCCCCATAGACCTCCACCCGGGCGGCCAGATACTGCCGGTAGGCCTCCTCCACCGCAGGCTCCAGGATCTCTACCTTGTCGATGTGGGTGGAGAAGGTGGTGTGGCGGCAGTGATCGGACCAATAGGTGTCCACCAGGCGCAGCTCGGTGAGGGTGGGCTCCCGTTGCTCTTCCTCCCGCATATAGCGCTGAAAAAACTTCAGGTCGTTGACGTCCATGGCCAGGCCGTACGCCTGGAGCATATGCTCCAACCCGTCGTCATCCAGGTCCCGGAAGCCCGCCAGCACCTTCACCCTGCCCGGAGCGGAATAGTGCTGGGAGAGGGTCCGGGGCTTGTCCAGCGCCGCCTCCCTGGCTTCCACAGGGTTGATGAGGTACTTCTTCACCTTTGCAAGGTCGGCGTCGTCCACCTGGCCCTGGAGGATATAGACGGCGGCCGTGGCGCAAAGGGGCCGCTCCCCGCCGGTCTGAAGCTGGATGCACTGGCTGGCGGAGTCCGCCCGCTGGTCGTACTGTCCGGGCAGGGCCTCCACCGCCACCAGGCGGCAGGGCGCCCCCGTCATGTCGGGCAGCTCCTCTTCATACACGGCGTCCACCTGGGGCTCGGAAAAGACCGTGGCCGCCGCCTGGGCGTAGACCTGGGGGCTCACGCCCTCCACATCGTAGCGGTTGAGGATGCGCACCCCCGTGAGGCTGGAGATCCCCAGCTCCTCGGTAAGCTCCCGGCACAGGGCCCGGGCCGCACCGTCAAAACCCGGCCGTTTCTCTACGTAACAGCGAAATACCTTCTCCATGTCTCATTCTCCCTCGTCTGTTTCTTCGCGCCTGTATCGGTCGCGGCGGAGCGCTCAGCTCCCCAGGGTCCAGTTTTCAATGCCGGAAAAGGGGTTGTTCTGGGTGGGGGAGAGGCCGCTGACGGCCCCCCACTGGGTCAATACGGATTGGTTCTTGAAACAGAGCACCGTGAACGGGGCCTCCCGCTCCAGGCCCTCCCAGAGGGACCGGGCGGCGGACTCCCGTTCCGCGCCGGAGGCGCGCTGGTAGGCGGCCAGCAGCGCGCCGATCTCCCCGCTCTGGAAGGCCCCGAAGTTCAGGCTTCCTCCCACCTTCGTCAGCAGCCCGGGGTCAAAGTCGGCGGAGAGGGCGGTGGCGCCCAGATAAAGGTCAAATTTCCCGGCGGAGAGCGCCTTCTGGTAGTCGGCCCAGGAGAGCTTCTGCAGGTCCACCGTGATCCCTGACCGGGTGAGCTCCTCGGCCAGATATTCAGCCACGGCCAAGCGGAAGGTATTGTCCGTGTTCACCAGGAAGGTGAGCGCCAGCGTCCGCCGCCCCTTGCCCCACAGGCCATCGCCGTCCTTCTCATAGCCAGCCTGGGTCAGCAGCTCCGAGAGCGCCTGCGGCGAGTAGCTCCGGCGCTGCGCCAGCGTCTCATCGTAAAGGGGGCTGTCGGGCGGCACAGGCAGTGCCGCCGCCTGGGCGTGCCGGGAGAGGAGCGCCACGGCGGCGGTGGTCCGGTCAAAACCCCGGTCCAAGGCCCGGCGGAGCGCGGCGTCGGCGCAGGGCCCGGAGGAGGCGTTGTAGCCGATGAACAGCATGGTGGAGGTGGGGTAGTCCCATACCTCATAGTCCCCGGCAAAGCCCAGGGCATTGGTGCCGGTGAGATCGGCCGTCACCAGGGAGACATCCCCGGTGTCGAAGGCATAGATAAGGTCATCCGCCTCCCTGATGCTCCGCAAGGGGATGGCATCCACGGGCAGGGACTTGTTCTGCCACCAGCCGGACCGGGTGGCCAGCCGGGGGGCTTCTCCCCCCTCCAGCACATAGGGTCCGGTCCCCAGAGGGGCGTCCCCATCGCCCTTGACGATGGGGATATCCAGCAGGGCGGGCAGCGCCCCATTGGGGGCGCTCAGGACCACGGTGACCGCCCCCTCCTCCGCGGCAACGCTTCGGATGCCGGAGAGCCGGCCCGCAAAGCGGGACTGTGCGCTCCGGGCCAGGTTGAGAGAGGTGGCGGCCTCTTCGGCGGTGAGGGGAGTCCCGTCGGAAAACGTGACACCGCTGCGGAGCTGGAAGCTCCAGGTGAGACCGTCCTCGCTGACGCTGTAGCTCTGACAGAGCACCGGCTGGGGCGTGAAGGTCCGGTCCAGCGCAAAAAGCCCCTCCCAGATGAGGCCCCCCAGGGTCAGATTCACTTTATCGGTGCTGAGAAGGGGGTGGAGGCTGCCCTCCGACATGGGCAGGGCGAACTCCAGCGGGGCCGTCGTCTCCGCCGACGGCGCGGGGGTGGGCGTGGGGGCGGGCAGCGTCTCCTCCACGCTGCACCCGCCCAGCCCCAGCAGGAGGGCCGCTGCCAGTATCCCGATCAAACTCAAATGGAGGGGGTGTTTTCGCTTCATGGCTCGCCTCCCGGCAAAAGCAGGATAGGAAAGAGCGAAAAGCGGCACATACCATTCCCCTTTTCGCTCTTTTTTCTTATTTCAGCAGCTCGATCACAGCCGCCTGGCTTCCCCGGACGCCGTTTGTGACCCGGTGAGACCAGTATTTTTCAGGGTGGCAGGCGGTGCAGTCTCCGGACACGGCGATGTGCTCCGGGAGCAGCCCAGCCCGCTCCAGGCGCATGGCGTTGATCCCCTTCAGGTCCACCTTGAACTTTCCGTTCTCAATGGGATCGATATAGGGTGTGGCGCACACGCCCAGCGCCGACGTCATGGCGTTGGGCACGTCCTCGTGGGTCTCGAAACAGCATCTGGAGATTCCCGGTCCGATGGCAGCCAGAATATCCTCCGGACGGGAGCCGTAGAATGCCATTTTCTCCACAGCCCGCTCCACGATGCCCGCGGCGGTCCCCCGCCAGCCAGCATGGGCCGCAGCCGCCACCCGGCGCACCGGGTCGTAAAACAGGACGGGCAGGCAGTCCGCCCCAAACACCACCAGACTGACGCCGGGGATGTCCGTCACCAGACCATCCACCTCATAGGGCTCCACATCGTAGAGATCCCTTTTGACGTCGGCACAGGTGACGGGGCGGACCAGATCGCTGTGGATCTGATTGGACATGGCGATGCTGTCCGCATCCGCACCGATGGCGGCGAAAAAGCGCCGGTAATTTTCCCGGACATGTCCGGGCTCGTCTCCCCGGGTGGTGCCCAGGTCCATGCTCTCATAAATGCCTGTGCTCACGCCGCCCAGGCGGGTGGAAAACCCGTGGGCCACGCCGCCGACGGCCTCAAAGCCGTCGGCGGACAGAAACGTAACGCCGTTTCGGGTCCGGTCAATGATCTTCATATTGCCCTCGCTTGCTCTCTTGTCACTGCAGATCGGGGTGGTACTCCTTACAGGTGCACTTCTTCCACTTCAGTCCGCTGCCGCAGGGGCAGGGGTCGTTGCGGCCGATTTTTTCGCCTTTGTGGACCACCGGCTGCTGCTTCACCGTGCCATCGCCGCCGGAGGTGCCGGTGACCTTGGCCACCCGCTTGCGCTCCACGGTCTGGGCGTTGGTCTGCACCCGCACGATGAACACGCGGCGCACCGTCTCCTCCTGAATGGCCGCGATCATCTCCTCGAACATGGCGTAGCCCTCGCGCTTGTATTCCACCACCGGATCGTTCTGGCCGTAAGCCCGCAGGCCGATGCCCTGGCGCAGTTCGGTCATGTTGTCCAGATGCTCCATCCAGTACTCGTCCACCACCCGGAGCATCATGACCCGCTCCAGCTCGCGCATCAGGGGCGCGCCCAGGGCCTGCTCCTTCTTCTGGTAGATGTCGAAGGCCCGCGTCTCCACCATCTCGCACAGCTCCTCGGCGGTGTACTTCTGGAGCTCCTCGTCGGTAAGCTTGAGTTCCTCGGAGGCCAGGAACACCCCGCGGAAGGGGGCCATGGCTTCCCGGAAGGACTCCGCGTCCATGTGCTTCTGTTCGCCCATGCGGCCGTGGATGGCGTTCTGGATCGTGGTGCGGATCATGTTCTCCACGCTGGCCTTCATGTCTTCGCCGTCCAGCACCTGCCGGCGCTGTTTGTAGATGACCTCGCGCTGGGTATTCATCACGTCGTCGTACTCCAGCACGTTCTTGCGCTGCTGGAAGTTCTTGGACTCCACCTGCTTCTGGGCGGACTCGATGGCATTGGTGAGCATCTTCTGCTCGATGGGCGTGTCCTCATCCACACCCAGCTTCTCCATCATGCCCATGACCCGCTCGGAGCCGAACAGGCGCATGATATCGTCCTCCAGGGACAGGTAGAACCGGGTCTCGCCGGGGTCTCCCTGTCGGCCGGCGCGGCCCCGGAGCTGGTTGTCGATGCGGCGGGACTCGTGCCGCTCGGTGCCCAGGATAAAGAGGCCGCCCGCCGCCCGGACCTTGTCCGCCTCCGGCTTGATGGCCGCCTTGTACTTGGCCTCCGCTTCGGAGAAGAGTTTTCGGGCATTGAGGATCTCTTCATTCTCCGTCTCCGCAAAGCCGGTGGCCTCGGCGATGAGCTCGTCGGAGAGGCCCGCCTTGCGCAGGTCGTTCTTGGCCAGGAACTCGGCGTTGCCTCCCAGCATGATGTCGGTACCGCGCCCGGCCATGTTGGTGGCCACGGTGACCGCGCCGTACTTGCCGGCCTGCGCCACGATCTCGGCCTCTTTCTCATGGTTCTTGGCGTTCAGGACATTGTGCTGGATGCCCTTCTTTTTGAGCATGCCGGAGAGCAGCTCGGACTTCTCGATGGAGATGGTGCCCACCAGAACGGGCTGGCCCTTGGCGTGGCACTCCTCGATCTGCTGGATGATAGCCCGGTACTTGCCCGCCTCGTTCTTATAGACCACGTCGTGGTGATCTACTCGGGCCAGGGGCTTATTGGTGGGGATCTCCACCACATCCAGGCTGTAAGTGCCGTTGAACTCGTCTTCCTCGGTCATGGCCGTACCGGTCATGCCCGAGAGCTTGTCGTAAAGGCGGAAGTAATTCTGGAAGGTGATGGTGGCCAGCGTCTTGGACTCCCGTGCCACGGTCACATGCTCCTTGGCCTCGATGGCCTGATGCAGGCCCTCGGAGTAGCGCCGCCCAAACATCAGCCGCCCGGTGAACTCGTCTACGATGATGACTTCGCCGTCCTTCACCACATAGTCGATGTCCCGCTTCATGAGGCCCCGTGCCCGGATGGCCTGGTTGATGTGATGGGAGAGGGTGGTGTTCTCCGGGTCGGCCAGGTTCTCCAGATGAAAGGCCTGCTCGGCCTTGCGGATGCCGTTGGCGGTAAGGGTGACGGTGCGGGCCTTCTCATCCACGATATAGTCGGCCGTCTCGTTGGGGTCCTCCTCCTCCTTCTCGTCCACGGAGGCCACGGTCTTGCATGTGAGCCTGGAGACAAAATTGTCCACGATGGTGTAGAGCTGCGTGGACTCGTCGCCCTGGCCGGAGATGATGAGGGGGGTGCGGGCCTCGTCGATGAGGATGGAGTCCACCTCGTCCACGATGGCAAAGGAATGGCCCCGCTGTACCATTTCCTGCTTGTAGATGGCCATGTTGTCCCGGAGGTAATCGAAACCGAATTCATTGTTGGTGCCGTATGTGATATCGGCCTCATAGGCGCGGTGCTTGTCCGGGCCCTGCACGCCGTGGATCACCAGGCCCACGGAGAGGCCCATAAAACGATAGACCTTGCCCATCCACTCGCTGTCGCGCTTGGCCAGATAGTCGTTGACGGTAACGATGTGGACCCCTTCGCCGGTCAGGGCGTTCAGATAGGCCGGAAGGGTGGCCACCAGGGTCTTGCCTTCGCCGGTCTTCATCTCGGCGATGCGGCCCTGATGGAGGATGATGCCGCCGATGAGCTGCACCCGGTAGGGCTTCATGCCCAGCACCCGCCAGGCCGCCTCCCGGCAGGCGGCAAACGCCTCGGGCAGCAGGGCGTCCAGGTTCTCGCCGTTCTGATAGCGCTGCTTGAACTCCGGCGTCTTGGCTTGGAGCTGCTCGTCCGTCAGGGCGGCGTATTCCGGCTCCAGCGCCTCGATTTTATTCACGATGGGGGAGATCGCCTTCAATTCCTTCTCCGAGGTGGTCCCGAAGAGCTTTTTGAGCAAACCCATATCTTATCGTACACCTTTCCATATGGAATCAGCCTAGTATACCATATTAAGCAAAAAGAAAAAAGACAAAATTGTAAACAAAAAAGCCCTGACCGCCTTCCGCCCCCTTGGGCTTCGGGCCCGCTTCCCGCACAGATTTCCGGTTTACGGCGGCGGCGCGGAATGATACAATAGGAGGCGTAAGCTCCACCCGTCCGCAGAAAGGATATAGGAACATGAACATAAGATCTGCAAGACTGTTTCCGCTTATGCTGGCCCTCGTGCTGGCGCTGTCCGCCTGTACGTCCGGGGGCCCGTCCAATACCCGGACGCCCGCCGCCTCGTCCACGACTCCGGCCTCACCCACGCCCTCGTCCTCCGGCGCGCCGCAGGACGCCGCTCCGTCCTCCCCCTCGCCCACCCCCCAGGTCCTCACCTGGAGCGAGCAGACCTTCCAGCGGGATTACACCGCGGAGGACGGCACACTGGTCATGTCGGTTAAATATGTCTTTCCCGATGTGGAAAACGCCGACCAGAACCCCGCCTGGTCCGAAATCAGCAGCTACTATGCCGCCGAGGGGGCGGCCTATATGGCCACTGCCGGCGAGCTGGCGGGCTACGCCGCCGACGACTACGCCGTTACCAAGGCCACCGGCGGGGAGTTTCTCCCCTTCGGCGAGGAGTCCGGCTACCGCTTCTCCCTGGAGACCAAGGACCTGGTGAGCGTGGTGCGCAGCTATTACGCCAACTCCGTCACCGGGGCGGCCCACCCGGCCAACTACCAGTTCTCCGAGCAGTTTGACCTCGCCACCGGAGAAAGGCTGACGCTGAGCAGCTTCTTTACCGATCCGGAGGCCGCCCGGACCCGCATCCTGGAGACCCTCTCCGGAAAGGATGCCCTCTCCGGCTACAGTGCCGACACACTCTCCTCGGAATTCAAGGACGAGTATTTTTACCTCACGGAGGACGGCTTTGTCTTCTACTTCCAGCCCGACACCGTGGCCCCTTATGCCGCCGGTCTTTTGGAGTTCTCCATCCCCTACTCCGAGTTGGAGGACCTTCTGAGCCCCACGCTGTAAATCCCATTCCACAAAAGAGAGGTAGTTTCCCTATGCCGAAGAAAAATGATATCGTCCGCCTGACCATCGAACGCTGCGGTCTGGCGGGCGAGGGGATCTCCCGCCTGGACGGACAGGTGGTCTTTGTCTCCGGCGGCATTCCCGGCGAGGTCTGCGACGTGCAGCTTCTCAAGGTGGGCAAAACCGCCATCTGGGGCAGGGTCCACGCTCTGGTGGATGGCTCTCCGGCGCGCGTGGCCGCCGACTGCCCCTATTACCCCAAGTGCGGCGGCTGCCAGTTCCGCCACATGCGCTACTCCGCCGAGCTGGAGGCCAAACGCCGGCGGGTGGAGGACGCGCTCCGGCGCATCGGGGGCGTAGACCTCCCGGTTTCCGAAATATTAGGCGCGGAAAATACGCTCCGCTACCGGAACAAGGTCCAGCTTCCCGTGGCCCCAGGCCCCAGGATCGGCTTCTTCCGTGCCCGGAGCCACGACGTGGTCAACGTGGAGGACTGCCTGCTCCAGCCGGAGACCGCTTCCGCCCTCCGCCGGGCCGTTCTGGCCTGGATGCTGGAGTGGGGTGTGCCCGCCTATGAGGAAGAAACCCATACCGGCCTGCTCCGTCACCTCTATCTCCGCTTCTCCCGGACGCAGGTCCTGTGCTGCCTGGTGGTCAACAGCGCCAAACCCCTCCCCGGGGAGGAGGCGCTGGTCTCGGCCCTCCGCGCCGCCGCGCCGGGGCTGGCCGGCGTGGCGGTATCGGTCAATCAGGAGCGGACCAATGTGGTGCTGGGGCGGGAGCTGCGGTCCCTCTGGGGCCATCCCTGGCTGGACGACACCCTCTGCGGCCTCACCTTCCGCATCTCGGTCCCCTCCTTCTACCAGGTGAATCGGGACCAGGCAGAGGTCCTCTATGAACAGGCCCTGGCGTTTGCCGGACTCACCGGGCACGAGCTGGTGCTGGACCTCTACTGCGGTATCGGTACCATCTCTCTGGTCATGGCCCGGCGCGCGGGCAAGGTCATCGGTGCGGAGATCGTTCCCTCCGCCGTCACCGACGCCAAGGCCAACGCCGCCCGGAACGGCATCACCAATGCGGATTTTCTCTGCGGCGACGCGGGCACGGCGGCCCAGCACCTGGCCATGCAGGGGCTCCGCCCCGACGTGATCTGTGTGGACCCGCCCCGCAAAGGCCTCTCCGCCGAAGTCTGCGACGCCATCGCCGATATGACCCCCGCCCGGGTGGTCTATGTCTCCTGTGACCCGGCGACCCTGGCCCGGGACGTCCGCCGTCTGCATGAGTCGGGCTACCGACCGGAAAAGGCCGTGGCCGTGGACATGTTTCCCCGGACCGCCCATGTGGAGACGGTGCTGCTGCTGCAAAGAGAAGTCGGGTAGGGCGTCTCGAAATCCAGGTGCTCCTCCCATCGTGCAGCATTTGCCGCCGTGGGAGAGCAGCTCCGCAACAAACAGAGATAAAATTGGAACGAAGGCCCCTCCCATGAAAAGATTTGAATACAAAGTCATTCCCATTGCGACCTCTTTGGCGATGCGCACAAAGCAGTTTGAAAAAAATAGCGCAGGAGTTTGAAGTGTCTTTGAATCAATTGGGGCCTGAGGGCTGGGAGCTTGTCCAGCGGATCGACGGCTACTTTTTCTCCAAGCGCGAGCTCTCTTAGTCCCGATTGATCCCGGAGCTGATTTGTATTTTACAGGGAGGTATTTCTATGGAACTGGTTCTCTATTATCATCCCCTTCCTCTGGCCGATCCATCCCAGCTTCGTTCTATCCTGGCAGCCCATGGAGCGGAGCTGCGGGTGGTGTCTCACCCGCAGCTCTGCCGGCCGCTGGGTGAGCTGGCCGGACTCTCCGGGCTGTCTGTCCCCCCCTCCGCGAGGGAGTATCCCCGTCCGGCGGAGCCGGTCATGGTCTTCTGCGGCTTTTCCCGGGAGCGATTGGATACGGTGCTGGACGCTTTCAAGGCGTGTGGAGCCCCCGCCGCCCTAAAAGCAGTCCTCACCGCCACCAATCAGAGCTGGAGCCTGTCCCGCCTGGCGGATGAGCTCCAGGCAGAGCGTGCGGAGATCGCCCGCTCCCTTCAAGGGGGGAAGTGAGCCATGCGTCTCCTCTTCAAACAGCGCTTTCTCTCTTGGTTTGACAGCTATGACATCTACGACGAGGGCGGGAACACTGTCTTCACCGTGGAGGGCAAGCTCTCCTGGGGCCACCGGCTGGAGATCCACGACGCCCAGGGCGCCTATTTGGGCCGCGTCCAGGAAGAGGTGCTCACCCTCCTGCCCCGTTTTGCCCTCTATGTGGGGAAAAACTATCTGGGACAGATCAAAAAGGAGTTCACCTTCTTTCAGCCCGTCTTTACCCTGGACTGCAATGACTGGGTGGTAAACGGCGACTGGCTGGAGTGGGACTACTCCGTCACCGACGGGGCCGGTGTGGAAATCATGCGCTGCTCCAAAGAACTTTTTCACTGGACGGACGTCTATACTTTGGATATACCGGAGCCCCGGAATGCTCTGCTGTCCCTCATGATCGTCCTGGCCATCGACGCCGCCAAGTGCTCCTCCGGAAATGGCTGACCCCGGCCCGAAAAGGGGGATGGTTTTCTCCGCCGCCTCCGCCGTGCTCTTCGGCGTCACACCCGCGGTGGCCAGCCGGATCTATTCCATGGGCGGCAATGCCGTTACCCTCACCTTTTATCGGAACCTGATGGCGGTGCCGGTGCTGTTGGCGCTTCTGGGGCTGGAGGGGGTTTCCCTGCGCCTCACTCGGCGGGAGGCGGGCTTGCTCCTGCTGATGGGAGCGGGCTTTCGGGTCACCACCACCCTTATGCTCTACCAGTCCTATCTATATATCCCCACCGGTATGGCGACCACCCTCCATTTTCTCTATCCGGCCCTTACTGCCCTGCTGTGCCGTGCGCGCTTCCGGGAGCGCCTGGGTCCATGGAAGCTGTTCGCTCTGGGTCTCTCCGGGCTGGGCGCCCTCTGCCTTTTGGAGCTGGGCGCCGGAACAGATCCAAGGGGAGTCCTCCTGGCCTCCTCCTCAGCTTTGACCTACGCATGCTATCTCATCGGCCTTGACAAAACGGCGCTGCGGGATATGCACCCGCACAAGGCGGCATGCTATATGGGGCTTCTCAATGCCGCAGCCATGCTGGCGGTGGGCCTTCCCACCCACCAGCTCCGGCTCGCGCTGCCTCCAGCCGCCCTGGGTCTCTCCTTTCTGCTGGCCGTCTCCACCTCCTTTCTGGCCGTGTCTCTGCTCCAGCGGGGCATCCGCCTCCTGGGCGCCAGCTCGGCAGCCCTCTTCTCCATGCTTGAGCCTATCACCAGCGTAGCGGTGGGCTGCCTGGCCCTCGCCGAATCGGTCTCCCGCCGTTCCCTGCTGGGCTGCGCCCTCATTCTGGCGGGCGTTGCCCTCACCGCCCTGGCCGGCCAACGGCAGGCCGTGGAAAAATGACCGCTTTTCAGGTCCTTCCCGCTTGCATCCACGGGACAAATGAGATATCCTATTGAATTGCACCGAAACAGCCCACTTGGAGAGGAGGGCGCTCTTGGATTACGACAAGCTGCTGACCCTGAGCGGTGAGCTGGGCTATCACCTGCTCCTGAGCGGGGCTGAGATCTACCGGGTGGAGGAGTCGGTCCGCTACCTGCTGCAGGCCTATGGCGCGGGTCCCGGGGAGGTCTTTGCCATTCCCAACTGTATCATCGTGGGTATTTCCTCACCGGGGCAGAAGCCCCTCACCCGGATGCGCCGGGTGGGCCCTCACGGCACCAACGTGCGCAAGATCGAGGCGCTCAACGCGCTGTGCCGCTGCCTTTGCGCCGAGACCCCGGATCTGGACCAGGCCTGGGAGGCGCTCCAGACCGCCGCGGCGGACCAGACGTATTTTTCCACCCCCCAGCAGCTCTCGGCCTATTTTCTCGGCACCGCCGCCTTCTGTCTCTTTTTTGGCGGGACCCTGGCCGATGCTGCGGCCAGCGGCCTCTGCGGCGTGGCCATCGGCATTTCGCTCATCTTTATGAGCCGGCTGGGCACCAACCTTTTTTTCAAAACCATTGCCGGCGGATTTGTCAGCGCCCTGGCGGCAGTGGTCCTGGTGGCGCTGGGACTGGGAACCCACACCAACCTCATCATCATCGGCGCCATTATGGCCCTGGCCCCCGGTGTGGTCATCACCAATTTTATGCGTGACATCATGGCGGGGGATATGCTCTCCGGCCTCTCCAAGTTTGCCGAGGCGCTGCTCACCGGCGCGGGCATCGCGCTGGGCACCGGACTGGCGCTGAGCCTTGCCCGCATGCTGGGAGGTGCCGCCTGAATGCCGTTTCTGGATTGGTTCCTCCCCTGTTTCTACGCCTTTGCCGCCTGTCTGGGCTTCTGCGTTCCCTTTAACATCCGGGGCCTGGGCGCGGTCATCTGCTCTCTGGGCGGCGGTCTCGCGTGGCTGGTCTATCTGATCGCCGGCCCCCTCACGGGCTATCACGACCTGATGCAGTATTTCTGGGCCGCCGTCTTTCTCTCGGCCTATTCCGAGGGGATGGCCCGGGTCCGCAAGTGCCCCGTCACCGGCTATATGCTGGTGGCCTTTCTCCCCCTGGTCCCCGGCGCCGGCATCTACAACATGATGGAGTACGCCCTCAACGGCGACACCGAGCGTTTCCTCAGCACAGGAATGCATACGCTGAGCATTGCGGGCGCCTTGGCGGTGGGGGTGCTGGTGGTCTCCTCCCTGATGCGCATGTACACCGCCCTGCGCCGCAGGCGGAGGATATAGCGCTTGTATGTCGGACGCAATTCTTTTCTCAGGAGGTCGCTATGCCCCGCTATGACATCGTCTTTTTAGATGCCGACAACACACTCTTCGACTTCGACGCCGCCGAGCACGCCGCTCTGCGGCTGGTCCTGGAGGAGCGCGGCTACCCCGCCACGCCGGAAACCGAAGCGCTGTACCTGGGCTTCAACCGGGACCTCTGGTCCGCCTTTGACCGCGGCGAGGTCACTCAGGAATTTCTGCTGGTGGAGCGCTTTCGCCTGCTCACCCGGGTCCTGGGCGGTACGGACGATCCGGCTGCCTTCAACCGGGACTACCTGTCCCACATGGCGGCTTGCAGCCGTCTCCTGCCTGGGGCCGAAGCGCTGTGCCGGGACCTGGTCCGGGGCGGGTGCCGGCTGGCGCTGGCCACCAACGGGGTGGCCCGGGTCCAGCACACCCGGCTGGCGGCTTCCCCGCTCTCTCCCTGGCTGGAGGGGGTATACATCTCGGAGGAACTGGGCGCGCAGAAGCCCCAGAGGGCCTTTTTTGACCGCGCCTTTGCCGGGATGGGGGTGCGGGACAAGTCCCGCGCCGTCATGGTGGGGGACGGCCTCCAGTCCGACATCAAGGGCGGCATTGCCGCCGGGATCGACACCATCTGGTACAATCCCGGCGGTCTGCCCCCCGCGCCGGACGCGTTTCCCACCTATACCGCCGCCGACTACGGCGACGTCCGCCGCCTGATCCTGGGCGGATCGAGACAGACGAGAGAGGAGCACCTGAACCCATGACAGAGCAGAAGGACGGAAAGCGCGTCCTGGAGAAAAACGACAATGGGACCCTGGGCCACCGCAGACGGCTGCTGCTGGCCGCGGTGTTCCTGTGCGCCGGGGTGCTGGGTGCCCTCTCCCTGGGGGCCCTGGCCCAGCAGCCCGGTCCGTCCGCTGCGGTCTCCGCCCCGACGGACGCCGTGCTCCCGCCTTCCACAGCGTCCGCCATCCCCTCCGCAGCGCCGGAGCCCACTCCTGTGCCGGCCCCGGCGCTGGATTTCTCCCTCCCCGCCCCGGAGACCGGCGCGGTGGAGGACGACTGGTTTTCCGACGCCGTCTTTCTCGGGGATTCCCGCTCCGACGGTCTTCGGCTCTACAGCGGCATCCGCGGCGCGGACTTTCTGGCCTATAAGTCCCTCATGGTCTTTCAGGTCACCGGCACCGGCGGCGTGGACGCCAAGGCCATTCCCAAGAACGGGGTGGGCGACAAAAAAACGGCGCTGGCATGGCTGGAGGAAAAACAGTACGGCAAGGTCTATGTCATGTTCGGCATCAATGAGCTGGGCTACGGCGACGACCAGGCTTTCCAGGATGCCTTCGCCCTTCTGATCGACGAGATCCGCGTCCGGCAGCCGGAGGCTGTGATCTACATACAGTCCCTGATCCCGGTGGAGCCGGAAAAGGCCCACCAGATGAACCCGGCCGCCTGGCTCAACAATGAAAATGTGGCCAACTACAATGAGATCCTCCGCCGAGTCTGTGCGGACAAGCGCGCCGTCTACGTAGACGTCCAGTCCGTGATGGCGGATGACAGCGGCACACTCCCCGCCGAGAGCACCACCGACGGCATCCACTTCACCCGGAGTTGGTACGAAAAGTGGTATGGATACCTCAAAACCCACACCGTGGACCCGGAGGCCTATCGGGCCGGCCAGGGGCAGGCGGAGGGGACGGAAGCATAAGGAGTATCTATGATGAAAAAACTGTTTTCTCTCTGCGCGGCACTGGCGTTCACCCTGATCCTGGCCGCCTGTTCCGGCGGCGGGGCGCCCGCCGGGGCATACGACCCCGATGCCACCGCCCAGGCCCTGCTGGACTCCGGCGCCTTTTCCGAGACCCTGGAGGCGCTGGACGCCGATCTGATCTCCAGCCTCTATGGCCTGGAGTCCCAGCCGGAAGCGGCTGCGGTCTATACCTCCACCGGTGCCACCGCGGAGGAGATCGCCGTGCTGGTCTTTTCCACACAGGAGGAGGCTGCCAACGCCCGTAAGGCCCTGGAAGCCCGGGTATCCGACCAGAAGGACGCCTGCGAGGGGTACCTCCCCTCTGAGCTTCCCAAGCTGGAGCAGGCCATTGTGAAGGAATCCGGCAGCTCCGTCCTGCTTGTGGTGGCCAACGACAGCCAGGCGGCCCAGGCCGCCCTGGACGGCCTGGCGCAATAGACGTGCAGAGAGGGAGGAGCGCCAAGCTCCTCCCTCTCTGCACGCTATTCCAGCCTCTCCGGCGGTACATCCATCAGAAGCAGCGCCCCCACGGCGCACAGCCAGGGCAGGGGGGAGCGCCCCGGCGGAAAGGGGAGCACCAGCTCCTGCCGCTCCACCACGGCGCCGGATACGGTGACGATGTCCCGCTGAATCGCCACACAGATCTGATCCCCCTCCAGGCTGGAGAGGGTCAGCGTATCCCGTGCCGAGGTCCCATAGCTCACGGCCCTCTCTGTCCGCAGGACCCGTGCAAGGGGCCCCGCGGCACCGCTCAGGAGCACGGTCCCAGCGTGGATCTGTCCGGCCCCCGCCCATCCCACCGCCTCCGGTGAGATCACCAGCAGGTCCAGCTCCCCTGAAAAGTCCGCCGGATGGGCCCCTGCCTCCAGGACGGGCGGTTCCGCCCCCGCCGCCCGCAGACCTTCCAGTATGACCTCCCGCAGGCCCTCGTTCCGCTCCCAGATCCCGATACGCATCTCCCGCACCCCCTTACAGAGACAGTTTGCGGCTTTTGATGCAAAATATACGGGTCGGCGGGCGGCCGTTTGATCCCAAGAGGAGGAAGATCGGCCCCCATACTTGACTTTTCACCCGTTTCCTCATACAATAAGCGGTGAATTTGATTCGTAAAGGATTGAGATAGACTATGGCAGACAAGAAGCAGGTGGAGCAGATCACGGATATGGAAGTGGACTTCGCCAAATGGTACACCGACGTGTGCACCAAGGCCGAGCTCATCGACTACTCCAGCATCAAGGGCATGTTCATCTACCGCCCCTATGGCTATGCCATCTGGGAAAACATCCAGCGCCTCATGGATGCGGAGTTCAAAAAAACCGGCCACGAAAACGTGTATCTGCCCATGCTCATCCCCGAGTCCCTCTTGCAGAAAGAGAAAGACCATGTGGAGGGCTTTGCCCCGGAGTGCGCCTGGGTCACCCACGGCGGCAGCGAAAAGCTGGAGGAGCGCTACTGTATCCGCCCCACTTCCGAGACGCTCTTCTGTGAGCACTACAAGAACATCATTCACTCCCATCGCGACCTGCCCAAGCTCTACAACCAGTGGTGCAGCGTGCTCCGCTGGGAAAAGACCTCCCGCCCCTTCCTGCGCCACCGGGAATTTCTCTGGCAGGAGGGCCACACCATGCACGCCACGGAAGACGAAGCCCGGGAGGAGACCCAGCGGATGCTGGGCGTCTATGCCGACTTTATGGAGAACGTGCTGGCCATGCCCGTGGTCAGGGGCCGGAAGACTGAAAAGGAGAAGTTCAACGGCGCGGAGGAGACCTACACGGTGGAGTGCATGATGCACGACCGCAAGGCCCTCCAGGCGGGCACCAGCCACTATTTCGGCGACGGCTTTGCCCGCGCCTTCGACATCACCTTCACCGGCAGAGACAACCAGCTCCACTATCCCCACCAGACCTCCTGGGGCGTCAGCACCCGCATGATCGGCGGCATCATCATGACCCACGGCGACAACAACGGTCTGGTGCTGCCCCCCCGCATCGCCCCCATCCAGGCGGTGGTCATTCCTGTGGCCCAGCACAAGCCCGGCGTACTAGACCATGCCGCCACCCTTCTGGCGCGCCTTCAGGCCGCCGGTATCCGCGCCAGGATGGACGACTCCGAGCAGTCCATGGGCTGGAAGGCCGCCGAGTACGAGATGAAAGGCGTGCCCCTCCGGGTGGAGATCGGCCCCAAGGATATCGAGAAGGACCAGTGCGTCATCGCCCGCCGGGACAGCGGCGAAAAGGTCTTCGTCCCTCTCGGCCAGTTGGAGGACAAAGTCCGGGAACTGCTGGACGCCGTCCACGACGGGCTCTACGCCCGCGCCAAGCGGAACCTGGAGGAGAACACCTACGCCTGCGCCTCCCTGGAAGAGGTCAAGGAGAAGATGGCCCAGCGCGGCGGCTTTGCCAAGACCATGTGGTGCGGCGATCTGGAGTGCGAGCTGCGCATGAAGGAGGAGGCCGGGGTCTCCTCCCGGTGCATCCCCTTCGAGCAGGAACACCTGGGAGACACCTGCGCCATCTGTGGCAAGCCCGCCAAGCATATGATCTACTGGGGCGTGGCGTATTAAACCGGATGGAGCCGTTAAAAAGCGCGGAGGCGATCGCCTCCGCGCTTTCCATTTGTCGAAAAATCTTCCGTCCCATACTGAATGACGGTACGAATCAGGCAGGGGAGCTCGAGGGGCGGCGCCCATCTCGAATGGGACCGGCCGCCTTACAGCACCTTCGACAGGAAGTCGATGGTCCGCTGCTCTTTGGGGCCGGCAAAGAAGGCATGGGGTTCGTTTTCCTCCACGATCTTCCCACCATCCATGAAGATGACCCGGGAACCCACCTCCCGGGCAAAGCCCATCTCATGGGTGACCACCACCATGGTCATACCCTCCCGGGCCAGCTCCTTCATCACGTCCAGCACCTCGCCCACCATCTCGGGGTCCAGGGCGGAGGTGGGCTCGTCAAAAAGCATCAGCTTGGGCTTCATCGCCAAGGCCCGGACGATGGCGATGCGCTGCTTCTGTCCGCCGGAGAGCTGCGCGGGGTAGGAATCGGCCTTTTCGGTAAGGCCCACCCGCTCCAGGAGCTTGGCGGCCTCGGCGTCTGCCTCCTCCTGCTTCATGAGTCCCGTGCGCACCGGTGCCAGGGTGATGTTCCGGCGGATGGTCATGTTGGGAAAGAGGTTGAAGTGCTGGAAGACCATGCCCATCTGCCGCCGGATGGCGTCAATGTCCACCTTGGGGTCGGTGATGACGACGCCGTCGAAGGTGATCGTGCCGGCGGTAGGCTGCTCCAGCAGGTTCAGACACCGCAAGAAGGTGGACTTTCCGGAGCCGGAAGGGCCGATGACCACCACTTTCTCCCCCGGGGAGATGTGCTGGTCGATGTTGTCCAGCACCAGATGGTCGCCGAAGGATTTTGAGAGCCCTTTAACGTCGATCACTTTGACGCAGCCTCCTTTCCAGCTTGCTCTGGAGCCAGGTCAGGACAATCACCACCACCAGATACATCACCGCAATGCCAATCAGGGGTGGCATATAGTCGAAGGTCCTGCCGCCGATGGTGCTGGCGTAGTAGAGCAGCTCTGTGCCGCCGATGGCCTGCACCAGAGAGGTGTCTTTAAACAGCGTGATAAACTCGTTGCCCAAGGAAGGCAGGATGTTCTTGAACGCCTGGGGGACCACGATGAAGCGCATGGTGTCCACGTAGTTCATTCCCAGGGAGCGGCTGGCCTCGGACTGGCCGACGTCCACGCTCATCAAGCCTCCCCGGACGATCTCCGCTACATAGGCCCCCGAGTTGACCCCTAGTCCGATGAAGCCGATCAGGACTTTATTCCGGACCGAGGGGAAGATGACGAAGGTCCAGATGAACAGCTGGACCAGCATGGGGGTGCCCCGGATGACGGTGGTGTAAATCTGACAGATCCCATTTAAAAGCCCCAGCAGGGGATTTTTCCGCCGGTCCACCCGCTGCTGATCATGGGCCGTGCGGATCACGGCCACGATCAGCCCCAGGACCAAGCCGAAGCACAGGGCGACCACGGTCATCTCCAGGGTCAGGCCCAACCCTTTCAGGTAGAGTTTCCAGCGGTCCCCCTCCACAAACGCCGTGTAGACCCGTGGGCCGATCCTGTCCAGCCAGTCTATCGCCCCTTGGAACATAGGCCCCTCTCCTTTCTGTGTCTGGTGCAGGGAAAAGGGCGGCCTTTGAAGGCCGCCCTTTTCCTTACTGAAATGGCTGTTACTCGGCGGTGATGTACTTGTCCACGATGGTCTGGAAGGTGCCGTCCGCCTTCAACTCGTCCATGGCGGCGTTGACGGCCTCCAGCAGCCCGGTGTTGCCCTTCTGGAGCGCGATGGCATAGTCCTCCACGGCAAACTCCGTGTCCAGGATCTTCAGGCTGGGGTTGGCGGCCACGTAGGCCTTGGCGGGTTCGTTATCGATGACTACGGCATCCACCTGACCGTTCACCAGAGCCTGAACGGCCACAGCGCCAGTTTCATAGGCGGTGACATGGTCCTCGCCATAGCCGCCGTTCTCCGGGGTGTCGGAGCAGTAGATGTAGCCGGTGGTGGCCTTCTGGCAGCCGATCATATCAGCGTTGGCCAGATCGTCCACTGTCTCAATGGGAGAGTCCTCCTTGACGATGACCACCTGGATACCGGTGGCGTAGGACTCAGAAAAGTCCATGACCTCCTGGCGCTCCTCGGTGACGGTGATACCCGCCATGGCGATGTCGCTCTGGCCGGTCTGGACGGCGGTGAGGGCGGCGTCAAAGCCCATATCATCCACCACCAGCTCCAGGCCCAGCTTCTCGGCGATGGCACCGGCCACCTCCACGTCGATGCCCTCGAAGCCGCCGGCATCGGTGGTCATTTCATAGGGAGGAAAGGCGGCGTTGGTGGACATATGGAGCTTGCCCTCCTCCACGGTGGTGAATCCAGCAGGGGCGGTGGTATCCGCGGGCGCGGCGGTATCAGTAGGCGCTGTGGTGTCGGCCGGTGCGGGGGTGGCGGCGCTGTTCCCACCGGAGCAGGCGGTCAGCAGGCTGAGGCTCAGCACGGCGGCGAGGCCGAGGCAGAGCATGTTCTTCTGATGTTTCATTCCATTTCTCTCCTCTTTGACCATTTGGTCTTTTGTGCGTATGATTATACATCTGATTCTTAAAAAATGCAAGCCTTTTTCCGGCTCTTCCCGGTTTTTATGCACATTATATAGGATATAAATGAATGACCTCCCACACTGGTCAGATTCCATAAAAGAAAGGGCCGCACCGTGCAGGTGCGGCCCTTTCCTCATTTCTGCTAATCAGCCTTTGGTGCAGTTATCAAAGAAGAAGTAGCCCAGGGGCGTATAATACATGCCGTTGATGTCGGAGTTGAGCATATACTTCTGGGTGTAGAAGTAGATGGGACCCAGAGCCCAGTCCTGACCTATAATGATATCCTCGGCGCGGTGCATGGCGTCCATGCGGACCTGCGCGTCGGAGCTGGCCTTGGCCTCGGCAATAGCGGCGTCATAGTCGGCGCTGGAATACTGGGCGTCGTTGTTGCCGCCGCCGGTGAGCCACATATCCAGGAAGGAGATGGGGTCGTTGTAGTCGGCGATCCAGCCGTTGCGGGCGATCTGATACTGGCCCTGCTTACGGGTCTCCAGGAACACGGACCAGTCCTGGTTCTCCAGCTTCACGGTGACGCCCAGGGCGGTCTGCCACTGGCTCTGGAGGGCCTCGCCGATGGCCTTGTGGTTGTCGGAGGTGTTGTAGAGGTAGGTGACGGTGGGGAAACCCTCGCCGTTGGGATACCCGGCGTCGGCCAGGAGCTGACGGGCCTCCTCACAGTTCTTCTCATACTGCTCGGAGGTGGTGGGGGCGGTCCAGTAGTCGCCGCCCACGGCGCGGAAGTCGGGATCACCGGTCACATCGCCCACGCCGGAGGGCACAAAGCCAGTGGCCGGGACCTGGCCGGTCTGGGTCACGTTGTCCACGATATACTGGCTGTCGATGGCCAGGGTAAAGGCCTTGCGCACACGCCAGTCGTCAAAGGGGGCGGCGGTGACGTTGTAGCAGACATAGTAGGTGCCGATATAGGGCACGATGTTCAGCTTTCCGTCGTTGAGGAGGGTGGGGATCTCATCCACGGGCACGTCCTCAGTAAAGTCCAGCTCGCCGGAGTTGAAGGCGGACAGCATGGCGTTGGCGTCGTCCATCAGCATGAAGGTGAGGGTGTCGGGGCCCTTGTCGGCGGAATAGCCGTAGTACTCGGTGTTCTTCTCCATGACGATGCGGGCATTGTGCTGCCAATCGGTCATCTTATAGACGCCGTTGCCGATATAGGTGGACACGTCATGGGTCCAGCCGTCGGGATTGGCGGAGACGATGTCCTCGCGGACGGGCAGGGTGGCGGGGAAGGCGCAGACCTCCAGGAAGTAGGGACAGTCATAGGTCAGCTCGACCACAAAGGTCTTGTCGTCGGGAGCGGAGACGCCCAGCGTGGTGGGATCGGCGTGATCCATGATCTCGACCTGCTCCTCCTCGCCGGTGTCCGCGTTGACCTTGGTCTCGAACTGGCCGGTGGGAGTGCCGGTGTTGACCAGATCATAGCCCTTGACCATATCGATCATGTAGCAGTAGTCGGCGGCGGTGGCGGGGGTGGCCAAGCGCTGCCAGGCATATACAAAGTCGCCGGCGGTGACGGGCTGGCCGTCGGACCACTTGATGCCGTCGCGGAGATGGAAGGTATAGGTAACGGTGCCGTCGTCATTGACCACCTTGTCATAGGTCTCGGCCTGGCCGGGGACCAGCTCGGCCAGGTTGGCGCCCTGAGCGCCCTCCACGGCCTCGCCGCTGTCGGACCATTTCATCAGGCCCTCGAACACATGCTGGGTCATGATGCCGCCGTCCACGGCGGAGTTCAGCGCGGGGTCGATGGTCTGAGGCTCGGAAGCGATGCAGACGCTCATGTTGAAGCCGGCGCTGGGGGCGGAAGTATCCCCAGGAGCAGTGGTGTCGCCGGGAGCAGGGGTGGTGGCGTTACCGCCGCCGCCGCAGCCGGCCAGCAGCCCGAGAGACATCACGCCGGCCAGAGACAGAGCAAGAAGCTTTTTGCCGTTCATTTCATTACCTCCTGAAATATTTTGTATCATCTGTGTCCCGCACGCGGGACCGGATACCAACAGACATTATGTCCCCAAGTCGGGGACATAAAACGGCGCATGCGCCGTTCCCGGTTGGAAGAAAAAGTATCCTCCGCCGTATGCTGCATTATACCATCCCTGTGGTATATTTGTAAAGCAAATGTTTCAAAAGTGTTAAATATCTGAATTCGCCCTGCCGCCGGGAGCGTTTTGCGGAGGGCCCGGAATACTCAGGCCCCGCTCTTTTCCAGCAGGTGACAGGCCGCCCAGTGGCCGGGTGCGTATTCCTTGAACGCCGGGGCCTTTTGTTTGCACGCCTCAGTGGCATAGGGGCAGCGGGTGTGGAACCGGCAGCCCGTGGGGGGATTGATGGGGGAGGGGATATCCCCTTCCAGCACGATGCGCTGGCGGGTGCGGCTCACCTCCGGATCGGGCACCGGTACAGCGGAGAGCAGCGTCTTGGTATAGGGGTGGAGCGGGTGCTTATTGAGCTCATAGCTCTCGGCCAGTTCCACCATGGTGCCCAGGTACATCACGCCGATGCGGCGGGAGATGTGCCGCACCACCGAGAGGTCGTGGGCAATGAAGAGATACGTGAGGCCCAGCTCCTGCTGCATGTCCTCCAGCATGTTGACCACCTGGGACTGGATGGACACGTCCAGCGCGGAGATCGGCTCGTCGCAGACAATAAATTCCGGCTTCACGGCCAGGGCGCGGGCAATGCCCACACGCTGCTGCTGGCCGCCGGAAAACTCGTGGGGGTAGCGGTTGGCATGCTCGGTGTTGAGGCCCACGCGGCCCAGCAGCTCCTTGATCCGGTCGGTTCGCTCCGCCTTGGAGGCGCAGAGCTTGTGGATGTCGATGGCCTCTCCGATGATCTCTCCCACGGTCATGCGGGGGTCCAGAGAGGCGGAGGGGTCCTGAAAGATGATCTGCATTTTCCGGCGGTAAGGCAGCATATCCACCGCCTTCTCCCTGGGCACCCTTTTGCGGATGAGCTCGGTCTTCTCCACCGTCGCGCCGTCCTGACCCCTGACGGTGACCGTCTTTGCCTCAAAGGGATATTCATGCTGATAGATGGGCTCCCCCCGGTATAGGATGGTGCCGGAGGTGGGCTCATGGAGACGGAGGATGGTGCGCCCCAGGGTGGTCTTGCCGCAGCCGGACTCGCCCACCAGCCCCAGGGTCTCCCCCTCGTGGATGGCAAAGGACACGTCCTCCACCGCCTGTACGCCGGGGCCCTTCTGCCCCTTGATGGGGAAATACTTGGTCAGGTGGTCCACCTGGACGAGGATATTCTCATTCATGGCTCTCCACCTCCCCGGTTCCGGTCTTTTCCCGCTCCAACTGGTCCTGTACCCGCAGCCAGCAGGCCGAGCGGTGGTCTTTGCCGATCTCCACATAGGGCGGCATCTTCTTGAGGCAGATCTTCATGGCGTGCTCACACCGGGGGGCGAAGGGGCAGCCCTCGGGCGGATTGAGCATGTCCACCGGCGTTCCCTCGATGGGGATGAGCCGCTCATGGCTCTCTGCGTCCACACGGGGCATGGAGCGCAGCAGCCCCACGGTGTAGGGGTGAGAGGGGTTATAGAAGATATCGTCCACAGGTCCCTGTTCCACCATCTTACCGGCATACATGACGCAGACCTTGTCGCAGATCTCGGCCACCACGCCCAGATTGTGGGTAATAAAGATGATGCCCATATGCGTCTTTTTCTGGAGGTCCTTCATGAGCTCCAGGATCTGGGCCTGGATGGTCACATCCAGGGCGGTGGTGGGCTCGTCCGCGATGAGCAGCTTGGGGTGACAGATGAGGCCCATGGCGATCATGACGCGCTGGCGCATGCCGCCGGAGAACTCGTGGGGATACTGCTTCATCCGTTTCTCCACATTGTTGATGCCCACCAGCTCCAGCATCTCCATGGCGCGTTTGGCGGCGTCCTCCTTGGAAATGGACTTGTCGTGGGCCTTCAGGGCCTCAATGAGCTGGTTGCCCACCGTGTAGACGGGGTTGAGGCAGGTCATGGGGTTCTGGAAAATCATGGCCACCTTGTTTCCCCGGAAGTCGGTCATCTGATCCTTGGTAAAGGCCAGCACGTCCTCGCCCTCAAAGGTAATGGACCCGCCGATGACCTTGCCGGGGGACTGCAAAAGCCCGATGACCGAATAGGCCTCCACGCTCTTGCCGGAGCCGGACTCGCCCACGATGCCCATGACCTCGCCGTAGTTGACGCTGTAAGAAATGCCGCCCACCGCCTTGACCTCACCGGCCGGGGTGAAGAAGGAGACGTGGAGGTCCTTCACTTCCAGCAGCTTTCCACCCGCATCGTCGGCGGCGTGCGTCTCGGTGTGGAGCCGCTCGTCGTGCTGCTTTACGGTTTCATTCTGTGTCATATGCTGTCTCCTCCTTTCTTATTTCTTTAGCTTCGGGTCCAGGGCGTCCCGGAGCCCGTCGCCCACCAGGTTGAAGGACAGGATCATAATGCTCAGGATCAGCGCGGGGAAGAGCAGGCGGTAGGGATAGGTGGTCATGCCGCCCAGGGCCTCGGAGGCCATGGAGCCCAGGCTGGTCATAGGCGTGGACACGCCCACGCCCAGGAAGGAGAGGAAGGACTCCAGGAAGATGGCGGAGGGGATCTGGAGGCAGGTGGTGACCACGATCTGCCCAATGCAGTTGGGCAGCAGATGCTTTTTGATGATGCGGGGGCCGGAGGCGCCCAGGGCCCGGGCGGCGGTGACGTACTCCTGCTGCTTGAGCTGAAGGATCTGGCCGCGGATGATGCGGGACATGGTGACCCAGTACAAAAGGCCGAAGGCGATGAACATGGAGATGAGGTTGGCGCCCAATACGTTGGCCATATCCGCGATGAAGCCCGAATGTGAGTTTACATAACTCGTCAACGCGTCACCGATGACGGTGGCGATGAGGAGGATGACCAGCACCTCGGGGATGGAGTAGATGATCTCAACGATGCGCTGCATGACGGCGTCCACCTTGCCGCCCAGATAGCCGGAGATGGAGCCGTACAGGGCGCCGATGACCAGCACAAGCAGGGCGGCGGACAGGCCCACCACCATGGACACCCGGGTGCCGATCATGACCCGGACCATGATGTCGCGTCCGAACTTGTCCGTGCCAAAGACGTGAGGAAACACGCTCTCCCCCGCGGCCTTGCGCTGGAGCTCGGCGTTGGAGTAGCCAAACAGGCGGGCCCTGATGCCCAACTCCTTGCGGAGCTCATCGGTGTCCGCGCCGCCGCTGGCCTTGGCCGCGGCCATGATCTTGGCCTTATCCACCGGCCCCAGGGTCTTGCCCTGGGCGGCGGCCTCCTCCTGGGCCTTGGCCCAGGCCTCCTCGGGCGTCATCTGGGCCGCGGCCAGCTTCTCCTGGTCCTCCAAAGTGTAGTGCCAGGGGTGCAGGTTCTCGGAGCCCGCGATGAACTGGTCGTAGCCATAGGGCACGATGACCGGGCCCAGGAACGCGAAGAGGGCCACCAGGATCAGAATGACCAGCGCCACCATGGCCACGGTATTTTTGCGGAACCGTCGTCCCGCGTCCTTCCAGAAGGACACGCTCTCCCGGTCCTGGATGAAATTTTCCTTCTCCTGCGAGGAGGCGGGTGCAAAATCGGCGTTGGTCAGCTCGCTCCAGGAGATCACATCCTCCACATCGAGCTGGAGGGAGCCGAATTTGGCCTTTTTCATTTTGTCTGCCATGCTCAGCTCTCCTTTCCGAGGGTGATGCGGGGATCGACCACTTTATAGAGGATGTCCACCAGCAGGTTCATAATGATGATGAAGGAGGCCAGGAAGATGGTGGTGCCCATGATGACCGGGTAGTCCCGGTTGGACACGGACTGGACGAAATAACGGCCCAGCCCGCCGATGGTAAAGACCTTTTCCACCACAAAGCCCCCGCACAGCGTAAAGGCCACCTGGGGCCCCAGATAGGTAAGAACAGGGATCAGGGCGTTCCGGAGGGCGTGCTTGAAGATGATCTTCCCCGTCTTGAGCCCCTTGGCCCGGGCCGTCTTGATATACTCCTGATTGATGGCGTCCAGCATGGCGGCCCTGGACTGGCGCGCGATATAGCACATGGGGTAGAAGCCCAGGGAGAAGCAGGGCAGCACATAGCTGCGGGGCGAACCGTCGAAAATACTTGGGAACCAGCCCACCACGCCGCCGCAGAATACGATCAGCAGCAGGCTCGCCACCACGAAGGAGGGCATGGAGATACCCACGGTACAGACCACCCGCAGCGTGCTGTCCGTGGCGGTGCCCCGGTTATAGGCCGCCAGACATCCCAGCGGGACGCCCACCAGCACCGCCCAGAGGAGGGCAAACGCGCCGATCTTGGCGGAGACGGGGAACATCTCCTTGATGATGCTGATCACCGGGTAGTTCTTCTGCATCTTGACGGAGACGCCGAGATCCCCCCGGAGGAGATTGCCCATATACTTGAAATACTGGACGCTCAGCGGCTGATCCAGACCGTACTTCTCATTCAGGGCGTCCAGCACCGACTGCGGCGGCGTCTTTTCACTCACAAAGGGGTTGCCTGGGACCGCCTTCATCAGGAAAAATGTCAGCGTGGCCACGAGGAAAATCGTAAAGAGTGCCATCAGCACACGCTTAAGGACATACTTTGCCATTTCTTCACTTCCCACTTTTCTATTGCATATTTCTGTATCCAAAATCAGGGAAACTCCCCATACACAGGTCTTATTATTTTATACTATAAACTTTTGTCCGTCAAGGGAAATACGCCTTCAAATTGATGGAATCTCCTTCAAATCCTGCAAATGTCTTTTCCAGAAGGACGAAATAGCTGCATTTTGTCCATGAAAATTTCCTGTCACGGAGCAAAAATGAATTGCATCATGCATAGAAATTCAAAACCGCCGGCGGCGGGGCAAATCCCCGGCCGCCGGCGGCCACAGTCTTGCCTAGAGCTTGCCTGAAAATGGTCCCTGCACTTGGGGCTTTTTCCACTTTCGGTCAAGGTCTAGTATTCTCTTTTTCAGCCTCTTTAGTCGAACCCCAGGCCCATATAGCCCCGGCGGTATTCCCGCCATTCCCGTTCCAGGGCGGCGTCGTACCATTTTACCATGGCAAAGGCCTGCAGATAGCTCCCGGACACGCCGTCCCAGAAGGGCGGCGTGCGCAGATGATAGCGCACGGCGGGCATCTCCGCGCCGATCAGCGCGGCCGCCCCGGCCATCCCAGGCTGGGGAATGAGCAACTCCTTCACCATGACGGTGTCGTCATCCAGATACTCGGTGCAGGCCAGCCCCTCGCTCCCGGCCACCCGCAGGCGGAACAGCGCTCCGTTGGCCATGTGGGAGAGCCCCTCCTGATAGGCCACGAGGGAGTCGCTGTAGACGACATGCAGCGTCTCGGCCAGCAGTTCTTCCCGCAGGCGGTTGTACGTCTCCGGGTCCACCCGCTCCAGCGTGTCGCCCGCCGCCGGAACGCCCACCATGCTGCGCAGCAGCTCCACCTTCCGGGTGGAAAAACATTCAGAAAAACCGGTGGTGCCAAAAAATTTATGCAGGGAGACCTCCGCGGGGACAATGGTGACGCAGTCGGCCCCCCGCTCCTTTAAATAAAAGTCCACATAGCTGAGGATGTATCGGCCAAAGCCCTTTTTTCGGGCGTCCGGGTGGGTGGCCAGGGCATAGATATAGGCGGAGCTGGCCTTTCTCCCGCCGGGCAGGGCGAGGGCCACCGGAAACAGCGCCACCATCGTGTAGACGACTCCGTCCTCCAGCAGGACCAGCACCTGGCTCTCCTCTCCATGGGCGAAAAAATAGTCGATATAGTCGTCCTCATCGCCGAAAGCCAGCTTCCACAGCTCCTTTTGGCGGAGGAGCTCATCCGGCTTGGCGGGGCGGATCTCGATCATGGGGTCACACTCCTCTCGGGAACGGACGGTGTCCGTCGGTCATTCTTTCGTGGCGAAGTACTTCTCCACCATCAGGTCCGGATAATAGGAGCCCTTGGCTTTCCGCAGGCCCTCCACGCCCATGTCGTCCTCCCGGTTGAGGTATTTGATCTCCGGGTGGCGTGCCCGCACCTGCCGGGCAAACTCCCGGTTGATCATGGCGTAGGCCCCCTGGAGCTCTCCGTATGCCTTTTCAAAGTGGACGTCAAAGGTGTCGGCGCAGAGCATGTCCCCCATGGTAAAGGCCACTACCTCGCCGTAGACCCGGATGAGTCCTCCCTCCAGGCCCAGCTCGTGGTAGTGCTCCATGGCCAGGCGGAGGGCGCGGCCCTCATCGCCCAGGTCCCGCTCCTCCGCAAGGCCCTCCCGCACCATGCTGCGGCGGTACCACTCCTTGTCCATCTCCAGGCACGCGGGGAGGGTCTCAGGCGTGATCTCCTCGTAGGTCCAACTGGGGTTGTTCTCCATAAAACGGTTGATGTGGTTGCGCTTGGCGTGGAGCTTCTTGCCGGTGAGGTCGGCCAGGCGGTCGATCTCATAGAGGTAGTCAAAGCCGTCCCGGTCGGCCTCAAAGTGGAATTCACCGGGAAAAAGGGCCTCCATCTCCTCCACCTGGCGGGGGGTGAGGCAGACCATGCGGAAGGGCTTGTCCCGCTCGGCCGCGTCCCGCTCCATGGCCCGGATGACCGGGGCCACATCGCCCTGGCCGGCGGGGTAGATATAGGAGCACCCCAGCGAGCCGCACAGATGGGTCACCAGGAAGCCGTCCACCCGGGCGATACGCTGGTCATAGGCGGGGCTCCATGCGTAGAGGTTGGTAAAGTTATACTCACAGCCCCGGTAATTGGCCTGCCGCAGCAGGTCGTCCACCCAGGGCTTGTCGGACAGACGGGGGAGTTGAAAATCAATCATGGGCGTCAAAATCTCCTTGGTTGGAATTGCCTGTGCCAGAAGTGTACCACGGCGCGGAGAAACGCGCAAGGGTTTGACGGGGATTTTACCGCCCGTCCCAGCGGCACCGGGACAAATCCACCCTCCCGTCCGGAGTAAAGGGCACCCCCTCCGCCTCCAGCAGGGCCCGCTGCACGCCGGGGCCGAAGGCGTGCTCCCGGATGGTCCCGTCCCTGGCCATGACCCGGTGGCAGGGCACGGCGGGATCGGTGCAGGCGGCCATGGCGTATCCCACGGCCCGGGCGGCCCGCGGGCTACCCGTCATCAGGGCGATCTGGCCGTAGGTGGCCGCCCTGCCCCTGGGGATTCGCCGGGCGATCTCATACACCCTGTCATAATAGCTCACCGGCCCTCACCCCCTCGTTTTTTCTTCAGTATACCACACTTTAGGTCCGTGCAGACATCCTTCCGGATAAAAACCCGCCGCAGAGCAGAAGATCGGGGGGCGCCGCAGCGGCGCCCCCCGATCTCTTCCCCGGCTCAGTAGCCCGGATATGCCTCGCTTTTCTTGGGCAGGATGATGGCGGCGGCGATATAGAGCCAGATGCCCACCGTGCCCGCAAAGCAGAAGATCACCCACAGCAGGCGGATGATGCCCGGGTCCAGATTGAAATATTCGGCGATGCCGCCGCACACGCCGGCCAGCATGGCGCCATGCTCCACGCGACAGAGCTTTTTGGGTTCGTTCATGACAACCGCTCCTTTTTTCTATGTCTGAGGATAGTATACGGCGCAAGGATTAAAATAACCCTTGCGCCGAGATTAAAAAAGGATAAAATTATTTGCCCTCTTCCAGGTCCAGCAGGGTCCCCTTTTCATACTTGAGGCGGTGGACCTTGTTTTTGGTGGCCTTTTCAATGTCGTCCATCCGCATGCTCTCGGTGATGGTGGACACCAGGGTGTAGGCCACGCCGTGGCGCTTGGCCCGGCCGGTACGGCCGATGCGGTGGACGTAATATTCATTTTCATCGGGCACATCGTAGTTGAACACCACGTCCACGTCGTCGATGTCCAGGCCGCGGGCGGCCACGTCGGTGGCCACCAGCACCCGCAGCTCCCCTCTGCGAAAGCGGTTGAGCGTCTTTTCCCGCACGGACTGCTGGATGTCCCCATGGATGGCCTCGGCGGAGAAGCCCCGCATCTTTAAAAGGCCGGAGAGCCGGTCCGTCATGTTCTTGGTGTTGCAGAAGGCGATGGCCCGCTCATAGCTGCCGGCCTCCAGCAGGCGGGCGGTGATCTCGGTCTTGTCCCCCCGCTCCACCTCGATGCGGTATTGCTGGATGTCCGGCTTGTTCTGCTCGTCGGCCCGGACGGTGATCTCCACCGGGTCCCGCTGGTACACCCAGGAGATGTCCATGACCTCCCGGGAGATGGTAGCGGAGAACATGCCCAGGTTCTTCCTGGACTTGATGGCGTCCAGAATCCGGGTCACGTCGTGGATAAAGCCCATGTCCAGCATCCGGTCCGCCTCGTCCAGCACCACGGTCTGGACCCTGTCCAGCCGCACGGTGCGCCGCTTCATATGGTCCATCAGGCGGCCGGGCGTGGCTACCACGATCTGGGGCCGCTTCTTCAATTGGGTGATCTGCTTGTCGATGGGCTGGCCGCCGTAGAGCACCACGGCGCGCACCCCCTCCTTGAATTCGCACAGATCCCGCAGCTCGGCCATGATCTGGATGGCCAGCTCCCGGGTGGGGGCCAGGACCAGACCCTGTACCGCGTCCTCCCGGGGGTCGATGTGCTCCACCATGGGGATGCCGAAGGCAAAGGTCTTGCCGGTGCCGGTGGGGGCCTTGGCGATCACGTCCCGCCATTCCATAAAATAGGGGATGGCCCCGCCCTGAACGGGGGTGGCCTGGACATAGCCCTTTTTCTCCAGGGCCCGCATGATCTCGGGGGACAGCTTCAGCTCGTCGTAGCGTACAATCTCGTTGACCTCTTCACCGTTGATTTCCATTGGGTGCATGTTCCTTTCTTACTCAGCTTGCCTGATTCAAGGTCTCCCGCAGGCAAGCGGAACCCCGTTCCGCACCCAAACGCCCTCCTGCTCCGGGGGCGCGACCTCAAATCGCTCACGATAGTCTATCATATCCTGGAAAAGGATGCAATATCTTCTCTTATTTCCGCCGAAACACGTGGATTCGGAAGGAGGCCGTCACGTCCAGGGCCTCCAGCTCCTCCAGCCGCTCCACGCCGGTCCGGGGCGTTTTCCAGCGGTACGGGGTCATTTGGAAGAGGTCCAGCAGGGGCTCCCGGCTGCGGATGGCGAGGGTCTCCTCCACAGGCAGGACCTCCAGATAGTCAAAGCCCTCATAGGGGATGTCCTCCTCCGGGTTGGGGTAGGGCCGCTCATAGAGGACCTGCTTGAGCTCCCAGAGGTGCCGGGCCGCCGGGACCACATAGAGGAACACCCCGCCGGGCCGCAGCACCCGCCGGAACTCCTCCAGGGCCAGGGGCGAAAAGCAGTTGAGCAGGAGGTCCACCCGCGACGGCGCTACCGGCAGATGGTAGACGGAGGCCACGGCGAACTCCGCCTGCGGCTCCCGCCGGGCCGCCCAGCGGAGGGAGGGCTTGGACAGGTCCACGCCCGCCGTCTCCGGCGGTTTCCCCGCCGCCGCCAGGGCCGCGCACACACCGGCGGTGTAATACCCCTCCCCGCAGCCCGAGTCCAGCACGGCCGGGCGCGCCGGCGCATGGTCCACGGCCAGACGGCAGAGTGCGTCGCGCAGGGGGGCGTACCAGCCGCCGGACAGGAAGCGGTTTCGGGCCGCGGCCATGGCCTTGTCGTCGCCCGGGGCCTTGGAGTGCATCCGGTTGGCGGGGAGGAGGTGGACATAGCCCTCCCGGGCCCGGTCAAAGCTGTGCCCCCTGGGGCACCGGTAGGTCCTGTCGGTCTTTTCCAGGGGCGCGGCGCAGAGGGGGCAGCAGAACAGACTCATGACGGGGCCTCCTTTCCTTATTATATTATACCGGCTGCGTCAAGCCGGAGGACTGCATGGCCCGCCGCGGAGGAGGGCAAGGGCCAGGTGGAAGCCCTCGGCGAAGTAATCCCCGTAGGACATGTTCCGGAGCTGCGCCTCCAGCACGGAAAACCGCCGCAGCTTTTCCCGCCCTTCCTCCCCCAGCGCCTTGCGCAGTTCGCCCTCCACCTGTTCCAGCTCCTCATAGATCGCGTTGTATTCCGGGCGGTTGGGCTCGGCGGCTTCCATGGGGTCATAGCGGCAGTAGAACAGATCGCGTAATGTTGCAGGCATTCTTATCACCTCAAAATTATTTTATCTGTATTCCAGATAAAAGTCAATATCTTGATTTCAGATAATGCATAATAGATATTGAGGTGAGGCCTATGATAATACGTAGCAATTTAAAAGAAGTTCGCCAAGACCACGACATTACCCAGCAAGAAGTTGCAGCTATCCTCGGTGTTGCCCAGAACACATACTCTCAATACGAAAACGGTAAAATCGAACTGACGGCACCTGTGCTCATACAATTGGCCGATTATTACCAAGTCAGTATCGATTATCTCTTGGGTCATACTGGTACTGGCCGTACCGGAAATTCGAATATGACTATAATGGATACTCGAATGCGAGAACTGCGCGAGGATAGAGACCTCTCGCAAGCACAGGTGGCGAAAATCTTAAACTGCGATCAGTCCCTTTACTCAAAATATGAGCGCGGCCAACGTGAGCTCCCCTTGCGTTTTGCACTTCTCCTGGCCGATTATTATCATGTGAGTTTAGATTACCTGATGTGCAGGACGACGAAAAAGGAAATCGCCCTTTAGCCTCGCCGTGACCGATCCCCATCGGGGAGGGCACCGCCCTCCGGGGGCCAAACCCATTTCTTTTTCCCCTTTGAAAAAGAAACGGTTTTGGATGCCAAAGAAAAAGGGGCTCTTACGGGGACCCTGGCACGGGGCGCAGGCAAAAGGCAGACGGCGTCTTTCGTCTTTCCGCTTTGTGGGAGGAGCAGCCCCGGCCGTTACGGCCTCCGCAAGTGGAACAGGGACGCCGCCCAGCTCTATCCGGGGGACGCCTGGCGGTACGGCGAGCTTGCCGGGGTGCGCACCGGCGCGGGAACAGGGCCCCGGGGGGTGTCTCCAATAGGGGGGCAGAGGCCCCCCTATTGGTCGTTTTTAAAAGGGGAGATTCCAAAGAGGGGGAAGATCGAAATCCCCCTCTTTGGCCCTTCTTTCCGTCCCCTTTCTTCGGGAAGAAAGGGGACCCCCCGGAGGGTGGGACCCTCCCCGCCAGTCGGTCCCTGGGGGCCGGGTCTGTCACGCTGCGGCGGCTCCGCGCTTCTCCTTGCAAAATGCCGCCGTTTTGATATAATACCTTTCAGCGGAACAAGAATACGGCGGGATCGCCGTCCCAAGGAGTAACCCAACTATGCTGTACGCCATTCTCGTCGTCCTTCTGGTGGCGGCGGACCAGCTTGTGAAGATCCTGGTCCGCGCCAATATCCCCATGGGCGCCTCTATGCCCTTTCTCCCCGGGCTGGTGGAGCTCACCTACGTGCAGAACACCGGCGCGGCCTTCTCCATCTTCAAAGACCATACCTGGCTCCTCACCATCATCTCCGCCGTGGTGGCGGCGGCCATCGCCGCCGCGCTGATCAAAAGGGTGGTGGCCCATCCCTTCGGCGTGATCACCCTCTCCGTGGTGCTGGCGGGCGCTGTGGGAAATCTCATCGACCGGGCCCTCTTCGGTTTTGTCACCGACATGTTCAACCTCCAGTTCATGCATTTTGCCGTCTTCAACGTGGCCGACATCTGCGTGGTCTGCGGCGGCATCGCCTTTTGCGTCTACTTTCTCTTCTTCTATGATAAGCTGGAAAAAAAGGAGGTCCCCGATGACTCCCATCCTGCTGAGGGCTGACCGGGAGGGGGAGCGGCTGGACCAGCTCCTGGCCCGGTCCGTGGACGGCCTCACCCGCTCGGCCGCCCAGCGGCTGCTGGAGGAGGGAGCCGTCACCCTCAACGGCGCGCCGGCCCGGAAAAACACCCGCACCGCCCCCGGCGACGCGGTGGCGCTCTCCCTCCCCGACCCGGTGGAGGTGGACATCCGGCCCCAGAATATCCCGCTGGATGTGGTCTATGAGGATGCCGACGTCATCGTGGTCAACAAGCCGGTGGGCATGGTGGTCCACCCCGCGCCCGGTCATCCGGACGGCACACTGGTAAACGCACTGTTATATCACTGCGGAAATAGCCTCTCCGGAATCAACGGGGCGCTGCGGCCCGGCATCGTCCACCGCATTGACCGGGACACCTCGGGGCTCATCATCGCCGCCAAAAACGACGCCGCCCACCTGGCCCTGGCCGCACAGCTCCAGGACCACTCCCTCTACCGGGAATACGAGGCGGTGTGCGTGGGCACGCTGAAAGAGGCGTCCGGCACCGTGGACGCGCCCATCGCCCGGCACCCGGCGGACCGCAAAAGGATGTGCGTGGACCCAAAGGGGGGACGGGCGGCGGTGACACACTGGTCCGTTCTGGGTCGTTACCCCGGCCATACCCATATCCAATGCCGCCTGGAGACGGGCCGCACCCATCAGATCCGGGTGCACATGGCCTACATCGGCCACCCGCTGCTGGGAGATGTGGTCTATGGGGCGAAAAAGCCCGTCCCGGGCCTGGCGGGGCAGTGTCTCCACGCCCGGCGGCTCTCCTTCGTCCACCCCTCTGCGGGGACGCGCGTGACGGTGGAGTGTCCTCTGCCGGACTATTTCAGTCAGGCGCTGCGGAAACTGGCGCGCTGACGCCCCGGGTTGACAAAGTCGGACCGGCTGATATATAATACGGACCGACCGCAGGACAAATCGAATACAGGGGCGCTGGACGCAAGTCCGGCTGAGATGCAGGGGCGTAGCGCCGCCCCCGGTCCCTTGAACCTGATCCGGGTAATGCCGGCGTAGGAAGATGATTCGGCTTTTCATGTCGTTTCTCCCGTACCGCATTGCGCAGAGTATCCAGGTTTGCGCTGCGGTACATTTTGTTCGAGGGAGAAATGCACCATGGAAAACACCGCGACCGCAAGATCCAAACCCGCCAGGCGAAACGCCACCCGCATGCTCTGTGAGGGCGCCATTATGGTGGCCCTGTCCCAGATCCTGAGCTATATCAAGCTCATGGAGCTGCCCAACGGCGGCTCTCTCACCCCCGCCATGTTCCCCATCCTCCTCTTCGCCGTCCGCTGGGGGCTGGCCGACGGCCTGTTGGCCGGCTTTGTTTTCGGCCTGCTGCAGCTGATGTTCGACGGGGCCTACGCCTGGGGCTGGCAGTCCATGCTGCTCGACTACCTGGTGGCCTTCACCCCCCTGGGCCTCGCCGGCCTTTTTCAGGGGAAGCGCTGGGGCATCTTCGCCGGCACCGTGCTGGGCTGCTTCGCCCGCTTCGTGGTCCATTTCATCAGCGGCGTGACGATTTACCGCATCTACGCCCCCACGGAGATCCTGGGCACGGTGTTTGATAATCCTACGCTCTATTCCATTGTCTATAACGGCTCCTATATGCTCCCCAACACCATTTTGGCACTGGTCATCGCGGCGCTGCTGTACGCGCCGCTGAAAAAGTTCTATCTGGGGGCCGACATTCAGAGATAAGGTGTGTGATTCACTTGGGCAAATTTGAGGGCGTTCTGCTGGCCAGCGACTTTGACGACACGCTGGTGGGCTCCGACTGCGAGGTGTCCCGCGGGAACCGGGAGGCCCTCGAATACTTCGTGCGGGAGGGGGGCCGGTTTACCGTCTCCACCGGGCGGGCCCACCGCACCTTCGCCCCCTATGTGGACGCCGCGCCCATCAATGCCCCTGTGATCCTCTCCAACGGCGCCCTGCTCTATGATTTCCGGGCCGGACGCACGGTGGTGGACCTGCCCCTGCCCGTCTGCGCGGCGGAGGACCTGGGGGAGCTGTGCTCCGCCATCCCCGCGCTGGGGGTGGAGACCTACCACGGCGACGACGTGTATATCTACCGCCCCAACGCCCACACCCAGCGGCACGTGGAGCGGGTCAAGACCACCTGGACCGAGATGGGCCTGACGGAGATGCCCTCCCCCTGGAGCAAGGCGGTGATCCAGGCCGACCACGACGTGCTGCTCCGGGCCCAGGCCCTGATGCGGGAGCGGTGGCCCCAGCGGTACGAGGTCATCTTCTCCAACGCCGTCCTCCTGGAATGCACGGCCAAAACCGCCACCAAGGGGGGCATGGTCCTCAAGCTGGCGGAGCTGCTGGGGATCCGCCGGGAGCACATCTACTGTGTGGGGGACAATCAGAACGACATCCCCATGCTGGCCGTCTCCGCCATTCCGTTTGCCCCGGCCAACTGCGCCCAGGCGGTAAAGGATTGGGGCGCCACGGTCCTCGGCTCCTGTGACGAGGACTGCATCGCCCAGATCATCGGCATATTGGACCTGCGCTATTGAGCCCGGAACCAGCGAGGCCGGCGCGCCATTCGGATGGCGCGCCGGCCTCGTTTTGTCTTGCCCGCATTGGACGCAGGGTCTGGGTCACCGATAGCTGAGCAGGTTATAGATCATCGCCGCGGCCTCCGCCCGCGTGGCGGTCCGTCCGGCGGCGAAGGCGCCGCCGTCCCCCTGGATCACGCCCAGCCCCTGGGCCAGGGCGGCATAGCCGTAATATGCCGCGGGAATGGACGCCTCATCGGTGTAAGAGCATTTGTAGATGCCCTGGAAACGGGCGATGGGGCCATAGCCGGCGCTGTCCAGCAGCAGCTTGACCGTTTCGCCCCGGGTGAGGATCTTGTCATCGCTGCGCGCTTCGGGCGTGAGGATTCCCATACGGTAGGCGCTGCGATAGAGGTCGTCCGCCTGGGCCCCCTCCAGGTCTTCGGGGTCGTAGCGGTAGCCCTGCATGCTCAGGAGCAGCGCCACCATGTCCTTCTGGACCAGGGTCTTTCCCGGCGCAAAGGAGCCGCCGTCAAAGCCCACCTGATAGCGGGCCAGCGTCTCGATCTGTGTTCGGGCCCAGCTCCCCTCCAGATCGTCGTAGGTAAGCCCGCTCCAGGACCAGGGCTCGCTGCGGATGACCTGTCCGGTCTTGGCGTCCACGCCCTGGACGTCGTAGTCGGGGGTGAGACTCCAGCCCAGCTCCAGGGCGCTGAACCAGTTCCAGCCCAGAGCGGCCAGGGGCTGATATTCTGGCCTGGAGAGGTCCAGCTCCACGGGGACCGCCAGATACCCCAGATCCACTGTAAAGGTGCCGAACCAGGCGTCCAGCGCGTCGGATGCGGACACCAGGCCCTCGGCGCTCTCAAAGGTCACCCCCGGGATCTCCCGGCGCTGGAAGCCGCTCACGGAGCCGTCCAGCGCACTGATGGACACGCTGAACTGATCGTCCGGGAAAAAGTAGCCGTTCTCCTGGCGGGCATAGATGAAATACCACTCCGTGGTAGTGACGTCTTCCGCCGGGACATCCCCGCCATAGAGGGCGCTGTTATCGTAACCGGCGCACCGGGCGAAGTCCTCGCCCCAGTAACGCGTCAGGAACGCCTCCGCCTTCTCCCGGGCCGCCGTGCGGTCCACGGTCCGGGGCAGGGTCTCATTCCAGGGCCCGCCGCTCCAAAGGCTCTCCAGTTCCCCGGTGCGGGCGTCCACCGTCACGCATTTTTGCCAGATGCCGCCCTCACCGTTCTGTTTTCCATAGGTAAGCTGGGCAAAGACGTCCCCGGTGTCCGTGCCGCCGTCCGCGATGGCGGTCTCCAGGTAAAACCGGGATTCGGCCAGGGTATAGGTCTCCAGCCCCAGTTCTGAGACGGCCCGCACCTTTTGATCCAGGGCCTTTGCGGACAGAACGCCGGAGAGCTTCTCCACGCCGCTCTGCTCCACCTCAGTGAGGAAGGCCCCGCCGCCCGCGTCCGCGGCCGTATTGGCGGACATTTCTTCGGCATACCCATAGAACTTGTCGCCGTCGGCAAGCGCCCGCCGCTTCTCCGTCAGGTTCACCAGCTCTCCGGTGTGGGCGTCCACATAGTAGTCGTCCCGGCTGTTGGGGAGATAGCGCAGGGAGGCGGTCCTGCCGTCCTCATTCAGGCTGTACTCCAGGCGCATGGTGAGCATGTCCTTGAGGAGCTCCCCCGCCCGCTGGGCGGAGACGTCGGCCTGCCCGGAGGGTACGGTCCCGATGTAGCTGCTGGCCAGATCGTCCCGCCGGAAATTCATCACGCAGTTGTCCGCCGCCCGGACCTCGATGCGCATGCCCAGAGGGGAAGGGACGCCGTTGAGGCAGATGGTCCCCCGGAAATAATAGGAGGACTGGTTCAGGGATTCCCCGCCGTCCTCCTGGAACACCACGGTCTCATTGGCGGCCAGAAGCTTGTCCAGGAAGGCCTCAGCGGCCTTTTGGGCCCCGTCCCGCCCGCCCTCCGGGAAGGATGGATTCCGGAATCCCCGGTCCCAATACTCGGTGTCGTCATGCCGGAAGTAGCTGAGGATGCGGCCGTCCTCCCCCGCGGTGACGCTGAGGCTGCCCCCATCGCCGTACCAGTCAAGGTACCAGAGCGGGGCCAGTGCGTTCTCCTCCGGGTAGCCGCTGAAATCGCTGTAAGCCTCGGTATCCAGATCCAGGGTCTCCTTTACCGCCAGGGTCACGGCGCTCAGCCGCGCCTCGGCGCCTTCCTCCGCCGCCGCAGGCAGCGACAGCGCCAGCAGCAGGGACAGCGCCAATACCAGGGACAGTGCTTTTTTCATTCCGATTTCCTCCTTTGTTGCTTTTTTCCTTCTAATAGGGTAGACGATTCGTGGGGGGAAAATGTTTCAAAAATTTTGCTTGACTTTTATCGAACGTTTGTTGTATTATGGACTCGAACAAAAGTTCTGTGCAACAAAAGCCCAGACAAAATCGTCTATTTGATATAGAAAGATTGAAAAGTCCGTTTTATGGGATAGTAGAACGGCTATGCTGGATCTATCAACAGCGGGAGGGATCGCGGTATGCAGACCATTTACTATGAGACGAGCAATTTCATCCGTCATGAGGGAAACCTGGTGGACCTGGCGGCGTACCGCCAAAAGCTCGCGGCGGTGTCCGGCGGGAACTGGAGCCCGGCGCCGGAGGGCTCCCCGGCGTTTGAGGCGGAGGCGCCCCCGCACACGGGAACGGTGCTGCGGCTTGTGCCGGAGGAGAGCCCCGCCCAGCGGCGCGCCCGCCGCACTGGGAGACGGCTCCGCCGTGCCGCCCTGGCCCTGGACTTCTGCGCCAGTGCGGCCATCGTGGTCCTGACGGTGAGCGCCGTGATCGGGTTTCTGCACCTGTAAAGCATGTCAAATTTCCCGCTGTGGGGCCGCAAGAGGTTGCGGCCCCGTAAATTTTTGCCTTGATCCAGGAATTTTTTCTTTACTTTGCACCCAGAATATGATAATCTACTAAAGCACGTAAAGCGTGTATAGACGCCCTGCGGCCTCGTTTCGGGACACTGCCCGCTCTCATGCGGGGGCTTCACCCGCCCGTTACGCAGCTCCATGGGCAGCAAAAAAGAAAGGTGGAATCTCCCCATGATCCGTAAGGACGAAAAGACGGCCGTGATCGAGGCCAACCGCACCCATCCCACTGACACCGGCTCCCCCGAGGTGCAGATCGCCATTCTCACCGCCCGCATCCAGGAGCTCACTGAGCACCTGAAGATCCATACCCACGACAACCACAGCCGCCGCGGGCTGCTGAAGATGGTCGGTAAGCGCCGCAAGATGCTGGACTATCTGGCCAAGAAGGACGTGGAGCGTTACCGCGCCATTATCGCCAAGCTGGGCATCCGTAAGTAAGTATGTGAACAGGGGTGGCGCGGGACACTGCGCCGCCCCTTCTTCCCATGTGCCGCAAATCGCGCGCACCAGAGCCAACCACGCTTTTTTAGCAGTTGAACCTGGGCCCGGAGGACGGACCCGGCTTCAAATGCTAAAAATCGCGACGGCTCTTGGTGTGCAGCTTCCAAAACAGAATAGGAGGACTCCGCATGTCAACCGTCATCACTCACAAGCAGTTTCCCAACCACAAGGTCTACAAGATGGACCTGTGCGGCCGCCCGCTGACCATCGACGTGGGCAAGGTGGCCGAGCTGGCCAGCGCGTCCGCCATGGTCACCTATGGCGAGACCACCGTACTGGTGGCCGTCACCGTCGCGCCCCGTCCCCGTGACGGCGTGGACTTCTTCCCCCTGAGCGTGGATTTTGAGGAGAAGCTCTACGCCGTGGGCCGCATCCCCGGCTCGTTTATGCGCCGCGAGGGCCAGCCCTCTCTGCCTGCGGTACTGGCCAGCCGCGTCATCGACCGCTCCATCCGCCCCCTCTTCCCCTATGACTTCCGCAACGACGTGGTGGTGACGTGCACCGTCATGAGCGTGGACTACGACTGCTCTCCCGAGGTGACCGCCATGATCGGCGTGTCCGCCTGCCTTTCCTACTCCGAGATCCCCTGGGCCGGCCCCATCGGCTGCCTGGAGATGGGCTATGTGGACGGCCAGATCGTCCTCAACCCCAATCAAGAGCAGAAGCACGCCTCCAAGCTGGACCTCACCGTAGCCGCCACCGAGCAGAAGGTCATCATGATCGAGGCCGGCGCCAAGGAGCTGCCCGACGATATCATGTACGACGCCATCGTGAAGGCCCACGAGGAGATCAAAAAGCAGGTGGAGCTCATCCGGACCATCACCGCTGAGATCGGCAAGCCCACCATGACCTATGACCACGCCGACTTTGATCAGGAGCTCTTCGACAAGATCGTTGCCGCCACCATGGACGAGGCCAAGGCCGCCATGGACACCGACGACAAGAACATCCGCGAGGAGCGTTGGAACAAGCTCATCGACCACTGGCACGAGCTCTTCCTGGAGGACTATCCCGAGATGGACAAGTACCTGGAGGAGATCACCTACAAGTTCCAGAAGAAGATCGTCAAGGCCTGGCTTCTGGAGGGCCACCGCGTGGACGGGCGCGCCAAGAACGAGATCCGTCCCCTGGGGGCCGAGGTGGGCGTACTGCCCCGGGTCCACGGCTCCGGCCTCTTCACCCGCGGCCAGACCCAGGTCCTCTCCATCTGCACGCTGAACACCCTCTCCGCCGCCCAGAAGCTGGATACCATCTGGGAGGAAGAGGAGAAGCGGTACATGCACCACTACAACTTCCCCGCCTATTCCACCGGCGAGGCCCGCGGCGCCCGCTCCACCAACCGCCGCGAGAAGGGGCATGGCGCCCTGGCTGAGCGGGCGCTGGAGCCTGTCATCCCCCCTGTGGAGGAGTTCCCCTACGCCATTCGCGTGGTCTCCGAGGTCCTGAGCTCCAACGGCTCCACCTCCCAGGGCTCCATCTGCGGCTCCACCCTGGCGCTGATGGATGCCGGCGTGCCCATCTCTGCCCCGGTGGCCGGCATCTCCTGCGGTCTCATTCAGGATGACGACGGCGGCTTTACCACCTTCATCGACATCCAGGGCGTAGAGGATTTCCACGGTGAGATGGACTTCAAGGTGGCCGGCACCAAGGCCGGTATCACCGCCATCCAGATGGACATCAAAAACGACGGCCTCAGCCATGCCATCATCAAAGAGGCGCTGGAGATCACCAAGGACGCCCGCTACGCCATTCTGGACGAGGTCATGCTGCCCTGTATCAGTGCGCCCCGTTCCGACGTGGCCGAGACCGCGCCCAAGATGGTGAAGATGAAGATCGACGTGGACAAGATCCGCGAGGTCATCGGCTCCGGCGGCAAGGTCATCCAGAAGATCTGCGCCGATACCGGCGCCAAGATCGATATCGAGGACGACGGCACCATCTACATTGCCGGCGTGAACCGCGAGTCCTGCGACGCCGCCAAAAAGACCATCGAGACCATCGTCTTTGTCCCCGAGGTGGGCCAGCTCTATTACGGCAAGGTGGTCCGCATCCTGCCCTTCGGTGCCTTTGTGGAACTGGCGCCCGGCAAGGACGGCATGGTCCATATCTCCAAGCTCTCCGATCGCCGGGTGGAGAAGGTGGAGGATGTGGTCAACATCGGCGACATGATCTGGGTCAAGGTCACCGAGATCGACGAGAAGGGCCGCGTCAATCTCTCCTATAAGGATGCCCTTAAGGCCATCAAGGAGAACCCCGGCCTGAAGAAGTAAGAGAAGCGTCAAAACTGCCGACCGGGCGGGCGAAAGCTCGCCCGGTCCTTTTTTCACCCGATTTCTATGGTGTTGCGGAGAGGAGGGGCTTGCCTTGACGGGACCGGATGCCTGGTTTGCCGCCGCGGGGGCCGCGGCCTGGGGGACCTGCGCCTATGAAGATGTGCGCCCTCATATGGATGCCCCCGCGCTGGCGCGGGCGGAGGCGCTGTGCCCTGCCCCAGCCGGGATCTATGTGGCCGCCTTTCCCTATTTCCCGGGCGAGGCGCCGGGAAATCTCTCCCTCTACGCCCGGGGTGAGGACTACCACGCCGCCGTGGCCCGGAGGCTGGACCAGGTGTGCGCCGCCCTGCGCCCCGCCCATCCGGGCCGCTGTTTTGCACCTCTTGTGGACAACTCCCCTCTTCCGGAGCAGCTCTGCGCAGCCTTGGCTGGACTGGGCCTTCGGGGCAGGAACACCCTTACGATTCTGCCCCCCTGGGGCACCTGGCTCTTTTTGGGCGCCATCCTCACCGATCTGCCTCTGGAGAGTGCTCCCGTTCCCGCTCCGGCGTGCATGGACTGCGGCAAATGCACTGCGGCCTGTCCCACCGGCGCATTGGGTCCCAACGGCCTGGACCCCGACCGCTGTCTCTCGGCCCTGACCCAGAAAAAAGGTGCGCTGACAGCGGAAGAGGAGGCTCGCCTGCGCGGTCACGGTCTGGTCTGGGGCTGTGACGCATGTCAGCGGGCGTGCCCCTATAACCGGGACGTGCCCCTTTCCCCCCTCCCGGAATTCCGCACCAATTTGATCCACACCCTGGGGACAACGGATGTGGATCATCTGACCCGCCGGCAGTTCCAGGAAAAATATCCGCTCCGGGCCTTCACTTGGCGGGGCCCGGGCGTACTGCTGCGGAATCTGCGTTTGAAAGAGCGCGAGGGCCGAAACGGTCCGTCCGTATAAAAACACCGCCCTTCGTGGAAACTATCCCCGAAAGGCGGTGTTTTACTATGCAAGTACGCGATCTCATGAATCAGAGTGTGGTCTCCATCACGCCGGCGGAGTCGGCCTCCCTGGCGGCCCGCCTCCTCAGCCGTCACAACCTGGGCTCCCTCCCGGTGTGCGGCGAGGACGGCGGCCTGAGGGGCATCGTCACCGACCGGGACATCGTGACCCGGTGCGTCGCCGCGGAGGAGGACCCCCACAAGGTCCAGATCAAGGACATCATGTCCCGGAACTGTGCCGTGGTCTCCCCGGACGACGACGCGGCGGAGGCCGCCCGGATGATGGCGGTGAAGCAGGTGCGCCGACTCCCTGTGCTGGAGGCGGGCAAGGTGGTGGGAATGGTCTCCCTGGGCGACCTGGCCAAGTGCGGCGCCTGCGAGATGGAAGCGGGGGAAGCCCTCTCGGAGATCTCCGAGAACATCCAGCGGACCCGGGGCCTCCACCAGCCGGAGCGGGACTGAGACATCCCTGCCGTTCCTTTTTGGGAAGGCCGGGGCGGGAAGTTCTCCCGCCCCGGCCTTCCCATATTCTGTGCGTCTTGCGCTTACGGCTCCTCCCACAGCACCTCCTGGGAGAGGCCCCTCTCTTTTCGAAGCAGTTGGATATGCTGTGCAGCTTCATCGTGATCCCGCCCTTTCCTGCGTACAGCGTATCACATGGGGTAGAGGACGGCAGCCAAGTCTTGCTTTCCTTCTGTCAAGCGGGGCTTGCGGCCGGCTTTGCCCCCGCCCAAAAGAGCAGCAGTCCCCCGCCGCAGGCTGTGGCGCCCAGCAGCAGGGCCTGCCCGCATCCCGCATCCGCCGCCCGCCCAAAGGCCGGGTTCAGGACCAGGGATACCACATCCATGACCATGGCGTTGCAGGAGAGCTGCGCGGCCCGGGCGCCCGGCTCTGCAGCGGCGTTCTGAAGAGAAAGGGCCAGTGGAGAGAATAGGGCCGCCGCGGCCCTGAGCCCCAGGACCCCCGCCACCGCCGGCAGGGGGGCGGGGCACAGCGCCGTCAGGCACGCCGCGCCTGCGCAGAGGAAGAGGAGCGCGCCGCCCCGGCGGCGGCCCAGACGCCTGGTGAGCCGGTGGGAGCGGGCCCCGGCCAGCGCGCAGAGCGTCGCCAGCACGGAGAGCCAGCCGAACGTCCGGACGGGGAGCCCGGCGCGCTGATAAAGGAGCTGGCTGAGAAAGACGGTGATGAACTGCGCGGTCTCCGCCAGCAGAGCGCTCCCCGCCAGGAAGGGGGCCATGGAGAGGCTCCGGCGGAGCAGCCCGCCCATCCCCGGCCGGGGCGCGGTGGCCGCCGGCTTTTCCCCATCCTCCTCCGGGTCGGTGAGCAGAAGTGTGAGCAGCGCGGCGGCAGAGTAGCTGAGCACGGTCCACAGGGCCCCCCGGCGGTAGTGCTCGCTCAGAAAGAGCGAGGCGCTCATCCCGGCAACCAGAAGGCCCGCGGTCTGCACGGCGTTCCAGAGTCCGAAAATGCGCTGGCTCTCCTTCTCTCCCACGCAGGCGAAGAGGTAGGCCGAATCGCATCCGGAGAGCCCCGCCAGGGCCACGGCCAGGATGAGCCGCTCGGCGAGGAAGTCCGGGAAAGCCCGGGCCTTCCAGAATACCACCTTGGAAAGGGCGAAGAGGGCGGAGCAGATCACCAGAGTCCGGCGGTGACCGATGCGGTCGGCCGCCCGTCCCCAGGGGATCTCCAGAAGAAGCATGGCGGCCAGGGAGATGGACTCCAAAAGGCCGGTCTGGAACAGTGTGAGCCCGGCCTCCAGTCGGTATAGGGTGGCTACGGGACTGTAGAAGCACAGTCCCTGCAAAAAATAGACGGCAAAAAGGAGCGCAACATTGCGCCGATTCCGTACCATAAAAATTCATCCTGTTTCAGGCCTTGTTTGAAAATGGTTTACGGGCCCCAGGCATCACAAAGCACCCGCCGTGTTGCCAGCGGGGCAAAACAGGTGGAATTTTCAGGTGGGACGGCGCATATGCGGCGCTCCTCTCTTCAGGATTTCGTTATTCCCGGCCGGGGCTCTTCCGCAGTAGATATCCGGTCAGGGGGGGCAGCTCGACCACGGCCTCGCCGGTGTCCGGATCGGTCGGGAAGCACAGCAGGCCGCCGATTTCCGCGGCGGACCAGGGAAGGGTCACCCGGGCGCACTCCCGCCCGGCGTTGCAGGCGCACAGGACGGTATCCTCCTCCCAGGTGCGGGTGAAGGCCAGCACGTCTCCCTCGGCCGCCGTATAGCACAGCGCTCCCCTCCGCAGAGGGGCCAACTCCCGCCGGGCCTTCCCCAGGGCCCGGTACCAGGCGATCAGCTCGGCATCCTCCTCCCCCCAGGGGTAGGTGCGGCGGTTGAAGGGGTCTTCAAATCCCTCCATACCCGCCTCGTCCCCGTAGTAGGTGGTGGGGCTCCCCGGGAAGGCATACTGGACCAGTGCGGCCAGCTTCAGCCGCCGGACGCCCAGCGCCCGCTCCTCGGGTGAGAGCCGGTGCTCGGCCCGCCACTGCTTGCTCTCCCCGCCGCAGTCCCCGCCCACCCCCAGCAGGGTGAGGATTCGGGGGGTATCATGGGTGCCCAGGGAGTTCATGGCGGAATAGAAGGCAGCGGGCGGATAGTTCTCCCGAATGGTCTCCATGCTCTCCCGGAACTGCCCGGCGTCCCCGCCCAGCAGCCAGGCCAGCAGCGCATTGCGGAAGGGGTAGTTCATCAGCCCGTCCAGATGTCCCCCCAGAAGGTGCCTGCGGCGGACGCCATAGGCGATCTTGTTGGACCCGTCCTCCCACACCTCGCCGATGATGACGGCCTCCGGCTTGGCCTCCCGGGCGGCCCGGTGGAGCTTTTCAATAAAAGCGTCGGGCAGCTCGTCGGCCACGTCCAGCCGCCATCCGTCGGCCCCGGCCCGGAGCCACCGGCGCACAATGCTGTCCTCACCCTCGATGATATAGTCCACATAGTCCTCCTGGCTCTCGTTGACGGCAGGGAGGGAGTAGATGCCCCACCAGGCGTCATATTGATCCGGCCAGCGGTTGAAGTGATACCAAGGGTAGTAGGGGGAAGCCTTGGACTGATGGGCCCCCAGCTCGGGGTAAAAGCCGTCCCCGTTGAAGTAGCGGCTGACGAACCCCTGGTGATTGAACACGCCGTCCAGCATCACCCGGATGCCCCGGGCCCGGGCGGCGGCACAGAGGTCCTTGAAGTCCTCGTTGGAACCCAGCATGGGGTCCACCCGCTCGTAGTCGGCGGTGCCGTAGCGGTGATTCTCCGCCGCCTCGAAGATGGGGCAGAAGTAGAGGGTCTCCACCCCCAGACTCTGGAGATAGTCCAGCTTTTCCTCCACCCCCGCCAGAGAGCCGCCGAAGAAATCCCGGTTGCGCACCTCGCCGCGGGCATCGGGCTGCCACACCGGCTCCTCGAACCAGCCGGTGTGAACGCTGCGCCCCCCCACCATGCCGGCGGGATCGGGCACACAGGTGCGGCGGAAGCGGTCGGGGAAGATCTGATAGGTGACGCCCTCTCCAAACCAGGCCGGAACGGAGTGGGCGCCGTCGTAGACGGTGAGCTGCCGTTCGGGAAGCTCCAGCGCCTTTCCGTCCAGCCGCTCCAGGCGGAAGGAGTACCAGACCAGGCCCACATAGTCCCCGGTGTCCAGCGCACAGGAAAAGAGATCCCGGTCCCCGTCCAGCCCTGTCCAAGGCATGGGCACTTCAGCAATCTCCTCCCCCCGGAACTCAAACCGCGCCCGAAGCACGGCCCGGGACCAACCACCGGCGCGGCGGGGGCGGAGGGTGAGGGCGACCCGGGTCCCGGAGGGCACCGCCCCATAGGGAGTCTTGCACCGGGGGTCTCGTGCGTTGAAGATGGAGGGATCTATCATGGTATCAACTCACAAATCAAAAATGGGGGCGCTACCGCAGCAGCGTGTTCTCCCCCTCCACGGTCTCCATGCCGCTGCCGGAGGAGAAATAGTAGTCCAGGATCTCCACGGCAATGCTACTCAGCGTGGAGCCGGAGCCGCCCTTTTCCACCACGATAGCCAGAGCGATCTCCGGGTCCTCGTAGGGGGCGAAGCAGACAAAGACGGCGTTGGACTCGGTGGCGCTGCTCACCTGGGCCGAGCCGGTCTTGGCCGCCACCTGTATGTCCAGGGTGTTGAAGCCGTAGCTGTAGGCGGAGCCGCCGGGCTGGGTCACCATCAGCATGCCCCTGGTGACGGCCTCCAGGTTTTCCGGGTCCAGGTCCAGCTCGTTGAGGACCTCCGGCTCATACTGGTAGACCACCTGGGAGAAGTCGCTGGATTTGACCTCCTTGAGCAGGTGGGCCGAGTAGTGTGTGCCGCCGTTGGCCAGGGTAGCCACATAGTTGGCGAGCTGGATAGGGGTAAACTGGTTGTTCTCCTGGCCGATGGCGGCGGGGAGGGTATTGCCGTCGTACCACTTCTGGCCCAGGGATTCGGTGTAACCGGGACCCGCCACGTGACCCTTGCTCTCATAGACCTCGATGCCGGTGTACTCCCCCAGGCCGAACTTCTGGGCGTACTCATCCAGCAGGCTGATGCCCAGGCGGCGGCCCACATCGTAGAAGAAGATGTTGCAGGAGTCCCGGATGGCCTCGGAGACGTTCTCCTTGCCGTGGGTGCGGCCGTACTGGCGGTAATACCAGCACTGGGGCTGGTAATCCTTGTAGTACGTATAGCGCCCGGTGTCCAGAATCTCATCCGTCGGGGTGATGACGCCCTCCTGAAGTCCGGCGATGGCGGTGACCATCTTAAAGGTGGAGCCCGGGGGATAGACCCCCTGGGTAGCCCGGTTGAACAGGGGGTTGAGCGGGTCGTTGGCCAGCTCAGTGTAGTTCTGGAGGAAGGTGGACAGATCATAGGTGGGATAGGAGGCGGAGGCCAGCACGCCGCCGTCATTGACGTCGATGACCACCGCCGCCGCGCCCTGGGTGTCCTCGGATTTGAGGGCGCCCACACCGTCTGCCAGGGCCCGCTCCACTGCCTCCTGGAGCTTGATGTCCAGGGTGGAGATGACATTGCAGCCGGGCTGAGGGGCCTGCGGCTCGCCGGTGCGCTCGTCGATCTTCCAGTTGTCGTCCGCACTGACCACCTTGCCCTGGTCGTTGGTCTCGATGGCCCGCTTGCCCGGCACACCGTGGAGATAGGACTCAAAGGCCTGCTCCATACCGTCCTTCCCAACGGAGGCGTTATAGGGGTAGTCCAGCGCCTGATAGATATTGTTCCACTCATCCGAGTCCATCAGCCCCACCCGGCCCAGCAGATGGGCGGCATAGGAGGTGTTGTACTCCCGGACGGTGGTGGTGTCGATGCTCACCCCTGAGAGGGACGCCTCCTTCACCTTGACGATAAAGGCCATCTCCACATCCTGAGCAAAGACGTAGCTGCTCCATGTGATCTCCCGCGAGCGGAGGGCAAGCTCATAGAGAACGCCCACCAGGTCCCTGGCCTCCCCGTCGGAGAGGGCGGGGTCCACCTGATAGGTCTCCCGGAGCTTGGCGAGCAGGCGCTCGGCGGAGGGGAGGGCGGGGGACTCGGCGCTCTGCAGGGCTTCCAGCTCCTCCGCTGTGGGGACCAGCCCGTCCCATTTCATCTTCTCGGCGTACTTTCTCAGATTGCCGTAGGCGCCTTCCGCCGTAAAGACGTAGGGGGCCGACCGGGAGACGGGCAGGGTGTCGCTCCACGTCACCGACTCCTCCCGGCAGATCTCCAGCAGCCGCAGGAGGATCGCATTTCTCTCCTCCCCCATAAAGGAGGTGTCCAGGCTTACGTTGTAGCTGGCCCGGTTGCCGACCAGCACCCGGCCGTAGCGGTCCAGGATCTGCCCCCGGGATGCCTCCACAGTCTCGGTTTTCGCAATCTTCCGCCGGGACTGCTCCAGATACTCCGCCCCGTGGACATACTGGAGGTCGTAGAGGACCCAGAGAAAGCCCACCAGAACGGCCGCCAGCAATACCATCACGCCCCGGACCCGGACATGGAACTGCCGCCCGTCCATCATGGGTTCCTTTTTCCCGTTCATAACTACCTCCTTGCCGCGCGGCGGCAGGCACTAAAGCCGCAAAAAGTGGATGATGCGCCCTCGCACCCAGGCAAACCAGGGATAGAGGAGACACACGAAACAGAGTGACCAGAGGACCTCCGGCAGAGCCACCCGCAGCAGGGCGGGCAGGGAAGCAAGGCCCGTGAAGAGTCCGGCAAAGACCCGCACCATGTCGATGAGGACCAGACCGGCGGCGGCGCACAGCAGGCAGCCTCCGAAGTTCCTGCTGAGGACATACTGGGAGGCGGCGCCCGCGCCCCAGCCGATGAGACACAGGCCCAGCGTCAGAAAGCCGTGGCCGCCGAAATATACCGCGTCGCACAGGACGCCCACCGCCAGGCCGAAGCCCGCCCCGGCCAGCGCGCCCTCCAGCACAGCCACCGCCACGGCGGCCACAGGCAGCAGCATGGGGGCCACGCCCAGCACCGGGAATCTCCCCAGCACAAAGGTATCCATCCACCAGACCGGCAGCAGCGCCAAGGCGTAGAAAAGCCATTTCAGGATAAAGTCCTGCCTTGTCAAGGGCTGAGCCCCCCTCTACTCCACAATGTCAAACGCTTTGATGATAAACACCTGTACCAGATCGTCCAGATCCGCCGCCGGGACAATGACCGCGTAACGGGACATACCCGAGGCGTCGGTGTGAATGGACTCGATGGTGCCCGCCACCAGCCCGGAGGGGTAGTTGCCCCCCATGCTGGAGGTGAGCACCAGGTCTCCGGTGATGAGCTCCGTGTTTTCCGGCAGGTAGGTGAGCTTCAGCTTCCCCTCGGCCATCAGGGTGAAATCCCCCTCCAACACGGCGGTAGAGTCGGTCCGGGCAATGAGCGCCCCCATCTCCAGGGTGGCGTCCGTTATCGTGATCATGGTGGACCAGTTGGCGCCCGCCTCCTCGATGATGCCCACCAGATTCCCGGCCTCGTCCACCACGCAGTTTCCGGCCTGGACGCCCTGCTCCGCGCCCTTGCTGAGGGTGAGGGTGGAGGCCCAGTTGGAACTGCCCCGGGCGGTGACGGTGGCGGACTCAAAGTCAAATTCTCTGCGCTTTTGCCGCAGCCCCAGCAGCGTCCGCAGCCGCTCGTTCTCCTTGCTGTCCGCCTCGCCCTCCCGGGCCTTGGCCTCCAGCTCGGCGATCTCCTTCCGCAGCCGGGCATTTTCCGCCTGGAGCTCATCGTATTGAAAGGAGTAGTTATAGATCCCCTCCGCCCAGCCGGCGAAGGAGGAGATCCCATTGCGGATGGGGGTGGTGATCACCCCCAGTACGTTGGCCAGGGGGTTGGGCACCCCCTGGAGCACATAGGAGCTCACCGCCGTGATGGCGGCGAGCAGCACGGCGATGACCAGGATTAGGGCGCCGTTGTTTCGGAAAAAATCCTTCAAATCCGGTTCTCCTTCTCAGTGTCCGTCGGGGGACAACAGCTCCACACCGAAAGCCCGCAGCATACGTCCCAGGCGGCACAGGGGCAGGCCCATGACGTTGAAGTAGTCGCCCTCCAGCCGCTGGACCAGCAGCGCCCCCAGGCCCTGGATGCCATAGGCGCCGGCCTTGTCCATGGGCTCCCCGGTGGCCACGTAGGCCGCGATCTCCGCCCCGCTCAGGGCGCGAAAGGTGACGGCGGTGACCTCGTGCTCGGTGCGCGCCGCCCCAGGCCCCGCCAGCGTAAGGCCGGTGTAGACCTGATGGGTCCGCCCGGAGAGGGCGGCGAGCATACGCGCGGCCTCTTCCGGACTCGCCGGTTTGCCCAGGACGGCCCCCTCCAGGGCCACCACGGTGTCGGCGGCCAGCACCAGACCGTCCTTGGGGGCCTCCCGGACCACCGCCGCCGCCTTCCGTGCGGAGAGCTCCTCCACCATTTCAGCGGGGGTGAGCCCGGGGCGGACCGACTCGTCCACATCGGAGGCCCGGACCACAAAGCCCCGCAGGCCCACCTGCTCCAAAAGCTGACGCCGCCGGGGAGAGCCGGAGGCCAGAATGATCTTCATCGCCGTATTCCCTCTTTCTGCGGACGGCGGCCGGGGCCGCCGTCCGGGTTTGAACGTCATTTCCCCGTGGAGCCAAAGCCGCCGGCGCCCCTCGCCGTCTCATCCAACTCCTCTACAGGGGTCAGGGCGGCACGGACCACGGGCACCACCGCCAGTTGGGCGATGCGGTCCCCTGGCGCTACGGTATAGGGGGTCTCGGACAGGTTCACAAGCCCCACTCCGATCTCCCCCCGGTAGTCGCTGTCGATGACCCCCACGCCGTTGGAGAGGGCGATACCGTGCTTGATCCCCAGCCCGGAGCGGTCGAACACCAGGGCCACATACTCTGCCGAGGGGAGCGCGATGGCGATGCCGGTGGGGAGGAAGGCCCGTCCCCCCGGCGCCAGGGTCACCGCCTCGTCGATACAGGCGTGGAGATCCATGGCGGCAGCTCCCGCGCTGGCGTAATAGGGAAAGGGGATCTCCGCCCCGATCTTCGGGGACACGGCCTTGATCTTCAGTTCCATCCTATCCATCCTCCATTCCGGTTATTCCACATCCCGGTAATAGAGCCCCCGGGTAAAGTCGTTGGGCTCATACCGTCCTCTGCCCAGATACCGTTCCGCCACCTGGACGCACTCCCGGGGATTTTCCGTGGTGAAGAGCAGCCGGGCTCCCCAGATACCGGCGCGGCGGTAGTCCGCCTGCTTGTCCGCGAGGAACAGCTTCTTGGCGTTCAAAATCTCGTTCCGACAGCCCGGCGCCTTCACCACCGGGAACCGCTCTCCCTTCCGGTCTGTGAGCAGATTGGGATTGCCGCAGGCACAGCGGCCGGAGCGGTTCCGAATGATGCAGTTCTCCGTGAGCATCAGCGGGAGCCTGCCGTACACCAGCATCTCCAGATCGATACACTTGGAGAGGTCCCGGATCTGGGCCAGCTTGAGCTCAAAGGAGGCGGTGCAGGAAGCAAAACCGAAGCGCTTGTACTCCTTCAGACTCTGCGCGTTGTAGACCCCCAGCCCGAAATCTCCCCGCAGGGCGAGCCCAGCCTCCCGGGCCGGGGCGATCAGGTCCAGCGTGCCCACCAGGGCGTCGGTCACGCCCAGATCCCGGACCACCGCCAACTGTCTGCGCAGCTCCTCCCGCTCGCGGTCCCAGCAGACCCGCGGCAGCGTGACCCCCACCCGTCCTCCTTCCAGGGCCAGGCGGACGGCCTCCGGATGGGCGGCGGCCTCCTCCAGGGGGAGATAGAGCAGGGCGGGGCGGAGCTCCGTCAGCTCGCGGGTGAGCTGGTCGGCCCGGCGCAAAGACATGGTGAGGACGGGTGGCTCCCGGCGGTTCTCATACCGCACACCGGCGTGAAAGGTCCCCAGCTCGGGCGCGGCGGGTGTGCCGCGTTCCCGCGCAAGCCCCTGCAGCACCTCCCGCCGCAGGGCGTTGAGGGCGGCCACAGGCACGGAGAGCTCCGGTTCCACCAGCGCACGGACCCGGGTACACAGGAAGGGCGTGCCGCCGGTGCGGGAGAGCTGTTTCTCCACCGTCTCGGCGGTGAGCGGCCGGGTCCGCGCCGTCTCCGGCACCGGACCGGAGGCGGTGACGGTGTGCCCCTCCTCGTCCTGGACCGCCACCTGCACGGGCTCGCCGGGGCGGATCATGGCGTAGAACACCACACCCACGCACTGCCGCTCCCCGCTCTGGTACTGAGTCCTGGCCTGGGCAAAGAGCTCCCGGGGCTCCGGGCTCTCCTCCCGGACGCCGAACATCTCCGGCCCCTTCCGGTCCAGGTAATAGCCGTCGGTAAAGCCCTGCCGGGAAAAGGCGGCCTCCAACTGGGCCAGCTCCTCCGGCGTGGGCTCCCGGCTTTCCCGGATGGCCCGGGCATAGATCCCCGTGACCACAGAGACGTACTCCGGCCGCTTCATGCGGCCCTCGATCTTAAGGCACTTGACCCCCAGCTTTTTGAGCTCCTGAATGTGTCCGGCCAGGGACATATCCTTGAGGGAGAGGGGGTTGGCGTCGGCCCGTTCCCCCCAGCCGTACTTGAGCCGGCACGGCTGGGCACACAGCCCCCGGTTGCCGGAGCGCCCGCCGATGACGGAGGAGAAGAAACACTGGCCGGAGTAACACATACACAGGGCTCCGTGGGCGAAGGTCTCAATCTCAATGGGAGAGTTGAGACAAATGTGCTCAATGGCGTCCCGGCTGAGTTCCCTGGAGAGGACCACCCGGGCCATGCCCAGCTCCGCGCAGCGGCGGACGCCGTCCAGGCTGTGGACGGTCAGCTGTGTGGACCCGTGGATGGCAAGGCGGGGAGCCACCTGGCGGAGCATCCGCAGGACCCCCAGGTCCTGGATGAGCACCGCGTCCACCCCCGCCTCGGCGGCCTCGGCGGCCGTCCGGGCTGCGGCGGGGAGCTCCCGGTCGGAAACCAGGGTGTTCAGGGTGAGAAATACCTTGGCGCCCCGCACATGGCAGTAAGAAACCGCCGCCGCAAGCTCCTCCAGGGAGAAGTTCTTCGCATTACGGCGGGCGTTAAAGTCCCCGTATCCCAGATAGACCGCGTCGGCGCCGGCCTGGACCGCCGCGGTGACGGCCTCCGGCGAACCGGCGGGTGCGAGAAGTTCCAGCATGATCGACGACCTCCGGCGTGAGATGGACGGAAAACGCGGACCGCCCTCCAGGGCCCCGGCCCTGAAGTGGCGATCCGCGTCCCTTTGTTGCCTATTTCTTGTTCTGCAGCTTGAAGATCTCCCGCTTAGCCTCGGAGAGCTCCATCTTCATCTTGGTGGCCTCCTCCAGGTATTCCTTGAGCTGGCGGCGCAGGTTTTCCGACGCCTCCACCTCTTTGAAGTACTCGTCGGCGATGTTCAGCGCGCCCAGCACGGCGCCGTCCACCAGGGAGACCTTGGATTCGTCCAGCACCTCCTGGATCTTGGCGTCCACATGGGCGGCCACCTTTTCCATGTACCCGGCGTCCTCGGAAGCCACCAGGGTATAGCTCTGCCCGGCGATTGAGACGGTAACTTTGTTTTTCACGGCGGTCCCTCCCAGCATTCATTCTGTCTTTGACATTATAACATAGGTTGGAGAGAAATAAAAATAAATTATCCTTTAATTCTCCCGGTTTTTACGGTAGAATAGACGGTACGAAATGTTGGAGAGGAGGTGGCGCCATGGCGGCCAGCGTATTGCTGCCGGGCGGTGTGATATCCATGACGGACGCGGCGGCAGACCGGCTGATTCGCGCAGGCAGCGGCGAGGCGGCGCTGCTGTATCTCTATCTTCTGCGCCGGGGCGGCGTTTTTGAGGCCGACGGAGTGCGCAAGGCCCTGGGTTGGACGGCGGAGCAGGTCCGCGGAGCCTATCAGGCCCTGGCGAACCTGGGCCTGGTGGACAAGGAGGCCGACCTCGCCCCCACACCCACCCCGCCGGAGCCGGACGGCCCTCCGGACTACACCGCAGCCGATATCGCCCGGGAGCTGGAGGGGAACAGCCCCTTCCCCGCACTGGTGCGGGAACTGGAGCGGCGGCTGGGCAGGGTGCTCTCCACCGCCGATCTCAAGCTGCTGTACACCATCTACGACTATCTGGCCCTGCCCGCGGAGGTGGTGCTCCTGCTCACCACATGGTGTATAGAGGAGACCGAACGGAAATATGGACCGGGCCGCAGACCCAGGATGTCCCAGATCAGGAAGGAGGCCTTTGTCTGGCACCGCCTGGGCGTGGATACTCCCGAGGCGGCGGATGCCCACGTGCGCACGCTCTCCGCGCTGCGGGACCGTGAAAAGTCCATTCTGCCCCGCCTGGGCATCGCGGGCCGCCTGCCGGTGGAGGCTGAGCGGAAATATATCTCCTCCTGGGTGGAGATGGGCTTCGACGACGACGCCATCGCCCTGGCCTACGAACGCACCGTGCTCAAAAAGGGATCCCTGGTCTGGCCCTATATGAACTCCATCCTGAAAAGCTGGCATCAGAAGGGCCTCCACACCCTCCAGCAGATCAAGGAGGGGGATTCCGCACGGAAGGGGTCCTACCCGGGCGGCGGGGCTGCGGCCGGCACAAAAAAAGATGAACAGAGCCGCATCGAGGAGGACCTGGACTGGATGGACCGGTATCTGGAGAAAACAAGAGGGGAGGCGCAATAAGTGCCCTACAGCGAGTCGGTACTGCACAGCGCAAACGCCCGTCTGGCTCTGCGCCGGGCCGCGGCGGAGCGGGCGCGCCAGGCGCGTCAGACAGAAATCTATACAAAGATCCCCCGTGTGGCGGAGATCGACCGGCTGCTCCGCCGTACCATGGCCCAGGTGATCGCCGCCGCCCTGAAGGACGGCGGCGACCCCACCGCCGCCATTGGAGCAGTCCGCAAGCGGAACACCGACCTCCAGGCGGAGCGGGACCGCCTGCTGGCGGCCAACGGATTCCCAGCCGACGCGCTGGACGAAAAGCCCTCCTGTGCAAAGTGCGGGGACACCGGCTGGGTGGGTGCAGCGATGTGCGACTGTCTCAAGCTGCTCTGCACCCAGGAGCAGATCAAGGAGCTCTCCCAGACCCTGGATTTCGGGGAGCAGACCTTCGAGCTTTTCGATTTTTCCTTTTACAGCGATCTGGACCCGGACGCCAAGGGGCGCACCACCCGCCAAAAGATGCGTGGGGTCTACGAGATCTGCTGGGACTATGCCCATCGATTCGGCCGTACCAGCATCAACAACCTGTTTTTGAGCGGCGGGACCGGTCTGGGAAAGACCTTTCTCTCCGCATGTATCGCCAGGACCGTCTCTGAAAGCGGCTTTTCCGTCGTCTACGACGCCGCCGGAACCATCTTTCAGCAATTTGAGATCCAGAAATTCTCCCGGGACGACCTGGATGCAAAGGAGGCCCGGGACGGCACCCGGCGGTATCTGGGCTGCGACCTGCTCATTATGGACGACCTGGGGAGCGAGATGACCACGCCCTTTGTGCAGGCCGCCCTGTATCAGATCATCAACTCCAGGCTGACCGCCAACAAGCGCACAGTCATCAGCTCAAATTTGGGGATCGCGGAGGTTCGGACCAGGTACACGCCTCAAATTGCCTCCAGGTTGGAGGGGGAATACCAGTTTCTGCGCTTTTTCGGCCAGGACATCCGCCTCCAGCGGAAGCAGCGGCTGTAAGGGACAGCAGAGCGGAGACCGGCACATCCGGCCTCCGCTCTTATTGTAGAAAGAAAACCACCGGCTGTGTCCACCATCATAAACATAAGGAGCAGTAGAGGGATTGGGAAGGTATCAAGGGGAGCGGTTAGACGTAGCCGCTCCCCTAAAATTATGGTAAACTGAGAAGGGGGCACAATGAAAGGCGGCTATCGGAATCGGTTCGCCCAGATGACTCGCTTATAACAGGGAAAGCACTGAGAGGACACGCGCGTAAGGCGGGGAGCCAGACATTCAGTCGGGAACGCAAACCTGAGGTTGGTGAGCACACCTTATACCAATAAGACGCACACCGCTTGTCAAAATTGGAACTGATTTAACTCAAGTATAGGAAACCACTTTAACTGTGAGAACATGAACAGTACGTCCTCGTGTTCCTTTTTGATCAGGGGTGATGTTACCAAGATTTGATTAGAGTTTAACTCCTTAAACGTAGAACATGTAGTATTCGCATGAATATCCGCAGAGGCAAATTTGTCATTAAAAAGGTCGATGATAATAATTGGACAAAGTATCCTGTTTTCCGCTTCCATGTAAACATGTGCTTTAAGGAAAATATATTTTCCATTCAGGCTATAGCATACATGCTGCCTTGGAAAATGAAATGATGTTACGTTAATCATCAATTCAGGAGAACTTTTTTGCCTTAAAACAGCCAAACACCCTACTTCGTTACACATGCTTACCTCTGCGATTGAATAAATCAGACATGCGGTGTCCGATTGCTCATTTTCGTAAAGTTCATCAAAAACATAGGAGAACCGGTCGCGAATATCCCAGTAAGGCAGCTTTTCATAATCATAATGCCAACCGTTTATTTCCAAGTACGTTCTCTCCCCTCTAATCTGCACTAAAGCTGTAATTATTACGTCTTATCCGCCTAAGACGTACAAAGCAACTTCCAATTTGCCGGTGAAATAGCAAAGTCATCCGGAGCATTCAACGGTCAAGATAAACGGCGCTTTCAGCGCCGCCGTTGACAGCCCCGCCCGCCTTTGCTAAAGGATAATCAAGGCGGGAACGCCCTAAAATGGCTTCCCGCCCATTTCAATTTTAAGAAAAGAAATACCGCAAAATGAGAAAGAGTACGGCCAAGCACTTTGAGGGATTGGCCGCCTTGTCCACCCGTACAGCGGGACTGAGGGCAGCGGTCAAGGCCGGGGCAAGCCCGGGAAATCTGCGCGATTGGCAGACCATTCGATGAGCCTATTGGCTCTGCCCGGGTCATGCCCCAAGCGGTCCTGTGCAAACCACCGGCACGGCCGGTGGGTATGATTCATATGCGTCTGGCAATCTCCAGCGCGATCCTGAAATAGGCCTCTTTTGCGTCCTGGGGGAGCTTTCCCATCAGGCGGGGGTCCCAGAATGCTCCGTCCAGATTGTCCTCCGTATAGAGGAACTGGTGAAAGGCAACGCCCCGGAACCGGCACACCGCCGCAAGGGAGGCGCACTCCATGTCCACCGCGATGCAGCCCTCCGCCTTCCGCCGGGCCACGTTCCGGCGGGTCTCCCGGTAGAGGGCGTCGGTGGTCCAGGTCCTGCCCAGCGCAAAGGGGACGCCCAGCTCCCGGAGGATCTCCGCCGTCCGCGGCGCGGTGGGGAGGGATATATAGTCCTCGGCGGGGAGGTAGTGATAGCTCACCCCCTCGTCCCGATAGGCGGCCGTGGGGACGATCAGGTGTCCGTCGGGAAGTTCCCGGCACAGCGAGCCGCAGGAGCCGAAGAGGACGACCTTCCGGGCGCCCCGGGCGATGACCTCCTCCAGCATGGCCGCCGACACCGCCCCGCCCATCAGCGTCTGGTAGACGGCCAGCTCCGTCCCTTGGGCGGGGAGGCGGTAGACGGGCATCTGGAAGAACACCGGAATGCGGCACAGGAGCGCCGCCTCCGGCCGGGCCGCAACGGCCTCCACCAAAGAGGGTTGGAAGGTGATGACCACGGTCTCGGGAAACCCCGGGATCGGGCGGGTGGCGTCCTCCGGGTTCAATACCGCGTCGGGCGCGGGATCGTAAGCGTCAAACAGACTCATCTCTTGCCTCCTTGTCAAAAAACTGGCCTCCCGAAGTCGGGAGGCCAGTTCCTGTTTCCATTCGATCTTCCCGGCGCCCTTTCCTTCCCAGGCAAAATCCATTCACCTTGCGGCAAGGTTTTGATACAGGAGCAAAACCCTTGACCCGCCTTCGGCGGGGTGAGGAGGTCCTAAGGTCTCGGGAATCCTCCGCCGGTTTGTCTTTACTTCAGGCCCGCGGTGATGATGGCCATCTGGTAGACCTCCTCGGCGTCGCAGCCGCGGGAGAGGTCGTTGATGGGGGCGTTCAGACCCTGGAGAATGGGGCCGTACGCGGCAAAGCCACCCAGCCTCTGGGCAATCTTATACCCGATATTGCCGGACTGGATCTCAGGGAAGATGAACACATTGGCCTGCCCGGCCACCGGAGAGCCCTTGCACTTGGTCTGGGCCACCACGGGAGAGAACGCGGCGTCAAACTGCAGCTCGCCGTCGATGTCCAACTCAGGCGCGGCGGCCTTGGCCAGCTCAGTGGCGGTGCGGACCTTATCCACGTTCTCACCCTTGCCAGAGCCCTTGGTGGAATAGGAAAGCATGGCCACCTTGGGATCGATGTCGAAAATTCTGGCCGTGTGGGCGCACTCCACCGCGCACTCGGCCATCTCTTCGGCAGTGGGCTCGATATTGATGGCGCAGTCGCCCATGATATACTTCTCTTCGGTGCCGTCGCCCTTCTCACGGATCATCACGAAGCTGGAGGATACGCTCTTGTTGCCGGGCTTGGTCTTTACCAGCTGCAGCGCGGGCCGCACCGTGTCGGCGGTGGAGTAAGTCGCGCCGCCCAGCAGGGCATCAGCCACGCCCATCTTCACCAGCATGGTCCCGAAATAGTTGCCCTTGAGCAGAGCGGCGTGGCACTCCTCCGGTGTCATCTTGCCCTTGCGGAGCTCCACCATCTTGTCCACCAGCTCGTCCATCCGGCGGTAGTTGGCGGGGTCGATGACACGGATGTCGGTGATATCAAAGCCGCCCTTTTCCGCGGCGGCCTGCACCTCCTCAGGGACGCCGATGAGGAGGGGCTCCAGGATGCCGTTCTTCTTCAGGCGGGAGGCCGCCTCCAGAATGCGGGCGTCGGTCCCCTCGGTAAAGACCAGCGTCGTGGGATTCTTTTTGAGCTTTTCAATCAGGTTTTCAAACATAATTGGTACGCCTCCAATAAAATGTTTCGGTTTTGACTCAAGTAAGGGTATTATACACCCAATAACACCCTATCACAATGCCCAATTTGCCCAGATTCCGAAACTTTGGGCTTTACTTTTTGTATTTTGCACACTATACTATACATACTGTTTTTTGTGAGGTGTGAGGAGTATGTGTTCGGACTTTTCCCGTTCCCTGACGCTGCTGAGAAAGGAGAAGGGGATCTCCCAGCGGTCGGCGGCCAAAGATCTGGGCATCAGCCAGGCCCTGCTGTCCCACTATGAAAATGGAATCCGGGAGCCCGGCCTTGCCTTTGTGGTAAAGGCCTGCGATTATTACGGCGTCTCCGCCGACTATCTGCTCGGCCGCACCCTGAGCCGTGACGGCACCACCATCGTGGATGCCGAGAGCCTGTACGATTACAGTGCCGAAAAGGACAATGTCCTGCGCGGCAGTATCATGGCCACCCTATCCAAAAAGCTGCTGGTAAATTCAGTGGGCATTCTCTTCGATCTGCTGGGCAAAGTGGGCAGCAAGGAGGCCATCAAAGCCTGTTCGGATTATTTGGGCACTGCGCTCTATAAGATGTTCCGCTACCTCTATCGGGCAGACGGTACCAACAACGAGGACTTCTTCGCCGTGCCTGCACGGCAGTTTATCACCGGCACCGCCACCATCGATATGACCTGTGCCGAGGTGGCCTATGTGGACGCGCTGGCCGCCCGGGTGAAGGAGTCGGGCAGCCTTCCGCCCATCAACCACGATGTGCTGACGCAGACCTATCCGGGCGCCTACCAATCTCTCCTGCAGATCGTCCACAATACAGGCGAGCGGATCACCCGCCGCCTGATCGCCTATCGCACCGAAAGCAAGTAGGCCTGGATTTTCCTCACGGAGATATCTATTCATGACAGAACAGAACAAAATTCGCAACTTTTCTATCATTGCACACATCGACCACGGAAAATCCTCTCCCCACAAGGGCTGACGCCCTTGCGGGGGCCCCATTGGATCGGACATCCTCGGCGGAAATCAATTCCGCCTGCGGCAAGCCCATCGGGCTTGTGCCCGCTGACGCGCCCCGCTTTGCGGGGGCCCGCGTGGATTTTCCTCACGGAGGTATCTATTCATGACAGAACAGAACAAAATTCGCAACTTTTCTATCATTGCACACATCGACCACGGAAAATCCACGCTGTCGGACCGGCTCATCGAGCTGTGCGACGCGGTGCCTGAGCGGGAGATGGAGAGCCAGCTCCTGGACAACATGGACCTGGAGCGGGAACGCGGCATCACCATCAAGGCCCGGGCGGTGCGTCTCCTCTACAAGGCAGACGACGGCGAAACCTATGAGCTCAATCTCATCGACACGCCGGGCCATGTGGACTTCAACTATGAGGTCTCCCGCTCTCTGGCCGCCTGTGAAGGGGCCATCCTGGTGGTGGACGCCGCCCAGGGCATTGAGGCGCAGACCCTGGCCAACACCTACCTGGCCCTGGAGCACGATCTGGAGATCCTGCCCGTGGTCAACAAAATAGACCTCCCCGCCGCCGAGCCCCAGAAGGTGAAGGAGGAGATCGAGACCGTCATCGGCATCCCGGCCCAGGACGCCCCGGAGATTTCCGCCAAGATGGGCCTCAACATTCCGGCTGTGTTGGAGGATATCGTGGCCCATGTCCCCGCCCCCAAGGGCGACCCCGGGGCCCCTCTGCGTGCCCTCATCTTCGACAGCCAGTACGACCCTTACCGGGGCGTCATCGTCTACTTCCGGGTCATGGAGGGGACCCTCCGCACCGGCATGCCGGTGAAGATGATGGCCTCCGGGGCCCGATATGAGGTGCTGGAGTGCGGCCACCTCCTGCCCATCGGCATGGAGCCCTGCAAGGAGCTCATCGCCGGGGAAGTGGGATACTTTACCGCCTCCATCAAGGACGTAAAGGACACCCGGGTGGGAGACACCATCACCGGGGCCGAACGGCCCGCCGCTGAGGCCCTGCCCGGCTACCGCCCCGCCCGCCCGATGGTCTATTGCGGCATCTATACCGAGGACGGTTCCAAGTACCCCGACCTGCGGGACGCCCTGGAGAAGCTCCAGCTCAACGACGCCGCACTCTCCTTTGAGCCTGAATCCTCCGCCGCCTTGGGTTTCGGCTTCCGCTGCGGCTTTTTGGGGATGCTCCACATGGAGATCATCCAGGAGCGACTGGAGCGGGAGTTCGACCTGGATCTCATCACCACCCTCCCCTCCGTTATCTATGAGATCACCCGGACGGACGGTGAGGTGGTCCATGTGGACAACCCCCACAATTATCCCGATCCGGCCCTGATCGTCGAGGCCAGAGAACCCTATGCCAAGGTGACCATCCTCACCCCGCCGGAATTTGTGGGCAACATCATGCCCATGTGTCAGGAGCGCCGGGCTGAGTTCAAGGATATGCAGTATCTGGACACCAACCTGGTGGAGCTCCACTATTCCATGCCCCTCAATGAGATCATCTACGACTTTTTCGACACGCTCAAGGCCCGTACCAAGGGCTATGCCTCCCTGGACTATGAGGTGGACCAGTATCAGCCCAGCGAGCTGGTAAAGGTGGACCTGCTTCTCAACGGCGATCAGGTGGATGCGTTGAGCTTCATCGCCCATAAGGACAAGGCCTACGGCCGGGCCAGACGGCTTTGTGAGAAGCTCAAGGAGAATATCCCCCGCCAGCTTTTCGAGGTGCCCGTCCAGGCGGCCATCGGCGGCAAGGTCATCGCCCGGGAAACGGTGAAGGCCATGCGCAAGGACGTGCTGGCCAAATGCTACGGCGGCGACATCACCCGGAAGAAAAAGCTGCTGGAAAAGCAAAAAGAAGGCAAAAAGAGAATGCGGAGTCTGGGCACGGTGCAGATTCCCACGGAGGCGTTTATGGCGGTGCTCAAGCTGGACGAGGAGTAACGGCAGCATTTTCTTTTTGCCTTCCGGGGCCCCGCAGCGCGGGGCGGCGCGCAAAGCGCCGTACAAGCGTCCGGGCTCTGCCCGGACCTTGGCGCAGGGAGGATTCACTCCGCCCGAGCAAATGAAATCGGAATGGGGGTCCCCAGGGAAGGCGACGCCTTCCCTGGGGCAAGAAAAAGAAAATGCGGAGCCTGGGGACTGTGCAGATTCCCACCGAGGCCTTCATGGCCGTGCTCAAGCTGGATGAGGAGTAAGACCGCATCTTTTTGCCTTCCTGGTCCCGGCACCATGCCGGACAACCGCCTGTAAACCGGATAAACCGCGGCCCCCGGCGCTGAATGCGCCGGGGACCGCGGTTTTAAATTTCTCTCGGGATCTGTCAATAGAACCAGGGGGACAGTCCGCCGAAGGGCCAGAAGAAATCGGAAGATCCCTGCTGGGATTGCTGCTGCTCCTGCTGGGCCTCCTCTTCCTGAGCGGCCTCCTGCGCGGCACGGCGCTCAGGCGTGTCCTCGTCGAAGGTGAGGGTCAGCGTAAGCTTCTCCCCGCTGCGGTCCACCTCCAGGGTAGCGGTGTCGCCCGCCTTATACTCCTTCTTGGCCTCCACCAGTTCAGCGGAGGAGAGGACCGTGGTGCCATCGATGGCGGTGATGATATCCCCCTTCTGGAGGCCCGCCTTGGCCGCGCACGAACTCTCATCCACGCTCTTGACCAGTGCGCCCTGGCTCATGCCGTAGCGCTGGGCATCGCTCTCAGGTACAGTGGTGACGGTGATCCCCATGTAGGCCTTTCCGGTCACGTAGCCGTGCGCGATGATATCCTGTACCATGTCCTTGATGTCGTTGATGGGGATGGCAAAGCCCAGTCCCTCGATGGTGGCCTCACTGGTGGAAGAGCTGCTGGAGAGCTTGGCGGAGGTGATGCCGATCACCTGTCCGTACATATCAAAGAGAGGCCCGCCCGAGTTGCCGGAGTTGATGGCCGTGTCGGTCTGAAGCATGTTCATGACCTCGCCGTTCTGCATGGTGATGCTGCGGTCCTTGGCCGAGATGATGCCCTGAGTCATGGAATAGGTCAGCTCGCCCAAAGGATTGCCGATGGCCACCACCTGTTCGCCCACCTTGATGTTGTCGGAGTCCCCGATGATGACGGGGGTGAGCCCCGTGGCGTCGATTTTCAGCACGGCGATGTCGTTTTCCTCCTCGCCGCCCACTAGGACGGCGTCATAGGTGGTGCCGTCCACAAAGGCGACCTTGATGCTCTGGGCTCCGTCGATGACGTGGTAATTCGTGAGGATATATCCGTCATTGGTAATGACGAAACCGGAGCCGGCCGCAGCGGCGGACACCGGCTGGCCCCAGGAGTTGGTGGTCACCACCTCCGTGGTGATACCGACGGTGGAGCCGACAAAGGAGGCATAGATCTCCGGCCCGGTGAGGAGCGTCTTTCCGTTGACCTGGGCCACATTGACCACAGTGGGCGCCCGCTCCCCCTCATAGATCGTGGTGGTACCGCCGCTCAAACCGCCCGTGGCGGCGGTAGCGCCTACGCCGCCGACCAGCCCGCCCACCAACGCGCACACCAGGCATAGGGCCACTGTCTTCCCGCCGCGGCCCTTTTTCTTTCCGCTGTGTCCGGGCTCATCGGGGACGTACTCATTATCCAAGGAACGACCGGTGGTCTCGATGGGACGATCCCAGGGCTCCTGGGAATGGCTGTCGTTGTTGCTGTTATAGTACATAAGAATCGCTCCTTCATGGAATATTTGCTCTTCTTTTCTCGTTCGCCTACTAGGATAGCGGAAAAATATGACCATTTCATGAAGAAACGCCAAATGATTTTTGAACGAACCCGGAACCTTTTTTGAACGGATTATTCCTCTTCTCCGGGCGCAGGGGGTCTGCGTGCCGGATGGCCGTTCAAAATGGCCGCGGTGTCCCGTACAGCCAGGCGCAGGTCCCCCAGCAGGCCGTCAAAAATCCCTGTCCGGCACACATTGATGAGTACCAGGCAGAGGACCGGCCCCAGGATCATGCCCAGCACTCCCGCCAAGCGCATCCCCACATACATGCTCACCAGGGACAGGATCGGCGAGAGCCCTGTCTGGCTGCCCACCGCTTTGGGCTCCGCCACCCGTCGGAAGACGCAGACGATCCCCCAGACTACCATAAGTCCCACGGCGTGGACCCAATTGCCGGTGAGCACATCGATGACCGCCCACGGGACCATGACCGTCCCCGAGCCGATGATGGGGATAAAGTCCAGAACGGCCAACAGCACGGCCAGCAGTACGGAATAGGGCTGACGGATCAGCAGGAACCCGGCCAGCAAAATGGCAAACACGCCGATGGAGATGATGACCTCCGCCCGCACATACCCCGCGAAGGCCCCCAGCGCGGTATGCTTGACTCGGGAGAAGAAATCGCGGACCTCGCCGGGCATCTTGTCCGTGACCAAAAAACGGAGATGAGGATAGTCCGCCGTGATGAAATAGGTGGCCATGATGAAGACAATCAGCGCCACCACAAAGGAGGGCAGGCTGAAGGCAAAATCTTTGGCGCGGGTGCCCATCCCCACCATGGCGTCATTGACCCAGACGCTCAGCCAGGCGTTGAGCCCATCCAGACTTTCGTTGACAAAGGTCTCCACCTCGTCCGGGAGATAGGCCAGGAACTTGTCCAGCTCTTCCCCAATGGTAAGAATCCCGCCCTGAAGAGACTCCCAGATTCCCTCCCAGTTGTCAATGAGGGAACTGATCTCGCTGACCAGACTATGGCCCAGCCCAAAGAGGATCCCACCCGCCACGGCAAAGGCCAGCAGGATCAGCAGCAGGGAGAGCACGCCTCTCGACAGGCCCAACCGCTTCTGGAGGCTCTTCACCAGCGGATTGAGGACCCATGCCACCACCAGGGCCAGCGCAAAGGGCATGAGCAGCCCCAGCAGTGGGGGAACCAGATACCGCAGCGCCAGCACGATCAGAAGGACCAGGATCATCCGTATCCCCAGCCGCATCCACAGTCTGCCCCTGTCCCGCCAGGATAACTCTCCTTGCCGCACGTTGGCACGTCCTTTCCCATGCGATTCTTAAGGCATGTCGCCAATATTCAAACAAGCCCCAGACATACCTGCTGGTAAAACCCGCCGATCAGGCGGGGCGGTCCTGTTCAAGTGCGCAGTTCCGCAGGCAGTATTATAACACGTCCAGGGTGCAACATATCACGAAATTGTGAACAGTGTGCACCGAGAGGTCCCTGCAAAAAGGCGCACCACGTGGTGCGCCTTCCGGCCGCCGCCCACCTGTCCCTGGAAGGGGCGAAAAGAATCCTCATTTTGTCCGCTCGGAATTGGACCTCCGCGGCGAAAATCAATTCCGCCTGCGGCAAGGGTCTGTCCCTAGGACAGACCCTTGAACACCGCTGCGCGGTGGACCGCCGTGGGCACGCCGCCTGCCCCCAGCAGTGCTCACTCCTTCACGAAGTAGGCGATCCCGGCGCACCCGGGTCCGGCATGCGTACCCACGACGGCGCCGATATCGCTCTCATAGACGGTCATCCCAGGGATACGCGCCCGGAAGTACTCCTCGCACTCCGCCATAACGGCCGGAGCGTCGGAGTGTCCAAAGGCCACCGGCAGCGCGGTATCCACCGGCTCCTTTTTAATCCGTTCCTCCATCCACTGGTAGGCGCCCTTGCGCCCCCGGGACTTTCCGGCTGCCTCTACCACACCGTCCCGAATGTTCAGGATCGGCGTGATCCCCAGCATCCCGCCCACAACGGCGGTGGCAGCGGAAATGCGCCCGCCCATTTTGAGATATTTGAGGGTCTCCACCACGGCGTAGAACCGCAGCCTCCCGGAGAGTCGCTCCACTTCGGACGCGATCTCGCCGGCGGAGAGGCCCTGGTCCCGCAGAAACGCAGCCCGCTCCACCAGCAGTCCCAGCCCGAAGGTGACCGTCCCCGAGTCCACCACAAAGATATGCGTATCCTCCACCATATCCCGGGCAATGCAGGCGGACTGACAGGTGCCGGAGAGCAGGGAGGAGATAAAAATCCCCACCACCTCGTCTCCCGCCTCTCGGCAGGCCCGGAAGCGGGCGGCAAAATCCTCGGGATTGACCTGGGACGTAGTGGGCAGGGCCTCCGCCCGGCGGAGCCGGGCATAGAAGTCCCCGTTTGTAAGATCCACGCCGTCCCGGAAGGTCTCCGCTCCAAAGTGGACGGAGAGCGGAGCCACCTCCACCCCCAGTTCCACCTGGCGGGACTTGGACAGATCGCAGGTGCTGTCAGTGATGATGCGTACCATATTTCTTCTCCTCGCAGTTTAAAAGTAGGCGTCCCAGGCGCTACGCCTCGTACTTTTCCCGAAAAAAGGCGGTGAGACTGCCCAACGCCCTGACCAGCACCTGGGCCTCCTGGTCGGAGAGCGTCTTCAGGATCTCGTCCACCATCTCTCGGTGAAATGCGGCGTGTACCTGGTCGGCCGCCCGGGCCTTCTCTGTGGGCCAAATTCGAACGGCCCGGCGGTCCCGCTCGTCCCGCCGCCGTTCCAGGTAGCCCTTCCGCTCCAGAAGGGAGACCGCAGTGGTCAGGGTTCCCGCCGTCACCCGCTGGGCCGCAGCAATGGCGGTGGCCCGATTGTCACGGGCCTCATCCTCCGCCCGGCACACCTCCTCGATGAGGTGCAGCTCCCGCAGGGACAAGTCGCTGAAGCTCCCGGCAAGGCTCTCCTCCTCTGTTTTCAAAATCTCGTCGAATACCTCCACCAGAAAGCGGTTGAGCTCAGCCCGATTCCCCTTCACGCTGGTTCCTCCTTCCATATTTATTTGAATATCAAAACATATGCATCATACATGGTTTTCCTGCTGCTGTCAATCTCTATTTGGAATCTCAAAATAAAAACCGTTCCGCACACAAAAAAAGGTCCTCCGCCGCAAGGGCGGCGGAGGACCTTTTTTTCATACAATCACTGTCTCAGGATCACGGTGGCATCGAACTCCGCGCCGTCGTAGGCACCATTCGCCTCAATGATGTCGCCCGCCTCCAGATACTTCAGGCTGAGGCTGTCGCCGGTGGACACATCCAGAATGACCGTGCCGGAGGGCGCGTTCACGGTAACGATCTCCTCGTTGCCGGCCTCGTCCACACAGCGGAGATAGATGTATTTGTCCGAGGCGCTCACATAGATGACGGTGCCGGTGAGTTTATTGCTGGAGTTGACGGCCTGCTGGATCTCAATGGAGACCACCTGCTCGCCGCTCACCACCAGTCCCAGCTTGTAGCCGGGCCGCAGGGAGGAGAGGTTGACGCTCTTGCCGCTCTGGGTAACGGAGACGCCGGAGGTAACGGTGTAGGAGACCTCCTCCCCGTCGGAGAGCGTCATCTCCAGCGTGTAGCCGTTCTTCTCCTGGATGATGCGGTCCACGGTGCCGATGACATTGGCGCTCTGAGAGGTTGCTGTGATGCGGGTGACCTCATTGTAGCGGACGGTGACCTCCACAGAGTCTCCGGTGCGGAGCTTGTCGATGGTACTGTCGGCTTCGTCCCGTTCAATGTCGGGGGGATTGGACAGGTCCACCTTGAAGCTCACTTGGGTATCGTCCTCCTGCGTCACGACGAAGGTGACGGTGGTGTCGGTATCGCTGAATATCCGCTCGGTAATGACGCCCTCGGTGACGGTGGAGCCGGGATAGGCCTCAATCAGGGCGGCATCGCCTCCGGAGAGGCGGAGGGTGACAAAGTAGTCCTTCTTGATGTTCCGCAGAAGAGTCGTCTCGCCGTTATAGGTGATGACGGCGGATTTAGACACGTCATAAGAGGTGGCCTTGCCTGTGTCGAGATTAGTCACCGTGATGGTATTGACGTCGCTGGCGTAGGAGGTGGCTTTCACCGCACCCTGCACATACTCCGTAACGGTATCCACTGCGGCGGTGACCACGGCATTGCTGTCGTTGGAGACCCGCAGGGACACATAGTCGCCCTCATAGCTGCTATTGAGGTTGCTCACCAGACTGTTGACGGTGGTGGTGGCGCCGGAGGGGACGGAGAAGGTACGGGTCACACCGTCGAACCCGATGACCTGAATGCTGGCGGCAGTGGTGCCGCTGGCCTTGGTATACCCGGCAAGAATGCCCTCTTCGGTACGGGTACCGCCATCGAGGCGGATGGCCACCAGATGCCCCTGGTCATCCAGCTTGCAGACCGCGCTGGTATACCCGGCATCCGCATCCACGATGGAGCGGTCCCCGGTGGTCTTGGAGCCCACCTGGACCTGAGTGAAGCGGTCCATGGTGAGGATCTCCCCCTGGCCGCTGCGGGTAATCGCAATGTCGTAGCCGTCAATGCCGTTGACGGTGGCCTCAAACTCCTCCAGCGCATCACTGACGCGGACGGCATAGGCGGTCCCCCTGCCGTCCAGGCAGACCCGGGCGTGACGGCCGGCCTTCAGGGCGGAGGTGGTGGACTCCATATTGTTTTCATAGATGGTCACGCCGGAGGGCAGGGACACCGAATAGGCCGTGGCTCCGGTGAGATCGTCGTTGAGGGTGAGGATCAGCGCGCCGCCGCTGCCCTCGGCGGGCGTGGCCGCGATGACGCCCTGCTGGAAGGCATAGCTGGTGTACTCCGGCAGGTCCGGATCGGTGCCGTGGGCGTCCATGTAGCGAATGGCCCGGGAGAGCATGGTGGCCATAATGGCCCGGGTGACCTGCCCGTCTGGGCCGAAATCGTTGTTCTGATCCCCCTGGACGATGCCGTACACGCTCAGCAGATAGACCGACGGCTTGGCGCTCTCACTGATGGAGGCGGTGTCGTCAAAGCTCATGGGGTAGGAGGAGAGCCGCTCGGACATGGGGCCGAGCTGCATGGCGCGGATCAGGTAGACCGCCAGATCCTCCTTGACGATGGGCTTGATGAGCGCGCCGGACTGGGTAAGGCTCTTCAGATTGGATTCGGTGAGGATCCCCGCGGCCAGGCAGATGGCGAACTCCCGGTAGAACCAGGACTGGCTGCCGTCCAGTACGTCGTCCACCGCCTCTTTATAGTCGTCGGCGATCTCGGCACTGGTGTTCTCATCCAGTCCCACGGCCCGGGCGCAGAGAGCCAGCGCCTCCGCGGTGGTCAGCTTGTTCTCCGGCTTAAAGGTCCCGTCCTCATAGCCCTTGAACATATTGGCGTCGGTCATTTCCTCGATATAGCTCTTGGCCCAGTGGCTCTGGATATCGGGGAAGGCGGTGGCGGCGGACGCGGGCAGCGCCAGCGCGGACACAGTCACGGCCAGCGCCAGCGCGCAGGAGAGGAGTCGGTTCGTTTTCATTCAGCGCACCTCCAAGGAGTGGACCGTTACAAACGGTATACATAAAAATCTACAACAGGTATTATTATTAAAGTATAACGTCCCCGTCCCCAAAAAGCAACTGGAAGTATGCCGCTTTTGACCAATTCCATTTTTTGAGCATCCCAAAGCGTCGGACACCGGCTGAAAAAGCGGGCCCCGGAAGTGGTTCCGGGGCCCGCTGAGGCGTCACTCCCGTCCGGTCACGCCGTCGGCATACCGCACGTCGCTCATGGCGTCCTTGCCGTAGAAATCCGCGCCGATGCGCCGGGCGTACTCCTCGGTGAGCACCGCTCCTCCGGCCATGATCCTGCACCCGGGGGCTCGCTCCCGCAGGAGCCGGATGGTCTCCTCCATCTTTCCCACCGTGGTGGTCATGAGGGCGGAGAGCCCCACCAAGCCGGCCCCCTCCCGGACCACCGTATCGGCCACGGTCTCGGGGGAGACGTCCTTTCCCAGGTCAATGACCTGATACCCGTAATTCTCCAGCAGTACCTTGACGATGTTTTTGCCGATGTCGTGGACATCACCCTTGACGGTGGCCAGCACCACCTTGCCCTTGGAGGCGGGAAGGCCGCCGTCCCCCTGACTCATCCGCTCCCGTAGCAGCGCAAAGACGGCCTTGGCCGCCTCGGCGCTCATGAGGAGCTGAGGGAGATACATCCGGCCCTGTTCAAACTCGGTCCCCACATGGTCCAGGGCGGGGATCAGCGCGGCATCGATGATCTCCATCGGCGTCTTTTCCGCAAGCGCCGCCCGGGCGGCCTGGACGGCGCTCTCCCGGAGGCCCCGGATCACGGCAGCGGGCAGATCCGGCGCGGCGGAAGCCGCCGGTGCCCGGTCCGGCAGCGCGGAGGTCTCTCCCGCCATGGCCGCAATATACGCCTGACAGTTGGCGTCCTGGCCGTTCAGGGCGCAAAACGCGCGGAACGCGTCCATCATGGCCGCGGAATTGGGGTTGAGGATGGCCGCCGAGAGCCCACGCTCCAGCGCCATGAGGAAAAAGGCTGCGTTCACCTTCTCCCGCTGGGGGAGCCCGAACGAGATGTTGGAGACCCCCAGGGAGGTGTGACAGCCCAGCTCCGACCGAATAAGGGCCAGGGCCTCCAAGGTGGTCCGTGCGGCAGTGGGCTCCGCACTCACCGCCATGGCCAGCGTGTCGAACACCAGGTCCTCCTTGGGGATGCCGTAACGCGCCGCCGTCTCCACAATGCGCCGGGCGATGGCCAGACGTGCCTCCGCCGTGGCCGGAATGCCCTGTTCGTCCAGCGTCAGGGCAATGGCCACGCCGCCGTACTTCTTCATCAGCGGGAATACCACTTCCATGCTCTCGGTTTTGCCGCTTACCGAGTTTACCAGCGGGCAGCCGTTGTAGAGCCGCATCCCCCGCTCCATAGCGGCGGGATCGGAGGTGTCGATCTGAAGAGGGAGGTCGGTGACGCTCTGAAGCTGCGGGATGAGGAGGGCCATCATCTCCGGCTCGTCCAGCTCCGGCAGGCCCACGTTCACATCCAGCACCATGGCCCCGCTCTCCTGCTGGCGGACGGCCTCCCGGAGGATATAGTCCATATCCCGCTCCCGCAGAGCCTGCTTGAGCCGGGATTTACCGGTGGGATTGATGCGCTCGCCGATGAGCACCGGACCGTCGCCGAAGGGCACGGTCCGGGCGTAGGAGGAGACCCGGGTCCGCCGCTGCGGGCACAGGGGGCGCGGCGTGATGCCGGAGCAGGCCTGTACGACGGCCGCAATGTGGTCGGGGGTGGTGCCGCAGCACCCTCCCACCACCCAGGCGCCGGCCCGGGCCAGCCCGGCCAGGCCGGCGGAGAAGGCCTCCGACCCCACGCCGAAGCGGGTACAGCCGTCCACGCACTCGGGAAGCCCGGCGTTCGGGTTGAGGATGATGGGCAGGCGGGTATGGGCCCGCAGGGTGGGGAGCAGCTCCGCCATCTGGTCCGGCCCCAGGCCGCAGTTGAGTCCCAGCGCGTCCACCCCCAGCCCCTCCAGCAACGTGACGGCGGAGGGGATGTCGCCTCCGGTGAGGAGCCGCCCCTTTTCATCCAGCACCAGGGTGACGAAGATGGGCAGGTCGCTGTTCTCCTTGGCGGCCACCACCGCCGCCTTGGCCTCATACAGGTCGCTCATGGTCTCCAGAAAGACCAAATCCGCCCCCGCTTGTACGCCCGCCCGGATCTCCCGGGCATAGGCCTCCACAGCGGCCTCAAAGGGCAGGTCTCCCATGGGCTGAAGGAGCCGTCCGGTGGGCCCCACGTCCAGGGCCACCCAGCCGCGGCCGGCCCCCTCCACCGCCTCCCGCGCCAGGCGGACGGCGGCGGCGGCGATCTCCTCCAGAGGGTGGCCGGAGAGCTTCACGCCGTTGGCTCCAAAGGTATTGGTGGCAATGATGTCCGCTCCGGCGGCCAGATATTGCCCGTGGAGGGCGCGGACCACCTCGGGACGCTCCAGGTTCCAGAGCTCCGGCTCCCGCCCGGCGGGCAAGCCGGCGGCCTGGAGCATCGTGCCCATGGCTCCGTCGCAGAAGAGGATGCGGCGGCCCAGTTCGGTTCGGATATCCATGAAAAGTCCTCCTTGGAATGTTGTTCAGGGTCTGGCTGCTGTGCTCTGAGGATGGGGCCAGGCCCTCACTCCAGACGGAAGGCGCAGTCGGCCTTGCCGCAGGCACGGCAGCCGTCCGGACGGCAGGGAGCGGCCTCCGGAGAGAGGCCCACCAGAGCCGTGACCGATTTGGTAGGGGTGAGCATCATGGTCTCCGTGGCGGTGAGGCCGATGCGCTTCGGGGCCTCCAGCGCACGCAGGAGGGCGCGCTGGCAGGAGATGGGGAAGTCCCCGTAGCCGGGGCTGAACCGGGGGCGGAGGGTGAGCCCTTCGGCGGCCGTCTGGGCCGCGATGGCGGCGCAGCACTCGTCGCAGTAGACCTCCAGCAGGGAGGCGGCGCAGGCCTGGATCATGACCGCCCGGCTCACGTCGGTGACCGAGGCGCGGTGGAGGAGCCGGTCCACCTCCGGTCCCAGTGTGGCCGCAAAGAGGCAGACCGCCGTGCAGCCCTCCAGATGCCGGCGGAGGTGGAGGCTCTCCACCTGCAGGCCCGCCGTCTCCACCCGGCCCTCGCCCAGCGCCAGGGGAAAGCGCCGCCAGACGCTTCTGGGACGGGCACAGGCCATGAGCGCCCGTCCGCAGTCCCGCAGGCCGGCCTCCAGGACCTCGTCCACCGTACCGCCGCCCCTGTGGAGCCCCAGGTAGCGGCGCGCCTCCTTCCAGTCGATCTCAGCCACGGGGCCGGATGATATCCGAGAGGTTGGCCATGATCCTGGCCGCCACATCGGGCTTGTTCATCGTGTAGATGTGGATGTGCTCCACCCCGTGGGCGACGAGGTCCACGATCTGTTCTGTGGCGTAGGCGATGCCCGCCTGCCGCATGGCGGCGGGATCGTCGCCGAAGCGGTCGGCTATGCCTTGGAGCCGCGGGGGCATCACAGTGCCCGAGAGCTCACAGGAGCGGCGGATCTGCTTGACGCTCATCACCGGCATGATGCCCGCGATCACCGGCACCGTGATCCCCTTCGCCAGCACCCGGTAGAGAAAACGGTAGAGCACATCGTTGTCAAAGAACATCTGGGTGGTGAGGAAGTCCACCCCCATGTCCACCTTCCGCTTCAGGAAATCGATATCGTCCTCCCGGTGGGGACATTCCACGTGCCCCTCGGGATAGCAGGCCGCGCCGATGCACAGCTCCTTTCCGCCCTCCAGGCTTCGGATGTGGCCGATGAGCTCACTGGCATAGTGGTAGTGTTCCGGGGAAGGGAAGTCCGCATCCCGGGGGATATCCCCCCGGAGCGCCAAGATGTTCTCGATCCCCGCGGCGCGGAGGGCGGCCACCATAGAGGATATCTCCTCCCGGGTGGAGGACACGCAGGTGAGGTGGGCCAGGGCGGGGACATGATAGGTGTCCTGCAGCCGTACGGCGATCTCCTGGGTGCGCTTGGACGTGCTCCCGCCCGCCCCGTAGGTAACGCTGATAAAATCGGGTCTCAGCGCGGCGGTGTCCCGGAGGACGCCCTCCACCTGGTCCAGCGTGGTCCCCACCTTGGGCGGGAAGAGTTCACAGGAGACGGTGGGCCGCCCCCGTGAGAGAAGTTCCGACAGCTTCATAGCAAAAACCCCTTTTTTTCGTTGGGGGTTATTTTACCACGCCAAAGCCCAATGTGCAACGAAAAAATCCTACTTGACAAATGGGAGCAGCGGTCTTATACCGCAAAGCATAGTATTTTAATATGAATTTAATGCGCAGAGAGGGGGACGCCGCCGTGAACCGGACGGATCTGGAGCTGGAAACCGGGCTGTGCCGGTGGCGGAACAGCCGAATGTACCGCGCCGCTTTTTGAGTGGACACCAAAAAAATCAAAAAGAAAGCGGGTATTTTTTATGAACCACGACACCTATCGCTTTGAGACCCTCCAGCTCCACGCGGGTCAGGAGCAGCCCGATCCCGCCACCGGCGCCCGGCCGGTACCCATCTATCAGACCACCTCCTACGTGTTCCGCGACTGCGCCCAGGCCGCGGCCCGGTTCGGACTCTCCGACGCGGGCAATATCTACGGGCGTCTCACCAATCCCACCCAGGACGTGCTGGAGCAGCGCGTGGCGGCCCTGGAGGGCGGCGTGGCGGCCCTGGCGCTGGCCTCCGGCGCGGCGGCCATCACTTACGCCGTCCAGGCTCTGGCCCAGGCGGGGGAGCATATCGTAGCCCAAAAGACCATTTACGGCGGCAGCTATAACCTTCTGGCCCACACCCTGCCCCAGTTCGGGATCTCCACTACCTTTGTGGACGCCCACGACCTGTCCCAGGTGGAGGGAGCAATCCGGCCAAACACCAAGGCAATTTACCTGGAAACGCTGGGCAATCCCAACAGCGACATCCCGGACATTGACGCCATCGCCGCCATCGCCCACAGGCACGGTCTGCCCCTGGTCATCGACAACACCTTCGGCACGCCCTATCTCATCCGTCCCATTGCGCATGGCGCCGATATCGTGGTCCACTCGGCCACCAAGTTCCTGGGCGGCCATGGCACCACCCTGGGCGGCATCATTGTGGACTCCGGCAAATTCGACTGGAAGGCCGCGGGGAAGTACGCCCCCATCGCCGAGTCCAACCCCAGCTATCACGGCGTATCCTTTGCGGACGCCGCCGGCCCCGCCGCCTTTGTCACCTATATCCGCGCCATTCTCCTGCGGGACACCGGCGCCACCATCTCTCCCTTCAACGCCTTTCTGCTGCTCCAGGGGGTGGAGACCCTCTCCCTGCGGCTGGACCGCCATGCGGAGAACACCAGGAAGGTGGTGGACTACCTGAGCAGGCACCCCAAGGTGGAGCGCGTAAATCACCCCTCCCTGCCGGAGCACCCGGACCACGCCCTGTATCAGAAGTATTTCCCCAACGGCGGCGCCTCCATTTTTACCTTTGAGATCAAGGGCGGACAGGAGGAGGCTCAGCGGTTTATCGACAATCTGAATATCTTCTCCCTGCTGGCCAATGTGGCCGATGTGAAGAGCCTGGTCATTCACCCGGCCACCACCACCCACTCTCAGCTCAGCCCGGAAGAGCTGCTGGACCAGGGCATCAAGCCCAACACCATCCGGCTTTCCATCGGCACGGAGCATATCGACGACATCCTGGAGGACCTAGCGCAGGCCCTGGGGTAAATTTGCCCCACGAGAGAGACGCCCCCCTGTGCAGCAAAACGGCGCTGCACAGGGGGGCGTTTGCGCATGGGCTCACTCCTGCTCCAGCAGCACCGCCCCCGCGGCCCGGGCGAACATACGCGCCGCAGCCAGGGCCTCTTGGAGGGTGTTGCCGTGAGAGCCCACCTCCACCAGCAAGGAGCCGGTGGTGAGCTGTTGATTGTAGCGGTTTTCCCGTAGGCCGATGGGCCGGGCCAGGGTGGGCCAGAGGGTGTTCATCTCCTTCTGGATCTTCACCGCCAGGCTCAGGTTCTGCCGCCAGTTCGGGTGCGTGTACTTGGCGTCCGAGCCCATGACCAGCATGACCTGGGCACATTTTTCACTATTGATGGTGGTAATGGGTTTGTAAATGGTGCCGTCCTCGCCGATCAGCGCGTCCCGGTGGACGTCCATCACCACCTTGATGGTCGGATACCGCTCCAGGTAGGTCTCCACCGCCGCCAGGGAGCGGTCATAGGAGCCGTTGTACTCCGGGTAGTCATAGAGCTCGGTGTCATGGATCACCGAGAGCCCCATCTCGGTGAGCACCTGGGCGATCTCCTCTCCCACCCGGACCACGCTGTGGGTCTTGTCTGTCGTGCGGCATTCCCCGCTGGGAGTGTAGACGTCCTCGCCGTCCGGGGTATAGGCCTCGCTGCCGTGGGTGTGCATGATGAGTACCTGCGGGCCCTCCTCCGGAAGGGTGAGTTCCAGTTGGGCGGAGGCCAGCGCGGCCACATCCAGGGGCAGTCCGGGCCGGTTCTCGATGTACACCCCCTGGGCGGCGTCATAGCCGTCGGCGCTGACCGGGAGGAGTGTCTTTCCAACGATGTCCTCCGGGGCCGTCGTCACCTCCGGAAGCTGGTGGGGGTCCTCCGGGTCGTCCGGCTCCATGGAGGGGGCCTGCGTGGCCCCCGGCTCCTGCTCCGGCTGTTCCCCGGAGAGGTCCGGCCCGCCTTCAAACGCCATGAGCGCCGGGGATTGGCGGAGGACCAGCCGTTGCCAGCCTTCCAGGCCGTTCATGGGGTCGTCCTCCAGCGTGAGGTTCCCCAGCTCCGCCCGGAGGGCGGCGGAGACAAAGGCGGGGCTCTCCGCCAGTGTCTGGAACGTCTGGGCCGCCGCTCCCATGTCCGCTGTCAGCGACAGCACCCACACCGTGACCGTGGTCAAAAAGAGGGCCGTCCCCCGCCGGAGCATTTTTGACCACCGGCCTTGTCCCCTTCTCATCGGCATCCCCGTCCTTTCTTCTGTTCTCTAACACCATATGCGGACCTGCGGGACGCTATGAGTGGGATTTGAAATTTCTGGCACACTATGATATACTGTATAAACTCATTTCAAAACAGAGAGGCAGGCGAGAGGATGAGGCGGCTGTGGGAATCCGCTGGGGTGCGGTTTGTGCGCGAGATCCTGGAGGTATATTTTGACCGCCGGGTGTCCAGGTCCGCCGCGGAGCTGGCCTATTTTCTCATTCTCAGCTTCTTTCCGGTGCTGATCTGCGTCAATGCTTTTGTGGGGCTGCTGCACCTGGACGTGAACCTGATCCTCGCCGGGACCGAGGAATTTCTCCCCAAGGAGAGCCGTTCCATCCTGGGGGACTATATCCTCTACATCACCGATAACCAGTCCAACGCCATGCTCTTCGCGGGCCTCACCATGACGCTCTTTTCCGCCTCCGCGGCCTTTCGGGCCCTCATGAACATCATGGCGGACATCTATGGGCGCACCACCTATCGAGGGGTAGGCCAGGTCGTGGCCAGCGTGGCTTTCTCCGTTCTGTTTCTTATCACCATCTACCTCTCCCTGGCGGTCCTCCTCACCGGAAGCTGGTTCCTCCATCTGGTGGAGACCTATCTGCCCTGGGTGAGGCAGGTGGTGGGGGACTGGCAGTGGATCCGCTTTTGGGTCCTCTTCTGTCTGGTCATGCTCTTTGTCCTGCTCACCTATCGCATGGCGGCCCCCAGAGGCAAGCCCCGGCCGCCCATCCTCACCGGCGGGGTGCTGGCCTCCGCCGCGCTGGTGTGCGCCTCCATGCTTTTTTCCTGGTTCATCGGTATGTCCTCCCGATATTCTCTGGTGTACGGCTCCCTAGCCTCGGTCATCATCCTGCTGGTGTGGCTGTATCTGTGCGGGAATATCCTGATCCTGGGCAACGTATTCAACTACGTCTGGTATCGGCGGAAGAAGGTCCGCTATGAAACATAGCCCAGGGCGCCATTCTTCCCCCCATCCATTCGCTCTGCGCGCGGACGCCGTGCGCTCAGCTCCATGGCGCGCATTGCCGCGCCATGGAGTTTTTCTAAAAGTCCGTTTTATGGGACATGTACTCCGATATACTGATACCATCCTGAAGGAACAGAAAGGAGCGGTACGAAATGGAGTACACGATGAAATGGGTCAGAGGGCATGTGGAGGTCTACGACAGAGCGGGCCGCTTCCTCTTTTCAGCGGACAGCGAGGCCGAGGCCTACCACGAGCTGGAGGACGCCGCGGCGTAAAAAAACGTCGGAGGGGCATTGGGCGGCGTCCGTGAAACAGTGAATCCTCCGTATGCTGCAATCATACGGAGGATTGTTTTCTGCATGATATTCAAACTTGCTGACGGAGAATGAAGTTGCGCAGGACGTACAATACTCCTGATAGGAGAGTATAGAAGTGCGTCCTTTTGTTCCGAAAGGATTTTGCAGCATCCCGACAAACTGGAATTGTCGAACTCTTTATAACTAAAGATATAGCAATCCCGCGCCGAAACGCGCACATGAGCATAGCTGATGTTTTAAGTCATGCCTGTTTGTTTGATAAAATTATTTCACTTATTCTGAGCTTCCACATTACAGACAATCCGATTGAGTGTATCTTCAGAGAATTGGCTGCCTATCACATCAGGAGAACACCATGGGAAGATATACGTACCCAAACAGAAGGCCAAAGAGGATTCGCAGAATTTGCGGAACTGCATTTGTACCAGTTCCGTATTGTTTTCCCCTGGTCCCTGACAGGAAACAATCAGTCCCACGGGCCTATTCTCAATAAAGGACTTGATTTCCATTTCGTCCACAGCCTTGTCAGAGCCTCCGACAAATTTGAACAGCGCTACATGACGATCCATCAGAAGCTTTAACTGCCCTGAGTAAGAGTGCCCGTACAGCGGCGTCCATGACCTTGCCCAACAGCCGGGTCACATCATCATCCTGCACACAGCCGGGTTTATCCAGAACGCTTTGGCAGTGATTGCAGCCCAAACAACCGTTGATCTGATAGTCTGTGATGCGGCAAATTTCCACGTTGTGGTTTGTCTTTAATCTTTCGGCGACCCGTTGCACAATCGCATTGGTATTTCCATTCTTTCTGGGGCTTCCAGAAAGAAGTAGTATATTCATATTCAATCCTCAAATTTCGATTTTTCTCACTCTTTTGCTGAACAAAGTATATCAGCAAAATATGGAAAGCCTATCATTCACACAGGGAAACGCCCGAAGAAGTTTAGGATTCTTCGGGCGTACTCAATGCTGTCTTACGCACGCCCGCTTATGCCTCTCCGACGTTTTTTGCATTTCAGTCCGGAATGTATTCCCGCACCCGGAGGGTGGCCCCCAGGCGCTCACACATCCGGCGGCAGGCCTCGATCTCCTCCGGCGTCTTGTCCTTGTTGACGATGGTCATCATGACGGTGGGGACGTACTGGGCTGCGCTGCGGGTAAAGTCCAGCATGGCGTCCCATGCCTTCGCCCCCTCCCTGGGGCGGGTGACGGCCACATACTCCTCAGGGGTGGAGCCGTTGAGGGAAATAGAGAGCACATCGATACGTCCGGCCAGCCCGGGCGTCACATCCCGGCCATGGATGAGGTTGGCATGGCCGTTGGTATTGATGCGCACCGGCGGCAGATGGGGCACCGCCTTTTTCAGCTCGTCCACCAGCCACAGCAGGTCGTCGATCCGGTAGGTGGGCTCGCCGAAGCCGCAGAACACCAGCTCGGTATACCGGGAGAGGTCCCGGGAGAGCAGGTCCCTCAGAGCCTCCTCCCGGCTGGGCTCATGCTCCAGCCACAGGTCGTCGGCATAGATGGAGCCCTTGTGGCCGTTGTTGCGCAGGCAGAAGATACAGGCGCAGTCGCAGCGGTTGGTGAGGTTGACATACAGCGCGTCGCCGTACTCATAGGAGATGGTTTCCATACTTATCCTTCCCTTCAGTCGATACCGAAGAACCGCTCCCCGTTCTCCAGCGTGATGTCCAGCACTTCCTCTGCGGAGAGCCCCTTCCACTCGGCCACCCGCTCGGCGGTGAGGCGGATCATGGTGGAGTCGCACCGCTTTCCACGGAAGGGCTCGGGGGCCATATAGGGGGCGTCGGTCTCCAGCATCAGGCGGTCCACGGGCATAAATTTCACCACCTCGGGGCCACGCCGGGCATTGGCAAAGGTGATGTTCCCGGTAAAGGAGAGCATCCAGCCCCGATCCAGCAGTACCTTCGCATCCTCGACGCTGCCCGAATAGCAGTGGAACACCCCCCGGCAGCCGGGATGGGCCCGCACGATGTCCAGACAGTCCCGGTGTGCGTCCCGGTCATGGACGACGGCAGGCAGGTCCAGCTCCTCCGCGAGGGAGAGCTGGGCGTCAAAAAAATCCCGTGAGAAGGCCCGGGCCTCGGGGGTCTTGACCCAGTAGTAGTCCAGACCGATCTCTCCTATGGCCTTCACCTTGGGGTGGGCGGACATGGTCCGCACCTGGTCGAGCTGGTCCAGAGAGGCCCCCTCCAGGTTCTCCGGGTGGAAGCCCACGGCGGCGTAAAGATAGCCGAATTTTTCCGCCAGGGCGACGGAGGCCCGGGAGGACTCCAGATCGCAGCCGGGGCAGACCACCAGAGCCACCCCCATGGAGGGGAGGGCCGCAAGCAGTTCGTCCCGGTCCGGGTCGAAGGCCCCGTCATAGTAGTGGGCGTGGGTGTCGAAAATCATGGAAAAGCCTCCTTCCGGCACATGTCCGGGGATGATTCTGCCCTCATGATACAATACTTTGCGGGAAAAAACAAGGCAGGCCCGCTCTGCTGCTGTGCTTCCTGCCCGCCGGCCTGGAGGTGCTGGGGATGGTGCTGCTGGCTCCCCGGCTGATGGGAGTGTCCACTCTGGATGCCGCCGTCATGGGCGCGGTGGTGGGCGCGGTCTCCCCGGCGGTGCTCGTTCCCCGGATGCTCCGGCTCCTGGAGGAGGGCTATGGAGCGGAAAAGGGCATCCCGCAGATGATCCTGGCCGGCGCTTCAGTGGACGACGTATTCGTCATTGTGCTCTTCTCCTCCTTTACCGGCATGGCTCAGGGCGGGAGCCCGCGGGCCTCCGCCCTGCTGGGCGCCCCGGTCTCCATCCTGCTCACCGCGCCGTTGGGTGCCCTGGCCATCGACCACACCTGCCGCCGTCTGCTGCGGCGGGAGGGGAGCGAATATAAAACCGTGCGCCCCGCCGAAAGGCGGGGCGCACGGTTTTATTCAGCATCTCAGCACAGACCGTAGCCGGCGGGCACCTTGTCGTCCAGGATGATGAGATGGAGCTTCTCCGTACCGTCGGGTTCCTCCTTCACCGCAGAGATGAGCATACCGTTGGACATGATCCCCATCATCTTCCGGGGCTTGAGGTTGGTGCAGGCCACCACGGTCTTGCCCACCAGCGCCTCGGGCTCATACCACTCGTGGATGCCGGAAAGGATCTGCCGGGGGAACTCCTCCCCGCAGTCCAGGGTGAAGCGCAGCAGCTTGCTGGACTTGGGCACGGCCTCACAGGCCAGGACCTTGGCGGTCACGAACTTCACCTTGTCAAAGTCGTCAATGGTAATATACGCCGGGGCGGCAGGCGCCTCCTGCTTGCCCTCGGCCTTGGCCTCGGGCGCCGGAGCGGCAGCCTCGGCGGGCTTTTTCTCCATAGATTCCAATTCCTTCAGCTCCTTTTCCATATCGATGCGGGGGAAGAGGTTCTCGCCCCGCTTGACGGCCACACCGGCGGGCAGAACGCCCCAAGTTCCGGCGCTCGCCCAGGACTGCGCCTCGCTCCCCGCGCCCACCTGGGCAAAGATCTTTTCGCAGGTGGAGGGCATGAAGGGCCGCAGCAGCACCGCAGAGATGCGGATGCTCTCCAGCAGGTTGTACATCACCCGGGCCAGGCGGGCCTTGTGGGCCTCCTCCTTGCCCAGCACCCAGGGCTTGGTCTCGTCGATATACTTGTTGGCGCGGGAGACTACGGCAAAGACGTCCACCAGGGCCTCCTGGAAGGCGAATTTCTCCATGTGCTGCTCATACCGGTCCCGCACGCCGGCGCACAGGGCGATGAGCTCGGCGTCTTCCGGCCCCTCGGCCTGCTCCTCCGGAAGGCGGCCGCCCTCAAAATACTTGCCCGCCATGGACACGGTCCGGCTCACCAGATTGCCCAGGTCGTTGGCAAGGTCGGTATTGATGCGCCCGATGAGGGCCTCGTTGGAAAAATTGCCGTCGGAGCCGAAGGGGAACTCCCGCAGCAGGAAGTACCGCAGGGCGTCCACGCCATAGCGTTCGGCCAGTACATAGGGGTCCACCACGTTGCCCTTGGATTTGGACATCTTGCCGCCGTCCAGCAGCAGCCAGCCGTGGCCGTACACCTTCTTGGGGAGGGGCAGGTCCAGCGCCATGAGGATGGCGGGCCAGATGATGGAGTGGAAGCGGACGATCTCCTTGCCCACAAAGTGGACGTCGGCGGGCCAGTACTTCTCAAAGTCATGGTATTTGCCGTTCTCATAGCCCAGGGCGTTGATATAGTTGGAGAGGGCGTCGATCCACACATAGACCACGTGGCCCGGATCGAAGTCCACAGGCACGCCCCAGGTAAAGCTGGTCCGGGAGACGCACAGATCCTCCAGGCCGGGCTTGATGAAATTGTTCACCATCTCGTTCACCCGACTGCGGGGCTCCAGGAAGTCGGTGTTCTCCAGCAGCTCCTGGATGCGGCCCGCGTATTTGGAGAGGCGGAAGAAATAGGCCTCCTCCTCGGCGTCCACCACCTCGCGGCCGCAGTCGGGGCACTTGCCGTCCACCAGCTGCGTCTCGGTCCAGAAGGACTCGCAGGGCTTGCAGTACTTGCCCACGTATTTGCCCTTGTAGATGTCGCCCTGTTCATAGAGACGCTTGAAGATCTTCTGGACCGACTCCATGTGGTAGTCGTCGGTGGTGCGGATGAAGCGGTCATTGGAGATGTCCATCAGCTTCCACAGATCCAGCACGCCCCGGGGGCCCTCCACGATATTGTCCACAAAGGCCTTGGGCTCCATGCCCGCCTCCCTGGCCTTGTCCTCGATCTTCTGGCCGTGCTCGTCGGTGCCGGTGAGGAAAAGCACGTCGCAGCCCTTCAGCCGTTTATAGCGGGCCATGGCGTCGGTGGCCACGGTACAGTAGGTGTGGCCGATGTGGAGCTTATCCGAGGGGTAATAGATGGGCGTGGTAATATAAAATGTGTTGTTATCCTTCATCAGGGGTTCCCTCCCTATTCAAATCTTCTGTTTCAGTGTCCTTCAAAAGCCGCTTCCCCGGCATTCGCGGTTCCCGGGGCTGCCGGGCGTTGCAGAGCAGCACCGCGGAAGAGGCGGCAAAATAGAGGAAAAAGGCCAGATACAGGGCCAGGAAGCCCGGCTCGTGGGTATCGGCCAGCGTGACCAGGATGAAGTACATGGCGCACAGGGAGAAGAAGGCGCTCCGAAAGGTCTTGGCCCGCTCGAAGCCGAAGCCCGCCATAAAATAGGAGCCCAGCACCGCGGCGATGACGGCAAAGAGCTGATAGACGTAGTCGAGGATGATAGGGTCCCCGGAGCGGGCCTGATAGGCCACGATGAGCCACATGCAGGCGGTATAGGCCGGAATGAGGAGGCTGGAGCTGTATTTCCCCTGTCCCTCGCCACGGTAGTTGTTCTTTCCCAGTTGGAAGAGGCTCCAGCCCGAGCACAGGGCCAGGACGGCCAGCAACGCCTTAGGCAGCAGCCCCAGCATGGGGGTGCCCTTGGTCTGGAGCTTGGCCTCGGCATAGAGCTGAGGCAGCTCCATCAGGAAGAGGGCCCCGGCGATGACCATGAGGAAGGCGGCCGCCACCATGCCGGCCATGTAGAGGGTGCGGCCCCGGGCAGAGAATGCCTCGTCATAGCCGCCGGGGAATACCCGGTGGCTGCCCCTGCACAGCAGGGCCAGCGCCAGCACCGTCGCCGCGGACAGGGCGATAAGGGCCCAGGTGGCGGGCATTCCCGGTATGGGCAGTCCGGTATCCGCCTCGAAAGCGGAGGCCAGCTCCCAGCGGCGCAGGAAAAAGCCGGCCGCGCCGCTCACGGCGGCGGTCACCGGCAGGACAAGCTCTTTGCGCATGCGTTCCAGTCCTCTCTTGGCGTGGTTTTTCACTTGGAGCCTATTTGAAAATGGTGAACACGTCCCAGCGCCGGGCCTGTTCCCAATCTTCAGCAAGCCATAGTATATCACAAATTGGGGGCCGTGTCAGCCGCCTCCACCGGATCATCGGGGAATGTTCAGCAAATCCGCCCTGCCGGTGCCGATGGGGAAGGCGCGGCTCAGGCCCTAGCCTCCTGCGCGGTCCGCTCCAGATACTCGTCATAGGTCATCTGCCGGTCGATGAGCTTGCCGTCGGGGGTAAAGTCGAAGATGCGGTTGGCCACAGTCTGGACCATCTGATGGTCGTGAGAGGAGAAGAGGACGTTGCACTTCACCGCCTCCAGGCCGTTGTTCACGGCGGCGATGGACTCCAGATCCAGGTGGTTGGTGGGCTGATCCAGCAGCAGCACATTGGCGCCGGAGAGCATCATCCGGGAGAGCATGCACCGCACCTTCTCGCCGCCGGAGAGGACCTTCACGGGCTTGTATACCTCGTCGCCCGAAAAGAGCATCCGGCCCAGGAAGCCCCGGAGATAGGCCTCGTGGGGGTCGGAGGAGAACTGGCGGAGCCACTCCACCAGGTTGTCGTCGCAGTCCTTGAAGAACTCGGTGTTGTCCTTGGGGAAATAGGACCAAGTGGCGGTCTGTCCCCACTTGACCGTGCCCTCGTCGGGCTCCCACTCGCCGGTGAGGATCTTGAAGAGGGCGGTCTGGGCGTTCTCGTTCTCGCCCACAAAGGCGATTTTGTCCCCGTGGTTCACCGTAAAGCTCACCTTGTCCAGCAGCTTCACGCCGTCCACCGTTTTGGAGACCTCGGTGACGAAGAGGATGTCCTTGCCCACCTCCCGGTCGGGGCTGAAGGCCACCCAAGGATAGCGGCGGGAGGAGGCGGGGATCTCCTCCAGCGTGATCTTCTCCAGCAGCTTCCGGCGGGCGGTGGCCTGCTTGCTCTTGGACTTGTTGGCGGAGAAGCGGGAGATGAACTCCTTGAGCTCCTGGGCCTTCTCCTCGTTCTTTTTGTTCTGGTTCTTCATCAGATTCTGCATGAGCTGGGAGGCGTCGTACCAGAAGTCGTAGTTGCCCACATACATCTTGATCTTGTTGTAGTCGATGTCCACGATATGGGTGCAGATGGTATTGAGGAAGTGCCGGTCATGGCTCACCACGATAACGGTGCCCTCAAAGTCCAGCAGGAAGTCCTCCAGCCAGTTGATGGCGTTGATGTCCAGGTTGTTGGTGGGCTCGTCCAGCAGGAGGATGTCGGGGTTCCCGAACAGGGCCTGGGCCAGCAGGACCTTCACCTTCAGGCGGCCGTCCACGTTCTCCATGACATCGTAGTGCATGGACACGGGCAGCCCCAGGCCCTGGAGGATGCGTGAGGCGTCGGACTCAGACTCCCAGCCGCCCAGCTCGGCGTACTCCTCCTCCAGCTCGCAGGCGCGGATGCCATCCTCCTCCGTCATCTCCTCCTTGGCGTAGAGGGCCTCCTTCTCCCTGCCGATGTCATAAAGGCGCTGGTTGCCCATGATGACCGTATCCATGACGGTATAGGCGTTGTAGGCGTTCTGATCCTGCCGAAGGACGGACATACGGGTCTTGGGCAGGATGGTCACCTCGCCGGAGGAAGGCTCCAGCTCACCGGAGAGGATCTTCAAAAAGGTGGACTTGCCTGCGCCGTTGGCGCCGATGATGCCGTAGCAGTTCCCCTTGATGAACTGCAGATCCACGTGGGAGAAAAGGGGCTGACCGCTGTACTGAAGGCTCAGGTCGGAAACTGTGATCATGTCGTGCTCCTTTATATCAAAGTAATCATGTATGACAAACAAATGCCCAAATAGTATATCACAAAATTTGGACAAAACAAGGCTTAATGTATGCCGCACACGGCTTTTGGGGCAAAGAAAAAATTTTTTCTCCGCCCCTATTGACATTTGACGCGGCCTGTATATAATAATACATATGAACAATAACTCATATGTTTGTTTTTGAGGTGAGCTTATGGCGGAACAGAAGGAGCTGGAGCAGTGCGCGGACTTCCACATCCATGAGGAGATCGTGGAAAAGGTGGACGCGGATATGCCCGACGAGGAGATCCTCTACGATCTGGCGGAGCTCTTCAAGATCTTTGGAGATTCCACCCGCATCAAGATCCTGTACGTCCTCTTTGAGTCCGAGATGTGCGTGTGCGACATCGCCCAGCTCCTGGGCATGACGCAGTCGGCCATCTCCCATCAGCTCCGGGCGCTGAAGCAGTCGAAACTGGTGAAGTACCGCCGGGAGGGCAAGCAGGTCTATTACGCCCTGGCCGACGGCCACGTGCGGACCATTCTGGACCAGGGTATCGAGCACATCAGCGAGTAAGACACATGAAGCGTCCCCTAAGGATACTACCCCATGTAATTGGTTATTGATAAGGAGGAGAAGTTTGTCATGAAAAAGAAATTCAAGCTGGTCGATCTGGACTGTGCCAACTGTGCCGCCAAGATGGAGGGCGCCATCAAGAAGATCGACGGCGTCAACGACGCCACTGTGAGTTTTTTGACGCAGAAGCTCACGCTGGATGCGGAGGACGCACGGTTCGAGGCCGTGCTGGATGAAGTGGTCCGGGTGTGCAAAAAGGTGGAGCCCGACTGTCAGATCGTCCGGTAAACCCGCAGGACCTGGACACGGACGCCCAGGTCCCGCTTTTGGAGGCTGTTATCATGAGCAAGAAGCAGAAGCAAACCCTCTGGCGCATTCTGGCCAGCGCCGTGCTGCTGGCAGCGGCGGTCCTCCTTCCGTTGGAGGGCTGGTTCCGGCTGTGCGCCTTTTTGGTCCCCTATGCCGTCATCGGCTGGGACGTCTTGTGGCGGGCGGCGCGGAACATCTCCCATGGTCAGGTCTTTGATGAAAACTTTCTGATGGCGCTGGCCACTCTGGGTGCGTTCTGCATCGGCGAGTACCCCGAGGCCGTGTTCGTCATGCTCTTCTATCAGGTGGGCGAGCTCTTCCAGTCCTACGCCGTGGGCAAGTCCCGGCAGTCCATCACCGCCCTGATGGATATCCGGCCCGACTATGCCAATATAGAGCGGGGCGGCGAGCTGGTGCAGGTGGACCCTGACGAGGTGTCGGTGGGGGACACCATCGTCATCAAGGCAGGGGAGCGGGTGCCCCTGGACGGCGTGGTGCTGGAGGGCAAGTCCACACTGGACACCGCCGCCCTCACCGGTGAATCCCTCCCCCGGGAGGCCGAGCCGGGGGACGACGTGATCTCCGGCTGCGTCAATCTCTCCGGCCTCCTGAAGGTCCGTGTGACCAAAGCCTTTGAGGAGTCCACCGTGGCCAAGATCCTGGACCTAGTGGAAAACTCCAGCAGCAAAAAAGCCCGGGCCGAGAACTTCATCACCAAGTTCGCCCGCTACTATACCCCTGTGGTGGTCATTGCCGCCGTCCTGCTGGCCGTGGTCCCGCCCCTTCTGGGACTGATGCACTGGACGGAGAGCCTCAACCGAGCCCTTATCTTCCTGGTCATCTCCTGCCCCTGCGCCCTGGTCATCTCGGTGCCGCTCTCCTTCTTCGGCGGCATCGGCGGCGCCTCCCGGGCGGGCATTCTGGTCAAGGGCGGCAACTATCTGGAGGTGCTCGCCGACACGGAGATCGTGGTCTTTGACAAGACGGGCACGCTTACCAAGGGCGTATTCAATGTCACCGCCATCCACCCCGGTGAATGCTCGGAGGAACGGCTGCTGGAGCTGGCCGCCCTAGCGGAGAGCTATTCCGACCACCCCATCTCCAGATCCCTGCGGGAGGCCTACGGCAGGGAAATCGACGCGGGCCGGGTCACGGACGTGGAGGAGATCGCGGGCCATGGCGTGAGGGCCGAGGTGGACGGGATCCCGGTGGCCGTGGGCAATGACAAGCTCATGGAGCGCGTGGGCGTGGAATGGCACCCCTGCCACCGGGTCGGCACCACGGTCCACGTGGCGTCGGAGGGCCGGTATCTGGGACACATCGTCATCTCCGACGAGGTGAAGGAAGACGCCGTCCAGGCCATCTCCGCCCTCAAGGCCATGGGTGTCCGCAAGACTGTCATGCTCACCGGAGACACCAGGGCGGTGGGCGAGGATGTGGCCGCCCGGCTGGGCCTGGATGAGGTCCACACCCAGCTTCTGCCCGCCGGCAAGGTAGAGCGTGTGGAGGCCCTGCTGAAGGAAAAGACCGGCAGGGGAAAGCTGGCCTTCGTAGGCGACGGCATTAACGACGCTCCCGTGCTCAGCAGGGCGGACCTGGGCATCGCCATGGGCGGCCTGGGCTCCGACGCCGCCATCGAGGCCGCCGATATCGTGCTCATGGACGACAAGCCCTCCAAAATCGCCGCCGCCATCCGCATCTCCAAGCAGACGCTGCGCATTGTCCGTCAAAACATCGTGTTCGCCCTGGGGGTGAAGCTGCTGGTGCTGGCCCTGGGCGCCCTGGGCATGGCCAACATGTGGGAGGCCGTCTTTGCCGACGTGGGGGTGTCCGTCATCGCCATTCTCAACGCCATGCGCGCCCTTCGGGCAGGCGACCGCTAGGGTCTGTTTACACAGTTCCGTTCCGCCCCGCCCGCCCCTCGTCTTTTGCAGCAGCCCCGCCGGAATCCGGCGGGGCTATTTTTACAAGTTATCCGTCATTTGAAATATTTATTGCAAATATGCTTGCAAATGTTGGAACACATGCTATAATAAATCTCGAAAATGAAACTATAATTTCATGGAGGGATTTTTATGGCGGCGGTCAAGACGGTCTATCGTTCCGAGCACGACTCCATTGGAGAGCGGTCTGTGCCCAAGGACGTGTATTACGGCGTACAGTCCCTGCGGGCGGCGGAAAACTTTCACATCACGGGGCTGACCATGCACCCGGAGATCATCAACTCCATTGCCGAGATCAAAAAGGCATCGGCTATCACCAACTATGAGATCGGCCTGCTGGACAAACGGGTGGCGGACGCCATCGTCCGCGCCTGTGACGAGATTGCGGCGGGCAAGCTCCACGAGGCCTTCATCGTGGATCCCATCCAGGGGGGCGCGGGCACCAGTCTCAACATGAACGCCAACGAGGTCATCGCCAACCGGGCCATCGAGCTGCTGGGAGGGGAAAAGGGGGACTACGCCCTGGTGAATCCCAATGATCATGTGAACTATGGGCAGTCCACCAACGATGTTTTTCCCTCTGCGGGAAAGATGGCAGTGCTCAAGCTCCTCATCCGTGCTCAGATCCAGTTGGAGCGGCTGTATGCCGCCCTCACCCAGAAGGCGGAGGAGTTCGACGGGGTGATCAAGATGGGACGCACCCAGATGCAGGACGCGGTCCCCATCCGTCTGGGGCAGGAATTCCGCGCCTACAGTGAGGCCATCCGCCGGGACATCGTCCGCCTGGAGCGGGCGCAGGATGAGATGCGCTGCCTCAATATGGGCGGCACCGCCATCGGCACCGGCATCAACGCCGACGAACAGTACCTCCGCCGCATCGTGCCCAATCTCTCCAAGGTCACGGGCCTGCGGCTCATCCAGGCCTTTGACCTCATTGACGCCACCCAGAATCTGGACGAATTTGTGGCTGTCTCCGGCGCGGTAAAGACCTGTGCGGTCAATCTCTCCAAGATGTGCAACGACCTCAGGCTGCTCTCCTCGGGCCCCCGCTGCGGCTTCAATGAGATCAACCTGCCGCCCCGCCAGAACGGCTCCTCCATCATGCCGGGCAAGGTAAACCCGGTGATCCCGGAGGTGGTCAATCAGGTGGCCTTCCATATCATTGGCGGAGACATGACCGTGACCATGGCGGCGGAGGCCGGACAGTTGGAGCTCAACGCCTTTGAGCCCATTATCTTTTATCATCTCATCCAGTCGGTGGAGACCCTGACCTACGCGGTACATACACTGGTGGACAACTGCATCGTGGGGATCACGGCCAACGCCGCGCGGTGCAAGGCCATGGTGGACAACAGCGTGGGCATCATCACGGCCCTGTGCCCCCATATCGGCTACGAGGCGGCGGCCGACCTGGCCAAACGGGCCATTGAGACCGGCGGCTCCGTGAAGGATCTCATCCTGGAGGAGGGCGTTCTGGATGAGGAGACCCTTGAAAAAATTTTGGACCCCTACTCCATGACCGAGCCGGGCATTTCCGCCAAAGAGCTGCTGGAGCGGTAGCAGCGATCCCACAGATCGCTCCCCTTGTACGAAGAAGCGGCCCGCCTCTTATCAGGCGGGCCGCTCTTATTCTCTTATTCTCCCCGCGGCGGTTTGGTCTATCCGGCCGGGAACTTACAGGGCTCTCACCACTGCGGCACAGCGGGGGCACAGCTCGGCGTGGTCGTGATCCTCGCCCACATGCCCGTTGTGGTTCCAGCAGCGGACGCACTTGGGGGCGTCGGACAGGGTCACAGCGATGGTGGCGGGCACTAGGCAGTCCTCCGCCGTCTCTCCCTCGCCGTCGCCGGTGAGGACCTCCATCTTCGAGACGATGCACAGCGTGGCCAGATCCACGTCCTTCAGGAAGGCGGCGTCCTCCTCCGAAACCCAGAGCCGGATCTCAGCGTCCTGGTTCTTCTTGAGTACGCCGGCCTTGCGGGCGTTTTCCAGGGCTTTGTTCACGGCGTCGCGGAGAGAGATGAGCTTGTCCCAGCGCCCGGCGGCGGACTCGTCCAGCGCCAGGGCCGGCGAAGCGTCGGGCATGTCGTTGAGCAGGACGCTCTCGCCGTTGTCGGAGGCGGCGTGGGGCATGGCGGCCCAGATCTCGTCGGAGGTAAAGGCCAGGATGGGGGCGATGAGCCGGGTCATGCCGTCCAGAATGACATACAGGGCGGTCTGGGCGGAGCGGCGCTCCGGGGAGGAGGCCCCCTCGCAGTAGAGACGGTCCTTGATGACATCCAGGTACAGGTTGGACAGATCGATGACGCAGAAATTGTAAACCGCGCGGTAGACGGCATGGAACTCATACCGGTCATAGGCGGCGCGGACGGTCTTTACCAGCTCGTTGTAGCGGGAGAGGGCGTACCGGTCCAGCGCCTGCATCTGGGCGTAGGGCACCTGATCCCTGTCCGGATCAAAGCCCGCCAGGTTGCCCAGCATATACCGGGCGGTATTGCGGATCTTGAGGTAGGCCTCGGAGAGCTGCTTCATGATGTCCTTGGAGATGCGCATATCCTGGGTGTAGTCGGCGGAGGCCACCCACAGCCGGAGCATGTCCGCGCCGTAGTCCTTGATGATCTCTTCGGGCGCCACGGCGTTGCCCAGGGACTTGTGCATGGCCCGGCCCTCGCCGTCCACGGTCCAGCCGTGGGTGATGATCTGCCGGTAGGGCGCCACGCCCTTGGCGGCGATGCTGGTGAGCATAGAGGATTGGAACCAGCCGCGGTACTGGTCGCCGCCCTCCAGATAGATGTCGGCGGGGAAGTGGAGATAGGGGCGCTCGTCCAGGACGGCGGCGTGGGTGGAGCCGGAGTCGAACCACACATCCATGATGTCGGTCTCCTTGGTAAAATGGGTGTGGCCGCACTTGGGACATTTGAATCCGTCGGGGAGCAGCTCTTCGGCCTCCCGGTCGAACCAGACGTTGGACCCGTGCGCCCGGAACAGCTCGGAGACGTGGTCGATGGTCTCAGGGGTGACGATATCCGCGCCGCAGGCGTCGCAGTAGAAGATGGGGATGGGCACGCCCCAGACCCGCTGGCGGCTGATGCACCAGTCGTTGCGCTCGGTGATCATGGAGGTCATGCGGTCTTTGCCCCAGTCGGGCTTCCACTGGATGGCGTCGCAGGCCTTCACCGCCGCGTCCTTGATGGCGTCCACGGAGCAGAACCACTGCTCTGTGGCGCGGTAGATGATGGGGTGCTTGCAGCGCCAGCAGTGGGGGTAGGAGTGGGTAATCTTCTCGCTGGCAAGCAGCGCCCCGCAGGCGCCCAGATCCTCCACCACCATGTCGTTGCCCACGGCGTAGAACTGTCCGTTGTACCGCTCGTCGGTCATAACGCCCTTGGCGTTCACCGGCACGGGCACGCCGATGTGGGTGAGGCCCGCCTTGTCGTACTGCTGGCAGATCTGGAAGTCCTCCGCGCCGAAGCCGGGGGCGGTGTGCACGCAGCCGGTGCCGGCGTCCAGGGTGACGTGCTCACCGTTGAGGATCACGGAGTCCCGGTCGAAAAGCGGGTGAGCGGCGGTCATGAGCTCGAACGCGGCGCCCTTGAGGGTGGCCAGCACCTTGCAGGCGCCGAAATCAATGCCCGCAGCCTTGCATACGCCCTCGGCCAGGGTCTGGGCCAGGACATAGACTTCTCCGGAGGGAACCTCCAGCAGCACATAGTCCAGCTCGGCGTTGAGGCAGATGGCCATATTGCCCGGGATGGTCCAGGGCGTGGTGGTCCAGATGACGAAGAAGAGCTTGGAGAGGTCGCAGTATTGGGCCAGCATTCCCTTGTCGTCGCGGACAGGGAACTTCACGAAGATGGTGGTGCAGGGGTCGTCGGCATACTCGATCTCGGCCTCGGCCAGGGCGGTCTGGTCATGGGGGCACCAGTACACCGGCTTCATCCCCTTATAGATAAAGCCCTTTTTGGCCATCTCGCCAAACACCTTCACCTGCTTGGCTTCAAAATGGGGCTTCAGCGTGAGGTAGGGATCGTCCCACTCTCCCAGCACGCCCAGGCGCTTGAACTGCTCCCGCTGCTTGTCCACAAAATCAAGGGCGTACTCCTTGCACTTCTCCCGAAACTCGGAGGTGGTGAGCGCATCCCGCTTCACCTTTTTGTTTTTCAGGATGGCGGATTCGATGGGCAGGCCGTGGGTGTCCCAGCCGGGGACATAGGGGGAGCAGTAGCCCGTCATGTTTTTCTCTTTGACGATGATATCCTTGAGGATCTTGTTCAGCGCGGTACCGATGTGGATGTTTCCGTTGGCGTAGGGAGGCCCGTCGTGGAGGACGAAGAGGGGTTTCCCGTCGTTACGGGCGACCATCTTGTGGTAGAGGTCCTTGTCATACATCGCCTGGAGCATCTCTGGCTCGCGCCTGGGGAGCCCCGCCCGCATGGGGAAATCGGTCTGGGGCAGGTTGACGGTCTTATTATAGTCCATGTCTTGCGTTCTCCTTTTCTCTTCTGTTCTGCTTCTCGGTATGGGGACGCGCACGAAAAAACGCCTTTGTCTCTCCAAAAAGAGACAAAGGCGTTGAAAGCCTCTGCGGTACCACTCTTCTTGCCGCGGACATGCCGCGGCCCCTCGCATGGCCGGTAACGGGGCCAACCGTAGCCGCCTACTCCTCCTTCAGCGGAACGCTCCAAGGTGATCTTCCCACCCCTTCTCCGTCCGCCTCTCACCCAAACGGCGGCTCTCTGTACGGTTACAGGGGCGCTACTCGTCCTTTTCCACGCGTTTTTCCTATTGCCAGTGCATTTTATCCGCTTCCGCCCTCTTTGTCAAGGGGGTTTACTTGATTTCGTAATCTTTCCCGAACTGAAGATGCTCCAAATCGATGTTCAGGCGCTTGGTGGGCTCCTCCGCGGAAGGCGCGCCCTCCGCCCGGTCGGCCGCCCGGCGCTCCGGGTTTACCTTCATCTTCCGCTCGGTCTCGCCATCCCGGTCCAGGAAGGTGGCGGTCAGTTCACCGTACAGACCGCCTGGCTTCTCCTCTGAGATCTCGGCGTCCAGCTCCTCCGTGGGCAACTCCTTGGTGTCCTCCAGGTCCTCCTGTTCTTCCTCCACGATGCGCTGCACCGAGGCCTCGATGTCCTGCACCGCGGTCACCACCGGATCGGGCGCCTTGGGCGCGGACGGCGTAAGCTGAGAGAGGCTGTTCATATAGTCCAACTCATGCTGGTAGAGCTCCTTGAGCTTGGCCACATAGGCCGCGGTGGCGTTCTGGGCGGCGGTGAGGCGGAGCTGCTCCGCCTCCACCTCCTGGCGGAGGCCGCTCACCCGTTTCCGGGCCTCCTCCTCCGCGTGAGACACCAGGGAGGCCCGCTTTTCCTCGGCCTCCTTCACCATGTCGTCCGCCATCTTCTGGGCGGTGAGCAGTGTCTTACGCATGGCGTCCTCGGTGGAGCGGTATTCCTCCACCTTGTCCACCAGCACCTTCATCTTGCTCTTAAGCGCCGCATTTTCCTTATACAGGGTGGTATAGTCCTCGGTCAACTGATCCAAGAACTCGTCCACCATGGCCATATTGTAGCCGCCGAAACCGGCTTTTGCAAAGGCGTGCTCAGAGACCTCCTGAGGCGTCAGCATGGTAATCCCTCATTTCTCTATCTGTAAAAGGTGATCGGACAAGTGTGGCGGAGCGCAAACCGCTCTTTGCGCCTCCGCGCTTCGTCGTCGGAAGAAACTCCGCTCTGCTCCGCCGGTCTTGCGTCCGGCATCCGCTGCGCTCCGTTCTTCCTCCTCTCCCCACAAAGCCTTGCGGCTTTACGGGGCCCCCTTGGGCGGCCCTCTGTGTGCCTGTTCCCGTGCGCTCCGCGCTTCTCTCACGCTGCGGCTCGCTCGCATTCGGGCAAATAAGCCTGCCGCTTCGCAAAAATGCCGTACGCTCCGCGCACCTGTTTTTTGCCTCCGCTCGGTCTTATTTGCCCTGCTCGCGGCCTCCGCCCTTCTCAGAAATACAATCCGTTGTTCTCCAGCTCGTCGATCAGGTCGCCCAGGATATCCACATTATAGGGCGTGATGATATAGGTGGAAATGGCAACCTTTTTGATCTTCCCCTCGTTGGCATAGGCCACGCCGGAGAGAAAGTCCAGCAGACGGCGGGCAATATCCTTGTTGGTCTGCTCCAGATTGAGCACCACCGTGCGCTTCTCCCGCAGGTGGTCGGCGATCTCCGCCGCGTTCTCAAAGCGGTCGGGCTTTACCAGCACCACCTGAAGCTGGGTGGTGGTGTGGATGTTGACCACCTTGTTGCTGCGGCGGGGCTCAGGGTCCGCGGAATAGAGCGTGCCGGTGGACTCCCGGGCATCCCGGGCCTTCTCCTTGCGCTCCACACGGGAGACGGGGGGCTCGAAGTCGTCGAACTCCTCCTCGTCTTCCTCATCCTCATAGGGGCGGGCCAGCCGCTTGATCTCGTCAATGAATCCCATATGATGTACATCCTTTCGTGTCGTAAGGGCTCACTCGGGACGGTGCAGAGGCGGGCGGGGCCCGAACAAGGCGGTGCCCACCCGCACCAGGGTGGCCCCCTCCCGGACCGCGTCCTCGTAGTCGCCGCTCATACCCATGGACAGGCAATTGATATCGGACTTATTATCCTCTATTTTGTTTCTTATGTCAACAAAAAGCTGGTGTGTCTCCTGAAAAAAGGGTCTGTTCCCGCCGGGACCCTCCGCGACAGGGGGGATGCACATCAGTCCCCGCAGCCGGACATGCTCCGCCTGGAGGGCCAGCCGGGCCAGGGCCGGGATATCCTCGGGCATACAGCCCCCCTTGCTCTCCTCTCGGCCGATGTTCACCTCCAGGAGGATATCCTGGACGATGCCCAGCTTCTCGGCCTGCCTGTCCACCGCCTCCAGCAGGCGCGGGGAGTCCACCGACTCGATGAGGTCCACCCGGCCCACCACATACTTTACCTTGTTGGTCTGGAGGTGCCCGATGAAATGGACCCGGGCCCCGTCGTAGGCGTAATCGTCCAGGTGCCCGGTGAGCTCCTGCACCCGGTTCTCCCCGCAGACCGTCACCCCGGCGGCAATGGCCGCCCGGATGGTGTCCGATGTCTGGACCTTGGTGGCTGCCACCAGCGTGACCTCCGCCGGATCGCGGCCCGCCTCCCGGGCCGCCCGGACGATCGCTTCCTTTACCTTCGCAATGTTTTCCGCCAACGGCGACATAAGGATCCCTCCATTCTCTATCTGGGGGCAAGGATGACCTTGCCGTCGTAGATCTCTTCCGAGGAGACGATCACCTCGTCCCCGGCCCGGAAGGCCTTTTTGATCTGAAGCTCGGTGGGGTTGTCCGGCAGAGAGGCCCGGACGAGATAAAAGTCCCCGTCGTCCGCCAGGATCTCCACCTGCTTGAATTCCGACTGGGCGCCGGTGAGGACATAGACTCCGATGACCCGGGTGGTGACCTCGGCCTGTGTCTCCGGGTCGGTGGAGGTCACCAGTCCGTCCCGCACCGCCTTTTTGGGCACGCGGATGCCGGTGGTGCTGCTGAATATGATGTCCACCGTCTGTTTCCGCAAAAGGCTGGTATCCGCCAGGCTCCGGCTGGACGAGAGCACCACCGGGCACTTTCCGTCCTCCTCCTCGCCCACCCGCTCTATGGTCATGCTCACCTCGCCGGACCAATCCCGGGAAAAGCGCACCTTCACGGAGCGCCCTTCCACCAGCCGCTCCGCCGTCTTTACGGGCAGGGCGGCGGTGAAGTACCAGGTGGAGCTGGTGATGAGCTTTCCCACCGCGCCCTCCGGCGCCTCCGGTTTCCGGACCAGCAGCGCGGTCAGATCGGAGACGGTGAGGGTGGAGAGCATATCCGGCGTGAGCAGGGCCTCGTACCCGTCCGCCACGGCGGAAAAGCTGCCGGACTTGTCCACCCGGATGGGGGTGGTGTCCTGTCCCGCCGCGGCCTGGAGCGCCGCGCGCTGGGCGTCGATCTCCTCCACCTTGGCCTGGATGTCCGCCGTGCCGCCGGCGGAGGAGGCCCCCCGCCGGATGACCAGGCTCTTGAAGGAGAGGACCTGGTCCTCCAGGCCGGTGAGATCCCCATAGGCGGCGGAGGTCTTGAGCCCTACCATCGCGTCCACGATGCTCTGGTCCAGCCGGGCGTTGTCCCAGCCCGTGTCCCCCCGCTGGAGGGAGTAGATGAGCTGTTCCCGCTCCAGCTCCAGGGTCCGCAGCTCCCGCTTGCGCTCCAAGGCCGCCTCGTCCCGATAGAGATAGGCGACCGTTCCCCCCGCGTTCACCTTTTCCCCCTGGTCGGGGATCACATTCACGATGGCCGCCGCCTGCCCGGAGAGAATGACCTCCTCCTGCCGCACCAGGAGCCCGGTGGCCTCCACGGCGTCGTCCACCGTGTAGGCGTAGGTGGCCATGGTGTACTCGCTCTGGTGAAAGCTCTGCCAGGCGGCCACCGCGAAATAAGCGCACACCACGGCAAAGAGCAGCAGCATGACGGCGCGGGTGAGAACGGTGCCTTGCTTCATACGTAGAAAACCCTCTTATCGATCTCCGCAGGTCCTCAGTCCACCGCCGCCTCCAGTTCCAGGGCCCGCTCGGGCACGATGGTGGAGATGGCGTGCTTGTAGATGACCTGCTGCTTGTTGTCGGTCATGAGCACCACCACAAAGGGGTCGAATCCGGCGATGACCCCCCGGAGCTGGTAGCCGTTCATCAAAAAGACCGTTACGTTCAGCTTGCCCCGGCGGGCGCGGGTGAGAAAGTTGTCCTGGAGATTGATTTTGTTCTGCATAGTCTATGTACACTCCTCTATCTATTGGAATGCACCTATGATAATCCAAAATCTTCCAGAAATGCTGTCGCTTTCTGTCGCGCCGCTGCAAGGTCGGGCGATTTTTCCCAAAAGATCCAGTTCGTATCCCGGTTCCGCCGGAACCAGGTGCGCTGCCGCTTGGCGTACTGCCGGGAGCGGAGCTTCACCGCCGCCACCGCGTCGGACAGGGGCTCCTCCCCCCGAAGGGCGGCGGCAAACTCCTTATAGCCGATGGCCTGCATGGCCGTACAGCCCTCCGGCACACCGGCGGAGAGCAGCCTGCGGACCTCCCCCTCCAGCCCCCGGTCCATCATCTCGTCCACCCGGGCGTCAATGCGCGCCCACAGGTCGGGGCGCTGGGCGAAGTCCAGGCCGATCCGCAGGGCGCGGTACCTGGGGGGAAGCTGGGCGGTCCGGCGGTCGTGGTCGGTGATGGTCTCCCCAGTCTCGTACCAGACCTCCAGAGCCCGGAGAATGCGCTTTTCATCGCTGAGGGGGAGCCGCTCCGCCCGCTGGGGGTCCACCCGCCGCAGCTCCTCATAGAGGACAGGCAGGCCCTCCTCCCGTGCCCTGGCCTGGAGACGCTCCCGCCACCGGCCCGTAAAGGAGGCAAATTCCCGTCCGGCCACCAGGTTGTCGATGTAGAGCCCGGTGCCCCCGGCCACAATGGGCAGCCGCCCCCGGGAGAGGATGTCGTCCACACAGGCAGAGGCCGCCCGGACATACCGGGCCACGGAATAGTCCTCCGCCGGGTCGGCCACGTCCAGCATGTGGTGGGGCACCCCCCGCATCTCCTCCGGGGTGGGCTTGGCGGTGCCGATGTCCATGCCGCGGTAGATCTGCATGGAGTCGGCGGAGACCACCTCGCCTCCCAGCAGCAGGGCCAGCTCCACCGCCAGGGCGGTCTTGCCCGAGGCGGTCGGGCCGCAGATGACAAGGATGTTCAGGGCCACTCCCATCTCCTCCTATGGTTCTTTTCTCCCGTGGGGCGCCGGATCGTCGGTCAGGCCCAGCAGATAGTCTGCCGAGACATGATAGTGCTGGCAAATGATTGTAAGCTTTTCCAGCGTCGTCATGGTCTTCCCATTTTCCATATCGCTGATTTGGGTCACAGTCACCCCCAAGACCTGCGCGATGGCCGTCTGCGCTTCTCCTTTTTCCTTCCGAAGCCGGCGAAATCGTTCCCCAAACATTTTTTTGTGAACATGCCAGCCCTCCTTGACATAGCGGAGAAGGTCCGGAACGCCGCCGAAGAGCTCTCCGAACTGCGCTGCCGCGCCGCCTTCCGGCAGGGCATGCAGACGGCGGGCCGGCTCTTCCGGATCATGCTCGCTTGAAGAGCTTCTCCAACTGGTTCCGGGTGAGCTCAACGGCCACGGGGCGGCCGTGGGGGCAGTACTTGACGGCACCGCTCATCACCGCCTCGGCCACCCGCCGCAGCTCCTCGGGGCCGTTTTTCTGCCCCCCTTTGATGGCCGCCTTGCAGGACATGGTGGCCATCAGGGCGTCCCGGGCCCCGTCGGGGTCGGCCCGCCCCCCCTCGGCCAGGGTACCGGCCAGCTCCAGGAGGGTGGCCTCCACGTCTCCGGCGTCCACATAGTCCGGGCACTGGCGGACCAGAACGGCGCCGCCGCCGAAATCCTCGCACTCAAACCCAAAGGCGGATAGGACATCCAGGTTTTGGAGGAGCGCCGCCCCCTCCTCGGGGGCGGGAGTGAACACCACAGGGGTGAGGAGCCGCTGGACCATGGGGGTATAGCCCGCCGCCTTCAGCCGATCAAAGTTCATCCGCTCATGGGCGGCGTGCTTGTCGATGAAGTAGGCCTTCTCCCCCTGTTCCACCAGGATATAGGTGTGAAAGAGTTCTCCCCGCACCGTCCAGGTGTCGGTCTCCGGCGCCGGCGCCCGCTGCGGCCCGGGGGCGGGCGCCGGTCTCTCCGGTGCGGGGGAGGGGCCGGCCGGCCGGGGTGCGGCCCCCGCCGGGGAGGACGGGGCAGGCGGCTTCCCGCACTCTGCCGGCGCGGCCGCGGCGCCCTTGTCCGCCGTCTCGGGGACCGGCCGGGACTCGAACCGGGGCCGGGCAAAATCGTGGAGGGGCAGCCCGCCGGTGGGCTCCAGAGGACCGGCGGCGTAAGCAGCGGGCCGGGCGGCGGGGGGCGGAGAGGCGGGCCGGACCGGGCGGACCGGGTCCGCGCGGACGGCGGAAAAGGCGGTCTGATTGGGGGTCACGGTATCATGGGCCCGGGGCCGGGCGGCGGGGATCACCGCCTGCGGGCGGCGGACCTCCCCCTCCAGGGCGCCCCTTACCGCGTGATACACCGCGTCAAAGGCCCGTTTTTCACTGACGAACTTCACCTCGGTCTTGGCGGGGTGGACGTTCACATCCACGCCGTTGAGCCGGGTGTGCATGTGGAGGACGCAGCCGGGAAACTTCCCTACCATGTGCTGGTTGCGGTAGGCCTCCTCCAGGGCGGCCATCAGCGTGCGGGATTTGATGAAGCGCCCGTTGACAAAGAAATACTGACAGCTCCGAGAGCCCCGGCAGCAGGCCGGGAGGGAGGCGAAGCCCTCCACAGTGACGCCATCCTCCCCGGAGCCCTTTACCTCCGTAAAGCCCAGCGCCAGGTCCCGTCCCAGGACCGCGTAAACGGCGGAGCGGAGCTGTCCGTCCCCGGGGGTGAGCAGCTCCTGTTTCCCGTCCCGGAGGAAACGCATGGACACCTCGGGGTGGGCCAGCGCCTCCCGCTGGACGGCGGCGAAAACGGCGGCCCCCTCGGCGGCGTCCTTTTTCATATACTTGAGGCGGGCTGGAGTATTGTAAAAGAGGTCCCGCACCACCATGGTGGTGCCCTTGGGACAGCCGGCCTCCTCCCGGCCCGTAACCGCACCCCCCTCCAGCGTGAGGGAGACGCCGAAATCCCGCTCCGCCGTCCGGGTGAGCACCTCCACCCGGGCCACGGCGGCGATGGCGGCCAGAGCCTCTCCCCGGAATCCCAGGGTGCCGATGGCCTCCAGGTCGTACTCCGTGCGGATCTTGCTGGTGGCGTGGCGGAGGAAAGCCGTCTCCACGTCGCCGGGTTCCATGCCGCAGCCGTCGTCGGTGATACGGATATAGGTCATGCCGCCGTGCTGGATCTCCACCGTGAGGGCGGACGCTCCTGCGTCGATGGCGTTTTCCACCAGCTCCTTTACCACGGAGGCGGGTCGTTCCACCACCTCGCCGGCGGCAATGAGGTCGGCAACGTGGGATTCCAATACCTGAATGCGGGGCACTGTGCCACCACCTTTCTTAGGGCTTTTCTGAAACAGGCGAGCCCGTCCTGCGCTGCATGTGCAGTGGACCTCAGCCCACCGCCAGGAAGAGGGAAGCGCCGTTGACGGCCATATGGAGGGCCACCGCCGACCAGATGGAGCCCCCGTGGTCGTAGCACCAGGCGAGGGCCAGACTCATGGGCAGGTACTGGACGGCCAGCAGCAGATACCGGAGGTCCGCCCCCTCCGGCTGAAACACGAAGGGGACCGCGCAGAAGAGAGCGTAGCCCAGGGTGGAGACCGCAAAGGCCATGGGGCGGCTGTAGCGCCGCAGGCCGCCGAAGAGGAGCCCCCGGAACAGCACCTCCTCGATGAGGGGCATCAGGACCACCAGGATCAGGACGGTGGCCTGGGGCGCCGCGGCAAACTGCTCGGGGTAGAGGAGCGCATTGGGGTTCTCCACCGGATAGGGAAGGCGCATCGCCAGGAAGTGGAGCGCCCCGGCCCCCACAAGCCCCGCCGCGAAGGCAACCAAGTTTTCCGGCAGCCAGTCCAGGAGGATATCGAAGCTGTGCCGGAGAAAGCCCCAAAAGAGGAGCACCGTGGCGCAGAGCAGAAGGAAATAATAGATGAGGCTGAACTCAGGGGCCTGGAGGAAAAACTCAAACCGCTGGCTGAGCATCCGCTGGATCTGCCCCATGAGCACGGGGAACACCACCAGATAAAGGGCGAAGAACACCCATCCCCGCCGAAATTCAGAGGGGGAGAACTGGGGCCGCCATTGGCGCCGGCTTGACATGGGCAGGGCTCCTTTCTCAGACAGGGTTTACAGCTTCTTTTTCAGCTCGTACAGCAGATTCATCGCCTCGATGGGGGTCAGCGTGTCGATATCCACCTGCCGCAGGCGGTCGGCCACCTCGGAGGCCCCCATATCCAGAAAGGACACCTGGCCGCTGTCCGCCGCCGGGGCCGCGGGCGCCGGCGCAGGGCAGCCCTCGGCCTCCAGCTCGGAGAGGATGTCCCGGGCCCGGTCAATGACCCGGCCCGGCACCCCCGCCAGGCCCGCAACCTCGATGCCGTAGCTCTGGTCGGCGGGGCCGGGGACGATCTTGCGCAGGAAAATCACATCGTCCTTCCGCTTCTTGGCGGCCACATTGTAGTTCTTCACCCCGGGAATCTGTCCCTCCAGGCAGGTGAGCTCATGGTAGTGGGTGGCAAAGAGGGTCTTGCACCCCAGGCGGCGTTTGTCGGCGCAGTATTCCAGCACCGCGCGGGCGATGGACATGCCGTCGTAGGTGCTGGTGCCCCGGCCGATCTCGTCCAGGATCAGCAGGCTCTTGGCCGTGGCGTTGCGCAGCAGCTCGGCCACCTCGGTCATCTCCACCATGAACGTGGACTGCCCGGCGGCCAGATCGTCCGAGGCGCCCACCCGGGTGAATACCCGGTCCACAATGCCCACATGGGCGCTCCTGGCGGGGACGAAGGCGCCCATCTGGGCCATGAGGACGATGAGGGCGGTCTGCCGCATGTAGGTGGATTTGCCCGCCATGTTGGGGCCCGTAATGATGGCCACCAGGTTTTCCCCCGCGTCCATATGTACGTCGTTGGGAACGAAGAGGGCGTCTTTGAGGACCTTCTCCACCACCGGATGGCGGCCCTCCGTGATGTCCAGCTTGTCGGAGAGGTCCACCGTGGGCTTGCAGTAGCCGCCGGCGGCAGCCACGGTGGCGAAGGAGGTCAGCACGTCCACCTGGGCCACGGCGGCGGCGGTCTGCTGGATGCGACTGACCTCTTTGGCCGCCGTCTCCCGAAGGGCGCAGAAGAGCTCGTACTCCAGCGCCACGATCCGGTCCTGGGCGGAGAGGATGGTGTGCTCCATGTCCTTGAGCTCCTGGGTGATGAACCGCTCGCAGTTCACCAAGGTCTGCTTGCGGATATAGGTATCGGGCACCAGGTCGTAATTGGCCTTGGAGACCTCGATGTAATACCCGAACACCTTGTTGTAGCCCACCTTCAGGTTCTTGATACCGGTCTTTTCCCGCTCCGACTGTTCGATGGAGGCCACCATGGACTTGCCGTTGGTCATGATGTCCCGGAGGTAGTCCACGTCGCTATTGTAGCCCGCTTTGATGAAGCCGCCCTCCCGGACGGAGAAGGGCGGCTCCTCCACCAGCGCCCGGGCAATGTGCTCCCGCAGGTCCTGGAGGTCGTCGATGGACTCCCGCAGGACCGTGAGCAGGGAGGAGCGGAACGGAGCGAGGAGCGCCCGGAGCCGGGGCAGCTTCCCCAGGCCGCCGGAGAGGGCCACCAGGTCCCGGGCCCCGGCGGTGCCGTAAACGATGCGCCCGATGAGCCGCTCCAGGTCCGTCACCTCCCGGAGGCACTCGGCGATCTCCTGCCGGGCGATGGCGTCCCCCACCAGATCCTCCACGGCGTCCAGGCGCTTGTTCACCTGCACCGGGGAGAGGAGGGGCCGCTCCATCCAGGAGCGGATGAGCCGGTGCCCCATAGCGGTGCGGGTCTTGTCCAGCACCCAGAGGAGGGAGCCCTTCTTCTCCTTGCCGCGCATGGTCTCGGTGAGCTCCAGATTTCGCCGGGCGGTAAGGTCCAGCTCCATAAACTCCCCCCCGGTGTAGTACCGGAAGGCGGTGAGATGGGACAGGTCGGTCTTCTGGGTCTCATAGAGATAGATGAGCAGTCCTCCGCAGGCCCGGACCGCGGCCTCCGCCTCGCCGGGAAGGTCCTCCAGGCCGGTGCGGAACTGCTTCCGGGCCGTCTCCATGGCCCGGTCGGGGGCGAAATCCTCCTCCCGGCCCAGCTCACAGCGGCAGTCCAGCCGGAGGCGCAGGAATTCCCGCAGCTCCACATCCTCCCAGGCGGCCGTGTCCAGCACCGCCTCCCGGGGGGCGAAGCGCCCCAGCTCGTTGAAGAGGTGCTCCTGCCAGTCCCGCCCCGAAAAGGCGGTGGCGGACACCTCGCCGGTGGAGATGTCGCAGAAGCATGCCCCCGCGCCGGACCCGGTCCGGCAGACGGCGGCGATGAAATTGTTCTTCCCCTCCTCCAGCATGGAGGCGTCGATCACGGTACCGGGGGTGACGATGCGGATGATATCCCGGTCCACCAGCCCCTTGGCCAGGGCAGGGTCCTCCATCTGCTCGCAGATGGCCACCTTGTACCCCTTGGCGATGAGCCGGGCCAGATAGGCCTCCACCGAGTGGTAGGGCACGCCGCACATGGGGGTGCGCTCCTCGGCGGGCTTGTTCCGGTCCCGGGTGGTGAGGGTGAGGTCCAGCTCCTTGGACACCAGCTTGGCGTCCTCGTTGAACATCTCATAAAAGTCGCCCAGCCGGAACATCAGGATGCAGTCGGGGTGCTCCGCCTTCATCTGATTGTACTGCTTCATCATGGGGGTCAGCTCAGCCATGCTCTTTTCTCCTTTTTCCGGATTTGCGCCGGGGCGGAGAGGCCGGCGGATCAGTCCGCCGGTTCCCCAAAGAGGGCCCAAGTAGAGGCCCCCGTGATCTTCAGCCGCACATAGCTGCCCAGCAGCGCGGGGTCGCCCGAGAAGTGGACCAGCCTGCCCCCCGCCGTCCGGGCATTGAGGTTGTGACGGGGGTCCTCGGACACCACGTCCACCAGGCAGCGCAGGGTCTTTCCCACATAGGCGGCCTGCTTTTCCGCCGAAATGGCGTTCTGGAGGTCCACCAGGCGCTGGAAATTGGCTGCCTTTTCCTCTCTGGAGAGCGGGTCGGGCAGCCGGGCGGCCGGTGTCCCCTCCCGGGGGGAGTAGATAAACGTAAAGAGGGCGTCGAAGCGCACCTCCTCCAGCACCTTCAGCGTGTCCTCAAACTCCTCCGTGGTCTCACCGGGGAAACCCACAATGATGTCAGAGGTGAGTACGATGTCCGGGATGCGCGCGCGCAGCGCCCGGATAAGGCCCAGATAGTGCTCCCGGGTGTAGCCCCGGTTCATGGCGCGGAGCACCCGGTCGTTTCCCGCCTGGAAGGGGAGGTGGAGATGGGGGGCCACCTTTTCGCATGCCGCCATGGCGTCGAAGAGCCGCTCCGAGGCGTCCTTTGGATGGCTGGTCATGAACCGGATGAGGAAATCGCCGGGAACGGCGTTCACTTCCCGCAGGAGCCAGGCGAAGTCCACATCCTCAGGCAGGTCCTTGCCGTAGGAGTTCACATTCTGCCCCAGCAGGGTGATGTCCTTGTATCCGGCCCGGGCCAGCTCCCTTACCTCGGACAGGATGTCCTCCGGGCGGCGGGAGCGCTCCCGGCCCCGGACATAGGGGACGATGCAGTAGGAACAGAAGTTATTGCACCCATACATGATGGAGACCCAGGCCTTGACCGTCCCCTCCCGCCGGACGGGAAGTCCCTCGGCGATGGAGCCGGGCTCGTCGGGGGTCTCGAAGATGCGCCCTCTCCTCGTCTGGATGCGCCAGAGGAGCTCAGGAAAGCGCCAAAGGGCGTGGGGCCCGAAGACCAGGTCCACATGGCGGAAGGACTGCCGGATCTTCTCCGCCACATGGGGCTCCTGCATCATGCAGCCGCACAGGCAGATGATCTGATTGGGATTCTTGCGCTTGGTGTGGGTGAGGGCCCCCACATTGCCCAGCACCCGCTGCTCGGCGTGCTCCCGGACGGCGCAGGTGTTGATGACGATTACGTCCGCCGCGGCCTCGTCCTGAGTAAAGCCGTACCCCATCTCGGTGAGGTAACCCCGGATGCGCTCGGAGTCGGCCTCGTTCTGCTGGCAGCCGTAGGTGTCCACAAAGGCCAGAGGCCGGGCCGGGAGGGGGGCGTTCATGGCCTTGATCTGGGCGCAGAAATCCTTCTGTCGGGCGATCTCCTCCCCGGAGATCCGTGTGGTGGTCTGATTCAAAGCGGCGCCTCCATTGGAAAACAATTTTTCAGATTATTTTATCATTTCCCCCGGGAAAACACAAGGGTGGAAAGCGCCTCCCCTTTTACCTTAAGTGTTGCTGGAATTAAACTCCGTCGATTTCACTAACCACAGTTTGAAAGTCAAATTTACCGTGTTATACTCAGAGAAACAAAGCAATCTTTGAGGAGATGTCCATAGTATGATAAAAATTGCATTTCTCCAACTGCTCCCATCTGAGTGCGTGGAAGAAAATATGGAAAAAGGGATTCATTATTGTAAAGAGGCTAGAAAACTGGGCGCCGATATTTCCTTGTTTCCAGAAATGTGGAGCTGCGGGTATCATATCCCTCACGATTTGGAAAAGCTGAACGAGCTGGCAATTCCGGCCGACGGTGAATTTGTCGCACGTTATGCGGAACTTGCAAAGGAGCTGGATATGGCGATTGGAATCACCTTTCTGGAAAGATGCAAGCCCAAGCCGCGAAATACAATTTGTCTTTATGACCGTCATGGAAAATCCGTTTACAAGTATTCCAAAGTACATATCTGCAATTTTGGAGAAGCGGATGATGAGAGTGTACTGTGTGCAGGGGATGAGTTTATTGTTGCCGAGTTGGATACGGCAAAGGGAAAACTCAAAGTGGGGTCCATGATCTGCTATGACCGTGAATTTCCGGAAAGTGCCAGAATACCAATGCTCAAAGGGGCGGGGCTGGTGCTTGTGCCGAACGCCTGCCCAATGGAGATCAACCGGCTGTCACAACTCCGGGGACGCGCATATGAAAATATGTTTGCGATTGCAACCTGCAATTATCCAGCCCCGTACCCGGATTGTAATGGTCATTCCACCTTGTTTGACGGCGTGGTATATCTGCCGGGACTGTCAGGATCAAGAGATACCTGCATCCTAGAGACGGATGCGTCAGAAGGACTGTTCCTTGCCGAGCTAGATATCGATATGTTAAGGGAATTTCAAAAACGGGAGCATCAGAATTTGGAAAACAGGCGTCCGGAATTATATGGGGCACTTGCAAAAAGATAGGTTGACTGCTTACACAAGGAGCGAAGTGCCCGTCCCGTTTTGCGTCAGGCGCCGTATCCTGTCCGGACCGCCTCCGGTAAAAATCCCGGTTGAGGAGGGTCCTGCGGCATGGTATAATAAACCCGACAAGCCGGGGGTCACAGGAGAGGAGACGCGCGTTATGAAAATGCCGGAAGAAAAGATCGATACCGCTATGTTCGCTCCCTGCGGAATGAATTGTATGGTTTGCTATCGGCGCTGTTCCCACCCCAAGCCATGCGCCGGCTGTCTGAACAGCGATATGGGGAAGCCCGGGCACTGCCGAAAATGCGGGATAAAGGACTGCGTTGGACAAAAAGGGCTACCGTACTGTTTTGCGTGTTCCGATTTTCCCTGTAAATTTATAAAAAATCTTGAAAAAAGCTACAACAAAAGATATCAGGCAAGCCTTATTGAAAACAGCAGGTTCGTACAACGGCACGGGTTAGATATGTTTATGCAGACACAGAAAGAGACCTATACCTGTTCCAAATGCGGCGGCATTATTTCTGTTCACGACGGCGCGTGCAGCGAGTGCCTGGAAAAAGCGACATGATGTGCGCTCCATTGGCGCTTCCTCGGGCGGACGGCCGGCTGCAGCGCAGACGACAAGAAGGGAGGCGGGTTTCCGGTTGCGCCTTCCCGTCCCCTGTGCTACGATAGCCCTGGACCCCAAACATGATTTTGGAGGAGGAGACAAAATGAACCGGAAACTTGCGGCCGGCCTGACGGCCCTGGCGCTGCTCCTGGGACTAACGGGCTGCGCGCCCTCTCGGGAGAGCGCCGAACAGGCGGCGGACAACGCCCTGACGGCGGTGCAGAAGTGGGATGAAAAGACGGCGGGCGCCTACTTCGGCTCCGAAATTCTGCAGGGCGGAGAGGAAGCGCCGGAAGAGACGGCTTCCGCCGCTGACGACGCGATGGAGCAGATGATGCCCCGCTTCACCGAGGGGTTGTCCTGGACCTTCACCGATGTCAAGGAGGAGGGCGACAGCGCCGCCATAACGGCGGAGATCACCAACCGGGACCTGGGCGCGCTGATCGCGGCCTTTCTCCAGGAGGCCTTCAGCCAGACGATGTCCACCATTTTCCTGCCCGAAGACCAGCAGCCCACCGAGGAGGAGCAGACCGCCGCCCTGGCGGATATCCTCTCCGGCCTTCTGGACAGCCAGGACATCCAGACGGTGACCAACACCGTGACTCTGGAGCTCACCTATGAGGAGGACCACTGGAAGATCGCCCCGTCGTTCGAGCTGGTAAACGCTATTTTCGGCGGCATGTACGGCTCTCTCCAGGACTTGGGGCAGGATCTGGGCTGAGCCCGTCCGGGCCGCGGTCCTGTGAAGCATCAGGGCCGGCCTTTTTCCCTGTTTGGGAAAAAGGCCGGCCCTTTCTCACGCCATACCGTATTGGGAGGCGTCCTCCCACTCTGTAAGACCCAGCCGCTGCCTGTCCTTCGCCTGCTGCAGGGTCAGCCTGACGGGGTCCTCCTTCAGATAGTCCAGCAGCTCCCCGATGCCCTCCCGGGTGATGTTGCTCACCTCAAAAATGCGCTCACAGCCGGAATTGACCATCCAGTTTTTCACCATGGGAACATTGGCGAAGGGGGAGTCGATCTTTGTAATGATACCGATGAGCGGCCGGTTGGTAAAGCACTGGCAGTTCGCCTCAAACACGCTGAAGGGCTCATCGGCCGCCATCAGCAGGGCCAGCACATCCGCCTCAAAGGAAAAACAGGCCAGCCCCAGTCCGCACCGCTTGGTCTCCGAGTACTCGCCGGGAGAGTCGATGATATCGGCCCCCGTGTTGGTGTACTGGGTTTTATGGTAGTGGAGCTCTTCGCCCTTGAGTACCTGGGTCAGGGAGGTCTTTCCCGCCTCGCTCCGCCCCATCAAAAATAATTTTTTCATGTTCGCCTTTAACTCTCCGTGATCTCACAGACGGTGAAGTGTAGCTCGTGCCGGAAGAACGCGAGGACATGCTCCATGGCGCTCCTGACCTCCGCCCGGGAGCCCAGAAGGATGACCGCCCCGCTGAACCGGTCCAAAAAGCCCAGCTCCACATCGCCGCTCTTCATGGCGATGTCCGCCGCCGCCACCGTGGCCTCCCACGGCGTGATGTGCAGCAGGCCGATGGATTCCCCGGTGTGGTCCTCGCCCTGGTGGGTCCCGATGTGGAGGCCCAGGTTCTGATAGATCCTCGTCTCGGACACGCCGATGAGCTGCGCCAGGGAAATCTCCCTTCCGATCACCTTTACCCGGACTAGGCGCAGGTCCTTCCCCTTCAGCTCTTCATATTTCCGGGAGAACACCCTCTCCAGGAGCTCCTCCCGTGTCATGCGGCTCCCCATAGCTGAACTTCCTATCTCTTTGTGATATTGCACACGACGTATCCCAGCACATCCCGGAAGTAATTCACGATCTCCGTCAGCGCCGTGGTGACGTCCGCCAGCTCCCCCGTGATGATCACGGTGCCGGTAAAGCGGTCGGCAAAGCCCAGATATACATCTCCGCTCTTGACCGCGATATCGGCCGCGATCACCGCGGACTCCGGCGGCGTCAGATTCATGATGCCGATGGCGGAGGTGCCGTAATCCACAGAGGGATTGAGGCCCAGCTTCTGATAGATGATGGGCGCGGGCCCGCCGATCACATGGGCAAAGGTGATCTCCTTCCCCGCCACCGTCTCCTGTACGATTCTGATCTGATCGTTCGCACCGCTCATAGGATCCCGTCCCCCTGCGTTTTGTAATGTGGATTGTACTCATTATACTCTCATTTTCTCAAAACTGTCAATCGGCAGTCCCCGCCGGTGAATCAGGTGACCTCTTTATTCGGCGCGCCCTTTCATTGACGTTGCCCACCGGCGGGTGATATAATAGGTATAATCGCCGTTTCGGCGCAAAATCGGGAGGGAGGCCCCGCCGTGAAAGCCCTGGTGCTAGAGAGAGAAGCCATCCGGCGCAATGCCGCCGTAATCAAGGAGAAGGCGGGCGCCGCCGCCATTTACGCCGTCCTCACCGGAGACGCCCACGGGGCCGGCCTGCTCGAAATGGCAAAGCTCCTGCGGGAGGAGGGGATCGGGCGCTTTGCCGTGTCCGAGCCCTCGGATGCCGCCGCCCTGCGGAAGGCTGGCTTTGTGGACGAGGAGATCCTGATGCTCCGCTCCACGACGGACCGGGAGGAGCTGGAGCAGCTCATCGACCTGAACGCCGTATGTACCATCGGCTCCTATGACACCGGCGTGGCGCTCAACGGCCTGGCGGAGGCCCGCTCCACCGTGGTGGAGGCCCACATTCAGGTGGACACCGGCATGGGCTACGGAGGGTTTCTCTCCGGGGAGCCGGACAAGATCCTGTCCATGTACCGCTACCTTCCCAACGTGGCCATCTCCGGCATCTATACCCAGATGCACGCCGCAGCGGGCGGAGAGCGGGGCGCGTCCGCCCAGTTGGAGGAGTTCCAGCGGGTGGTGGAGGCCGTCCACGCCGCCGGGTTCGAGACCGGGGTGATCCATGCCGCCGGCTCCAGCGCACTGATGAACTACGAATTCGCCCGGCTGGATGCGGTGCGGGTGGCCTCCGCCTTTCTGGGGCGGTGCCGACGCACAAGGGGCGACGGCCTCCAGAAGGTGGGCTATGGCGAGGCTACGCTGGAGGAGATCCGCTGGCTCCCCAAGGGCCATACTGTGGGCAACAGCCGCCTCATCACGATGAAAAAGCCCACCCGGGTGGCCGTACTGCCCGTGGGCTATCAGAACGGCTTCGGCGCGCAGCGGCCCCGGGAGAGCGGCCTGGCCGCCCTGCTGCGCTACTGGTGGGGGAGCCGGAGACAGTCCGTCCACATCGGAGACCAGCGGGCCAGGGTCATCGGCCAGATCGGGGCGCTGGAGACGCTGGTGGATGTGACCGAGCTCAAGTGCAAGCCCGGCGACATCGCCGTCTTCGACCTCGACCCCCTGTATGCCAGGGGGATGAAGCGGGAATACCGATAACAAAAAGATACAGGGCGGCTCCGCCGCCCGGAACGGAGCGTAAGCATGAGAGCAGTTGTGACAAGGGTGGCCTCCGCATCGGTGACCATCGCGGGAGAGGTCGTGGGCGAGATCGGCCGCGGCTTTCTGGTGCTGCTGGGCGTGGGGCCCGACGACACAGAGGCCCAGGCCGACAAGCTGGCCGACAAGATCGTGGGCCTGCGGGTCTTTGAGGATGAAAACGAGAAGATGAATCTGAATCTCTCCGCCGTAGGCGGTCGCCTCCTGGTGGTCTCCCAGTTCACCCTGTATGCCGATACCAAGAGCCGCCGCCCCGGCTTTACCGGCGCGGCCAAGCCGGATGTGGCCGTCCCCCTTTACGAGCGTTTTCTCTCCGCCTGCGGCCGGCTGGGTTTTCCGCCGGAGCACGGGAGCTTTGGCGCGGACATGCAGGTCGCCTCCGTCAACGACGGACCGGTGACCATTCTGTTTGATACCGACAACATGTGAGGAGCGTGTGCTTATGATCGTCAAAACCATGCCCGTAGGGCCCATCGGCACCAACTGCTATCTGCTGGGGGACGAGACCTCCAAGGCCTGCGCCATGATTGACCCCGGCGGGGACCCCAATGAGATCCTGTCCATGATCCGGGAGGCCGGGCTCGCCCTGAAGGCCATCCTGCTCACCCACGGCCACTATGACCACACCGGCGGCGTGGCCGGGCTGGAAGCGGCCTTCCCCGGCACGCCGGTCTATCTCCACCGCGCCGACGCCGAAGGGGTCAACCCGACCATGTTCCCGCCGCTCCCCCGGGAAGTCCTCCGCTTTTACGACGAGGGCGACACTGTGGCGGTGGGCGGCCTGACTGTGGAGGTCCTCCACACCCCCGGCCACTCCAAAGGCTCCGTGGTGCTGAAGACCGGCGACATCCTGTTCACCGGCGACACGCTGTTCCGGGGCTCCTGCGGGCGCACCGATCTGCCCGGAGGCAGCTATCAGGAGATCATGACCTCCCTGGCCCGCCTGGGCAGGCTTGCCGGCGACTATCGGGTCTGCCCCGGCCACGAAGGACTCTCCACCCTGGACGCGGAGCGGAGAAGCAATTACTATCTGATGGAGGCCCTGGCGGAGCAGCCGTGATGCTCTACCTGAACGGCCACAATTACAAATATGCCGCCGAACAGATGCTGCTGTCCCCACGGGATGTCCCATCCCGCGGGGCTCCTGTTCTTTTTCTTCCTCGGGGCAAATGAATTGCCCCTGCGGCAAGGTTTTGGCTCCGGGCCAAAACGCTTGGTCCGCGCCAAACGGCGCGGGCGTCAGCAGCATCTGTGTCTGGAGGAGTCTATGAAGCTCTACCTGAACGGTCACAACTACAAATATGCCGCCGAGCAGATGCTGCTGACGCTGTTCCCCGGCGAACGTCCGGAGTATCCGGATGCGCCGCCCCTTTCCGGGGAGGACGCGCTGCTTCTCCGCCTCTCCGTGGGTCCGCGGCAGGTCACCGCTCACGCGGTGCTCACATACGGCGGCGCAGTCTACAGCCGCTATGCCCGGGCTCCGGCGCCGGGGCCCGAAGCCGGCCGGCTGGAACAGGACCGTGTGCTTCAGCGCGTTCTGAAAAACGCCTTTTACCGGGCGGGCACCGACGCGCTGGGCCGTGAGCCCCCCTGGGGGGCCCTGACCGGCGTGCGCCCGGTCAAGCTGCCCACCCGTGATCTGGAGCGGGGCCTTACGGTGCGGGAGGCGGAGCGTCGCCTGCGGGAACTCTACCACGTCTCCGCCCCCCGGCGGCGGCTGGCTCTGGACTGCGCCCAAGCCTCCCTGGCGGCGAAGGGCTCCCTGGCCCCCGGGGACGTCTCCCTCTATGTGGGCATCCCCTTCTGTCCCACCCGCTGTGCTTACTGCTCCTTTATCTCCGCCGACGCGGGGAGGTCCCTGCACATGCTCGAGCCCTATCTGGATGCCCTGTGCCGGGAGGTCCGGGCCGCCGGTGCCGCGCTGCGCCGCGGGGGGCGGCGGGTGCGCTCGGTCTACTTCGGCGGCGGCACCCCCACCACCCTTTCCGCCCCTCAGCTTGACCGGCTGATGGGGGAGTTGGAGGAGGCCGTGGATCTCTCCGCGTGTGTGGAGTATACCGTGGAGGCGGGACGGCCGGACACCATCACGGCTGAAAAGCTGGCCGTCCTCCGGACAAGGGGCTGCACCCGGGTATCGGTAAACCCCCAGACCATGGAGGACCACGTCCTCCGGGCCATCGGCAGGGCCCATGCCGCAGACGATATCCGCCGGGCCTGGGCCCTGGTGCGGGAAGCGGGCTTCCCCTATGCCAACATGGACCTCATCGCCGGCCTCCCCCTGGACACGGCGGAGGGCTTCCGCCGCTCCCTGGACCAGGTGGTGGCGATGGCCCCGGAAAACGTCACCGTCCACACCCTGGCCCTCAAAAAGGGTTCCCGCCTCATGGCGGAAGGCGGCGGCCTCCCCAGTCCGGGGGAGGTGTCGGCCATGCTGGACTACGCCTGGGAAACGCTGCGTGGGTCTGGCTATACGCCCTATTATCTCTACCGCCAGAAGTATATGTCCGGCGGCTTTGAAAATGTGGGCTGGTGCCGTCCCGGCGGCGAGAGCCTCTACAACATCTGCATGATGGAGGAGCTCCACACCATCCTTTCCCTAGGGGCCGGCGGCGTGACCAAGCTCATCGATCACGGCGCAGGAAGTCTGGTGCGCCTCTCCAACCCCAAGTATCCCAAGGAATATATCGACCATATCGACGCCATCGTCGCCCAAAAGGAGGATATCACATGGCCTATCAGCTAGAGGAGATCAACCGCAAGCTGCGCACCGCCCCGGCGGCCTTCGTGGCCGAGTGCGACGGCGTGTACCAGACGCGGCTGGAATCTGCCGCCGACCGCATCCTGGAGCGGATGAAGCAGAGTCCCATCGTGCTTCTCTCCGGCCCATCCGGCTCTGGGAAGACCACCACGGCCCTGAAGCTGGAGCAGGAGCTGGAGCGCCGGGGCGTGAACACCCACACCATCTCCATGGACAACTACTTCAAGACTCTGGACCGGCGTACCGCGCCCCGGAACGCCGAGGGGGACATCGACTACGAGTCTCCCAGGCTCCTGGACATGGACCTGCTGGACGACACCTTCACCAAGCTCTCCCACGGGGAGTGGGTTGTGGTCCCCAAATTTGAGTTTGCCCGCCAGATGCGCAACGACAGCCGGGGCACCCCCCTGAAGCTGGGCAAAAACGAGATCGCCATCTTCGAGGGCATCCACGCCCTCAACGACGACATCGCCGGCCGCCACCCTGAGGCCACCACGCTCTATATTTCCGCCCGCTCCAACATTCTGGAGGGGGAGGCGCTGCGGTTCAAGGGCACCTGGATGCGCATCTCCCGCCGGGCCGTCCGGGACTACAATTTCCGGGGCACGGACCTGGTGGAGACCCTCTCCATGTGGTACAATGTCCGCCGGGGCGAAAAGCTCCACATCTCCCCCTTCAAGGACCGGGCCAATGTAGTCATTGACTCCTCCCTCCGGTACGAGGTTCCGGTCTTCGCCAACTACGCCGCGCCCCTGCGGGCGGCGGTGGACCAGGTATCCCCGGACAACGAGCGGTATGCGGAGCTCCAGGCGCTGGTGAAGTCCTTCGACTATTTTGAGCCCCTGGACCCGGCCCTGGTGCCTCAGGACTCCCTGATCCGGGAATTCATCGGCGGCGGCAGCTATTCCTATTGACGCGGCCGCGGGCGGAACGATCCCGCCCGCAGCTGATCCTGTAATTCCCCAAACTTCGATACGAAAAGGAGACATCACGATCATGTCCGAATGTACCCATGACTGCTCCTCCTGCGGCGAGAGCTGCGGGGAGCGCACCACCCCCATGGACCTGCACGCCCCCTGCAATGAGCTCTCCAGCGTTGGCAAGGTCATCGCCGTGGTAAGCGGCAAGGGGGGCGTGGGCAAGTCCACCGTCACCTGCTCCCTGGCCGCCGCCATGGCCCGGCTGGGCAAAAAGACGGCCGTGCTGGACGCCGACATCACCGGCCCCTCCGTCCCCACCGCCTTCGGCATCCATGAGCACGCCGTAGGCAGCGAGCTGGGCATCTATCCCGCGGTCAGCAAGGGCGGTGTGGCGCTCATGAGCCTCAACCTCCTCACGGAGAACGAGACCGACCCGGTGATCTGGCGGGGGCCCGTCATCGCCGGCACGGTGAAGCAGTTCTGGACCGATGTGATCTGGGGCGATGTGGACTATATGTTCGTGGATATGCCCCCCGGGACCGGCGACGTGCCCCTCACCGTGTTCCAGTCCCTGCCCGTGGACGGCGTGATCGTGGTCACCTCTCCCCAGGACCTGGTGTCCATGATCGTCACCAAGGCGGTGAAAATGGCGGAGATGATGAACATCCCCATTCTGGGGCTGGTGGAAAACTACAGCTACTTCAAGTGTCCCGACTGCGGCGGGGAGCACGCCCTCTTCGGCGAAAGCAAGGTGGAGCAGGTGGCCGCCGGGCTGGGCCTGAAGGTCCTGGCCAAGCTCCCCATCGACCCGGCGCTGGCCGCCGCCTGCGACGAGGGCAGGGTGGAGGAATACCAGCCCAATCCCATGGCCGGCGTGGCCGAGGCGCTGGAGCGCCTCTGATCCGACCCGACAGAAAAGGGCGTACCGCTTATACATGCGGTACGCCCTTTTTTATCTCATCCCTCTATGAGTCCCCGGTAGTAATCCTCGTCCCCCACCCGGCCCACGGCGGAGAGAGAGACCCGGCTGAAATCAAACAGCTCCCGGGCCAGCGCCCGCACGTCCTCCGCCGTGACGGCGTTATAGGCCTCGATGACCTCATCGGTGGTGAGAGGGCGGTCCTGGAGGAGGGTCCCGCGGCCCAGGGCGCTCATGCGGGACTGGGTGGACTCCAGTCCCATGAGCACATTGGCCTTGGAGAGCTCCCGGGCCCGGTCCAGCTCCTCGGCGGTGGGGCCGTGCTCGGCAAAGTCCCGGATGGTACGGCAGATGGTCTCCAGGGCCTGGGCCTCGGTCTCCTTGCCCAGGGCGGTATAGATGGCGAAAACGCCGGTCTCGGCGTGGCCCGCCCCGTAGGTATACACCGAGTAGCAAAGCCCCCGCCGCTCCCGCACCTCCTGAAAGAGCCGGGAGGACATGCCGCCGCCCAGCATGGAGGAGAGGAGCTGGAGCACAAAGCGCTTTTTATGCCCGTATGGGAGGCCGGGAAAGGCCAAGGTCAGGTGGTTCTGCTCGATGGACTTTTTTTTCAGAGTAAAGGCAGGGGTGTAGCCCGCGGGCCGGGGGGCGGGGGACTTTCCCCCCTCCAGCGCCAGAAAGCGCGCCTTCAGCTCCTCCACCACCAGCTCCGGAAAGCTGCCCGCCAAGGACACCACAATGTCCCCCGGCAGGTAGTGGGCGCGCATATACTCCCTGAGCCACGCCCCCGTCATCTTCTCCAGGCTGGCGCGCTTCCCCAGGATGGGCCGGGCCAGGGGCGTCCCCTTGTACACCGCCCCCATCAGCCGCTCGGAGCACAGGTCCTCCGGGTTGTCCCGGTACATCCCGATCTCCTCCAGGATGACCCCCCGCTCGGTCTGCACGTCCTGCTCGTCGAACCGGGAGCAGAACACCATGTCGCAGAGCATATCCATGGCCCGGCTGAGATGCTCGTCCAGGCTGCGGGCGTAAAAACAGGTGCACTCCTTGGTGGTGTAGGCGTTCACCTGGCCGCCGATGGCGTCCATCTCCTGGGCGAGCTGCCGGGCGGTGCGCCGCTCGGTGCCCTTGAACACCATGTGCTCGATGAAGTGGGCGGCCCCGCCCTCGCCCGGCTTCTCGCTACGGGAACCGGTCCCCACCCAGATGCCCAGGGAGGCGGAGCGGACGGAGGGGACGTGCTCGGTGACGATGCGCACCCCGTTGGGGAGGACCTGCGTATTATATGCTTCTTCCATGTATACCTCGTCTTACAAGTCGATTTTGCGGGCCGGGTCGGCCCACATGCGCGAAAGCCTCATGCGCCGCTGATCTGCCTGTTGTCCTGGCGCGCCGCAGCGCAGGAAATTCATGCCTCGTCCCGGCGAAGCGTGGTGCCCATGGTCTGGCCGGACACGGCGTCCAGCAGCATCACATGGTCGATGCGTCCGTCCAGCACAGCCACCTTGGACACGCCGTTCTCCAGGGCCCGGACGCAGCTTCTCAGCTTGGGCACCATGCCGCCCTGGATGAGGCCACTGTCCAGCAGCTCCCTGGCCTCCGAGGCGGTGAGGGAGGAGATGGCCGTCTTGGCGTTGCGGCTGTCCATCAGAATGCCGTCCACGTCGGTGAGGAAAACCAGCTTGTCCGCCTTCAGCGCCTCGGCCACGGCGCAGGCCGCGTCGTCGGCGTTGCAGTTATAGCTTTCCCAGCTTTCCCCCGCGGCAACCGGGGAGATCACGGGCACATAGCCCCCGGTGAGCAGCGTCCGGATGAGGGCGGCGTCGGCGGAGACGATCTCCCCCACGTGGCCCAGGGCCGGGTCCTTGCATCTGGCCTTCAGGATGCCGCCGTCCTTTCCGGAGACGCCGGCCGCCTTCACCCCCAGCTTCCGCAGAGCCAATACCACCTGCTTGTTGACCTGGCCGGAGAGGACCATCTCCGCCACGTCCATGGCGGTGTCGTCCGTGACCCGGTAGCCGTCCCGAAACACGCTCTCCTCCCCCATGCGGGAGAGCCAGCCGGTGATGCTCCTGCCGCCGCCGTGGACCAGGACCACGTGGACTCCCGCCATCTGGAGGGCGGCCACGTCCCGGAGGATGGAGTCCACCGCGCCGTTCTCGCCCAGGGCGGAGCCGCCGTATTTGAGCACCACCGTCCTGCCGGCGCTCTCGGCCAGACGGGGCAGGGTGTCCAAAAGGCCCAGTACCTTTTCCATGCCGTCCAGATGGTGGCTCACGTCGTATTCGTGGAGGTACCGCTTGGTGTACTCCACATCGGAAACGCAGTCGATATAGGCGGTGCCCCGCTTCTGGCGGGTCTCCGCCCCCTTGCCGGTGATGAGAATGACGGTGGGCGTCTCGCTGCCCATGACGGCCATGCGGATGGCCTCGCCCCGGTCGGGCTCGATGGAGTAGTCGCAGCCCACGTTCTCCACATGGGCGGCCATCTCCCGGGAAATATCCAGCACGTCCTCCTCGCCGGGGTCCTCCTCGGTGATGACCACCAGATCGGCGTACCGGGCGGCGATCTCGCTGAGGTCCTTCCGGCGGTCCAGAGCCTTTTTGCCCGGACAGCCGAAGACGATGACTACCCGCCGGCCAGGGTACTCCTCCTTCACGGAGAGGAAGAGCTTCTCAAAGGAGAGGCGGTTGTGGGCGTAATCCACAATGGCGGTGATGCGCCCGTTGGCATTCTGATAGACCTCCATGCGGCCGGGCACCCGGGCCTTCATGAGGCCCACGTAGATGCACTGCTCCGGGATGCCCAGGCCCTCGCACACCGCGATGGCGGCCAGGGCGTTCTGCACGTTGAAGAGCCCCGGCATGGTCAGCCGGAACTCCCGGCTGAAGCGGGGGGTCTTGACCCGGAAGAGGATGTCGTGGCCCTGCTTGCGGACCTGGGAGCCGAACACGGCGGCCGCCGGGTCCTGCTCGGAGAAGGTGAGGACCCTGGAGCAGTGCTCCCGGGCGGCGTTGAGGACCCGGGGCACCTCGTCGGCGTCCAGGTTCACCACCGCCAGGTCGGAGTGGGCGAAGATCTTCAGCTTGGAGGCGAAGTAGTCCTCAAAATCCGGGTGCTCAATGGGGGAGATGTGGTCATAGCCGATATTGAGAAAGACGGCGGCGGAGAGATCCACGCCGTCCATGCGGTCGTACTTCAGGGCCTGGCTGGAGACCTCCATGGTGAGGTACTCCAGGCCGGAGGACACGGCGTTGGCAAAATGGCGCTCCAGGTCCAGGGGCTCCGGCGTGGTGAGGTGGGATTCGAACCGCTCCACGCCGTCAAAAGTGTCGATGGAGGAGATGACGCCGCTGGGCCGCTTTTTCCTGGCGGAGAGGTACTCGTCAAAGATATATTTGAGGTAGTACGTGGTGGAGGACTTGCCCTTGGTGCCGGTGATCCCCACCACGCTGAGCTTGCCGCTGGGGTGGTCGTAGTAGAAGTCGGCCAGCAGCGCCATAGCCCTGCGCACGTCCCGCACCAGCAGGCAGGGGGCCGCGCCCGCCTCCTCCCACACATGGTCGGAGAGGTAGACGAAGGCCCCTTTTTCCAGCGCGTCCGCCAGGTACCGCCCCCGGAAGTGGGCCCCCTTGACGATGAAGAGGGTCCCCGGCTCCACGGCCTGGGAGTCGCAGGAGACCAGGTGCACCGGGCGGGAGAGCAGCTCCGCCGGGAGGGGCTTGTCCGAGGAGAGGAGGCCGTGTTTCTGTAAAAGCTGCCAGTAATCGCCCAGCGGGCGGATGGGGAGGACCATCATTGTCACCTCATTTTGGTTTTTTGGGGGCTGCCCCCCGGCTGGGAGGGGTGCCCCTCCGGGGGACGGGGGAAGGTCCGCCAGCGGGCGGGATGAGAATATCCCCCCTGAGGGGGGGACGGGGACGGAGGGTTCCGCCCTCCGGGGGCGCCGCTTTCTTCCCAAAGAAAGCGGCGGGAAAGAAGGGCCAAAGAGGGGGATTTCGATCTTCCCCCTCTTTGGAATCTCCCCTTTTAAAAACGACCAATCAGGGGGGCTCCGGCCCCCCTATTGGAGACACCCCCCAGGGGCCGGACTCCCGCGTCGGCACGCACCCATCAAGCTCGTCGTAAAACCAGGCGTTCCCAAGATAGGACGCCAACGCGTCAGTGTTCCATCCACGGAGGCCGTAACGGCCGGGGCTGGTGCTCGCAGGGAGCGTAAAGACGATGGACGCCGTTGATCTTGCCTGGTAGGTCCGTGCCATGGCCCCCGTAAAAGCCCATTTTTCTTTGGTATCCAAAACCGTTTCTTTTTCAAAGGGAAAAAGAAATGGGTTTGGCCCCCGGAGGGGGGGCCTCCAATCCCCGTCCGCCCGCAGGCGGACAACTTGGGGGCCCTACAACCGTTCGTCCCTGCGGCCCAGCAGGTAGTCCGTTGAAACGCCAAAGTAGTCGGCAAAGTCCACAAGGAAGGGAGCTGCGGGTTCCCGCTCATTGAGCTCATACCGGCGGTAGGCGCTGATAGAGACGCCAAGGGCCTCTGCCATGACTTCCTGGCGTATATGCCGTTCTTTCCGCAAGCTCCGCATACGTTGCGCCAAAATTTCCATGCCTACCCCCTTGACTATATCCGTATGGAGATATTATAATATCTCCGAAAGGAGATACTTCCAGTGAATGATATTCTATCTGAAATCTTCGATCTTGTCGAGGCCCATGCCCCGGAGGCCCCCCGGGACCGCGCCCTGGAGCAGGCCCTGCGGGGCACTATGTCTCCGGAGCAGCTCCGTCTCTTCGAGGCCTATCAGGAGGCGGAGTTCCACCGGGAGGAGACGGACCGCGAGGCCCTCTTCCGCTTCCTGCTACACGCTCCGTAGGGGATATCCGCAGGCCCGGATGCTCTCCTCGGCCAGCACGTCCATCGCGTCCAGGTACAGCTCCGACACACCGTGATACTCCTTGTACACCGACAGCTCCGTACAGGCCAGGATGGCGCCGTCGCACCCCTGGGACCGGAGGTCCCGGTCGATGGCGGCGAACTTCTCCCGGGAGCCGCTCTCTCCCCGCTTGATCTCGTCGTAAATGATGCTCATGGTGAGGGCCTGGGCCTGGGGCCCCGGGACCACGGCCTCCACGCCCTGCCCGGCGCACTCCCGCTGGTAGATGCCGGTGCGCACCGTGCCGTCGGTGGCCAGGATGCCCACCCGCCGACATCCCCGGGCCGCCATGGCCGCCGCCGAGAGGCGCACCATGTTCAAAAGGCGGATCCGCAGCCCGGCCTGGAGACGGTCGGCAAAAAAATGGGAGGTGTTGCAGGGGATGGCCAGCACGGTGCAGCCCTCCCGCTCCAGCAGGCGGGCGCCGGAGAGCAGCCGGGCAAAAACCGGCTCCGTCTCCCCGGAGAGGATGGCCCGGGTGCGGTCGGGCATCCCGGTGTCGCTCCAGATCAGGGTGGGCACGTGCTCCTGGTCCCGGGATGCATCGGTCTTGTCCAGGATCCGCTGGTAAAAGACCTGGGTGGCCTGGGGGCCCATCCCCCCCAAAATGCCCAGGCGCTGCTCTTGTTCCATTCCTGTGCCTCCTGCATCCCCGCCGGGCGCCGCCCTATTCCGGCCGGTGGTAGTACTTTTTGAATTTGACGAAGTGCCCCAGTTGGTTCTTCTCCAGCTTCAGCTTCCGCTTCAGGGCGGAATCCGGGCCGTACCGCAAGGGATTGGTGACCGCTCCCGCCTGGATGAGGGCGCGCATCTCCTGGTGATAGCGCCTGGGGGTGTACTCGTAGGCCACCCTGCGGGGGACCACCATCCACAGGGAGCGGTTGTGGGTGACGGTGAGCGGCTGGGGCCTGTGCTCCACCCGGTCCTCCACCAGAATCCGTGCCAGGTTGTATCCCGCGCCGGTGACGTAGTAGTTGCTGCGCCCCTGGCGGGTGTTGATCTCAAAGGCCTTGAATTTCCCGTCCCGCTGGTCGTACTTGATGTCGAAGTTGGAAAAGCCGGTAAAGTGCAGGGCCTCCAGAAAGAGCCGGAATTTTTCGCACAGCTCGTCGTTGGGCTCGGTGATGATGACGGCGTGATTGCCGACGCCGTGGGGGGTGTGCTCCTCCAGAAGCACGTGGCCCAGGCACATGAGCCTGACCTTGGCGTCGGCGCCGGAGTAGCAGGTGAGCACCCGCATGAAGCTGTCGTCCCCGGGGATGAACTCCTGAATGATCATGGAGTCGGGGTACCCGGCGGCGTAGACTTTGTCCAGGGTGGTCTCCAGCGCCTCCCGGGTGGGGAGGCAGAACACCTTCTCGCTGCCGGGGAAATCGTGCTCCCAGTAGGCCACGCCGTTGGAGGGCTTACAGATGTAAGGGGCGCCGAAGGGGAGCTGGAAGTCATAGCCCATCTCCCGGCGGTAGACGAAGGTGCCGGGGTGGTCGATGCCGAACTGGTCGCACAGCTCATAGAATTTCTCCTTGTTGGTGAGCCGGTCCATCAGATCGTAGTCGATGTAGGGGGCGATCACGTTGGCGGGGAACTGATCCCGGTAGCGGGCCGCCAGCTTCACATAGCTGTCGCCGCAGCCGATGACCAGCACCGTCTTGTCCGGGTGCTCCCCGGCATAGCCGCACACGTTTTGGAAGAACGTGGGCCCGTCCTCATTTTGGGCGCAGACCCGGTAGTCCAAAATGGCGCTCTCATAGCACACGCCGGTGGCAAACTTGCCGTAGGCGGTGGACCGGATGCCGTAGGCCTCATGAAAGGCCCGGGCCATGCTGTACACGTTGATATCCCCGCCGAACAGGAGGGGCAGGAAGGATGTCTCCATCAGTTTTCAGCTCCCCGAAAGGTGATTTCATACCAGCTCTTGCCCTCTTCCGGCTCCATGGGGAGGACCACGGCGGCGAAATGCGCACGGATATACGCGGCCTCCTCGCCGGTGAGCCGCAGCTCCCGGCGGCGGATCTCCCCGCCCCGGAAGGCGTCGGCTATCTTGCTCTCTATCTCTATTGTAGGCATTTCCATTGCTCCCTAATCGTTTTGTGGAAGGATGGCCGGGTCGATAAGCCGGCTCCTCTCCCCACAAAGCCCTGCGGCTTTGCGGGGCCCCCTTGCGGCTTGCTGTGCGCCTGCTCCCGGGCGCTCCGCGCTTCGGGTCTGTCACGCTCCGCGCCCTCCGCGACGGATAACTGCTCAACACTCCGCGAAAAATGCCGCCGGGCCTCGGCCCGCCCTGTTTTTTCGTCTGCGTGTTTCGCTGTTGTCCTGCTCCCGGCGCTCCGCGCTTCTCTCCTGTCACGCTGCGGCGGCTGCGCGACGCGCGGCTTCCCTCCGACTCGGGCTGGTCTTTGGGCCGCTTTGCGGCCCGCCGCTCGCCCTCGCTCCGGTCCATCCGCGCTGCTCCGGGCGCTCCGCGCTTCGTTTTACCCCGTGGCCCGTTTCACCTGGTACACGCCGGAGATCTGGCCGAGCTTGTTGATGAGGCTGGTGAGCTCGTTCCGGTCCCGCACTTCCAGCACGATGGACACCATGGCGTACCCGTCGGGGAGGCTGCGGGCGGAGAAGCTCTGCACCTTGACCTTCGCGGCGGTGAGCGCCATGGTCACATCCAGGGCCAGGGCGTCCCGGTCCTTGGCGGAGATCTCCAGAGAGGTCTGGTAGGAGGCCAGCTCGCTCTCCCCCCAGGAGACCTTCACCCACCGGCCCTCCTCCTCCGGCTTGCGCCGGGCCGGGTCGGCGTTGGGGCAGTCCTGCCGGTGGACGGACACGCCGAAGCCCCGGGTGATGAATCCCACCACCGGATCCCCGGGCACGGGCGTACAGCACTTGGCGAACTTCACCAGGCAGTTGTCCAGCCCCTCCACGATGATGCCCGATTCACTGCGCCGGGCACCGGGGATCAGCTTGGCGGGGGCGGCCAGTTGGGGAGAGGTCCCCTCGGAGGCCAGGCGTTCGGCGGCGGCCTTCTCATTTTTATCCCGGGTCAGGCGGCCCAGCTCGTCCCGGATTCGGTTCACCGCCTTCTGGGCGGTCATGCCGCCGTAGCCGATGGCGGCGTACAGATCGTCCAGGGAGCCGGAGCCCACCTTTTTGAGGAGGTGGGGCAGCACCTCCTCGCTGGTGATGGCGGCCAGGGAGATCCCGGTGCGCTTGAGCTCGGACTCGAACATGGACCGCCCGGTGACGATGTTCTCCTCCCGGCGCTCCTTCTTGAACCACTGCTTGATCTTGTTCCGCGCCTCGTTGGACTTGCAGATCTTCATCCAGTCCCGGCTGGGGCCGTGGGCGGATTTGGAGGTGATAACCTCCACAATGTCCCCGGACTGGAGCTGGTAATCAAAGGTGACGATGCGCCCGTTCACCTTGGCCCCCGTCATGGCGTTGCCCACGGCGGAGTGAATGGAGTAGGCGAAGTCGATGGGGGTGGCCCCGGCGGGCAGGTTCACCACGTCGCCCCGGGGGGTGAAGACGAACACCTCGTCGGCGAACATGTCCACCTTGAGGGTGCGGACGTACTCCTCCGCGTCGGTGTCCTGCTGATTTTCCAGCAGCTTGCGGACCCACTCGAAGGCCTCCTCGGTGCCCAGTTTGTCGTTGGCAAGGCCCTGCTTGTACTTCCAGTGGGCGGCGATGCCGTACTCCGCGGTGTGGTGCATCTCCCAGGTGCGGATCTGCACCTCGAAGGGGATGCCCTCCCGGCCGATGACCGTGGTGTGCAGGGACTGGTAGCCGTTGGGCTTGGGGGTGCCGATATAGTCCTTGAACCGGCCCAGCACCGGCTTGAAGAGGTCGTGGATGCAGCCCAGGACGTTGTAGCACTCTGGGATGTCGTCCACGATGACCCGGAAGGCGTAGAGATCGAAGATCTCGTCCAGGGTCTTGTTCTGGGCGAACATCTTCCGGTAGATGGAGTAGATGTGCTTCACCCGGCCATAGACGGTAGCCTTGATGCCCTCCTCCGCCAGGCGGTCCTTGATCTTCTTCTGGATCCCCGCCATGAACTCCTCATGGGCGGAGGAGCGGCGGAGCAGCTCGTCGCTGATCTCCTGATAGCCCACCGGGTCCAGGTACTGGAGGGACAGGTCCTCCAGCTCCCATTTGATCTTCTGCATGCCCAGCCGGTGGGCGATGGGCGCGTAGATCTCCATGGTCTCCAGGGCCTTTTCCCGCTGCTTGCGGGCGGACTGGTAGTTCATGGTGCGCATATTGTGGAGCCGGTCGCAGATCTTGATGAGGATCACCCGGATGTCCTTAGCCATGGCCATGAGCATTTTCCGGAGGTTCTCCATCTGCTCCTCTTCCTTGGAGGTATACTGCACCCGGGTCAGCTTGGTGACCCCCTCCACCAGGTCGGCCACCGCCGGGCCAAAGAGCTTGGCGATCTCCTCGTGGGTGGAGCCGGTGTCCTCAATGCAGTCGTGCAGAAGGGCGGCGATGATGGAGTCGGTATCCAGCTCCAGCTCGGCCACGATCTCCGCCACCGCCAGAGGGTGGGTGACGAAGGGGGACCCATCCTTCCGAAGCTGCCCGGAGTGGGCGTTGTCCGCATACTGGAAGGCGGCAAAAAGCCGCTTGGTGTCCAGATTCGGATTGTATTGTTTTACTTTTTCCTCCAGAGCATAATAGCTCTCCAGGACAGGGTCCATAAAATCACCTTCTTCAGATCGGGCGGCGCGCCGAAGCGCCCGCCGGGCCGGTGCCGGGCGTTCCGCCCTCCGCCAGGCGCCGCAGGCGCTTCATCAGGTCGGAGGACTCCAGGTCCACCTTGCCCTCCACCCGGCACAGGTCGATGCGCAGATGGTCGGTGGTCTGCTCCACCTGGATGAGGCCGTGCTCGTCCAGCACCTCCAGGCATACCATGGTCCGCATCACGGTCTCCTTGATGCCATAGGTCCTGGAGACGCCCCGGGCCAGGCGGCGCGCGGTGTCCTCCACCCGGCCCAGGCGGGCGTGGCCGCTGAGATACCGCCACACCGCCGCAAATTCGGCCCGGCTGGGGATGAGTGCCGCCGCCTCCTGGGCAGAAAGGGCCTCCCCCCGGCGCAGCCGCTCATAGAGGGCCTGCTCCGCCGCCATCCGGGTGGGCGCGGGGCGCAGGTCGCACAGTTGGAGCTGTACGCTCCGGTTCCCCCGGAATTCGTTGATCTGGGGGGTAAACGTGACGTCGATCCGGTCGCCGGGGGCAACGCCCGTCTCCGCGGCGCCCACGGAAAAGAAAATGGCGTCCAGCAGATGGCCGCCCCGGCTCAGGCGCAGCTTCAGATGCCGCCCGCCGCCCACCTCGGCGAGGGAGGAGACCGTACAGCCCGGGAGGGAGAACACCGGCTTGGGGTTCCCGGCCCCATAGGGCTCCAGGAGGTCCAGTCCGGCCACCTCCTCCACGGTGAGGAGATTCTCGTCGGGCAGCTCGGCGTCCACCTCCAGAGCGGACGCCAGCTCGTGCTCGCCGGTCCACTCCTCCACGCAGCGGTCGATCCGCTGCCGGAAGGCGCCGATGTGCTCCTCCAGGATCGTAAAGCCGGCGGCCAGGGCATGGCCGCCGAAGCCATCCAGCAGATCGGCGCAGGATTCCAGCGCCCGGAAGAGGTTGAAGCCCCCGAAGGAGCGGCAGGAGCCCTTGCCCCGGCCGTCCTGGACGCAAATCATGAATGTGGGGCAGGCGTATTTCTCCGCCAGACGGGAGGCCACGATGCCAACCACGCCCTGGTGCCAGCCCTCGCCGGCGAGTACGATGGAGCGCCGCTGTCCGGCGCTCTCCCGCTCCAGCCGGGCCAGGCACTCCTCATAGATATGCCCCTCGATGGACTGGCGCTCCCGGTTGAGGGCGCACAGCGCATGGGAGAGCGCCTCCGCCCGCCCGGGGTCCTCCGTGAGGAGCAGCTCCGCCGCCACGGGAGCGCAGCCCATGCGGCCCGCCGCGTTGATGCGGGGCGCCAGGGTGAAGCCGATGCAGGAGGCGGTCAGGGCCTTGCCCTCCGCCCCGGCCTCCCGGATGAGGGCCCTCAGCCCCGGCCGGCGGGTTTGTGCCAGCGCCTGGAGGCCCCGGCGCACGATGGCGCGGTTCTCTCCGGAAAGCTGCATGACGTCGGCCACCGTACCGATGGCCGCAAGATCGGCATATTCGCTCAGGACCCGCTCCCGCTCCGGCCCGGGCGTGAGCGCCAGCGCCAGCTTCAGCGCCACGCCCACCCCCGCAAGGCACGGGAAGGGATAGCCGCAGTCCCGCCGGTGGGGGTCCACCACGGCCACCGCCTGGGGCAGTTCGTCCTTGCACTCGTGATGGTCGGTGATGATCACGTCCAGACCCAGAGACGCGGCGTACCGCGCCTCCTCCACAGCGGTGATGCCGCAGTCCACCGTAACGATGAGGGTGACCCCTTTGTCCGCCAGCAGCTCCACGGCCTCCCGGTTCAGGCCGTAGCCCTCCTCCAGGCGGTCGGGGATATAGGGGAGCACCCGGGCGCCCCGAGCGCTGAGGAACCGGGTGAGCAGGCAGGTGGAGGTGATGCCGTCCACGTCGTAATCGCCGTACACCGCTATGTATTCATTTCCAGCCAGCGCCCGTTCCATCCGCTCCACGGCCCGGTCCATATCCCGCAGGAGCATGGGGTCGTGGAGGGGGGCGTCCGCCGCGGCCAGAAAGGCCGCAGCGGCCTCCGGCGTATCCACCCCACGGGCGCAGAGCACCGTGGCGGCAAGGGCCGGCAGCCCTGCCTCCACCAGCGCCAGGACGGCGCTCCGGTCCGGGGCGGCCTGGTTCCACTTTTTATATTTCATCGGCAAGCCCTCAAAATCTCAAAAAATCACCCTTTATTATATCAAATCACCGCGCTTCTTACAAGCAAAAAGGAGCTGTATTTCGCACTGTCCCCGGCGCGGCCATTCCGCCGCTTGTTGCTCGCACTCCAGATACGCCGCCGCCAGCGCGATGGTGTTCCGCATTCCGTCCCAGTGCGTCCGCGCCCCGTGAGAGGCTCCGCCTCCCACGGGGGCCCCGCTGTCCAGACCCGCCGGGGCGGAATGAATCCGCCCGGCGGCAAGGCTTTGCCCTTCGGGCAAACCGCTTGTACGCGCCTTCCGGCGCGGTCATTCCGCCGTTTGTTACTCGCACTCCAGATACGCCGCCGCCAGCGCGATGGTGTTCCGCATTCCGTCCCAGTGCGTCCGCGCCCCGTGAGAGGCTCCGCCTCCCACGGGGGCCCCGCTGTCCAGACCCGCCGGGGCGGAATGAATCCGCCCGGCGGCAAGGCTTTGCCCTTCGGGCAAACCGCTTGTACGCGCCTTCCGGCGCGGTCATTCCGCCGTTTGTTACTCGCACTCCAGATACGCCGCCGCCAGCGCGATGGTGTTCCGCATTCCGTCCCAGTGCGTCCGCTCCATGCCGTGGGAGGCGTGCACGCCGGGGCCGATGAGGGCCGCCTTGGCGTCGCTGCCCGCCCGCCATGTGACGGACACGTCGGAGGAATAGTGGGGATAGACGTCCACCGCGTAGTCCAGCCCCCGCTCCTTCGCCAGCGCCACCAGGCGGGAGACCATGTCGTAGTCATAAGGGCCGGAGGAGTCCTTGGCGCAGATGGAGACCTGATACTCCGTGCAGGTGAGGTCGCTGCCCACACAGCCCATATCCACCGCCAACAGCTCGTCCAGATCACCGGGGATGGCGGCGCCGCCGTGCCCCACCTCTTCATAGACGGTGAAATGGATCTCCGTGTCATACCGGGGCGCCGTTCCGGCGTCCCGCATCAGCTTCAGGAGGGCCAGCAGGCAGGCGGCGGAGCCCTTGTCGTCGATGAACCTGGACTTGAGGAAGCCGCTCTGCGTCACCGTCGTCTTGGGGTCAAAGCAGATATAGTCTCCCACCTCGATGCCCAGGGCCCGCACCTCTTCGGCGTTTTGCACCTTCTCGTCGATGCGCACGGCCATGTTCTGCTCGTCCCTGGGCCGGGTGAGCACATCGTCGAAAACATGGGCGGCAGGGGAGAGGGAGAGGACGGTGCCGGTATAAACCCGTCCGTCCCGGGTGTAGATCTTACAGTACTCCCCATCCAGAGTAGGCAGGATGGGGCCGCCGATCCTGGTGATCATCAGCTCCCCCTTATCCGTAATGGCCCGGCACATAAGCCCCAGCGTGTCCACATGGGCGCACAGGCCGATCCGCTTGGTGTGTTCCCGGCCGGGCACCTCGATGACCAGGCCGCCCTTATTGGTGCGGCGCGTGGCGTAGCCCAGGGCGCCCGCGATCCGCTCCGCCGCCGCCACCGCGTTCTGTGTGAATCCGCTGGGGGAATCGGCGGCGAGCAGGGTCTTCGCCGTCTCCATCAAAAAATCCTTGCAGCCATTGAAATCCATATCCGCGCTTCCCTTCCAAATATTTTTCCACAGCTTACTTATGATACCCGTTTTCCCTTGGAAAGGCAAGAAAAAGGGGCCGCACTGCGGCCCCTTTGCATATCAAAAAAATCTGCCGGCCCCTTTCGTCCCCCGGAACCCGGCAAGCGCCGTGACCGCCCGCCCATCCGCCGCCCGGGAACGGCCTGTGTCACTGCTCCGCGCCGGGGAAGAGCTTCTGGAACCCAAGCGGCAGAGACGCCTTCAGCTCCAGGGTCTTTTTGCTCCTGGGGTCGGTAAACCGAAGCACATGGGCGTGAAGGGCCAGGCGCCCCATAGGATCGCTCTGGGCACCGTACTGCCGGTCCCCTGCCACAGGGCATCCTAGGTCCTGCATATGGACCCGAATCTGGTTTTTGCGCCCCGTATCGATGGTCACCTCCACCAGCGAGAAGCCTTTGCCCCGGGCCAGGACCCGGTAGTGGGTGACCGCCTCCCGGCCCTCTTTTCCTCTGGGTCCGGAGTAGACCAGATGGGTGGCCGTCTCCCGCAGGTAGGAGCGGACTGTGCCCTCCGGCTCCGGGAGGTCTCCTTCCACGGCGGCCACGTAGCCCCGCTTCTGCACCAGCGCCTCCCAGTGGTCCTGAAGGGCCCGCTTCATCCGTTCATTTTTGGCAAAGACCAGCACTCCGGAGGTATCCCGGTCCAGCCGGTGGACAATAAAGATGCGCCCGCCCGGCTCCCTGGCCTTCACATAGTCAGAGACCATACGGTAGGCGGTACGGGTGCGCTCCTTCTCGTTTCCCATGGACAAAAGCCCGGCGGGCTTGTCCACCGCGATCAGATCCCGGTCCTGGTAGAGCACCGGGAAGGGGAGCTCCGCCGCCCCGGCTGCCTCCGGCGGGAGAAGCGTGACCTGCTGCCCCGGCAGCAGAGGGGCGTCGAACCGGGTGACCACCGTCCCGTCCACCATGACCTGCCGCCGGGTGAGCAGTCCTTTCACCGTATTCCGGGATTTGCCCGTTACCTCCCGGAGCAGGAAGGGGAGGAGGGTGGTCTCCTCCGTCACGGCCAGCACTTTTCTCATCTGCGTCATGTCCCGTTCTCCTCTCATCCGAGCACGCCCAGGTGCTCCAGCAAAATCTTGATCCCCATCCCGATCAGTACCCCGCCTCCGAAAAGCTCGGCCTTGGACTGATACCGGGCCCCAAAAACGCTTCCCATTTTGACGCCCGCAAAGGAAAATACAAAGGTGACCGCCCCAATGAAGCATACCGCGGGCAGAATGTCCACCCGAAGGAATGCAAAGGTGACTCCAACGGCCAGGGCGTCGATGCTGGTGGCCACGGCCAGGGGAAGCATGACCTTGGGTGCAAAGGAGGCGTCCATCTCCCCGCATGCGCCGCATGTCCGGGATTCCCGGACCATGTTTCCGCCGATGGCACACAGCAGCACGAAGGCAATCCAGTGGTCCACACTGGTGATCAGTCCCTGAAAGCGGCTGCCCAGCAGCCAGCCCAGAAAGGGCATCAGCGCCTGGAAGCCGCCGAACCAAAGTCCTGCGGTCAGGGCGTGGCGGGCCCGGACCGCCCCCACCGACAGGCCCTTGCAGATGGACACGGCAAAGGCGTCCATAGACAGGCCCACCGCAATGAGAAACCATTCCCAAAAGCTCACAGGTATCCACTCCTCCCACGTTCTCTCCAGTTGGGGCAAAAAATGACGAGACTTATCTCTTTGCACAGATAAGTCTCGTCATTGAAAACAAAGCCAGGAGCTGCCGCTCCAGTATGTTGGCTCCGCTACGCAGAATGCGCCGACTACTCCCTTATGGAAACGTATGTTATCATTAACTTTTCCATAAGTCAACCCATTCCCCGCATTTCCCGGCGGTTTACACCGCCGCCGACTTCTGGGCATTGTAGAGGCCGGCGTACTCTCCGCCCCGGGCCATCAGCTCTTCGTGGGTGCCCTCCTCGGCGATGCGGTTGTTGTCGATGACCAAGATGCGCTCCGCCGAACGGATGGTGGACAGGCGGTGGGCGATGATGAGGGTGGTACGGCCCTTGGCCAGCTCGTCAAAGGCGCCCTGGATCCTGGCTTCGGTCACGCTGTCCAGAGCGGAGGTGGCCTCGTCCAGGACGAGGATGGAGGGATTCTTCAGAAAGATGCGGGCGATGGATACCCGCTGCTTCTGCCCGCCGGAGAGCATGACGCCCCGTTCGCCCACATAGGTCTGGAACCCGTCGGGCATTTCCAGGATATCGTCGTAGATCTCGGCCTTCTTGGCGGCCGCAACGATCTCCGCCTCGGTGGCGTCGGGCCGTCCGTAGCGGATATTGTCATAGATGGTGCCTGCAAAGAGGAACACGTCCTGCTGGACGATGCCGATGTGCTCCCGAAGGGAGTGCTGGGTGAGGGTGCGCACATCTTGGCCGTCGATGCGGATGGCCCCCTCGGTGACATCATAAAACCTGGGAATGAGCTGGCAGAGGGTGGATTTGCCGCCCCCGGAGGGGCCCACCACGGCCACGGTCTCCCCGGGGCGCACGTGAAGGGACACATGGGAGAGCACCGGCTCGGCGTCCGGGCTGTAACGGAAGCTGACGTCATCCACCTGGATGTCCCCCTTCACCGCTCCGATATCCCTGGCGTCGGGGGCGTCGGTGACCTCCGGCTCCACCCGCATGAGCTCCACGAACCGTTTGAAGCCCGCCATGCCCTGCATGAACTGCTCCACGAAGGCGGAGAGCTTGCGGATGGGGGTGACGAAGGTGGTGACATAGAGGGTGAAGGTGACCAGGTCGATGTAGTCCATCCCGCCCCGCATGATGAAGAAGCCGCCGGCCGCGATGACCAGGACCGGCATCAGGCCCATGGCCAGCTCCATCCCGGAGTGGTAGACCGCCATGGCCCGGTAGTAGCCCCGCTTGGCCCCCCGGAACTGGTCGTTGGACCGCTCGAACTTGTCGATCTCGGCGTCTTCGTTGGCAAAGGCCTTGGCGGTGCGCATACCCGAGATGGAGGACTCAAGGTCCCCGTTGATGCCCGCCAGCTTCCGTTTTACCTCGGAGGATGCCTCCATCATCCGTTTGCGCTGCCGCACCGTGAAGAGGATGAAGAGCGGCACCACGGCAAAGACGATGAGAGCCAGCTCCCAACGAATGGTAAGCATGACGCAGAAGGCCCCCGTCAGGGTGACGACGGAGATGAACAGGTCCTCCGGGCCGTGATGGGCCAGCTCCGTGATCTCGAACAGGTCGCCGGTGACCCGGCTCATAAGCTGGCCGGTGCGGTTCTTGTCATAAAAGGAAAAGGACAGGTCCTGCATATGGGAAAAGAGGTCGGAGCGGATATCCGCCTCGATGCGCACACCCAGCAGGTGTCCCCAATAGGTGACGATGAAGGTGAACACACCCTTGAGCACATAGGCCAGCAGCAGCACGGTCATGAGGGCGAAGAAGGCGCCGTACAGGCTCCGGGGCAGCAGCTCGTTGAGTGCGTGACGGGAAACCATGGGGAACAGCAGGTCCACCAGGCAGATGCCCAGCGCACAGACCATGTCCAGCAGGAAGATGGCCAGATGGGGTCTGTAATAAGACACGAAGATGCGCAGATGGCCGCTGCGCCTCATTTGTTCCGGGGTCATAGAGCCCCTCCTTTCCAGTATTGGGATCAATAGATGTTAAGTATAGCCCCCTTTTGGTCATCTTGTCAATTGATCCGCCCTTTACAGAGTGGTGCGGGACGGGATATAATGTCTCTTTAGTTGAGAGTGCAACCAGTACTCCCATTCTCCATTTTTTGCAGAGAGTGTCGTGGAAGCTATGCTGTCGAATTTTGCTCTGGTGGCCGGACAGGTGGTCACGCTGTTTCTTCTCATGGGGGCAGGCTTTGTCCTGGCCCAGTTGGGAAAGCTGTATCCCGACGGGGTCTCCCAGATGTCCACCCTGGTCCTCTACGTGGTCACCCCCTGCGTCATCATCCACGCCTTCGCCATTGAGCGCACCGACGGCATGGTCCGGCTCCTGCTGGAATTCGCGGCGGTTTATGCCCTGTCCACCCTGTTCTGTGCGGCCGTGGCCCTGTTCTGCTTTCGCGGGGAGAGCCCATGCCGCCGGGGACCCATGCGCTTTGCCATGGTCTATGGAAACAACGGCTTTATGGGCCTTCCCCTCCTTCTGTCCATCCTGGGGGAACGGGCGGTCATCTACGGCGTGGTGTCCGTGGTGGTGTTCAATCTGCTGCTGTGGACCCACGGCGTCAGGACCATGGGAGGCCGTGTCACGCTCCGGCAGGCCCTTGTCAGCCCCGCCACCGTGGGGCTCGTGGTAGGGCTGCCTCTGTTTCTGACCGGCGGGCGTCTCCCCTCCATGGTGGACAGCGCGGTGGGCTTTCTGGCCGACCTCAACACGCCCCTGGCCATGATCGTCATCGGGGCCCAGATGGCGGGCGCCGACCTGAAGCGCAGCTTTACCAGCCCCAGGCTTTACGGCGTGGCCGCCTTCCGGCTGCTGGCCGCCCCTCTGGTCCCCATGCTGTGTCTGCTCCCCCTCCGTCTGGACCCCATGCTCTACTGCGCCAACATCATCCTGTGCGCCGTCCCCGTGGCAGGGGCTACCGGGATGCTGGCCCAGCGCTTCGAGCAGGACACCGCCGTGGCCGCCCAGATGGTCACCCTCACCACCCTGCTCTCGGTGCTGACCCTGCCTCTGATGGCGGTGGCCGCCCAGAGTCTGTCCGGAATCTTGCCGCTGTGAACCATATGATTCAAGGAGGTCCCCCCATGTCCGCAAAAGAGGAATTCATCGAGATCTACCGTGCCAACATCCACCGGGAGGGGGCCGACGCCCTGCTGGACTATCTGGAGAACAAGTCGGATTTCTTCACCTCTCCGGCCTCGGCCCGCTATCACGGGGCCTATGTGGGAGGGCTGTGCGAGCACAGCGTCAACGTCTACCACTGTCTCCGTGAATATCTGGCCCGGGAGCGGGTCCAGGAGCTCTATGGGGTGGAGGCCCCCGACGAATCGGTGGCCGTCTCCGCCCTGCTCCACGACCTGTGCAAGACCGGCTGCTACAAGGCGGGCTCCCGCAATGTGAAGGGCCCCGACGGGAAGTGGACGGCGGTTCCCACCTTTTTTTATGAGGACAAGCTCCCCTATGGCCACGGAGAGAAGTCCGTGTACATCATCTCCGGCTTTATGAAGCTCACCCGCCCGGAGGCCATGGCCATCCGGTGGCACATGGGCTTTTCCGGCGGGGAGGACAGCCGCCTGGTGGGCCAGGCCCTGCAGCAGTATCCCCTGGCCTTCGCCCTCTCGGTGGCCGACATGGAGGCCACCTATTTTCTGGAGAGCGAGGACGGGGAGCCCTCCGCCGGCAAGCACTGAAACCAGAAAGAAGGAGACGATACTTTGAAATCCAAGCGCCAGAATGATCTTGGAAACGACCCCATAGGGTCGCTGCTGATACGGCTGGCCATCCCGGCCATCACCGCTCAACTGGTGAACGCCCTCTACAACATCGTGGACCGGATGTACATCGGCCATATCGAGGGGACCGGCGATCTGGCCCTCACGGGCCTGGGCGTGGCCTTTCCCGTCATCATGTTCATCTCCGCCCTCTCCGCCCTGGCGGGCATGGGCGGCGGCTCCAAGGCCGCCATCCGCATGGGGGCGGGGGACCAAGAGGGGGCCAACGCCATTCTGGGCGGCTGCACCGCTCTGCTGGTGGTCATCTCCCTCGTGGTCACCGTGCTCTTCCAGGTCTTCAAGGACCCTATGCTGCTCCTCTTCGGCGCCAGCGAGAACACCTTGGGCTACGCCTCGGACTATCTTGGGATCTATCTCTGGGGCACCATCGCGGTGCAGTTCTCTCTGGGGCTCAACAACTTCATCACCACCCAGGGCTTTTCCACCGTCTCCATGCTGACGGTCATCATCGGCGCGGTGTGCAACATCGTGCTGGACCCCGTCTTGATCTTCGGCTTTGATATGGGCGTGCAGGGCGCGGCCCTGGCCACCATCCTCTCCCAGGCCGTATCCGCCCTGTGGGTCCTCAAGTTCCTCACGGGAAAGCGGTCCAGGCTCACCATCCAGGCCAGGCACCTGCGCCTGGATCCCAAGGTGCTCCTTCCCGTCATGGCCATCGGCGTGTCCCCCTTCATCATGCAGTCCACCGAAAGCCTGGTGAACATCGCCCTTAACTCCTCTCTCAAGCTCTACGGCGGCGACACCTACGTGGGGGCCATGACCATCGCCTCCTCCATCATGCAAGTGCTGGTGATGCCCCTCCAGGGCCTCACCCAGGGCGCCCAGCCGATCCTGGGTTTCAACTTCGGCGCAGGCAAGACGGACCGGGTCCGACGGACCTTCAAGCTGCTCTTCCTCTCCTGTATCGCGCTGAGCACCGTCTTCTTCCTGTCCGTACAGCTCTTCCCCTGCGTCTTTATCTCCATCTTCAACGACAAGGAGGAGCTGGTCCGGGCCGCCGAGTGGGCCCTGCACGTCTATTTCGGGGGCATGTTCATGCTGGGGATGCAGTTCTCCTGCCAGCAGACCTTCGTGGCCCTGGGGCAGGCCAAGGTCTCCCTCTTCCTCGCCCTGCTGCGGAAGATCGCCCTTCTCATCCCTCTGATCTATATCCTGCCCCACTTTCTCTCCAACCAGGTCTTTGCCGTCTATCTGGCCGAGCCTGTGGCGGACGTCTGCGCCGCCACCTGCACGGGCCTGGTGTTCCTGTGGAAGTTCCCCCGTATCCTGCGGGAGCGGGACGCCTCGGCGGACCGGGAGGCGGCCTGACCGCCCCGTCCATCTGCGCCCATAAAATGGGGGTGACGCTTCAGAAAGCGTCACCCCCATACGCATTTATTTTTGAGAAACGCAGGAACATCTGCGTTATTTTCTTATTTGTTATAGTAAATCAGCATGCTCAATTCTGCCGTCTCTGCCCCCGGATTCAAGCAGGCGTGAGGAACATCCGCGCAAAACCGGATCGAATCGCCTTTTTCAAGTCTGTAGCGATCATTTGAAACCACAATTTCAACCGCGCCCACAAAGACCGTGATAAACTCCTCCGCGCCTTTCAGATGCGGCTGTGCGGACAGCTTTCCACCGGGCTGCACAATAATTCTATACGTTTCAAACAACGTTGTTTCACTAAGAGGGGGAGTTTTCCTTCACTAAATCACGCCGTGTCCTTTTTCTGTTCATACATAGTGATATTTGTTTCGCTTGGCCGCCAGGAAGCCGATAGAGAGGGCCCAGCAGGCCAGCTCCGCGAAGGGAACGGCGATCCACACTCCGTCTACCCCCAGCACGCCGGGCAGCAGCAGCAGGGCCAGCAGCAGAAAACCGAAGGTCCGGGCGAAGGAGATGACGGCGGATACCAGCCCATCGGAGAGGGCGGTAAAGAGGGCGGAGGCGAACAGATTGAGCCCGGCGAAGAGGAAGGCGGGCGCAAACTTGTAAAATCCATCCAGGGCGATGGCGTGCACGGCGGTCCCCGCCGGGGAGAACACCGCCACCACCAGCTCCGCCAGGCCCAGGGAGGCGCCGAACACCAGGGCGGAAGAGAGGGCGATGAACCCCAGGCAGCAGCGGAAGACCCGCTGGAGCCGGGCGTGGTTGGCCGCCCCATAGTTGAAGCTGATCACCGGCGCCACCCCCATGGAGAAACCCATATAGAGGGCGGTGAGCAGGAACTGGGCGTAAAGGACGATGGTGATGGCGGCCACGCCGTCCTCCCCCAGGAGGGAGAGCATGAGCTGGTTGAAGAGGAAGGTAATCACGGCGTTGGAGAGGTTGGTCACCATCTCGGAGGAGCCGTTCCCGCAGGCGTACAGAAGCATCCTGCTCTCCCAGCGCGGCCGCCGGAACCGGAGCCCCTTCCCGCGCAGGGCGAAAAAGCCCATCCCCGCCAGGGCGGTGACGCAGTAGCCCGCCGCAGTGGCCAGGGCGGCCCCGGTGATGCCCATATCCAGGGGGACGATGAACGCATAGTCCAACACCGCGTTGGTAAGGCCCGAGCACACCGTCAGCCCCAGGCCCAGGCCGGGCCGTCCCGCCGTGACGAAAAAGCTCTGGAACAGGAGCTGGAGGATGCTGGCCGGGGCGAAGAGGAGCAGGATGCGCAGGTAGTCGGCGCAGTAGTTCAACAGGGCGTCGCTGGCGCCCAGCAGCCGGGACATGGGGGCGGAGAACGCCAGTCCCAGCAGGGAGAAGAGCGTCCCCAGCGCCGCCCCGGTGAGGACCAGGAGGGTGAGATCACGGCAGGCCGTCTCCTCATCCCCCTCGCCCAGCTTCCGGGCCACCACGGCGCTGCCGCCGGTGGCCAGCATGACCCCCAGACCGATGACCACGCTGACAAGGGGGTAGACGATATTTACCGCCGACAGGGCGGAGGAGCCCACGAACCGGGAGACGAAGATGCCGTCCACGATGGTGTAGAGCGACATGAAAATCATCATGATGATGGTCGGCAGAGCAAACCGAAAAAGGGACCAGAAGCCATACTCCCGGTCCAGCGCGCTGTTCAAAGCATTCACCCGCTTGCATAAAAAGATGGCAAGGGGTATACTAAACCATCGGGTAACCCGATAGTCAAGCAAAATTTTCTACATTTCCTGTAAGGGGGGCGGCGCCGTGAACGGGGCCTTTACCACAGGGGAATTCGCAGCGCTCTGCGGCGTCACCAAGCACACCCTGTTTCACTACGACGCGCTGGGCATCCTCTCACCGGCCAGGGTGGGTCAGAACGGCTACCGCTATTACGCGCCCCAGCAGTTGGAGGTCTTTCATGTCATCGAGACCCTGCGGGAGCTGGACATGCCCCTCTCCGAGATCAGGGCCTATCTGGACCGGCGGAGTCCCGGGGAGCTGGTGGAGCTGCTGGAGCGGGAGGGCGCTCTGCTGGATCGGAAGCTGCGCCGCCTGCGGCAGATGCGGGACCTGGCCCGGCAGAAGGCCGCCCTCACCCGCTCGGCCCTGGCGCGGACGCCGGGCGTGGTGGCGGAGGAGGTGCAGCCGGAGGCCCTTCTGGTGTGTACGCCCTCCCACCCCATGACCAGCGATGCAGATTCCGCCCGCTCGCTGGCCGAGCATGTGCGCTACTGCCAGGCCCACGGCGTCCGCAGTCCCCACCCCGTGGGCTGTATGCTCCCGCTGGAGGGGGCGCGGAGCTGGGACCTGTCCGCGTATACCCACTTCTATACGCAGGTCTCCCGTCGGCCGGGCCGGGACGCCACTCTCTATGTCAGGCAGGCCGGGCGGTACCTCACGCTGTTCCACACCGGCGGCTACGGCACGGTGGCGGAGGGCTACCGCCGGGTGCTGGACCACGCCGCCGCCCGGGGCCTCGCCCTGCGCGGCCCCTTCTTTGAGGACCCTCTGCTGGACGAGCTGTCCGTGCGCGGGTATGAGAATTACGCATTGCTGCTCTCGGTGGGCATTTCCGGCGCAGAGCGGGCCTCCTCCGCCTGAGCCAGATACCGCTCTTCCGCCTCCTGCTGGGCCCGCCGCAGCGACTCGATGCAGTCGGTGACGGCGTTGAACAGACCCAGATAGGCCTCCTTATAAGAATCCATGTTTTCCCTTCTTTCTATCTTTTTTCCATATATTAGAACAAAACGTTCATTTTGTCAATAGCTCAATTTGTTCTTGGTTAAAATTTTCCGGGGTGATCGATATGACGTTCCGGAGAATTCGAGATTTGCGGGAAGACAGCGACTGGTCTCAGGCATTTGTGGGGACATCCATCGGCCTTCCGCAGAGGACCTATGCCTACTATGAAAGCGGGGGTCGGTCTATTCCGCCGGAGATTTGGGGCCGTCTGGCCGACCTCTACGGCACCAGCGTGGATTATCTGATGGGGCGCACGGATGTGAGGGACCCCTATCCACCGGCCAAAAAGCGCCGGGACTGATGCAAGGAAAATTTAAGAATTTCTTTGGGGTGTTCTTAAGAATACTGTGGTACAGTGGATCTCTATCGAAACATGGGAGGTCCGCGTATGACCGATGCGAAGCTTCTGCCGGGCGGGAAGGCCGGGCAGGTCCCCAAGCCCTCCTCCGAGACCATTCCCGGCTTTTTTGCCCGGGGCGTGAGCTATTACAAGCTCTTTTGGGTGTTTTTTATCGCCTCCTTCCTGGGGGCGATCACCGAAACCCTGTTCATGCTCCTCACCCGTGGGGAGCTCCAGAACCGCAGCGGACTCATCTACGGGCAGTTCTCTCTGGTGTGGGGCCTGGGCGCGGTGCTGTTTACCGTGTGCTTCCACCGCCTCACCGGGCGGCGGGATCTGGTGATCTTTCTGGCGGGCACGGTGCTGGGAGGGGCCTACGAATACCTGTGCTCCTGGGTCCAGGAGGTGCTGTTCGGGGCCTGCTTCTGGGATTACAGCCACATCCCTCTCAACATCAACGGCCGGGTGAGCCTTCTCTACTCCATGTTCTGGGGGGTGGCCGCCGTGCTCTGGGTAAAGGACCTCTATCCCCGCATGTGCCGCTGGATCGGTCGCATCCCCGGCCCGATCGGCAAGCCCCTCACCTGGGCGCTGACGGGGTTCATGGCGGTCAACATCCTGCTCTCCGCCGCGGCGCTGGCCCGCTGGGACGCCCGGCAGATGGGCCGCCCGCCCCAAAACCCGGTGGACGTCTTTCTGGACGTCCACTTTCCCGACCGGCGGATGTATCAAAACTACTCCACGCTCACCTTTGTCGGCACTGAGGAGGCCAAGGAGGCCGCGGGGGTGGGGACTGCGAAGAGCAAGGGGAGCGCACCCTGAGCTGCGCGCTCCTGCACGAGGCTTTTGAGAAACCGGCGCGCTCCGGCAAAAGGATTTGCCAGAGCGCGCTTTTTTTGTTATAATGATTCGATACCCTTGATGGACAGGGGACGATCCGTGCCCGAAACACCGGATTGCCCCTTGTCCATCGCGGGTATGATGCTGCAGGATTTCAGAGAAACTAAGGGGCACGGCCATGGATAACATTATACTCATCGGCATGCCGGGGGCGGGCAAGAGTACGGTCGGCGTACTCCTGGCAAAGACCCTGGGCTATGCGTTTTTAGATACCGATCTGGTCATTCAGCAGCGGGAGGGCGCCCTCCTGCAGTCTCTGGTGGACTCGCTGGGCGTGGAGGCCTTTCTGGATGTGGAGGCCGACGCCATCTGCTCCGTGGAGTGCCGCGGCACCGTCATCGCGCCCGGGGGGAGCGCGGTGTGCCGGGAGCGGGCCATGTCCCACCTGAAGGCGCTGGGCCGGATCGTCTATCTGCATCTGCCGCTTGAGGAGCTGGAGCGCCGGCTCAATAATATCAGCACCCGGGGCATTGCAATGGCTCCGGGCGAAACTCTGGCCGACCTCTTCGCCTACCGCGCGCCGCTCTATCGGAATTATGCCGATCTCACTGTGGACGTGGGGCGGCAGTCCCTGGAGGAGACCGTGGCTCTGGTGCTCCGGGCGCTGCGGTGAGCGCCCGGAGGGCGGACCTCCGCCTGTCATAGGGCGCGCACAGGCGCGCCCCGTTCGCCGCGCCAAAAATTGATTGAGAAGGATCGAACGTCGAATGAATTTTAAGGATCTGGGGCTTATCGCCCCCATTCTCCGGGCGCTGGACGCCCAGGGCTATGCCGAGCCCACCCCCATTCAGGCGGGGGCCATCCCCCCGGCGCTGCTGGGCCGGGACGTGCTGGGCTGCGCCCAGACGGGCACCGGCAAGACCTGCGCCTTTGCCACCCCCATCCTCCAGCGTCTCAACGCCGATGTGGTGGTGGGCCCGCGGTATATCCGCTCCCTGATCCTCACCCCCACCCGGGAGCTGGCCCTCCAGATCCAGGAGAGCTTTGAGGCCTACGGGAGGAATCTGCCCCTTCGCTCCGCCGTCATCTTCGGCGGCGTTGGCCAGCAGCCCCAGGTGGACAAGATCAAGCGGGGCCTGGACATTCTGGTGGCCACGCCCGGCCGTCTGCTGGACCTCCAGGGTCAGGGCCTGCTGGACCTGAGCCGGGTGGAGATCTTCGTCCTGGACGAGGCCGACCGCATGCTGGACATGGGGTTTATCCACGATGTCCGCCGGGTACTCAAGCTCCTCCCGCCGAAAAAGCAGACCCTCTTTTTCTCCGCCACCATGCCCCCCGAGGTCATGGACCTGGTGAACGGCCTTCTGCATGACCCTGCCCGGGTGGCGGTGGACCCGGTGTCCTCCCCGGTGGAGGTCATCGACCAGAAGCTCTGCTTTGTGGACAAGAGCAACAAGTCCAAGCTTCTCTCCCACCTCATCCGGGAAATGCGGGTCAAAAATGCTCTGGTGTTCACCCGCACCAAGCACGGGGCCAATAAGGTGGCGGGAGACCTGATGAAGGCGGGCATCTCCGCCGCCGCTATCCACGGGAACAAATCCCAGACCGCCCGGCAGCAGGCACTCAGCGACTTCAAGGCCGGTCGGACCCAGGTCCTGGTGGCCACCGACATCGCCGCACGGGGCATCGACATCGAGGAGCTCTCCCACGTATTCAATTACAATCTTTCCGAGGTCCCCGAGACCTACGTCCACCGCATCGGCCGCACCGGGCGGGCCGGCCACGGGGGCTGCGCCGTCTCCTTCTGCGACTTCGCCGAGAAGGAGTACCTCAGGGGGATCGAAAAGCTGATCGGCCAGAAAATCCCCGTGGTGGAGGAACACCCCTGGCCCATGGAGGTCTTTGAGGCCCCCAGGGACGCCAAGGGGCGGGCCGTGAACGCCGACGATGCGGAGGCCCGCGCCGCCGCCAAGGAGCGCCGCCGGGCCCGTGACACGGCCGCAAAGGCCGCCGCGGAGGAGGAGCAGCGCCGGGGGGCGGAGCCAGCCAAGTCGCCCGCGGCAAAGCCCCAAAAGGTCCAGGCGGTCCCCGTGTCCGCGCCAAAGGGGGAGGGCGGCAGGAAGCGCCGCGCTCCCCGCTGGCAGAAGGCGGAGGGGGAGCTCTCCCACAAGTTGGACGCCGTGCTTCCCGAACGGACCGCCGGCACGTCGGAGGCCGGATATGAGGATTTCCGCCGCCCCGATCCCCTCGGCTCCGACCGCATTATGGACGCCACCGCCCGGCTGCTGTCCCCCCGGTCCGTGCCCGCACAGAAGGGCCGTGTCCAGGCGCCTCAGGAGCGCGTCGGGAAGAAACACAGGCGGAAAAAGTCCTCCTCCGCCCAGTCCGTCTCTCCGGCACCCCGTCCCCGGGAGGAAAAAGCGTCCGCCCCAGCGCCCGCACCCAAGAAGCGCCAGGACCATGGCCGCGGTCATCGGGGCGGCCCAGCCCCCCTGCCCATGAAGAGCGGGGCGGTGAAGGACTCCACCGAGCAGCCCAGTCTGATGAAGCCCTATTATATTGAGCACGATTAAACCGCCTCAGAAATATTTGCCTTCTTGCGGGCCGGAACTGAATTCCGCCCCGGCGGATCGCCGGGGTTCTATCCCGGCTTGGAAACGGGGGAACTGTCATGGACTATCTGGCCGGCACATTTGATATCGCCGTCATCGGCGCGGGACACGCCGGGATAGAAGCCGCCCTGGCCGCCGCGCGGATGGGGCTGCGGACCGTGTGCTTCACGGTCAACCTGGACGCAGTGGGCAATATGCCCTGCAATCCCGCCATCGGCGGCACCGGCAAGGGACATCTGGTCCGGGAGCTGGACGCCCTGGGCGGCGAGATGGCCCGCTGTGCGGACCGCGCCTGCATCCAGTATCGGGTGCTCAACAAGGGAAAAGGCCCCGCCGTCTGGTCCCTCCGGGCCCAGGCGGACCGCAGGGAATATCAGAAACAGATGAAGCACACCCTGGAGCTCCAGAAAAATCTGTGGGTCAAGCAGGCGGAGGTCACCGACGTGCTGACCGAGGCGGGCCAAGTCTCCGCCGTTCGGACCTCCACAGGGGCGGTCTATGGGGTGCGGGCGGCAGTGGTCTGCACCGGCACCTACCTGGGGGGCCGCACCATTGTGGGAGACGTAACCCGGCAGTCCGGCCCGGACGGTCTGGCCGCCGCCCTCCCCCTGACGGAGAGCCTGCGGGCCCTAGGCGTCGGACTCCGCCGCTTCAAAACCGGCACGCCCCCCCGGGTGAACCGCCGCAGCGTGGACTTTTCCCGGATGGAGCTCCAGCCGGGGGACGAGACTGTGGTCCCTTTTTCTTTCGAGACAAAAACCCCTCCGGAAAACCGGGCAGTGTGCTATCTCACCTACACCAATGAGAACACCCATGCCGTCATCCGTGCCAATCTGGACCGCTCCCCCCTCTACTCCGGCGTCATCGAGGGGGTTGGCCCGCGGTACTGCCCCTCCATCGAGGACAAGGTGGTCCGGTTCGCCGACAAGCCCCGGCACCAGCTCTTTATCGAGCCCATGGGCCTGGACACCGAGGAGCTCTATATCCAGGGCTTTTCCTCCTCCCTCCCGGAGGACGTGCAGGTGGAGATGCTCCACACCATACCCGGCCTGGAGCACGCCGAGATGACCCGGTGCGCCTACGCCATCGAGTACGACTGCTGCGACCCCACCGAGCTCTATCCCACCCTGGAGCACATTCGTATCCCCGGCCTTTACGGCGCGGGACAGTTCAACGGCTCCTCCGGCTATGAGGAGGCCGCCGTCCAGGGTTTCGTGGCCGGGGTCAACGCCGCGCTGAAGCTGCTGGGCCGGCCGCCCATGATCCTCTCCCGGGACCAGGGGTATATCGGTGTGCTCATTGACGACCTGGTGACCAAGGGCACCAACGAGCCCTACCGCATCATGACCTCCCGGACGGAGTACCGGCTGCTGTGCCGGCAGGACAACGCGGACCGCCGGCTGTGTCCGGTGGGCCGCGCCGTGGGGTTGGTGTCCGAGGAGCGGTACCGGCGGGTGCTGGACAAATACGCCGCCGTGGACCGGGAGATCAAACGCCTGGAGGGGACGGGAGCCGCCCCCTCTCCGGCTCTCAACGCCATGCTGGCGGAAAGAGGAGAGACCCCGCCTCGGGACGGCGCCCGCCTGGGAGACCTGCTGCGCCGGCCCCGGGTGGGCTATGCCGATCTGGCCCCCTTTGACCCGGACCGGCCGACGCTGTGCGCCGAGGTGACGGAGCAGGTGGAGATCGCCCTCAAGTACGAGGGGTACATCGCGCGGCAGCAGCGCCAGGTGGAGGAGATGCGGAAGCTGGAGACCCGGCCGCTGCCTCCCGGTCTGGACTATATGGACATACCGGTGCTGCGCATAGAGGCCCGGCAGAAGCTGGATAAAATACGTCCCCTGAACCTGGGTCAGGCCTCCCGCATCTCCGGCGTCAGCCCGTCGGATATCGCGGCACTGATGATCTGGCTGGAAAAGGGCTGACACCTTGGAGGTAATCTATGAAGCCTAAGCTGATTTTGGGACTTTCCGGCGGAGTGGACTCCGCCGTCTCCGCCGCGCTGCTGCGGGAGAGCTATGATGTACACTGCGTCTTTTTGGACATCGGCCTGGGGGGAGGCGGGGACGCCGAGACGCTGGCGGACCGCCTGGGCCTGCCCTTCCACTCTGTGGATATCCGCGCCGAGCTGGAACATTTCGTCTGCGCCGATTTTGCCCGGGAGTATTTGGCAGGGCGCACGCCCCTGCCCTGCGCCCGCTGCAACCCTCTGGTAAAATTTCCGGCTCTGGGCAGAGTAGGGGAGCAGGTGGGTGCCGAGTTTATCGCCACCGGCCATTACGCCCGGGTGACCGCCGGGCCGGACGGCCGCATGCTCCTGCGCAAGGGCCAGCCCGCCAACGACCAGTCCTACATGCTCTCCCGCCTGACCCAGGCCCTGCTGCGGCATATTGTCTTCCCCCTGGGCGGCTATGAAAAGGTCCAGGTCCGGGCCCTTGCAGAGGAGATGGGGCTCTTTGTGGCCCACAAGCCCGACTCCATGGAGATCTGTTTTATCCCAGACGGGGATTACGCCGCCTGGCTGGACCGCAGAGGCCCTACGCCGCCGCCCGGCAACTTTATCGACGGGGAGGGCCGCGTCCTGGGACGCCACCTGGGCATCCACCACTACACCATCGGCCAGGGCCGGGGATTGGGCGTCTCCGGGCCCCACCGGTATTTCGTCTCCTCGCTGGACCCGGAACACAATACCGTCACCCTCTCCGACGGCTCGGACCTGATGGCGGACCGCGTTCTGTGCTCCCGCCCCAACTGGATCGCCATGGATGCGCTGGACGGCCCCATGGAGGTCACGGTCCGCCTGCGCCACTCCCGCACGGAGGCCCCCGGCGTCATCCGTCCCCTGGAGCGGGGCGGCGTGGACGTTCTGCTGGATACGCCCGCCCGGGCCCCTACCCCCGGGCAGCTTGCGGTCTTTTATCAGGGCGACGTGGTCATCGGCAGCGCCTGGATCGAACGAAGCCTTTCCCTGTAACCCCATTCACCCTTTCATCGCCCGGAAAGTCACAGATTTTCCGGGCGATATTTATTTTTCTAATAATTACACATATTTGTTATAACTAGTGATAAATATAAAAAATGTGACCGTAATGTAACCGCCGGGGTGTTTAATGAAGACAATGATCGAGCTCTCTTCCACAAAGGGGGATGGATGATATGGAAAAGAGACCCCATACGGCTTTGGCGCTGTTCTTCCCGCTGCTTCTGGCGCTGCTCCTGCTCCCGGGCGCCCTGGCGGCGGCGCCCGCTTCCGCCGAGCCCATCCCGGAGTCCGGAGCGGTCCTGATCCTGGAGGATACGGCAGTGCCAATGGGGGACCTGCCCGAGACCGGCACCGCCACCGCGGAGAACATGGACCCCGTGCAGCTTTTGGGAATGGCCGCGGTCTGCTTTTCTTTGGCTGCCGTCGGGCTGGCCCTGACCATCCACCACAAAAACCACCAAAAGTGACCTTTCTTTAAAAAATCCTGCAGCCGGATCAGCGGCCGCAGGATTTTTTCATCACTTATTCTGCCGGGCAGTCTCAAATGCCCCTCGCCACCTCATAGGCATCCCAGATGGCATAGTGGATATTCGCCACCTTGTTGGCGTCCCCGATCTGGAAGAGCTGGGCGTCCAGCCCCTGCAGCTCCTGGAAGAGTCTGTTTTCCGAGCGATATCCCACTGCGACGGCGATGGTATCGGCCTCCAGTTTCTGCTCACTGCCGTCACACAGGTGAAGGACCACGCCGTCCGGCTCCGTGCGCACCACCCGGGCGCCCAGCTCCTCATTTACGCCGTGGAAGGGGAGCAGCGCCTTGAGCATATCCGTGTTGGCGTCGCAGACCGGCGTCCCCACCATCAGCACATCGGGCAGCGCCTCCACCAGGGTGACCTCCCGGGTGCTGTCCTGCTTGCGCAGCCAAAGGGCCAGCTCACAGCCCACCAGGCCGCCGCCCACGACTACGACCCGCTTTCCGGGGTCCTCCCCGCCCATCAGCACATCCGCCGCCGTGCGCACCCGGTCGGGGGCGCCCAGGTCGGGCACCACGGGCCTGGATCCGGTGGCCAGGATCACGGTGTCGCTGCCGCTGGCACGGACGATCTCCGCCGTAGCCGGGGTATTCAGCTCCACCCGCACCCCCAGCTCCTGCAGCTCATGGGAATACCAGCGCACCAGAGCATGGTCGTCCTCCTTAAAGTCGGGCATCCCGCCGGGGATGAGGTTTCCCCCCAGTTGCCCGGCGGCCTCCAGGAGGGTGACATCGTGCCCCCGAAGGGCGCAGACCCGGGCGGCCTCACAGCCGGCCACGCCGCCGCCCACCACCAGCACCTTTTTCCGCTCCTGCGCCCTGCCGACGGCATAGGCCACCTCCCGGCCCACCGCAGGATTGACGGCGCAGCAGACGCTGCTGAACTTCTGGAGCCGCCCCATACATGCCTCCTGGCAGGACAGGCACGGTCGGATGCGTTCCAGTTGGTTCCGGCGCAGCTTCTCCACATAGTCGGGATCGGCCAGAAGGGGACGGGCAAGACCCACAAAGTCGATCTTGCCGCCGGCAAGAGCGGCGGAGGAGATGTCCGGATTGTCCATGCGCCCGGCGCACATCACCGGGATCTCCACCACCTTTTTGAGCTGAGAGACATAGGGCAGATACATGCCCTTCTGATGGTACATGGGCGGATGGCTCCAGTGCCATGACTCATAGGAGCCCACGTCCGCGTCTAGGAAATCATAGCCCGCATCCTGGAGCATTTTGGCCACCGTCAGTCCCTCGTCCATATCCCGGCCCAGCTCCTCAAACTCCTGCCCGGGCAGACCCCCGGCCTTTTCGTTCATATCACGGACAAAGCTCTTGGGGCTGTACCGCACGCCCACGGGGAAGTCCGCCCCGCAGACCCGCTTGATCTCCTGGACGATCTCCACCGCAAAGCGCAGCCGGTTCTCCAGACTGCCGCCGTATGCGTCGGTGCGCTTATTGAAGAGCGCCAGGGTAAACTGATCCAACAGATACCCTTCGTGTATGGCGTGGATCTCCACGCCGTCAAAGCCCGCCTTTTTGGCGTGAGCCGCCGCCTCGCCAAACTTGCGCACAAAGGTATGGATCTCCTCCACCGTCATCTCCCTGCACATCAGGCCCTTGATCCAGCGGTGTTCCACCGGGGAAGGGGCGATCACGTCCCCGCTGACGTTGCTGGCGTGGCCGACCCGGCCGAAGCCGGCGGAGAGCTGGATGAAAATCTTTGTTCCGTAAGCGTGTACCCGCTCGGTCAGGCGTTTGGCGGAGCGGATAAAGCAGGTGGGGCGCAGGGTAGGGACCACGTGGGAGGGCATGACGCACGGCTGGATCTCATTTTCCACAAAGCAGTCCCCGGTGATGATCAGTCCGACGCCACCGCGGGCCCGGACGGCATAGTACTCCACCGCCGTCTCGGTAAACGCGCCTTCCGCGTCGCACATACCGGACGGACCGATGGGGGCCATGTAAAAGCGGTTTTTAAGGGGCACCCCCGCAATCCGGCCCGGCTCAAACAATACGCGATATTTTTCCTGCATCGTTCTTCTTCCTTTCCTGTTCCATCTGCTGTGGAAGCAGCGGCGGCGCCGCAAATTTTATCTCCGTTTTAACCATACCAAACTTTTTCTTTCTGTCTATTATAAAATTTCTAATATATCCTTACCTTTCAACCTAATAAAGGAATGCACCCTGCGGCGGCTGTTTGAAAGCGGCCTCCACAGGGCGCGGCGGCTGTGGCCGCAGCAAAAAGAGCGGCGCTGTGGTACAGCGCCGCTCCCATTTATAGGTCGTTCTTATTTGTTGCCCTTCAGGGCCTTCATCCGGTCTGCGTGGCTGAGGATGCGCTTGCGCAGGCGGAGATTTTCAGGCGTGACCTCCAGCAGCTCGTCGTCGGCCAGGAATTCCAGACATTGCTCCAGCGACATCTGGCGGGGGGTGGTGAGCCGCAGGGCGTCGTCCGAACCTGCGGCCCGCATGTTGGTGAGCTGCTTTTTCTTGCAGATATTTACCGTGATGTCCTCGCTCTTGGGCGTCTCGCCCACTACCATACCGGCATATACCGGCACGCCGGCCCCGATAAAGAGGACGCCCCGCTCCTGTGCGTTGAAGAGGCCGTAGGTTACGCTCTCCCCGGTCTCAAAGGAGACCAGACTGCCGCTGCTGCGGCGGGAGACCTCTCCCTTATAGGGAGCGTAGCACTCAAAGACAGAGGCCATGATGCCCTCGCCCTTGGTGTCGGTGAGGAACTCATTGCGATAGCCGAAGAGGCCCCGGGCGGGGACCAGGAACTCCAGCTTCATGCGGCTGCCCACCGGGTTCATCTCCAGCATCTCGCCCTTGCGGGAGCCGATCTTCTCAATGACGGAGCCCACGCAGTCGGAGGGCACGTCCACCACCAGGCGCTCGATAGGCTCGCATTTCTGGCCGTCGATCTCCTGATACAGCACACGCGGGGGAGAGACCTGGAACTCATAGCCCTCCCGGCGCATGGTCTCAATGAGAATGGACAGGGACATCTCACCCCGGCCAGCCACATTGAAGGAATCGGTGGAGTCGGTCTCGGTGACCCTCAGGGACACGTCCTTCAGTGTCTCCCGGAACAGGCGCTCCCGCAGCTGACGGGAGGTGACGAACTTGCCCTCCCGCCCCGCGAAGGGGGAGTCATTCACCGAGAAGGTCATCTCAATGGTGGGGGCGGATATCTTGACAAATTCGATGGGCTCCACGGCGGAGGGATCGCAGATAGTGTCGCCAATGGTAATGTCTCCGATGCCGCTCATGGCAATGATGTTGCCGGCCGTGGCCTCGGTGACGGCCGCTTTTCCCAGCCCGTCAAACTGATAGAGAGAGACCGCCTTGGCCTTCTTGGGCACGGCGTCCGGGTCATGGAAATTGCACACTGCGATCTCCTGATTCTGCTTAACGACGCCCCGCTCGATGCGTCCGATGGCAATGCGCCCCACAAACTCGTTGTAATCAATGGAGGAGACCAGCATCTGGAAGGGGGCCTCGGTGTCCGCCTCCGGGGCGGGGATATAGTCGAGGATGGTCTCGAACAGAGGCTTGAGATCGGTGCCCTCCACCTCGGGGGAGTAGGATGCAGTGCCCTGCCGCCCGGAGCAAAACAGCATGGGGGAGTCCAGTTGTTCACTGGTAGCGTCCAGATCCAGCAGCAACTCCAGCACCTCGTCCACGACCTCGTGGATCCGCTGGTCGGGACGGTCAATCTTGTTGACCACCACAATGACCCGGTGTCCCAGCTCCAGCGCCTTGCTCAGAACAAACCGGGTCTGGGGCATAGGCCCCTCTGCGGCGTCTACCAGTAAGATGACGCCGTTGACCATCTTCAAGATGCGCTCCACCTCACCGCCGAAATCGGCATGGCCCGGGGTATCCACAATATTGATCTTCACATCGCCATACTGTACGGCGGTGTTCTTGGCCAGAATGGTGATGCCGCGCTCCCGCTCCAGGTCGTTGGAGTCCATCACGCGCTCGGCTACGGCCTGATTCTCCCGGAATGCGCCGCCCTGCTTGAGCATCTCGTCCACCAGCGTGGTCTTTCCGTGGTCGACGTGGGCGATAATGGCTACGTTTCTCAAATGGTTGTTCTGCAAGGGGGATGCACCTCAAATCTTTCTTTTTACAGATACGGTGAAAACTCAACCACGTATTATAACGTACCTGTCCTAAAAAAGCAACCTTTTTCTGGGATACCACCGTCCTTTCCCGCAAAATCCGCCGCATGGGCCCGATTTGGCGCGCCCTCTGCGCCCCGTTGACAGCGGGCGGGTTTTGGGTTACAATAAGACTCGCTTGTTTTATGCGCCCGTAGCTCAGTTGGATAGAGCGACCGCCTCCTAAGCGGTAGGCCGGAGGTTCGACTCCTCTCGGGCGTGCCATGTCGGAGCAAAGCCCGCTTTGCTCCGACATCTTTTTATTCTCTGAGCAAAAAGATGTTATTAACCCACGCCCTTGCTCCGGCTTGGCGGCTGCTCTGCGGGCGGCCTTTTCTATTTCCGGAAATCTGGGCCTTAACCGCCTCTCCCGGTTCCGAGCACCCTCTTGCGGCACGAATCCTCGCCTGGTGGCGAGGGTTTGTCGCCAAACGGGGTTATTTTTTCTTCTACCTCACCCCGGCTTTCCTCCCGCCGGGATTCCCGGGCACGATCCGCCGGGCATCCCTTTTTATCTTGTGTTGCACGTGCTCTCGTTGTAAAATGGATTTTGTAGGCGCGGCGTGGTCCGCGTTCCTCTTACTCCTATACATAGAAAGCAGGTGGAGCAGATGGATCCCAAATCCGACGACCGCGGGGAGCAGAAGGAGTTTTCCAATCCCCAGGACGTCGTCTTTGTCAATACGCAGCTCATTCTCAAAGCCATGCAGAATGTGCAGAAGGCCCAGCAGGACTTTCAGGCCATGCTGGAGCAGGCAGAGCTGGGAGATACCTCCGTACAGTACGACCTGGGCGTGCGGTACGCTGAGGGGGACGGGGTGGACAGCGACATGGTTCAGGCCGCCCACTGGTTCTCCCTGGCGGCGGAGTCCGGCGACCTCCGGGCCATAGAGGCCCTGGGCCGCTGCTATCAGATGGGCACAGGCGTGGAGGAGGACCAGGGCAGGGCTGTGGAGCTCTATACCCAGGCCGCCGACCAGGGCTATGCGGGGGCGCAATGCAGCCTGGGATTGTGCTGGGAAAACGGCTCCGGTGTGGATCAGGACCCGGTCAAGGCGGCGGAATACTATCTTCTGGCCGCCGAGCAGGGCCACGCGCCCGCCCAGTGTAATCTGGGCGTATGCTGTCTCAATGGCATCGGCGTGGACCGCGACCCGGAGGAGGCCGTCCACTGGCTGACAAAGGCGGCGGAGCAGAATTTCCCCCGGGCCCAGAGCATCCTGGGTGTGTGCTGGGAGAACGGCACCGGCGTGGACCAGGACCCGGCCCGGGCGGTGGAGCTCTATCGAAAGGCCGCCGAGCAGGGCTACGCCCCCGCCCAGTGCAACTTGGCCGTGTGCTGCCTCAATGGCATCGGCATGGAGGCGGACGCCCCCCAGGGCGTGGAGTGGCTGGAGCGGGCTGCCGCCCAGGACTTCGCCCGGGCCCAATGCATCCTGGCCGACTGCTGCAAGACCGGCTCCGGCCTGGCCCAGGACCAGCCCCGGGCCATGGCGCTCTATGAGGCGTCCGCCGGGCAGGGGTATCCCCCCGCCCAGTGCAATCTGGGCCTCTGCTGTGAAAATGGCGACGGCGTGGAGCAAGACCTGGTCCGGGCGGCGGAGCTCTATCAAAAGGCCGCCGCGCAGGACTACGCCCCGGCCCAATGCAATCTGGCCGTGTGTTTTCTCAATGGCATCGGCGTGGAAAAGGACGAAGCCCGGGCGGTGGCGTGGCTGCAAAAGGCCGTCGGGCAGGACTTCGCCCGGGCGCGGTATATCCTGGGCTGCTGTCTCCGGGACGGCGACGGTGTGGAGGCCGATCAGGCCGGAGCGGCGGCGCTTTTTCGCCAGGCGGCGGAGGACAACTATCCCCCCGCCGTGTGCGAGCTGGGTCTCTGTTATGAGATGGGGGCCGGTCTGGAGGAGGACAAGGCCCAGGCCGTGCGCTGGTACACTAGGGCAGCAGAGCTGGGCTATGCCCCCGGGCAGTGCAATCTGGGCTATTGCTACCTCACCGGCATCGGGGTGGAGGAAGACGACGTCCAGGCTGTCCGGTGGCTCACACAGGCCGCGGAGCAGGACTTTCCCCGGGCCCAGCGGCTGCTGGGCTGCTGTTGCCGGGACGGGGACGGCACGCCGGCGGATGCGCAAAAAGCGGTGGAGTGGTTCCGGAAGGCGGCCGCACAGGACTATCCCCCCGCCCTGTGTGATCTGGGGCTCTGCTACGAGATGGGCACCGGGGTAGAGGTTGACCTCAAGCGTGCCACCGACCTTTACCGCCGCTCAGGAGAGCGGGACTATGCGCCGGGCCAATGCAATCTGGCTGTGTGCTATTTAAATGGGGATGGGGTGGAGAAGGACGCCGCCCAAGCGGCGGCGTGGCTCCGGCGGGCCGCCGCGCTGGACTTTCCCCGGGCCCAGAGCATCCTGGCCGACTGCTACCGGGATGGCGACGGCGTCCCCCGGGATGACGCCGAGGCGGCACGGCTTTATCAACTGGCCGCCGATCAGGGGTATCCCCCCGCGCTGTGCGGGCTGGGTCTCTGCTATGAGCTGGGCGAGGGCGTGCCGGAGGACAAGGCCAGGGCCGTGGCCCTCTATACCCAGGCTGCCCAACGGGGGAACCTCTCTGCCCAGTGCAACCTGGGGTACTGCTGTCTCACGGGCATCGGCATGGACCCGGCCCCCGAGCAGGCCATTCCCTGGCTGGAGCGGGCTGCGGAGCAGGGTTCCGCCCGGGCCATGAGCCTGCTGGGAAGCTGCTACCGGGACGGTGACGGCGTGGAGGCGGACGCCGAAAAGGCCGTGCAGTGGTATCAGAAGGCGGCGGACCTGGAGTATCCCCCCGCCCTGTGCAGTCTGGGGCTGTGCTATGAGCGGGGCGAAGGCGTACCGGAGGACAAGGCCAGGGCCGTAGCCCTCTATACACAGGCCGCCCAGCGAGGAGATCTGGCCGCGCAGTGTAATCTGGGTTATTGCTACCTCACCGGCATTGGGACAGAGGTGGACTGCGGCCGGGCCGTGGAGTGGCTGGACCGGGCCGCCCGGAGGGGATTCCCCCGGGCACTGGATCTGCTGGGAGACTGCTATCAAAACGGCGACGGCGTGGAGGCCGATGACGCCAAGGCTGTGGAGCTCTATCGCCGGGCCGCAGAGCAGGACTACGCTCCCTCCATTGCCAGTCTGGGCCTGTGCTGTGAGCTGGGACAGGGCCTCCCCGAGGATAAGCCCAAAGCCGCCGCGCTCTACCGCAAGGCCGCGGAGATGGGCTACACCTATGCCCAGTGCAACCTGGGCTTCTGCTACCTGCGGGGCATCGGCGTAGACAGGGACCCCGCCCAGGCGGTCATATGGCTGCAAAAGGCCGCGGAAAAGGGGCAGTCTCGCGCCATGAGTCTGCTCAGCCGGTGCTGTTTTGATGGAAGCGGCATGCAGAAGGACGAGAAAAGAGGCCTGGAGCTGCTCCGCCGGGCGGCGGAGCAGGGCTATGCCCCCGCCCAGTGCAATTTGGGCCTGTGCTATGAAAACGGCTTCCACGGTCTTGCGCAGGACCTTTCAAAAGCGGCGGAGCTCTACCGCCGCTCTGCGGAGCAGGGGGATGCCGCCGCCCAGAGCAATCTGGGCAGCCTCTACTATACCGGCTCCGGTGTGGAACGGGACGATGCTCTGGCTTTTCAGTGGTTTTCCCGCTCCGCAGAGCAGGATTTTCCCGCCGGCGTCTATCATCTGGCCGACTGTTATGCGTCCGGACGTGGGACCGCCACGGACATAGCCCGGGCGGCTGAGCTCTACCAGAAGGCCGCCCGGCTGGGGGATGAGGACGCCATGTTCATCCTTGGCAAGTGGTATCGGGACGGGAAGGGCCTCCGCGCCGACCCGGAGCAAGCGCGATTCTGGCTGCGGAAGGCCGCCGACGCAGGTGTGAAAGAGGCCGCCGCCTGTCTACGGGCGCTGTCCGGCAAGGCCCCGGGAAAGGGCGGAGAAAAACGCGGGGGCTTTTTCCAAAAGCTCTTCGGCAAAGGCGACTGATCTCCGTCAAGCCATAGAAAAGAGGAATTTCCATGTCGGAAGAAAAAACCAACGTCATGCGCCTTTTGGAGCAGAAAAAAGTCCCTTATACGCCCCACCAGTACCCTCACCAGGAGGGTATGGCGGTGGACGGGGCCACAGTGGCCGCCGTGCTGGGGCGCGATCCCGCCTCCGTGTTCAAAACTCTGGTGACCCGGGGTGCCACAAAGGCAAACTATGTCTTTGTGGTGCCGGTGCTGGCCGAGCTGGACCTGAAAAAGGCGGCCAGGGCAGTGGGAGAAAAGTCCATTGAGATGATCCATGTCAAGGAACTCACCCCCCTCACCGGCTATGTGCGGGGCGGCTGTTCCCCCATCGGGATGAAAAAGCGGTTCAAAACCGTGCTGGACCAGAGCGCCGCCGACCAGGCCGCCATCCTGGTCAGCGCGGGCAAAATCGGCTGTCAGGTGGAGCTTGCCCCGGGGGATCTGGCCGGCCTGGTGGGCGCCGGCTTTGCCGATATTATAAAGGAATGACACCATGAACAAGACCGAACTGCTGGGAAAGCTCTCCGCAGACCCCGAGGAGCGCCTTCTCCTTGCCAGGGCGCTGGACAAGCTGGAGCTGTGCCGCACCCGAAACATCCCCGCTCACACGCAGTTTCTCTCCCTGGCAGAGCAGGCCGCGGCGGAGCGGCTCATCGCCGCTTCCGGCCACCCGGCACACCTCTTCTGGGGCGGCTTCGGGGACGCGGAGCGAAAGCTGTGCGTCTTTCTCCCGGATTGGATGTCTCCCGAGGACTGGCGGCTGGATACGGACTGTCCCCTCTCCGCGGTGCGCATCGCCTGCCCGCCGGGCTGCGGCCTCACCCACCGGGACTATCTGGGCTCCATTCTGGGCCTGGGTATCACCCGGGAAAAGGTGGGGGATCTGCTGGTGGGGGAGGAGGGCTGTCAGGCCGTTCTGCTCCGGGAGCTGGAGCACGTGCTCCTCTCCCAGCTGGATCAGGTGGGGCGGCAGCGGGTCAGGGTCTCTCCCATGGCCCCGGCGGATCTCACGCCGCCGGTCAGGCAGGTCAAACAGATCCGGGATACCGTGGCCACTCTGCGCCTGGACGCGGTGGCCGCCTCCGGCTTTTCCATGAGCCGCTCCAAAATGGCCGATCTCATCTCATCAAAAAAGCTGATGCTCAACGGGAGGGAGTGCGACAAGCCGGACCGTCCTGTGGGGGAGGGAGATGTACTCGTCTGCCGGGGGCTGGGCAAATGCGTGCTCAGCACGGTATCCGGCCCCTCCAAGAAGGGGCGGACCATGATCCTGATCGAACGGTATATTTGAGAAGGAGGGAACCCTATGGAACAGCACAAGATCGACCGTATCAACGAGCTCTCCCGACTCTCCCGGGAGCGGGCTCTCACCGCCGGGGAGGCTGCGGAGCGGGAAGCGCTGCGGGGCGAATACCGCGCCTCGATCCGCCAGAGCCTCCAGGCTCATCTGGACAACACCTACCTCGTCAATGAGCAGGGGGAGAAACAAAAACTCAGGAAGAAGGGGGAGTGAGCGCCGTGCGGGTAACGGTCCTGATGGAGAACACCGCCCCGGAGGGGCTCCTCTGTGAGCACGGTCTCTCCCTCGTGATTGAGCACGAGGGACACAGCATCCTGCTGGACGCCGGCTCTTCCGCCGCCCTGCTGGACAACGCCGCCCGGTTGGGCGTCGATCTGTCCCGTGTGGACGCCGCCGTCCTCTCCCACGGGCACTACGACCACTCCGGCGGCTTCTGCGCCTTTTTCCAGCGCAACCCCTCCGCGCCCCTCTATCTGCGGGAGGAGGCCGCGCAGCCCAGCTATGTCCTGCGGGGCGACGCCAGAAAATATCTGGGCGTGCCCCAGGAGCTCCTCTCCCACGGAGCGCGGCTTCACTATGTCACGGCGCGCACCGAGCTTTTTCCCGGCGTCTGGCTCCTGCCCCACAATACGCCGGGCCTGGAGAGCCGGGGAGAGCGGGTGCATATGTACCGCCAAACCGGGTCCGGGCTGAGCCCTGACGACTTTGCCCACGAGCAGAGTCTGGTCTTCGTCACCACCTCCGGCCTGATCCTTTTCAGCAGCTGTTCCCACGCCGGAGCGGATACGGTGACGGAGGAGGCCATGGCCGCCTTCCCGGGCCTCCCTGTCCGGGCCTTTCTGGGCGGCTTCCATCTGATGGGCGCCTCCGGCGCCGCCTCCCTGGGGGTGCCGCCGGAGGAGGCGGCCGCTTTGGGCCGGCGGCTCCTGGAGCTGGGAATCGGTGAGATCTGGACCGGACACTGTACCGGCACCCCCGCCTTCGAGCTGATGCGCCCCGTGCTGGGGGAGCGGCTCCACGCGCTCTCCACAGGCTCGGTGGTAGAGCTCTGAGGGGCGGCGTTCCCGCCTTTCCGGGGGCAAACAGAAAGAGGGCCGGACCCCGTTGGGGTCCGGCCCTCTTTCTGTTTGCTGCCTTTTCAGCCGGGGATCACGTTCACGGCGCGCAGGCCCCGGTTCCCACGGGGATCAGGCTCCGTGTCAAAGGTGACCTTCTGACCCTCGGCGAGCTGGCGGTAGCCATCCGTCTGAATGGCGGAAAAGTGGACGAACACGTCCTCGCCGCCATCGTCATTGGAGATGAAGCCGAAGCCCTTCTCCGCATTAAACCACTTCACAGTACCCTGATACATAATCGGATACCTCCTAAAAAGAACTTGTTTTGTGAGACAAAAAGGCGCCCTTCCCCAATCCGTATAAACGATTAGGGGAGGGCGCCAATCATTTCATACATCAAAACAGCTTCTCCATCATAACAGTTCATCTGGAGATTGTCAAGGAGAAATCTTTATCGTCCCAATTAACTTAAAATGTTGGCGGTCTAAACTTCGGCACTTTTACCAATCATTGAAACGAGCAGGGAGATATGGTAATATGATAGAAAGATAAATCGGAACTTGTGGAGGTCAAACTATGAAGAAAATAATTTCCTTAATGCTTGCTGTAGTTATGATTGTAACCCTTACTGCTTGCTCAAGCAAAACAAAGGACATAGAGGGAACAATAACAGGTTATGTACAAGTTGAGGAGTACACTAAGCCTTTAGTAGTAATTGAAAGCAACGGAAAAACTTATTATTTGGCACTTGTAGGAAATCCTATAGCCTATAATCACGATGAAGATGCAGGCCTTCTTACAGCAATTCAAAACGGAGAAATAACCGATATCAAGGTTAGTATTGATGAAGCAGAAAAGGGAAAGACGCTTGAAATAGACGGTGAAAAAGTAACTGTTTGGCAGTCTCATCAGATTTACCAAGTGGAGTAACAAATTCCAGTTTATCTGACTATGGAAAAGACTTCGCCTTGAATCGGCGAAGCCTTTTCCATTATTTTGACGAACGATTTTCCAAAGAGCGTAAACCAACACATAAAGTTAAAAGGTCTTATCATTGGTCCCAATTAAGTTAAAATGTTGGTGACGCAAACTCCGGCATTTTTACCAATTCTTGATATGGACAGAGAAGTATGGTAATATGTAAATTAGTCAACAAATCAAAATTTGTAGAGGAGGTATTGCTATGAAAAAGCGATTGTTGATTGTGGTCGGTATTATTCTGGCAGTAGTCTTGGCTTTTGGAATAGGATTTTGGAAAGAAGCTCAAGTAACAAACCAGAAGGCGGAACATATACTTGACCTTTCGCGTATATTGACCCTTGCAGAGAATAGAGGTGCAGATTGGGCCACAGATGAACTAATGATAAATGAAATCGAAACATCTAGTAAGAAGAGTCTGTATAAAAAGTGGGGAAAACCGACCGAAAGCGTGGAAAATGCAAAGGAAGATATATGGATACTGTCGGAACAATTTCGGCTTATTGTTGACTACGATGAACATGAACGGGTCGAGAGCGTGAAAGTAATTCCAAACACATAGGCAAATTCCAGTTTATCGGGCAACAGAAAGGGATTCGCTGACTTACAAGCGGATCCCTTTCTGTTATTTTGACGAACGATTTTCCAAAAGCCTAAAACCTACACATTGAGTTAAAAGGGATTCTTTATCCATCCGGTGACATCCCAGGGACCGGCTCCGCCGCCTGATCCACGAACTCCGGGTGCTCCCGTATGGCTGTGACCTCGATCCTCTGCAAAGCGCGCTCCCCCTACGTCAGTCCGGGCCCAGCCCTAAACGCGAATCTATAGAAATCCGGAAAAATCGGCGGCCCTACCCCAGCGCCAGCCAAACCAGTCCGGCCAGGTCCAGGACCGCCAGAACAGGAAATCCAAATTTGAAATACCAATGCCGCGTCTTGTGGTGGAAGCAGCGCATGCCCAAATACCCGCCCGGCGCGCCGCCCAGCAGGGCAAAGGCCCAGAGGGTGAGCTCCGGGATCCTCCAGGCATCCCGCTTCGCCTTCCACTTATCCACTCCCATGAGGGCGAAATCCACAGCGCTCAGGAAAAGCACCCAGAGCCCCACCACCGCCCAGTGGGCCGCCAACCACGCCCGCATCCCGGCTCAGCCCCCCGCCGGCGCCACGAGTCCGCCGCCCAGCTTGGTGGTCCGGAACCAGAGCCGAAAGTCCACTGTGATCTCCCGCCCGCCGTCCAAAACCGTACACAGAAGGGGACCGTCGCTGTGTTCCTCCAGGCCGATCACCGTCACCCAATGCCAGTCGTCCAGCCCTTCGGCCTCTCCGCTGTGCAGGTTGAGCCAGGCCACCGGAGAGTCCGCCTCCAGCGCGGAGCGCAGGAACGCGGCGCACTGGTCCACGGTGGGCCGGGCCAGCTTGAACCGCGGGATATCCAAAGTCCGTAGGGATATCTGCACGCCCTTCTGCGCGGCAAAGCCGACAAAGCCCTTGGTGAAGAGGTGCAGGGTGTTGACCCCCTTTTTCCCCGGCGTAACATGCGCCCACAGCTCGTCCATCAGGGCCGTCACATCCATCCGCTCCCAGCTCCCGGAGGGATAGAGCGGCCGGCAAGGGGGGCGGGTCTGCGCCAGATAGCTCACCAGCATAGCCGCCGCCGTAGGCGCGCAGCCGGCCTTTCGCTGCCACTCGTCGCCAAACCACTCCTGGTCGGCGCCCCTCCAGGTCCGCTCTCCCTCTGTAATGGTAAGAAGATCCGGATGTATGAGAGAATAGGTCCGCTCCATGTCGGTGCCTCCGTCGTTGTTGTGATGATTTTCCTTATTTTACATCACCAAGGTCGGAATAGCAAGGCTCTCACCCGTTATACAGCAGGTGTGCCCCCCATTTTCCGTTGTAAAAATGACCAAAATTCGTGTTTTCTCCTGTTTCCCCTCATTTCCGAAAAAAAGATGCTTCCATCCGGCCGGTGATTGCGTTATAATTAAATCTGTATCAATATCTGCCGGAAGGGCAGTTGGAAAAGGAGGCCCTGCGCATGAAAAAGTCCGCCGAGCCCTCGGTCTACGCTGGTACCGTGTTGATTTCTCTGCTGGGCGGCTTCTCTCTGGAGATGAATGGCGCGACCCTGACGGATGATATCAATCGCTCCCTGAAGCTGTGGAGCGTCCTGGCCTACCTTGTCCTGCATCGGAACCGTCCTGTGCCCCAGTCGGAATTTATCGAGCTCTTCTGGCCGGAGGACAACAGCTCCAATCCGGTCAATGCGCTCAAGACCCTTCTGTACCGGATCCGCGCCATGCTGGAGCCCCTCTTTGGCCCCGAGATCCAACCCATCCTGGCCCAGCGGGGGGCTTACTCCTGGAACCCTGCGGTGACCTGTGAGCTGGACGCCGACCGGTTCGAGGCCCTCTGCTTTCAGGCCTCCAACGAAGATCTGCCCGACGCCGCACGCATAGAACTCTACCGGCAGGCGGTGGCCCTTTATCAGGGCGATCTGCTGCCCAAGCTAAACCATCAGATGTGGCTGATCCCTCTCTCGGTCCATTATCATACGCTGTACCTAGAGGCCGTGAAGGCCCTGGCCGCCCTACTGGACCGCGCCGAGCTCTTCGACGAGATGCAGCTCGTCTGCCAGCGGGCCAGCAGTCTGGACAATCTGGACGAGGGCCTTCACACCCTGATCGTCCGTTCTCTCCTCCGGCAGGGCAAGGACGCCGCCGCCCTGGATCACTATGAGAAGGCCACCGACCTTCTCTACCGCAATCTGGGAGTGCGTCCCTCGGAGGAGCTGCGCGCGCTCTACACGGAGATCATGGCCACGGAAAAGACCCTTGAGACCGATCTGGGGGCCATTATGGCCGATCTGAAGGAGACCGCCGCCCGGCCCGGCGCCTTTGTCTGTGAATACGGTTTTTTCCGGGAGGCCTACCGGCTGGAGGTCCGCAGGGCCGTCCGCAGCGGCGCCTGCGTCCACCTGTGCCTGATCACCGTCTCCCTGCCGGACGGGAGCGTACCGCCCCTCAAGGTCCTCTCCTCCACCATGGAGCAGCTTCAGGACGTGCTGGTCCGCAGCCTGCGCAGGGGCGACGTGGTTTCCAAATTCAGCGGGGCTCAGTTTGTCGTCATGCTGCCCGCCGCCAACTTTGAGGACAGCAACATGGTCATGGATCGGGTGGTCAACGCATTTTACCAGCAGCATCGGCGTAACTTCCTGAAGCTGACCGTCCGCGTCCGGGAATTGGAGCTGGGCTGAGACTATGAAATTCCGTTCCAAACAGTTTTGGGTGGCCGTCCTGGTCCTATGCGCCGCGGTGTGCCTGATCGCCGCCCTGGCGCTGCTTCTGCCCCGCGGCGGCCAGCCGGTCCAGCCCGCGCCTACGCCCTCGCCCACCGCCGTCCCCCTGCCGGAGCCCGTACCGGAGGGCACGCCGGAACCGGAGCCTACCGCATCCGCCATCCCGGAGGAGGTGGACGGTCTGCCAGTAGGGAAGTGGGTCATCACGGCGGAGCGCAAGGCCTATGTGGAGGACAGCCTGACCCTGTATCTTCCGGCGATCCAAATTACCCGGGCCGTCCACGACGGCACCGACGCTGCCACCCTGAACCGGGGTGTGGGGCTCTATGAGTATGCCCAGCTGCCTGGAGAGGGCAACCGGAACGTCTCCCTGGCGGGCCACCGGAACGGCCTAGACAAAAACGGGAACATCACGGACCACGCCCCTTTTTACTATGTGGATCAGCTGGGGGAAGGAGATTATCTCTACCTCTACGACAGCCAGCACGTTTACCGCTATCTCTATGACGACACCTGGGTGGTGGAGCCCGACGACTGGGGGCCCATCGCCACCACCGGCTATTCCTGCATCACCATCACCTCCTGCACACCCATCGGCATTTCCGACCACCGCATCGTGGTACGGGGCGTGCTGGATGAAATTTTTGACTACACCAGAGACTTTGATTTCATTGCCCATGTTTCAGAGGAGGAAACCCTTTCATGAGACACAGATTTGTACACCGGGCCGGTACCCTGGCCCTGACGCTGCTGATGGTGGCCCTCTCCACCCTGATGGTGGGGGCTTCCGGGGACCGGGCCAAGGCGGAAAAGGCCTCCAGCCTCCCCGAAAAAGAGGCCGTCAAGACCGGCGTCACCATCTATTCCAACGCCAAGGCCAGCATAGACGCCTCCAATCTCTCGGAGGGCTACCTCATCGTAAAATACACCGGCGGCAAGAGCGTACGCATCAAGGTGCAGATCACCAAGTCCGGCGGCACCACCTACACCTATGACCTCAACAATGCCGGGACGACCGAGACCTTTCCGCTTACCGAGGGGGACGGCACCTATGCGGTGAAGGTCTTTGAGAACACCTCGGGCACCAAATACGCCCAGGCCTACTCCACCTCCGTGACCATGACCCTGCGCAACGATTTTCTCCCCTTCCTCTATCCCAACCAGTTTGTAAATTACACCTCCGGCTCTCAGACCGTGTCTATGGCCGCAGAACTGTGCAAGGACAAGAGCGGCGATCTGGACAAGGTGACGGCCGTTTTTGACTACGTGGTGGACCACTTCACTTATGACTATGACAAGGCCGCCACCGTGCAGAGCGGCTACCTCCCCGACGTGGACAAGGTGCTGGAGGCCAAGAAGGGCATCTGCTTTGACTACGCCGCTGTGATGTCGGCCATGCTCCGCAGCCAGAACATCCCCTGCAAGCTGGTGGTGGGCTATGCCGGGGAGATCTATCACGCCTGGATCAACGTGTACATTGAGGGCGTGGGCTGGGTGGACAAGGTGATCTATTTCGACGGGGAGAACTGGACCTTGATGGACCCCACCTTTACCTCCACCGGAAAGCGCAGCAACTCCATTATGAAATATGTCACCGACGAAAGCAACTACAGCCAGAAGTACGCCTATTAAGCAGCCGGGAGACCGGGCGGCGGCAGGCCGCCCGTTTTCCTGTCCCATATGGCAACTGTGAGGTGCGCTATGAACGAACAGAGTTCCAGGACAACCAGATCCCTCACCGCCGACGAGCTCTCCGTCCTGTGCTGGCAGCTCTCCCTGCTCAGCCGGGCGGGCGTCCCCTGGACGGAGTGCGCCGGCCTCCTGCTGGAGGACGGCCAGCCCCCCAGAGTGAAGGCGGCGCTCACCCGGCTGCAGGGGCCGCTCTCGGAAGGGGTCCCCCTCTCCAGCGCCATGGAGGCCGCCGGCACGTTTCCCCCCTATCTGCTCCGGATGGTGGAGATCGGCCAGCTCTCCGGCCGCTTGGACCAGGTGCTCTCCGCCCTCTCGGACTATTACCGGCGGGAATCCGCCACCCTGGACGCCATCCGCCGGGCGGTGACCTATCCCGCCGTCATGGCCACCCTGATCGCCCTAGTGTTCCTGGTGCTGGTCAGCCGGGTCCTGCCCGTCTTTTCCCAGGTATTTTCCCAATTGGGGGCCGGCCTTTCCCCGGTGGCCGCCGCGCTGCTGAGCTCCGGCTCCACCGGTCAGATCATCGCCTATATCCTCTCCGGCCTTCTGCTGGCGGGCGCGGTGGCGCTGCTCCTCTTTTTCCGCGGGGAGCGGGGCGTCCGCCTCTTTTCCCGGGGCGCCACGGTCGAGGCCGTGGCCCGCGGACGCTTTTCCTCCGCCATGGCCCTGATGCTCCAGAGCGGACTGCCCCTGGACGAGGCCATGGAGCGGACCTCCGAGCTGCTGGAGGGCTCCCCTCTGGCCGAACGGTTCCTGGACTGCCGCCGCCGTGTCTCGGAGGGAGCCTCTTTTCCCTGTGCGGTGGAGGACGCAGGCGTACTCACCGGTCTCCAGGCCGGGCTGCTCGCCGCCGGGTTCCGCACCGGCGTGTCTGAGGAGGCCATGGCCGAGCTGGCCCGGCGCTGCCAGGCCGAAGCCGATGAGCGCCTGAGCCGTCTGCTCTCCCGCTTTGAGTATCTTCTGGTCATCGTCCTGTGCGCGGCGGTGGGCCTGGTCCTCCTCTCCGTGATGCTCCCGCTGCTGGGGGTCCTCTCCGCCATTGGAGGCTGAGGCTATGAGACGGTTTTTTACTTGGGCCCTGCCCGTTCTCCTGCTGCTGATCTGTGTCCCCCTGGTCCTGTTCCTGCTCGCCGGGACGCTGGGCGCCCGGGCGGATCAGGAGGCGCTGGCGCTGGCGGAGGAGTCTGTCCGCCGGGCAGCAGTGCAGTGCTATGCTCTGGAGGGCGCTTACCCGCAGGATCTGTCCCATCTGGAAGAGCGTTACGGCGTCTCTGTGGATGGCGACCGCTTCCGTGTGGACTACATCTATATTGCCTCCAACCTGATGCCCGACATTACCATCGTCCCCTTAAGCGGCGTATGAGTCCCGTCCGCCCGCCGGCTCGGGCGCGCATCGCCCCATCCTTCTCCAGAAAGGAGCGCGTGATCTCATTATGAATGGTTCTCACAGCGCCCTGCGCTCCGCCGCCGTTTTTGTCCTGTGCGGCCTTTTTGCGGTGTTGGCCATGGGGCTTGCCCTCCTTTCCAGCGGCGTCTACCGCTCCACCACCGCTGAATCCGACCGGAACTTCACCCGCCGCACCGCTCTGAGCTATCTGGTGAATCAGATCCGTCAGGCGGATGGGACCGGCCGCGTGGCGGTGGGCACCTTCGGCGGTTCCGACGCGCTGGCCCTCACAGAGCATCTGGACGGTACCGACTACGTGACCATCCTCTACTGCCTGGACGGGCAGCTCCGGGAACTCTATACCGAGGCGGGCTCCGGCCTGCTGCCTGAGGACGGCATCCCTGTCCTAGATCTCCAGAGCCTGACCCTTTCCTCTGAGGACGGACTCCTCACCCTTACCGTTACGGCCCCGAACGGGGAGAGGGCCACGGTCTCACTGTCTCCCCGGTGCGGGCTCCGGGAGGAGGTGGGTGCGCTGTGAGGACAACGCCCCGTTCCCGCCTTCTGCTCATTGAACTCATCTGCGACTTTATCATTTTCTCCCTGTGCGCCGTGGTCTGCGTCACACTGCTCTCTCAGGCCCGGATCATGAGCCGGGAGAGCTCCCAGCTCACAGAGGCGGTCTATATCGCCCAGGACGCCGCCGAACGCTATCGCGCCGGACTGCCCGTCTACAGCAGCTATTTTACAGATGGCACGCCGGATACCTCCACCCTTGACCCGTTACTGAAATCCTCGGTACCCGAGTACAGCGTCTCACTTTCCGAGGAGGGCGCTCTGGTGCAGATATCTGTCTTCTCCAGCTTTCCCATGGAAGATCCTGTGCCGCTTTACACCCTGACCGTGCGGAAGGAGGAGGCTGCCTCATGAGAGAAAAAGGTTCCTCCCCCATCGGCGTGGGGGTGCTCACTGTGCTCACGGTGCTGCTGGTGCTGATCCTGGCGGTCTTTTCCGCCCTCACCTATACCTCCGCCCGGGCCGATCTGGCCCTCTCCCGGACCAACGCGGATACGGTTTCAGCCTACTATGCCGCGGACAGCGAGGCCGCGGGACTTCTCGACGCATTCCGCCGGGACACCGACCCGGAGCTGGAGGCTACGCTTCCCATGACCCAGTCCCAATCCCTTTATATCCACCTCCTCCGGGAGGAGGACGGCGCCGTCTCAATCCTGGCCTGGGAAGTCGTTCCCGCCCGGGAGGAGGGAGAGGATCTGGAGGGGGAGCATCTGCCTGTTTTCAACGGCGCCCTGCCGGGCGCGTAGAAGGAGAGTCTGCTATGTCCCTCAACGAAATCCTCCGTGAAGCCGTCCAACGCGAGGCCTCCGACGTGTTGCTGATCGCCGGTCTGCCCGTGTCCTACAAGGTGAACGGCCATATCTGCAGGGAGGGGGAGCGCCTTTTTCCCGAACATACCCGGGTCCTGGTGGAGGAGCTCTATTCTCTGGCCGCGCGCCCCATAGAACGCTTTCTGGAGACCGGAGACGACGACTTTTCCTTCGCCCTCCCCGGCCTCTCCCGCTTCCGGGTCAACGCCCTCCGCCAGCGCGGCTCCCTGGCCCTGGTCATCCGGGTGGTGTCCTTTTCCCTCCCGGACTGGAGGGCGCTGGGCATCCCTGAAAACGTGATGGCCTTCGCCAACTTTCCCCACGGTCTGGTCCTCTTTACCGGTCCGGCGGGAAGCGGCAAGAGCACCACGCTGGCCTGTCTGGTGGACACCATCAACACCACCCGGGAGGCCCATGTCATCACCATCGAGGACCCTCTGGAGTACCTGCATCAGCACAAAAAGAGCGTGGTCACACAGAGGGAGCTCTACACCGATACCCGTTCCTATGAGGCCGCTCTCCGCGCCGCCCTGCGGGAGGCTCCCGACGTCATTCTCCTGGGGGAGATGCGGGATGCCGAGACCATCAAGGCCGCCGTGACCGCCGCCGAGACGGGGCATCTGGTCATCTCCACCCTCCACACCATCGGAGCTGCCAACACGGTGGACCGCATCGTGGACACCTTTCCGCCGGAGCAGCAGCGGCAGATCCGCACACAACTTGCCCTGGCGCTGGAGGGTGTGGTCTCCCAGCAGCTTCTCGCCGCCGAGGGCGGTACGCTGATTCCCGCCTTCGAGGTCATGACTGTGACCCCGGCGGTGCGGAACATGATCCGGGAGTCCAAGGCCTTTCAGTTGGACAGCGTCATCTCCACCTCCGGGGCGCTGGGAATGATCACCATGGACCAGAGCATCCTGGAACTGGTCCGGGGGGGCCGGGTCTCCCGGGACACCGCCCTCCGCCATGCGTCCAACCCGGACTGGCTGGAAAAACGGCTGAGCAGTCTTTGACCGATCGATCGCAAGAGGGGGCACCTTTTCTCATGAAGCTGAACCATCAAAACGGCTTGATCCGCGTATGTGTGGACGACATCGCCGGAAACCGGGTCTCCGGGCGAGTTTACAGCCAGCGCCTGACCTCACCCATGGCATTTCTGGACCTGGGCGGGCTGCTCCTCCAATTGGAGGAGCTGTTGGAGACACAGAACTTTCCCCAGGCTTTCCAGCGTATCCGCACCTTCTCCCCCGACAAGCTCCCCGAGCGCAGCGACGGCGTGCTGCCTGAGGGGGCTATGTCTCCGGAGGAGGTCAGCGCCGCCTCCGGAAAGCGGGCCACCTTCATCCTCCATGTCCTCACCAGGCAGAACGCCACCTGGCAGGGCACAGTGGACTGGCTCTGCGGCGGAGAGCCCGACGCCTTTTCCAGTGATCTGGAATTTCTCAAATTGGTGGAGCGCCGCATCGCCGCGCTGTAAGAACAAAAATACCGGGCCTGTCCGTGTGGACAGGCCCGGTATTTTTGTTTGATCAGAGCTCATCGTCGTCCTTGCCGGGCTCCGGCCAGCCTGGGTCGCTCCCCTGGGGGAACGACTCCTGCTCCTGCGTTTCCCCCGCGTCCTGGCTCCCGTCAAAGATATGGATCTTTCTGGCGGGAGGCTCATCGCCCTGGGGCACGGCCCGGGTGGAAGCATAGGCGTCCTCCACCTGGGTGGGGTCCCGGCCCTCGATGATGGCCACCATCTCTCCGCCGGTGATGGTCTCCTTCTCCAGCAGATAGGCCACCACCTTGTGCATGTCCTCCAGATTGTCCCGGAGCAGCGCCACAGCGGCCCCATAACACTGGTCCAGCAGGTCCTTGACCGCCTTGTCCATGCGAGCCGCGGTCTCTTGGGCACAGTCCAGCCCATAGCCGCCGTCCAGGTACTGATTGCGGACGGAGCCCAGGGCCATCATGCCGAATTCCTCGCTCATGCCGTACATGGCCACCATGTTTCGGGCGATATTGGTGGCCTCCTGGATGTCCTGAGAGGCCCCGTTGGTCATGGTGTTCAGCACCACCTCTTCGGCGGCGCGCCCGCCCATGGAGACGGTGATCTTGGCCATCAGCTCATCCCTGGTACGCAGGTTCGTCTTATCCTCTTCGGGCATCAGCAGGGTATAACCCAGAGAGCCCTCGGTGTGGGGGACGATGGTGATCTTCTGCACCGGCTCGGCGTTCTTCTGCTTATAGGCCACCATCGCGTGGCCCACCTCATGATAGGCCACCAGCTTTTTCTCAAACTCAGTGAGCACCGAATTCTTCTTTTCACTGCCTGCGATGACGAATTCAAAGGAGGCCAGCAGATCCGCCTGGTTCACCGTCTTGCGGCCCATACGCACCGCCCGGAGGGCGGCCTCGTTCACCAGATTGGCAAGGTCTGCGCCCACAGTGCCAGCGGTGGCCAGGGCGATCTTTCGGAGGTCCACGTCCTCGGCCAGCTTGATCCTCCGGGTGTGGACCTGGAGCGTGGCCAGCCGCCCGGCCAGATTGGGCCGGTCGATGGTAATGCGCCGGTCGAAGCGCCCGGGACGCAGCAGGGCCTGGTCCAGCACCTCGGGCCGGTTGGTGGCCCCCAGGACGATGACGCCCTTGCTGGGGTCAAAGCCGTCCAGCTCCGCCAGGAGCTGGTTCAGGGTCTGCTCCCGCTCATCGTTGCCGCCCAGCCGGTTGTCCCGGGACTTGCCGATGGTGTCGATCTCATCGATAAAGATGATGCAGGGGGCCATCTTGCTGGCCTCCTTGAAGAGGTCCCGGACCCGGGAGGCGCCCACGCCCACGAACATCTCCACAAAGTCGGAGCCGGAGATGGAGAAGAAGGGGACGTTGGCCTCGCCGGCCACGGCCTTGGCCAGCAGCGTCTTGCCGGTGCCCGGGGGGCCCACCAGCAGCGCGCCCTTGGGCAGCTTGGCGCCGATCTCGGTATACTTCTGCGGGTTGTGGAGAATATCTATGATCTCCACCATGGATTCCTTGGCCTCGTCCTGACCGGCCACATCCTTAAAGGTGACGCCGGTGGATTTCTCCACGTAGACCTTGGCGTTGGCCTTGCCCACGCCGCCCAGACCGCCGCCCATCTTGGACGACATGTTCCGGAAGAGGAAGGAGAGGAGCACCATCATCAGCACCGTGGGCAGGATCCAGGTGAGCAGGAACTCGATGATGGGGGAGAGCTGCTCAATATAGGGAGCCTCATAGCCCACGCCGTGCTCGTCCAGGATGTCCAGCAGCCGGTCATCCGCGATGGGGGCGCAGTAATAAGTGTCGCCGTCCCCGCGCTCAGACCGGACGGCGCCGGCCACCTCCTCCAGATTTTCCAGCCCCGGTATCGGGGTCACCTCCGGCTGAGAGGTTTCCTGAGGCGTGGACGCCGAAGGCCTTTTTTCCCCTTTGGGATAGATGGTGTACTTGTTGCTCTCCAGCAGTACCCGCTCCACCTTGTCCTCCCGCACCATCTGGAGAAACTCGCTGTAGCTGATCTTGGTGGATTTTGAGGTCGACATAGAGGTGTACAGGAAGTTCACCATCAGAGTAATCACAAGAGCCCAGAGGATGATGGAGACAATGCCCATCATATTCTTATTGGATGAGGGGCCCTTACCGCCGCTGTTCTGATTCAAAAGGCGTGTCCTCCTTTTGGAAACAATTCGCCTGCTATCTTTTCTCATAACAAGTTTGTCTGTATCTTACCACACCACACCTTAAAAAACAAGAAAACGGGCGGTAAACTTTCTGTGAATGGGTCCGTATTCTCTCTTTTTATCGGCGACCAAATATGGTATACTGTTTGCTGATTGAATGGAAAGGCAGGACAAGCCAGCATGAGAGAACATCGGACGGGCCGGCCGGAGCCCATGGCGGAGGCCGACGGCATCATCGAAGGCCGCAACGCCGTGATCGAGGCGCTGCGGGCCGGGACCCCCATCGATAAGATCTATCTCGCCCGTGGAGAGACCGACGCGGCCTTGGGGCACATCGCCTCCACGGCAAGGGGCAAGGGCATTGTGGTGGTGGAGGCCGACCGGCGGAAGCTGGACGGCATGAGCCTCACCCACTCCCATCAGGGGGTCATCGCCATGGCCGCCGTTCGGGCGTATGCCACGGTGGATGCGATTCTCAGCGCCGCCCGTGAAAAGGGAGAACCCCCCCTGGTGGTGGTGTGCGATGAGCTCTCCGACCCCCACAACCTGGGGGCGGTCATCCGCACCGCGGAGTGCGCCGGCGCCCACGGCATCATCATCCCCAAGCGCCGCTCCGCCGGGCTCACCGCCATCGTGGCCAAGACTTCGGCGGGTGCGGTGGCCCACGTCCCGGTGGCCCGGGTGCCCAACCTGCCCGCCCTCCTCAAAGAGCTCAAGGAGGAGGGCCTGTGGGTCTTCGGCGCCGAGGCAGACGGTACCACCCGCCTCTATGACGCGGATCTGAAGGGTCCCGCCGCCATCGTCATCGGCAGCGAGGGCGCCGGAATGGGCCGTCTGGTGGCCGAGTGCTGCGATTTTAAGGTCAGTATCCCCATGCGGGGCAAGCTCAATTCCCTCAACGCCTCCGCCGCGGCCGCCATCCTGCTCTACGAGGCGGTCCGCCAGCGGCTGGGCTGATATCAAACGCAAAAGGAAGTCCGATATGTCAAAAGACCGGGACGATGAACTGAATAGCAGCCCGGAATTTTCCCTGGAGGAGATCCTGGCCGAGTTCGGCGGCGGAGGGCAGAGGGACGACGCCCCCTCCGCCGGAGGTCCCGACCTCCCCTGGCCGGAGGCCCGGCATGCGCCTCCGCCTCAGAACGTGGTGCCTTTTCCCGGCATGCGCGCCCAGGACCCGCCTGCGGAAGAGGCGCCGTCAGAGGGGGAGGAGGCTCCGGAGGAGGAGCTTCCCCCGCCTCCGCCGCCGGGGAAGCCCAAAAAGCCCCCCGTCTCCGAAAAGGTCCTGGAGTTTCCCGAGGACGAGACGCCGCCCCTTCAGGCGGGCATCGAGCATCTGAAGCGGAAAGCAGATGCATACGCCGAGAAGATGTTTGAGGATGAGGGGAAGGAGGTCTCAGAGGAGACCGTCCGCTTTGAGCGCCTCATCCCCGGCGTGGACGAGGAAGACGACGACGAGGAGGCGCCCCGTCCACGGGAGCGGAAGCCCCGAAAGGCGCCGGAGCCGCCGCCGGATCTGCCGCCCGGCCAGTTGGCCGGGCGGTACGGCAAGGGCCTGGGCCTGCTGCGGCTCCGCACGGCGCTGGTCTTTCTGCTAACCCTGCCGCTCCTCTGGATGGCGCTGGCGCCCTTCTTCCTCCTGCCCCTGCCGGGGGCGCTCCAGGGCTCCTTCCCCCTCCAGGTCTGGTGCTCGGCCGGGCTGCTGGCCGTGTCCATGGTGCTGGGGATCGACGTCCTGGCCCGCGGCCTGGTGCAGCTCTTTCTGTTTCGGCCCGGGGCGGACACCGCCGCCGCCTTCGCCTGTGTCTTTACGCTGGCGGACGCCCTCACACAGTTGGAGCAGATGCCGGAGCGGGACACCCTGCCTTACAGCGCCGCCGCGGCGCTGGCCCTCTTTTGCTGCATGTGGGGGACCTATGCCAAGCGCCAGGGCCTGCGGCTCTCCTGTCGGACGGCGGCATCCGCCTCCACCCCCTATCTGGTGACGCTGGACCCCAGGAGCTGGAACGGAAGGGACACCTATGCCAAGTGGTCCGGCCCCATTCACGGCTATGGAAGCCAGATCCAGGAGGAGGACGGCGCGCAGCGGGTCTTCCGTATCTCCGTCCCCCTGCTTCTGCTGGGCAGCTTTCTCTGCTCCCTCATTGCCTCGGTGGGGGAGGGGAGAGGGGATCACCTGCTCTGGTGCCTCTCCGCCACGCTGACGGCCTCCGCATCCTTCTCCGGGCTGCTCATTTTTGCCCGTCCCTACCGGACCCTGGCCCGGCGGCTCTCCTCCAGCGGAGCCGCCCTGGCGGGCTGGTCCGGAGCGGTTAGATCGGGCAGGGCCATCCTGCTCACCGACACCGACCTCTTTCCCCCCGGCATGGTATCCCTCAACGGCATTAAGGTCTTTGGAGACTTTTCCGTGGAAAAGGTGGTGGCCGTCTGTGCCACCCTCATCCGGGAGAGCGGCTCGGGCCTGGACAAGATCTTTCACGACCTGCTCCGGGCACAGGGTGCGGTCTACCGCCGGTGCAGCGGCTTCCAACGCCACGAGGGTGGCGGGCTGTCCGCCGATATCCGCGGCGAGCACATTCTGGTGGGCTCCGCCTCCTTTATGGCACTGATGGAGGTGTCCCTACCCCAAGGGCTCAACGTCAGAAACGCCGTCTTCTGCGCTATCGACGGGGAACTGGCCGGTATCTTTGCCCTCAACTATGTCCTCCACGGAACCATCTCACCGGCCATTTCCGCCCTGGTAGGGGCCCATGTCTCCCCGGTGCTGTGCACCAGGGATTTTAACCTCATCCCCGCCATGCTGCGGCAGAAGTTCAAGCTCCCTGTGGAAAAAATGGACTTTCCCTCTGTGGAGCGCCGCACCGAGCTCTCCGATCCGGACGCGCCGCACAGTCCCCGCATCACGGCGGTGCTGTGCCGGGAGGGGCTGGGCCCCTTTTCCGAAGCCGTGGTGGGGGCCAAGCGGCTGAAGATCGCCGTGCGCATCTCATCGGCGCTGTCTGTGTTGGGCTCTGTTATCGGGTTGCTTCTGGCCTTTTATCTCACCTTCGTCTCCGCTTGGCAGTCCATCTCCCCGGCACAGATGGTGGTCTTTCTCGCCGCATGGCTGGTCCCCACGCTCCTCATCTCCAATTGGGTGAACCGCTATTGAGCGCCTCCGGCCTCGACAGACAAACGCGCGGCGGAGCAGGGCCGAAAAACCCTGCTCCGCCGCGCGTTCTTATCTTCAGGCCGCATCCGCTTCCTGCCGGGACTCAAAATACTCCCCCCACGCCAGCCCCAAATTGCCCCGGACCTCCTCACGGAAGGCCACAAGCTGGGGATATTGGTAGAAAAAGTCCAGCTTTCGGGACCATACGTCCTCGTCTGCCCGAAAATCTCTGGGGCGAAGGACAAAAAAAGCAAAACTCTCACAGATATCCTCCGAGGGATCTGTGGAGGCATAGGGCGTAATAAAATCGTCACAGTGGCGGAGGAAAAAGTTATAGGTGTCGTCGCAGGCCAGACAGTCGTCCAGATAGCCGGTCCAAAATTCCTGGTAGAAGTTGTTCAAATAGGAGTCCGCCAGAGTTACCATACCCGGTTCATTGTAGGTATCCAGCGTCTGCTCCGACGTATAGATCACCTGGGTATCGTTGAGAGATAGGTAGTGGAAATATTCGTGGAGGACCGTCTCCACAAAGTACTCCCGATCCTCCGCGTCCGCAGGGTCCACGGCGATCTCCCAGCGCGCTCCAGCATCATCCAGCGCCCAGACATAGGCCACTGTCTCCTCCGGTCCGTCGGTAAAGACGGTGAACTGGTCAAAGCCCTCAAAGGCGCCCTCCGGCAGCAGCGTACACATCTCCTCCCACAGGCCCAGGAGCTCTGTTTCGCTCCAAGCCCCGCCCGACAGGTCATTTGCCGGGTCCGGCGTCAGCGCGCCGCCGGCCCTGATTTGGTAGACCGCCAAGGTCCGTTCCCGCGGGCTCCGGTAGCCGAACCCCTCCTCATCACCGCCCAGATATCGGATGGTATAGGCGTCATAGAGCCCGGAAAGCCGCCGCAGGAGCCGCCATTCATAGTCGCTGCGCTCGTAGTTTCCCTTTGCCTTGCGCTCTGTCTGGATGGCCCGTATCTTGCTCCAAAGATCCAGGGCCTCCCGGCGCTCCTCAGCGGTGATCTCATCCTTCAGCAGGCCCAACTGGACATCCAGCTCCGCCTGTGCCGCCGCCGTATCCGTTCGGCCCGTGCCTGACGGCAGCAGCTTCCCTCCGGTTTGTCCACATCCCGCCAGCAGAAGCACCAGCAGAACAGCGGATACCAGTCTCTTTTTTCTCATGTTTCCCCTCCGGATCGACTTGGTTTTCCACCATTATACCGGCCGATGTGGAAAAAAACAATTCTCAGCCTGAAAAATGGGGAGGTCCCGGTTGTTCTAACCGGGACCTCCCCTTCAGCAGACAAAACGGCTTTTTTATTCCAATTCGGCCCCACCGGTGTAGAGCTGGTAGTACCGGCCCTTTTGGCCGATCAGTTCCTCATGGTCGCCCCGCTCTATGATGCGGCCGCCCTCCAACACCATAATCGCGTTGGAGTTCCGAACGGTGGAGAGCCGGTGGGCGATGACAAACACGGTACGCCCCTCCATCAGGGCGTCCATGCCCTTTTGGATGATGCGCTCGGTGCGGGTATCGATGGAGGAGGTGGCCTCGTCCAGGATCATCACCGGAGGGTCGGCCACGGCGGCACGGGAGATGCCCAGGAGCTGCCGCTGGCCCTGGGAAAGGTTGGCGCCGTCGCCGGTGACCATGGTATCATAGCCCTGGGGCAGGCGGCGGATAAAGGAATCCGCTCCCGCGATGCGGGCGGCCTCCACGCACTCCTCGTCGGTGGCCTCCAGCCGCCCGTACCGGATATTTTCCATCACGGTGCCGGTAAAGAGGTGGGTATCCTGGAGCACCACGCCCAGGGAGCGGCGCAGATCATCCTTTTGGATGGCCTTGACGTCGATGCCGCCATAGGTAATGACGCCGTCCTGGATCTCATAAAAGCGGTTGACCAGATTGGTGATGGTGGTCTTGCCCGCGCCGGTGGAGCCCACAAAGGCGATCTTCTGCCCGGGGTTTGCAAAGACGGTCACATCGTGGAGGATCTGCTTGCCCGGCACATAGGAGAAGTCCACATGCTGGAAGCGCACCGCCCCGGTGAGCTGAGCCAGCACATAGCCCTCCTCCCGCTGTACATCGCCGCGGATGCGGTGGAGCCCGAAGGCGGGATCGTCCTTATTGACGTATTTCCACGCCCACAGGTGGCCGGGCACGTCCTCCCCACACTCCACCAGTTCGTCATGCGCATCCTTGCTTGCGCAGACCAGAACAAAGCGGGGATTCTCCGGCACCTTCCAGGCCCAGTCATGGACATGGGCGCCCTGGGGCGCGGGCGTCATCCGGCCCTCGCTGTCCCGGACCACGGGGACCAGGGTCACAAAGCCCTCGTCGGTCTCCGGGGTCTCGTCCATACACTCGAAGATCCGCTCGGCGCCCGCCAGTGCGGAGAGAATGGTGGTGAGCTGCTGAGAGATCTGATTCATGGGCTGGCCCACCTGCCGGCAATAATTGAGGTAGAGGGTGAAGGAGCCCAGCGGCAGACCCATGGCGATGGACAGCACTCCGCCGAAGGCGGCGGTCAGGGCATAGCCGATGTTCATGATGTTCATGGCGATGGGCATGATGGCGGTGGAGTAAAAGTTGGCCGCGGTGGCGGAGGCGCGGTAATTCTCATTGAGCCGTGCAAAGAGCGTCTTGGCCTGCTCCTCGTGGGTGAAGGCCTTGACCACCTTCAGCCCTTCAATGGTCTCCTGGATATTTCCGTTGACGGCGCCCAGGTCGGCCTGCTGCTTCTGATAATACCTCCGGCTGCGGCCGCCGAAGACCTTGAACACCACGAAGGTGCTCCCCAGAGTGACCACGGACACCAGGAAAAGCAGTGGGCTCACCACCAGCATCACCACCACGATGCCCACAAACATGAGTACGCTGGAGAGGAGGGAGACCACGCTCTGTTCCAGGGCGAGCTGCACATTGTCCGCGTCGTTGGTGAAGCGGCTCATGAGCTCTCCATGGGGGTGGCGGTCAAAGTAGGATAGGGGCAGGGTCTGCAAATGGTCGAATAGATCCTTCCGCAGGCGGTTGGTGCCCCTCTGGGCCAGTTGGACCATGATGGCCGACTGCCCGTAAGTGGCCACCCAGCCCACGGCATAGATGGAGATGAGCTTGCCCACATCGGCCGCTAAACTAGACACGCCGGTATAGCTGCCCGCGGCAATGTTGTTGATGATGACCAGGTTGATGAAGCTGGAACCCGCAATGTTGGTGACCACTGAGCCCAGCAGACACAAAAGGACGATGAGGAGCGGCCACTTCCGCCGGGCCAGATAGCTCATCAGGCGGGAGACGGTCTTTCTCAGATTTTTCGGCTTCTGGAAGCCGCCCCGGTTCTGGCCAGGGCCACCGGGACCACGCTGCTGCGCCATTATTCCTGCACTCCTTCCTGCTGAGACTGGTAGATCTCCTGATAGATTTCGTTGCGGGCCATGAGCTCGTCATGGGTCCCGATGTCGCTGATATGGCCGTCGTCCAACACCAGAATGCGGTCGGCAGACTGGACCGAGCTGATGCGCTGGGCGATGATAATAACCGTGGTGCCGGCCAGGTTTTCCTTGAAGGACTGCCGAATCTTGGCGTCCGTGGCGGTATCCACGGCAGAGGTGGAGTCGTCCAGGATAAGGATGGCCGGGTGCCGGAGCATGGCCCGTGCAATACACAGCCGCTGCTTTTGGCCGCCGGAGACATTGGTGCCGCCCTGGCTCATCTGGGTGTCGAAGCCGTCGGGCAGCGCCATGACGAAATCGTAGGCCTGGGCATTCTTGGCGGCCTGGATCATCTCCTCCTCAGTGGCGTCCGGGCGGCCCCACAGCAGATTCTCGCGGATGGTGCCCGTGAAGAGGACGTTGTTCTGAAGCACCATGCCGATGCGGGCGCGGAGCTCATCCAGGGGATAGTCACGCACGTCCACCCCGTCCACCAGGACAGCGCCGTCGGTGACGTCGTAAAACCGGGGGATCAGGTTCACCAGAGAGGACTTTCCGGTACCGGTACCGCCCACCACAGCCAGGAACTCGCCGGGGCGGACGGTGAAGTCGATGTCGGTGAGAACATTCTCCCCGGTGCCCCCGGCCTGGTACTTGAAGTCCACATGGCGGAATTCCACCTGGCCCTTGGGCGCAGGCAGCGTGTCGGCGCCGCAGGAGCCGTCCTCAATGGAGGGCTCGGTCTCCAGCACCTCGTCGATTCGGCGGGCGCAGGCAATGGCGCGGGAGAGCTGCAGCAGACTCATTCCCAGCATCATGACGCTCATCAGAATCTGGAAGATATAGGTGATAAAGGAGGAGAGGTCGCCGATGAGCATGCCGCCGGACATCACAGTGGAGCCGCCCAGGTAGAGCACGGCGGCGGTGGCGCCGTTGAGGGCGATCATCATGATGGGCATCATGGCGATGACTCGCATATCCACATTGATGGCGGCCTTGGTCAGGTCGTCGTTGGATTTTTTAAATTTGGTCTTCTCGTAGCCCGCCCGGACAAAGGCCTTCACCACCCGGACCCCCACCAGATTCTCCTGCACGGTGCCGTTCAGGGCGTCGATGCGGGTCTGAAGGACCTGGAAAAGGTGGTTGCACATACTCATGAGCACGCCGATAGCGATCACCAGCAAGGGGATGGCCACCAGCATGACCATGGCCAGCCGGGCGTTGATGCTGATGGACACGGCCAGGGCGGCCACCAGCATCACGGGGGCTCGGACCAGCATCCGCAGCGCCATGGTGACCATCATCTGGATGGCATTGACATCGTTGGTGATCCGGGTGATGAGGGAGGCGGAGGAGAAGTGGTCGATGTCCGCGAAGGAAAACTCCTGTACCTTGTTATAAATGCCCCGGCGCAGATTGGCGCCAAAGCCCTGGCCCGCCACGGCGGCCAGCTTGGCGCCGAACATGCCGCAGAGCATGCTGCCCACGGCCAGCACCAGCATGATGCCGCCCATCTTTAAAATGTAGGAGAGGTCGTTGCCCGGAATTCCCACATCCACGATGTTGGCCATAAACCGGGGCAGCGCCAGCTCACAGAGTACCTCCAGCACCATGAGAAGGGGTGTGAGCACGGCGTACTTTTTGTATTCTCCCAGATAGGGAAGAAATTTTTTCAGCATTGACAGTTCATCCTTTCCGGTGGAAGATCCCCCCGCAGATTGTGGAGCATCCGCATGAGATAGCCGCAGGCCTGCCGCGTCTCCTCGGGGCGAAAGCCCTCGAACATGCTCTGGTCCACCGCCTCAAAGACCTGGACGCACCTCTGGATGGCGGCCTCTCCCTTGGGGGTGAGCCGCACCGCCTTCCGGCGCTGGTCGGTCTCGTCGGCCAGCTTTTCCACATAGCCCTCCCGCTCCAGGGACTTGAGGGAGACGGCCACCGTGGCGGGGGAGACATGCATGGCGTCGGAGAGCTCTTTCTGGGCTGCAATCCGGCCCTCCCGCCCCTTGTCCTTGAGCAGGAACAGAATCATGGGCTGTCCTAGTGTCCCCAACCCCCTGCGTGACAATTCCGTTTGAATGGCCTGCTTCCTGGCCCGTTCTACAGATTGAAAGAGAATGCCGGGCATGTTTTCCCGCATCTCCATAGAAAAGACCCTCCTTCTTTTTTAAATAGTTAGCCTACTTATGATTAGCATGTTTACATATTGTAATACGAGTGCTCTGCAATGTCAATGAAGTTTCTGTGAACAGCATCCCCCAAATTTCTTAGAACGCTTGTTTGACTTTTTGTGTGTTGTGTGGTATGATACAAGAAATCCATACAAGGGAGGGGCCGCCATGAAGGCGCTGACGGAAAAGCAGCGGCAAATCTACGACTATATCATCTCCTTTCAGCGGGATCACGGCTATCCCCCCTCTGTCCGGGAGATCGGCGAACATGTGGGGCTCAAATCCCCCTCCACAGTCCACTTCCATCTGAAGGGGCTGGAGGCGGCGGGCCTCATCACCAAGGCGGAGGGAAAAACCCGGGCCATCACGGTGGCGGGCGGCTTTCCGCCGTCGGAGGCCGATCCCCCCGCCGACCGGGTACCAGTGGTGGGGAATGTGGCCGCCGGGTCGCCCATTCTGGCCGAACAGTGCATCGAGGACTATCTCGCCTTTGACACCGGCGGCCTGACCGGAGAGCATTTCGCCCTGCGGGTCCGCGGTGAGTCCATGCTGTACGCGGGCATTTTGCCCGGAGACTACGTCGTCGTCCACCAGCAGGAGCACTTCCGAAACGGTGAGATCGTGGTGGCCCTTTTTGAGGATGAGGCTACGGTCAAGACCCTGCGCCGGAAGGACGGACATGTCTGGCTCATGCCGGAGAATCCGGAGTACCAGCCCATTGACGGCGATGGGGCCCAGCTTTTGGGCAAGGTGGTGGCCGTAATCCGGCGGTACGACTGATATGCGTCCCCACATCGACCATGTGGAGCTCACGGTCTCCGATCTGTCCCAGGCGGAGCGGTTTTACGACGCGCTGCTGCCCCTGCTGGGTTTTGATCTGAGGCATAAGGGCCGGGGAGATTTTTCGGATTTCGATCACACGGAGATCGATTACGCCACCGCTGATTTCAGCCTGGGTCTCGTCAGTCCCCGTCCTGAGCTGGCGGGAGAGGGCGTCTGCCGCCGGAAACCAGGAGCCTTGCACCATCTGGCCTTTGCCGCCGACAGCAGGGAGGAGGTGGACCGTCTCTTTGCACAGGTCCGCGCCATTCCCGGCGTGCGGATTCGGATCCCACCCAAGTGTTACCCAGAATATACCCCGGATTACTACGCTTTCTTTTTTTATGACACCGAGGGGATCGAACTGGAAATCGTCCACTTCGCCCGGAAACGTTACTTTTTGTGAGATGTCTTGTTTTGCCCTGTGGAAAGGAGGTCGTTTCCTGTGGAGCTGCTCTCCGTCCCCAGCCGCTTGGGGACCTTTTTTCTCGGTGGAGAAGCCGGCCATATCATCCGGCTGTATCTGCCCGGTGATCCGACGCCCCGCATCGCGGAGCACGAAACGCCCGTGCTCTCAGAGGCGCGGCGGCAGCTACTGGAGTATTTGGCGGGCCGCCACACAGCCTTTTCCCTCTCCCTGGCCCCGGAGGGAGGCACGCCCTTTCAGCGGCAGGTCTGGCGTGCCCTGGAGGCCATCCCCTTTGGTGAGACCCGGACCTATGGGCAGATCGCGGCGGCTGTGGGAAGCCCAAAGGCGGTCCGGGCCGTAGGACAGGCCAACCACCGCAATCCCATCCCCATTTTTATTCCCTGCCACCGGGTGGTGGGTGCGGACGGGACCCTGACCGGCTATGCCGGCGGCCTGGAATTAAAACGTTCCCTATTGAAACTGGAGCGTGGAAAGGAGTGCCCCTGATGTTGAAAAACTGGTGTGCCGCAGGGCGGCTCATGCTCAGGGATATGGATCTGGAGGACATGGCCGCCCTGAAGGTCTGTCTCCTGGCCATGGGGACCCTTTTGGGACTAAGCGTTCCCTTTCGATGGAAAAAGCCCGCAGCCCTCTTGGGCTCCTTCCTCTTTGTGGGGACCTACCTTCCCCTGATGGTCAGACTACTGGAGTGCCTAACCAGAACGGAACGCGAGACCTGATAGAAACAAAAGCCGCCCGGAATTTACATTCGGGCGGCTTTTTCTTTCTGTCTCGGGACACAAAAACCGCCTGCTTTCGCAGGCGGTTTGTTTTGCAGAAGTTCCACTCAGGCCAGCTTGTTCAGCTTGATGGTCATGGCGCTCTTCTTGTTGGCCGCGTTGTTCTTGTGCAGCAGGCCCTTAGCAGCAGCCTTGTCGATGGCCTTGACCGTGGTCTTATAGACGCTATCGGCCTCGCTGCGGTTGCCTTCGGCCACCACGGCGTCAAACTTCTTGATCTGGGTCTTCAGCGCAGACTTGGCCGCCTTGTTCCGGGCCGCCTTGGTCTCGTTGACCAGTACGCGCTTCTTGGCAGACTTGATATTCGGCAAACCAAACACCTCCTCCGATGGTATCTCAAATTTCACGGGTCCTGCCCGTGCAGGTATCTATTTTACCAGCCCGAGCCGAAAATTGCAACCTATTTTTTCACTTTTTCTGCGATTTTTGAATATCTGTCTCCCATACGCTAAAAATAGAAGTAAATTTGCAGGATACTACTATATCTTGCGTTGAAGGGGGATGGGCTGCTATGCTGAAACGGCGGACGGACCTGGCTTTGGAGGCCAGAGAGCTGTGGAGCGAGTCGGCGGAGGCCGAGACGGAACTGGAGGGCGTGCGGGCGAGGGAGGAAGAGCGGGAGGGCTATCCGGTGACCCGGGTGGAGATCCTCAATGAAGCCGGCGTCCAGGCCTTGGGAAAACCGCAGGGGACCTATATTACGCTGGATCTTTCCGCTCTGGCCAGGCGGGAGGAGGACGCCTTTCCCCGCGCGGCCAGGGCGCTGGCCGGGGAGCTCTCCGGCCTTTTGAAGCTGCCCCAGGGTGCTCCAGCTCTGGTGGTGGGTCTGGGCAACCGGGCCATCACACCCGACGCGGTGGGGCCAGGCGCGGCGGACCACACGATGGTCACCCGCCACTTGGTGGAGCAGGTGCCGGAGCACTTCGGGGCTTTCCGCCCTGTGGCCGCCCTGGCGGCCGGGGTGCTGGGCACCACCGGCGTGGAGAGCGGTGAACTGGTAAGGGCGGTGACGGAACGGATCCATCCCGCCTGTGTGATCGCGGTGGACGCCCTTGCCTCCCGCAGCCTCAAGCGGGTCTGCACCACCGTACAGCTTGCCGACACGGGTATCGTCCCCGGCTCCGGCGTGGGCAATCACAGGGCGGCGCTGAACCGGGAGACCCTGGGCGTTCCGGTCATCGCCATCGGCGTCCCCACCGTGGTGGACGGGGCCACCCTGGCCGCCGATATTCTGGAGGAGGCCGGAAAGGGAGAGCTGGACCCCGCCGCGCTGGCGGGGGAGGGCGGCAGCCTTATGGTAACGCCCCGGGATATCGATCAGAGGGTCTCCGACATGGCCAAGGTCATCGGATTCGGGATCAATCTAGCCCTGCAAAGCGGCCTTACTGTGGAGGATGTGGAGCTCTTCCTCAGCTGAGCCCGGTGCAGTCCACAAACACTGCGCCGCCGGAGCTCTGCCAGCCATAGCCGTTTATCCCTCCAAAGTCGTTTTCTCCGAAATGGCAGCGGTCAAACACCACGTTTTGACTCCCGTAAGTACTCTCTACCAGAGTACCGGCGGAGTTTCCCTCAATAGCGTAGCACTCCCACAGACGGACATCGGAGGTATTACAGACCTCCAGCAGGTGGAAACACCCGGTACAGTCGCGGATGCGGCAGTTCAAAAGCTCTATGTCCTTGGAATCCCACAGACTGACCGCTCCATAAGTGCAGTTCTGGATGACGCTGCTGTACAGGCCCACATTCCGGCAGTTAATGGCGCACAGGCCATAGGCCCCACTCCCATCCAGCGTGAGTTCGAGGAGGTTGACATCCCGGCAGTTCTCCAGCTCCACACAGTTGCCCGCACAAAAGCCCGGCTCCACGTCGTGGACGGCGATTCCCGACACCAGCTCTATCCGACGGCAGTTTTCAAACCGCCACACATCCGCGTAGGCCCACGGGGTAGAGATCCGGGTCGGCGTCGGGTAATTCCCGGTGGTGATCGTCAGGTCCCGGACATTTTGGATGACCACCTGATAGACCGCCCCGGTATTGTATTCCCCTGTGGCGGTATCAAATACGTCGTAATCCACCAGGACATAAGGATTGTGGATCGCCTCCACATCCATGTCCGCGAAGGAGTACTCCCCCTGTGCCAGCGCGATCTCGGTATCGGGAGCCACTGCGTTGAACAGCTCCTCCAAACTCTCGGCATATACCTGTCGCTTGGGATAGGAGAGCTCCACCACGCCAGTCCACTCCACCGTGAGCCCCAGCGCCTCCGCCAGGGGGCGCAGAGGGGCATAGAGCACTCCGTCCCGGAACGCGGCACCCTCTTTTCCCGGCGTGAGGATCACTGTCCGGTCATACCATTCCACCGTGAGCACACCGGAGCCGTCCTCGGCCCAACGGTACAGGATGCCGCCGGGCAGGGGAGAGCTGTCCCAGGAGGCGGTCTGGACATCTCCCCCCAGGCTCCGGCAAAATTCTTCCACCGGGACCATCGTGCTCCCCTTCCACGCCAAAATGGGGTGCTCCAACTCTATCTCAAATCCGTTCAGAGTGACCTCCACCTCCGTCTCCTCCGCCGCCAGGGCGGAGGAACCCCAGGCAAGGGCCCACGTAAGGAGCAGCCCCATGGCCATCAGCCGTCGTTTCATCTGGATACCTCCCGTTTCTGTTTTTTTCAGTATAGCACTGGCCCCGCCTCCAGTTGTTACATTTGGATGACAAAGCGGAAAGAAAGTGTAACGGCCTTGACGGAGTGGAAAAAAGATGATAAAATACCCCAGAACATTGGCAATGACCGGGAAGAGTAGGCGCGATCTCCAGCAGAAGAGAGGGGCCGGAAGGTGTGAGGCCCCCTGGGACGCGCCCAAGGCGCCCATGAGCCGCGGGGCGGAAATGCCCTGCCGGACCCCGCCGTTACCGGGGCAAGAGCGCGGAGCCTCTCCAGGCCCCGAATTCAGGTGGCACCACGGACAGAAGTTCGCCCTGAGCCTTCATGGCTCAGGGCGTTTTTTGGTTTTCGTCCATACTATCTAAGGTGAAATGAGGAGTGTCTTATGATGAAAAACACAGAGAAGACCATGGAAAAGATCGTCGCTCTCTGCAAGGGCCGGGGCTTCGTCTATCCCGGAAGCGAGATCTATGGCGGCCTTGCCAACTCTTGGGACTACGGTCCCCTGGGCGTGGAACTCAAGAACAATGTAAAGCGGGCCTGGTGGAAAAAATTTGTGCAGGAAAATCCCTATAACGTGGGCCTGGATGCCGCCATCCTGATGAACCCGGAAGTCTGGGTGGCCTCCGGACATGTGACCACCTTCAACGATCCCCTCATCGACTGCAAGGCCTGCAAAATGCGCCACCGGGCCGACAAGCTCATTGAGACCTGGTGCGGGGAGCAGGGCCGGACGGACGTCAATGTGGAGGCCATGACCAACGAGGATCTGGTATCCTTTATCCGGGACAACAACGTGACCTGTCCCGGCTGCGGAAAGTCCGACTTCACCGATATCCGCAAGTTCAACCTGATGTTCAAGACCCATCAGGGCGTCACCGAGGACTCCTCCACCGAGGTCTACCTCCGGCCTGAGACCGCTCAGGGCATCTTTGTGAACTTCCCCGCTATCCAGCGCACCACCCGGAAAAAGCTTCCCTTCGGTGTGTGCCAGGTAGGCAAAAGCTTTCGCAACGAGATCACACCCGGTAACTTCATCTTCCGCATCCGGGAATTTGAGCAGATGGAACTGGAGTTCTTCTGCCAGCCCGGCACCGATCTGGAGTGGTTCCAGTACTGGCGCAACTTCTGCCACGACTGGCTGCTGAGCCTTCACATTAAGGATGAGAATCTGCGCCTCCGGGATCACGAGCCGGAGGAGCTCGCCTTCTACTCCAAGGCCACCACGGACTTTGAGTTTATGTTCCCCTTCGGCTGGGGCGAGCTCTGGGGCGTGGCCGACCGCACCGATTATGACCTCAAGCAGCATCAGGAGCACTCCGGCAAGGACCTCACCTATTTCGACCAGGAAAAGAACGAGCACTATATCCCCTATGTCATCGAACCCTCCCTGGGCGCCGACCGTGTCACGCTGGCTTTCCTGGTGGAGGCCTACGACGAGGAGGTGGTGGACGCCGAAAAGAACGACACCCGTGTGGTCATGCACTTCCACCCCGCCCTTGCCCCCTTCAAGTGCGCTGTGCTGCCTCTCTCCAAAAAGCTTGGGCCCGCCGCCCAGGATATCTATGCACAGCTCTCCAAGGACTTTATGGTGGACTACGACGAGGCCGGCTCTATCGGTAAGCGCTATCGCCGCCAGGACGAGATCGGCACGCCCTTCTGTATCACGGTGGATTTCCAGACCGTGGGTGATGAAAAAACCCCCGCCGACCACTGTGTGACGGTCCGGGATCGTGATTCCATGGAGCAGATCCGTCTGCCCATCAGCGAACTGAAGGATTATATCGCCCGGGGCGTGGCGTTCTGACACGACCACCCTGCACAGAAGCTCCGTCTTTGAGCGGACATGAGCGGCGGCCCTTGCTCTGGGCCGCCGCTCCATGTCCTTTTTCTCTCTACGAATGTAAAGAAATGGTAAATACTATGAAAAAAATTGTACTTTTTCAGCCATGTCCCCCCTCTCACTGGCCTGTGTGGAAAAAGCTCCTGTTCTGGTTTTGGAACATAGGGCTTGTCTTCTGCAGCTTCTTGGGCATCGGCGGGCTCTCACTTCTGTTTGCCGCTGTCGTCAACCGCAAGGCCATGCTTCTGAGTTATTTTCAGCACCCCCTCATCGCCTTTTTGAATCTGGCGCCAGTGCTGCTGCTGGGGTTGATGCTCTACTTTCTTCTGGGCCGGGCCGGCCTCAGCTACGGCATCACCGCTGTCATCGTACTGGGCCTTACCATAGCAAGCTGGTTCAAGCTTCAGTTCCGCAATGATCCTTTGATGTTTGAGGACCTGCTTCTCCTCAAGGAGGCGGGCAACATGGCGGGGAAATACCAGCTCTTTCTGACCAAGACCATGGCGGCCGCCCTCCTCCTGGTGGTGCTGGGCTGGGCGGCGCTCCACTTCTGTGCCCGGTGGCGGCCCCGCGGCAGGTTGCGGTATCTGGGCTTTACCCTGGCCCTGGTGTTGTGCTTTCCCCTCTCTGCGCTCATACAGAGCGACGATATCTACAATAACCGCACGGAAAATTACGCTCTCATCAACCGCTGGTCGGCCACCCAGGTCTATACCTCCAAGGGCTTCGTCTACCCCTTTCTTTACAGTGTGAAGTCCGCCTCCGATGCGCCTCCCGACGGCTATGATGAAAAACGGGCCCAGTCCATCCTCTCCGCCTATGAGGACGCGGATATTCCGGAAGAGCAAAAGGTATCAGTCCTCTCCATCATGCTGGAATCCTACGACGACTTTACCAAATACGGCGTACCAGAGCTGGATCCCAAGGTGTACGAGGACTACCACGCCCTGGAGGCTGAAAGTGTCACGGGAAACCTCATCACCAATATCTTTGCCGGGGGCACCGTGGACTCCGAGCGCTGTTTTCTCACCGGGTTCTCCCGCCTGGGTTCCTTCCGCAGTCTCAGCAACTCCTATCCCTGGTATTTCAGGAGCCAGGGGTACACCGTCACCGGGGCCCATCCCTGCTATGCCTGGTTCTACAACCGGGAAAACATCAACCGGAACCTGGGCTTTGAGGACTACAAGTTTGTGGAAAACTATTTTTCGCCGATGACAGGCGGAGACGTGGGGTATGACGATCTCTTCTTCCCGGAGCTCATCCAGCTATGGGAGGCGAACAAGGCCCTGGGCAAGCCGGTTTTCACCTATGACCTCACCTATCAGGGCCACGGCCCATACAGCGACGACACACTCTGGTGGGAGGACGGCTATGATTATGTGCTGGGCGGGGATTACACCGATGCGGAACGAAATATCCTGAACAATTACTTTGGGTCAATCTATAATACCAACCAGAATCTGAAAGCCTTCTTCGATTATTTCCGCGGGGAGAGCGAAGCGGTGGTCATCGTGGTCTTTGGGGACCACAACCCCTGGCTGGGAGACGGCAACGCGGTATATAAGGCCATAGGGTTGGATCTGGACTTCTCCACAGAGGAGGGGTTTTACAACTACTACTCCACCCGCTACCTCATCTGGGCCAATGATGCCGCCAAAGAGGCGCTGGACCGGGATTTTACCGGACAGGGCCCCACCATCAGCCCCAACTTTTTGATGAACGAGGTCTTTCGCCAGTGCGGCTGGGATGGGAACGCCTTTATGCAGGCCACCCAGCAGGTGATGGACCAGGTGCCGGTCATCAACACCCCCACCGGTCTCTACGTGGAGGACGGCAGGCTCACCGCCGCCTTGACGCCGGAGGGCCAGGCTCTGGTGGACGACTATCACATGCTGCAGTATTACTGGCGCAGGCACTTCGCCTATGACAGCATATCCTGAGCAAAACCGCGGGATGCGGCGCAAAATGAGACAAGGCCGCCGTGGGACGATAGGATCCTCCGGCGGCCCTTTTGAAGGAGGCAGCCGCCATGGCACAGTCTGAACCTATACACACAAAATTTCCACAGCCTGTTGATGATTTTCCGGCCCTTGCCCGCAGGGCACGGGAGGAGGACGAGGAGCTCTCCGGCCTCTTGATCCGGGATCTCCAGCTGGAGAGGGAGGACCTCAGCGGCCTTGTTTTGCAGGATGTGGTCTTTGACCACTGCCGGCTTCCGGACTGCGACTGGTTTGGAACTTCTTTTTCCGACGTTACTTTCCACACCTGTGACCTCTCCGGTGGAAATTTTGAAAACAGTTATTGGCTGCGGTTCGCCTGCCATGAGACAAAAGCCCTGGGCGTCCGGCTTCAGAACTGCCGGATGCGGCGCGGTCTTTTGGAGCAGGGACGCTTCTCCGCCGCCAACTGGAACCAGAGCCGGCTGCGGGAAGTACGCTTTTCCAGTTCCGCTCTCACCGGTTCCTTTTTCAGCCGCTGTACTTTTACCGGTGTGGAATTTCAGCAGTGTGATCTGAATCAGGTGAACTTTTTCCACACTCCGCTGGAACATGTGGATTTGACCACCTGCACCATTGACGCGCTTGTCCTCTCCGAACATTGCGATGAACTCAAAGGCGCCGTGGTGGATCTCTATCAGGCCGCTGAGCTCTCCCGCCGGATGGGACTTGTGGTAAAGCTGTAGACCGATCCCCGGCCATCTGTCCAATCCCGGCAGCACGGCCTCATCCTCATCTCCTGTCAAAGTCCAAGAAAGGTGGCGCCTCCCCTTGGAACATCTGATTTTCTGCCTCAACGCCACAGTCCCCATCTTCCTCATGATGGCGGTCGGCTTTTTCTTCCGGCGCATTGGTCTTGTGGACAAAGTCTTTGCCGATAAGATGAATGCCTTTGTATTCAAGGCGGCGCTGCCGGCGCTGGTTTTCAAAGACCTGGCGGGGGCGGACTTCTTCGCCGTCTGGGACGGCCCCTTCGTCCTCTTCTGCCTCTTCACCACCGGTGTGAGCATCCTGTCCGTGCTCCTGGTCTCCCGGCTGTTCTCGGCGGAGATCCGGGGGGAGTTTGTCCAGGCCTCCTATCGCAGCAGCGTAGCTCTTCTGGGCGTGGCCTTTATTGAGACTATTTACGGGACCGCGGGAGCCGCCCCTCTGATGATCATTGGGGCCGTGCCCCTTTACAACATCGCGGCGGTGCTGGTGCTCACGCTGATGCGGCCAGGCCGCGGGCGGCTGGAAAGAGCGCTCCTCAAAAAGACGTTTTGGGATGTGGCCTCCAATCCCATCCTGATCGGGATTCTGGTCGGGATTCTCTGGTCGCTGCTGCGGATCCCGCAGCCCGTTATCTTTCAAAAGACGCTCTCCAACTTTGCGGGGGTCGCTACCCCTATGGGCCTCATTGGTTTGGGCGCATCGGTGGACGCGGCCAGGGCCAGGGAGGAACTGCCCCCGGCCATGGTCTGCTGCTTTTTCAAGCTCATCGCTTTCGTGGCCCTCTTTCTTCCCGTGGCGGTCCTTCTGGGGTACCGTACCGACAAGCTGGTGACCGTGCTTATCATGCTTGGCTCCGCTACCACCTCCAGCAGCTTTGTTATGGCCCGGAATCTGGGCTATGAGGGTGCCCTCACCGCCAATACCGTCATGCTCACCACTTGTCTGAGCGCCTTTACTCTGACGGGATGGCTCTACCTTCTTCGTTCTCTCGGAATGGTGTAAAAAAGTGGGGTCCGAACCAAGCTCGGACCCCACTTTTTTATTCCTTATACTTTCGACTCTCCATGACCGCCAGCTCATCGCACCTGTTGTTGTAGGGGTTGGACGCATGGCCCTTGACCCAGTGGAGGTGGACTTTGTGATAATCGCACAGGTCCAGCAGCCGGCCCCACAGGTCGGGATTAAGGGCGGGCTTTTTGTCCGCCTTGACCCAGCCCTTGGCCCGCCAGCCTTTGGCCCAGCCCTTTTCCAGGGCGTCGATGACATATTTGGAGTCGGACCAAAGCTCCACGATACAGGGCTCTCGGAGCGCCTCCAAAGCGGCAATGACGCCCGTGAGCTCCATACGGTTGTTGGTGGTATGGGCCTCGCCGCCGGAGAGCTCCTTTTTGAACGATCCATACATCAAGATCGCTCCCCAGCCACCGGGACCGGGATTGCCGGAGCAGGCCCCGTCGGTATAGATGGTCACCGTTTTCATCGCAGTCGTATGCAAAGCTCCTTTCACGCTGTCCGGGCGCTTTTACTGCTCCGGTTCCGTCCGGCCCCCCTGGTCGCTCCCCGCTTTGGGAATCTCGTCTTCCACGGGCTCCTCGATCTCCTCCCCCTCATGGTCGGTCCGGGCGATGGAGATGACCTTCACACCCTCCTGGAGACGCATCAGAATCACGCCCTGGGCGGTACGGCTGTAGCTGTTGATATCCTTTACCGGCATCCGGATGATCACGCCGTCGTCTGAGATGATGAGGATATCCTCTTCGCCGGAGACCACCTTGACCCCGGCGATAGGGCCGGTCTTTTCCGTGACCTGATAGCCCTTAAGGCCATAACCGCCCCGGTTCTGCGGTCCGTCCGCCCGGAAATACTCGTCCATGGGGGTGCGCTTTCCATAGCCGTTCTCCGTTACCATCAGTACCTGGTGATCGTACTTGGCCCGGGCGGCGCCCACCACATAGTCGCCCTCCCGCAGCTTGATGCCCCGGACGCCGGTGGCGTCCCGGCCCATGCAGCGCACGTCCGTCTCCAGGAAGGCAATGGCCATACCGTCGTGTGTGACAATGAGGATCGCCTGCTTGCCGTCCGTCTCCCGGACCGAGATGAGCTCATCCCCCTCGTCCAGAGTGATGCAGCGGATACCGGCCTTCCGGGCCGTATTGATCACAGGCAGAGAAATGCGCTTTACCGTGCCGTTCCGGGTCACCATCACCAGATAGCGGTCCTCGGCATACTCCCGCAGGTGGATCATGGCCGTGACCTTCTCCCCCTGCTCGATGGGGAGGACGTTGACGATGTTGGTACCCTTGGCCGTCCGGCCCGCTTCGGCGATCTGATATCCCTTTTTCCGATGGACCCGGCCCATGCTGGTAAAGAACAGGATATAGTCATGGGTGGAGGCGGTGAACACGGTCTCCACACAGTCCTCCTCCTTTAGTGTCTGCGCGCTGACGCCCTTTCCGCCCCGCTTTTGGGCCCGATAGGCCGAGGCCGGCGTCCGCTTGATGTAGCCCGCGCGGGTGAGGGTAAAGACGCACTCCTCCTCCTCAATCAGGTCCTCGATATCCAGCTCATCCTCCACATCCTGGATCTCTGTCTTGCGGTCGTCGCCGTACTTGTCCCGGATGGCGGTGAGCTCCTCCTTGAGCACTCCCTTGAGCATCTCCTCGTCGGAGAGGAGCTTGTTGAAGTAGGCGATGCGCTCCTCCAACTCCTTGTACTCGTTCTCCAGCTTTTCCCGGTTCAGGCCCTGAAGGGCAATGAGGCGCATATCGCAGATTGCCTGGGCCTGGACATCGTCCAGATGGAAACGGGACATCAGATTCTCCTTGGCGTTATCATAGCTGGTACGGATGATCTTGATGACCTCGTCAATGTTGTCCTGGGCGATGAGCAGGCCCTCCAGCAGATGGGCCCGCTCCTGTGCCTTGCGGAGGTCATACTTGGTCCTCCGGATGATGATCTCCTCCTGGAAGGCCAGGTATTCGTCCAAGATGTGCCGCAAGGACAAAATCTTGGGTTGGGACTGGTTGTTGACCAGCGCCAGCATATTGATGGCAAAGGTGGTCTGAAGCTGGGTCTGGGCAAAGAGACGGTTGAGGACCACCTGGGGATTGGCATCCTTCTTCAGCTCGATGACGATGCGCATACCGTTCCGGTCGGTCTCGTCCCGGATGTCGGAGATCCCTTCCAGGCGCTTGTCCTCCACCTGGTCGGCCATATTTTTGATGAGCATCCTCTTGTTGACCTGATAGGGGATCTCGGTGACGATGATACGGGTGCGGTCCTTGCCGAACTCCTCAAATTCCGTGCGGGCCCGAACCATCAGTCGTCCCCGTCCGGTGGCATAGGCGGCCCGGATGCCGGAACGTCCCATGATGATGCCTTTAGTGGGGAAGTCCGGCCCTTTGACATGCTCCATCAGGTCGGGCAGAGTGGCCTCGGGGTTATCCAGTACACAGATGCAGGCATTGATGACCTCCCGCAGATTGTGGGGAGGGATATTGGTGGCCATGCCCACGGCAATGCCGGAGGAGCCGTTCACCAGCAGGTTGGGGAAGCGGGAGGGGAGGACCCTAGGCTCCCTTCTGGACTCGTCAAAGTTGGGGTCCCAGTCCACGGTTTCTTTGTCGATATCCCGGAGCATTTCCTCGGAAATACGGGCCAGCCGGGCCTCCGTATAACGGTAGGCGGCCGGGGGATCTCCGTCCACGGAACCAAAGTTGCCGTGGCCGTCCACCAGCATATAGCGCATGGAAAAATCCTGTGCCAGACGAACCAGGGCGTCATATACGCTCTGGTCTCCGTGGGGATGGTACCGGCCCAGTACGTCGCCCACGCAGGTGGCGGACTTTTTAAATGGCCGGTCATGGGTCAGATTGTCCTCATACATGGCGTAGAGGATACGGCGGTGGACCGGCTTAAGTCCGTCGCGGACGTCGGGCAGGGCCCGGCCCACGATGACGCTCATGGCGTATTCGATGTAGGACTGCTCCATCTCCGGCACCAGGGGGGATGTCACGATGACTTGGTCCGGATACCGGATCTCCTCAGGATCGTACTGCGGTTTTTTACTCATTCAAAAACAGCCTTTCTTTTTCAAAAGCGCGTTGCTCTCTTTGCATCAGATCAGCCTGCTGTCAGCAGACTTTGAATATTTTCCGCCGTCAAGGGCAGATATTCCGGCAAAATTTCTTGTCCGTCCCGCACATAGGGGTAGCGCCATGCCTCATAGATGGAGACGTCCAAAGGGTCCTCCCAGGTCATAGACCCATTGGTCTCGATATAGTAGACGAAGCCGCTGCCACTCTTGTCCGCCTGGCTGGGATAATCTTCAATACCCAGGCTCTCGTCCCAGGCGTCTACCGAACCCACATCCACATAGACGTCCAAAAAGGAATCGTAGCGGTAAAGGTCATAGGGCCAGAAGGTGTTTCCCTTCCCCTGATTGTGGGACCATCCGCCCTCCACCGCACCGCTCTTATAGAAGGTGAAAAGGGGATAGGACTCCAGCTGAATCCCCAACTTGCCTGTCTCCTCCTCACAGGAGAAAATAAAACCCCGTTGTGCAGCGGTAATGGCGGTGGTATAGAGAAGAATCAGCTCCTCCACCCCATCTCCGTCCACATCACAGACCGAAAATCGGTTCTTCGCCATGCGTTCCCGGTCCTCGATGCTTCCGGTGTAATCATCGGATGGTTTATCGCCGTTCGGCAGAATGTTGGTGTCCAGCAGAGTGTTCAATGCGGCAGCATAAGCCGTCCGGGCGGGCGTATTTTCCTCGGTCAGGGGAGAGACTGGAAGTGTCTCCGGCTCCGGAGTGGACGACAGGTCAATCGTTCCGGAAGGGCTGGGCCCTAGCGTCTGTACGGCGGCGGCAGGAGACGGTACCGGCGTCTCTGTGGCGGGCGGCTTTCCGCAGGCGGTCAGTGCGGCGCAGAGAAAAATACAGATCGTGATATATCCCGTCTTTTTCATATTTAGTAATCCAAATTGACGGCGTATCTGGCGTTCTTTTCAATGAATTCCTTGCGGGGCTCCACCTTCTCGCCCATGAGTACGGTGAAGGTCTCGTCCGCGCGGACGGCGTCGTCCAGCTCAATCCGCTTGAGCGTGCGCTTTTCTGGGTCCATGGTGGTCTCCCACAGTTCATGGGGGTCCATCTCACCCAGGCCCTTATAGCGGCTGATGTCCACCTTGGCGTTGGGATTGTCGCCCCGCAGCTCAGCGGAGACCTTGTCCCGCTCTTCATCGGAGAAGGCCACCCGTGTGAGCTTGCCCCTGGTCAGCTTGTAAAGGGGGGGCACGGCGGCATATACATAGCCCTGCTCAATCAGCGGGCGCATAAAGCGGAAGAAGAAGGTGAGCAGCAGGGTACGGATATGGGCGCCGTCCACATCGGCATCGGCCATGATGATGACCTTGTGATAGCGGAGCTTATTGGGGTCGAACTCGTCCCCGATCCCGGCCCCCAGAGCCGTGATGACCGGTTGGAGCTTGTCGTTGCCGTACACCTTGTCGGCGCGGGCTTTCTCCACATTGAGCATCTTGCCCCACAGGGGGAGAATGGCCTGGAAGCGGGAATCCCGGCCCTGGGTAGCCGAGCCGCCGGCGGAGTCGCCCTCGACGATATAGAGTTCGGTGAGCTCGGGATTCACCTCATTGCAGTCCCGCAGCTTGTCGGGCATGGCCGCGCCGCCCAAAGCGGTTTTGCGCCGGATGGACTCCCGGGCCTTTCGGGCCGCCTCCCGGGCCCGGGAGGCGGTGAGGGCCTTGTCCAGGATGGCCCTGCCTACCGCCGGATTTTCCTCCAAAAACTCTTCCAGCTTTTCCGATACGATGGCGCTCACCAGGGTACGCACCTCGGAATTTCCCAGCTTGGCCTTGGTCTGTCCCTCAAACTGGGCGTCGGTAAGCTTCACGGAGATGATGCAGGTGAGCCCCTCCCGGTAGTCCTCGCCCTTGATCTCATCGCCATCCTTGAGCAGATTCATCCTTTTCCCATAGGCATTGAGGGTGGAAGTCAGCGCCTGTTTGAACCCGGTCTCGTGCATGCCGCCCTCGGGGGTATGCACGTTGTTGGCAAAGGAGAGGATACTCTCACTGTAGCTGTCGGTGTATTGGAAGGCCAACTCGGCGATGGAATCCCCCTTCTGCCCCGCCATATAGATGACGCCATCGTGAATGGGATTCTTGGCCCGGTTGAGCCAAGTGACAAACTCCCGGATCCCGCCGGCATAGCACATGTCATCATGCTGCTCCCTGCCCGCGCGCTGATCGATGGTGTGGATACGCAGTCCGGCATTGAGGAAAGCCTCTTCCCGCATACGGGTATGGAGGATATCGTAATCGTATACGGTGGTGTCGGTGAACATCTCCGGATCCGGCTGAAAGGTGACCACAGTGCCGTGCTTATCGGTATCCCCCACCACGGTGATGGGCTGGGTGACCTTCCCTCTGGCAAACTTCATCTCATAGATCTTGCCGTCCTTGTAGACCTGGACCTCCAGCCACTCAGACAGGGCGTTTACCACGCTGGCGCCCACGCCGTGCAGGCCGCCGGAGACCTTGTAGCCCCCGCCGCCAAACTTACCGCCCGCGTGGAGGATGGTAAACACGACCTCCAGCGCGGGAAGTCCGGTCTGGGGCTGTATGTCCACAGGGATGCCGCGGCCGTTGTCGGTGACGGTAATGACGTTGCCCTCTTTGATGATCACATTGATCTCATCGCAGTAACCGGCCAGAGCCTCGTCGATGGCATTGTCTACGATCTCATACACCAGATGATGGAGACCGGAGGAAGAGGTGGAGCCGATATACATGCCGGGCCGCTTGCGGACGGCCTCCAGTCCCTCCAGCACCTGAATCTCAGAACCGCCGTACTCATGTGATACCTGTTCCGGCTGGCTGATCTCGCTGTTTTCCAGTTCTTCAGACATTTTAAAACCTCCTGGGTTCCGTGTTTACACGCGAACGGCGGCCCTGTTTCTTTTATGTTCAAACAGAACCTGTCTGCGTGCTTTTTCATTCAAATAGATTGTTCTCCACCCGCTTGAGCAGGGTGGCCGTGGAGAGTTGGGAGAGATAGACCACCGGCGCTCCATCCCCGGCCCTGCACAGGGCGAAGGACTTGGGCAGATCGCCGGACACATCCACCACACGGCCCTCCCGCTCCGCCCGCTCTAAAAATTTGCGGGTGAGATGAGAAGAGGTGGTATTGTCCATATCGAATACACCGATGACATCCCGAAAGGGCACCACCACGGATTGTCCCAGATGCAGATACATAGATCGCTCCTCTTCCGGTTCAGAGGACGGCTATACCAGCCGTCCGTTGTGGATGTGAAACGTACTTCCTTCTCCAAGTCCCTCCAGGCGGTCGTCCTCGCAGCAGGTAATGAAGACCTGTCCGCCGGCAATGCGGTTGAGAACGAACTCCTGCCGCCGGTGGTCCAACTCGCTAAGCACGTCGTCCAGCAGAAGGACAGGCCATTCCCCGGTATCATGAAAAAAAATCTCACGGCACCCTAGTTTCAGGGAGAGGGCCGCCGTACGGGTCTGCCCTTGGGATGCGTATGTCTTGGCGGATACGCCATCCAAATCCACAGCCAGGTCGTCCTTATGGGGCCCGGACAGGCACTGTCTGGATTCCAGCTCCGCCTGCCGGTGGGATTCCTGGTGCTCCAGCAGCTGGGAAAGGATATCCCGCATCGGCGCTTCCGGGTCAGTCACGGTCTTAACCGTCTCGTAGCGGAGGTCCAGGCGCTCCCTTCCGCCGGAAAAGTCGCTGTGGATGGGGGGGACCACCTCTTGGAGCCGCCGTATAAAGTGGGCCCGGTAGTGGATGAGCACCGCTCCGGTCTGAGCCATACGGAGAGAAAACTCATCCAGGGCGTCCAGGAGGGAGGGTTTTTCCGTCCAGTCCCGGAGAATGCGGATCTTATGTTCATAAAGCTTTTTATATTCCGCCAGGGCCATGGCATACCGGGGGCGGAGCTGGCAGATGCACTCGTCCAGAAAGCGCCGCCGCGCCGCCGCACCGTCACGAATGAGGGACAGATCCTCCGGACAGAAGAGAACAGTATTCAGAACACCGGAGAGCTCTCCGGCTGATTTCAGCCGCACACCGTTGGAGGAGAGCTGCCGCCGTGTCCCCCGGGAGAGGCGGGCCTCCAGGGTAAACTCCCGCTCACGGGCAAAGACTTCCGCCTGGATCCAGGCGGAGTCCACCCCAAGCTGAATGAGTTCCCGGTCATATCGGGCCCGGTGGGAGGAGGCGGTGGACAAATAGGCGACGGCCTCCAGCAGATTGGTCTTTCCTTGGGCGTTCTCCCCATAGATCACGTTAGTAGCGGGGGAAAAGGCACACTCAAGATGGAGGTAGTTGCGGAAAAAATCCAGTGTGATGCGCTTGACGATCATTGTACGGTCAGCCGGACGCCGCTGAGCTCCACCACGTCGCCTGGACGGAGCTTTTTGCCCCGCATGGTGCATACCTCACCGTTGACTCGGACTTCACCGCCCTGAATGGCCTCTTTGGCCTCTCCTCCGGTCTCCATGACCCCGGAAAACTTTAAAAGAGCGTCCAGTTTGATGAATTCAGTTGTAATTTTCACTTGGCTTGTCTGCATATCTGCTCCTTCTCCGCCAAAGCCTCAAACTGCCGGTACAGCTCCGGCAGAATTCGTTTGAGGGGGTTGATTTTTCCTTGCGCAGGCAGGGTCTTGGTTCCATCATTCTCCCGCCTTCAGCCGCACGGGGAGGACCATGTAGAGGAAGTTCTCCTCTCCTTCCGCCGGGAGAATGACGCAGGGCGCCACACCGGAGGAAAGCTCCAGCCGGACCCGGTCCGCGGGAGCGGCCTTCAGCGCGTCCATCAGATAGCGGTTATTGAAGCCGATCTCCAGTCCGCCGCCGTCGCCGGAGATGGGACATTGGTCGGAGGCGTCCCCGATCCCGGTCTTGGTGGTGATCTTGAGCACATTGTCGTCAAAGACACAGCGGAGGGGGGACTTGAGCTTATCGCTGATGATGAGGGAGACACGGTCAATCGAGGTGAGCAGAGCCCTGGTATCCCCCTCCACTTTGATGCCGTTGTTGCGGGGAATCGCCTGCCGATAGGCCAGAAATTCACCCTCCAGACGGCGGGAGACCAGCATGGTATCCCCTATACGGAACATGACGTGCCGCTCTCCCTGCGTGACCGTAGCCTCCTCCTCACCGTCGCTGCAGATCTTCTCCACCTCTGAGAGAGCGGAGCCGGGCACGACGAAGGAGAAGGAGAGGGCACCGTCACGCTCCGTAATGGGCTCGTGCCGCAGAGCCAGCCGGTAGCCGTCCACAGAGACCACGGTAAGGCCCGTATCGTCGATCTCGAAGAGGGAACCGGTATGGATGGGCCGGGATTCGTTGTCGCTGACGGCAAAGATGGTCTGGCGGATCATAGAGCCCAGTTTGCCCCTGGGAATGGTGAAACCGTTTTTGTCCTCCACTGTGGGCAACTCGGGAAAGTCATCGGGATCGGTGGCCAGAATATTGAACTGGCTCATACCGCAGGTGATGTTGACCATATAGCCATCGGCCTGAAAGGAGACGATATCGTCGGGCAGCTTCCGGATGATCTCGCCGAAGAGCCGGGCGGAGAGTACCAGGCTTCCCTCCTGATCAATCTGGGCGGGCACCACGGTACGGATCCCGGTTTCCAGATTATAGCCGGTCAGGCGCAGGTCGGTCCTGGCTTCCAGGAGGATACCCTCTAAGGCGGGAATGGAGCTTTTTGGGGAGACAGCCCGGGCCGTAACGGCAATTGCTGACTGCAAAAGGGCTTTTTCGCAGGAGAACTTCATGGAGACTTCCTTCCTTTCGTTTCCGCTCTTTTTGAGGAGAGGAGAGGATTAAAGATAGCAATAGTACTCGTAGTATAAAATTTTGTGGAAAAGACCCTGAAACGGTTGGAGGGCTAAGGGTTGTGCTTCCACAGGGGGTGTGCAGAAAAGAGAAGGGTTTCCACACAGGGGAAAAAGGGGAGAAACTTGTCCACATACAGTTGTCCACATTTCCACAAAATGTGGTGGAAAGCGATAAGCTGTATGGATTGGAAAAATGGAAATCGATATGAATAAGAATTCGAGAAGCTATTCGTATCGTGCGTTGATGTTGGAGCGGATATCCTTGATGACCTCGGTGATTTCCGGGGTGCTTTTTTTCAGCTTCTCTACCCGCTCAATGGAGTGGAGAACCGTGGTATGATCCCGATTTTCAAATTCACGGCCAATCTCTTTGAGGGAGAGATTGGTCATTTCGCGGATCAGGTACATGGCCACCTGGCGGGCGAGGGCCGTATCCTTGGTCCGCCCCTGTCCCCGCAGAGCGCTGTTGTCGATGTTGTAGAAGTTGCACACCTCTTCGATGATGACGTCGGAGGTGGGCATGATGTCGGAGGGGTCTTTGAACATATCCCGTACCGCACGGGTGACAGTGGCGGCGTCGATATTGCTTCCCTCCAGATCCCGCAGGGCCATGATCTTGTTGACGGTCCCTTCGATCTGTCTGACATTGGCGGTGATGTTCTCAGCCACATACTGCAAGACCGCCTCGGGTAGCTCCACCCCCATACGGATGGCTTTGTTTTTGATGATGGCCATGCGCGTTTCATAGTCGGGGGGCTGGATGTCGGCAATGAGACCCCATTCGAATCTGGTCTTCAGCCGGTCCTCCAGTTTGAGCATCTCCTTGGGAGGGCGGTCGGCGGTAAAGACGATCTGTTTTCGGGTCTCGTATAGGGTATTGAAGGTATGGAACATCTCCTCCATAGTGGAGTCCTTGCCGGCAATGAACTGTACGTCGTCCATCAAAAAGACGTCTGCCGACCGGAATTTCTCCCGGAACTCCTGATTTCGGCCTTCCCGAATGGCCTGAATGAGCTCGTTGGTGAAGGCGTCGCCCTTGATGTAGACGATGCGGTAGTCCGGATGGTCTGCGTGGATCTTGTGGGCGATGGCGTAAAGCAGATGGGTCTTTCCCAGGCCGGATTCTCCGTAGATGAAGAGGGGATTGTAGTTGAGGGCCGGGTGGTCCGCCACTGCGCGGGCGGCGGCGTGGGCGAATTTGTTGGAAGAGCCCACCACGAAGCGCTCGAAGGTATACTCCTCGGTACCGGGTAGAAAGCCGTCTTCCTTCGGACGGCGGCTGTTCTGATACTTTTCCAGCTCCTCTGCGCCCAGTACTACCACCTGGAAGTCGGCGGAGAAGAGTTCGTGCAGGGCCTTTTGAATGGGGGGCAGATAGCGGGAGAGGATAATATCCCGCTTGAAGTCTGAGGGTGTGTGGAGAATAAACTTGTCCTCATCCAGGGACAAGGCCACCGTGTCGTCAAACCAGGTGTGAATGGTGGTGGCGGTCATGTCCGCTTCCATGAGGGAGAGCACTTTGGACCAGATATCCGCGGCGGAATTCAT